>JAJYGP010000079.1 GCA_021785035.1 Pseudomonadota bacterium
CCCGACTCAGCATAAAAGGGGTCGTATCCAAAAACACCGCCCCCTCCTCCCCGGCCGCCAACTGCGGTACGGTCCGGCCGCCCGCGGCCAGGGCCCGTACCCGCCCGGTAACGACCACGGTGTCGTAACCACAAAAGCGGGTCTCGCCCGCGACTACCACGTCCTCGCCATGGAAGCTCTGCGCGGCCCGCGCCCGCTCTCTTTGCGCGGTCATCTCCCGTTCAAAGCCGACCATATCAACCGCAAGCCCGCGCTCGCGGGCGATATCTTGAGTGAGATCAGCGGGAAAGCCATAGGTGTCGTAGAGCCTAAACACCGTTTCCCCGGGGATCACCCCGCCCACCGGGAGAGTCCCCACATCCTGATCCAAAAGCCGCAGCCCTTGCGACAAGGTCTCGGCGAAGCGCTCCTCTTCCTGCTTTAAGACCGCTGCGATGCGCGTCTCTTCGCGCGCAAGCTCGGGGTAGGCCCCGCCCATTTCCGCGATCAAAGGGGCCACCAAACGATAAAAAAAGGCGCCCTCGGCCCCCAGGCGGTACCCGTGGCGTAAAGCCCGGCGGATGATACGGCGCAACACATAGGCTCGGCCCTCGTTGCCCGGGACAACGCCGTCGACCACCAAAAACGCCGCCGCCCGAATATGGTCGGCAATAACGTTCAAAGATTTATCGCGCAGATCGGTCAGGCCCAAGACCTGCCCCACCGCCCGGATGAGCCCCTGAAAAAGATCGATATCGTAGTTACTCGTCACTTTCTGCATCACCGCCGCGACCCGCTCAAGGCCCATGCCGGTGTCGACCGAGGGCTTGGGCAAGGGCGTCAATTCGCCTGCGCGGTTGCGGTCGTACTGCATGAAGACCAAGTTCCATATCTCGACATAGCGATCGCCGTCGGCCTCAGGCGTGCCCGGCGGCCCGCCTGCGATCGTAGGCCCGTGGTCGTAAAAAATCTCGGAACAGGGGCCGCACGGACCGGTGTCGCCCATGGACCAGAAATTGTCGGCCGCCCCAATGCGGCTAAAGCGCGCCGGATCAACCCCGATCTCTTTAATCCAGATGTCGGCGGCTTCTTCGTCATCTTCAAAGACCGTCACCCACAGCCGCTCGGGCGCTAGGCCTAGCTCTTGGGTGAGGAACTCCCAGGCATAACGGATCGCGTCCTTCTTGAAATAATCACCAAAGCTGAAATTTCCCAGCATCTCGAAGAAGGTGTGATGACGCGCGGTGTAGCCAACGTTTTCGAGATCGTTGTGCTTGCCGCCGGCGCGCAGACAGCGCTGGGCGCTCACCGCCCGCCGAAACGGCCGCGTCTCGCGCCCCAAAAAGACGTCCTTAAACTGGACCATACCGGCGTTCGTAAAGAGGAGGCTCGGGTCATTGCCCGGGACGAGCGAGCTGCTCGCCACCACCTCATGGCCGTGACGCGCGAAGTATTCCAAGAACCGGCTGCGTATTTCAGTGCTTTTCATGGCCTTTGTCTTTTAAGTCCGCGGCGCGCTCACCGCAAAGATGATGTGTTCCCTACTAAAACCCCGGGTCTGCAGAAAGCGGGATTGCCGCGCCCGCTCAGACCGATCGGTGGGTCGCGCCTCGCCAAACCGCTTGCATCGCGCAAGGCAAGCCCGCTCCCCCCATTCCGGATCCCCCATATCTAAGACCGCCGCGATCACCTCGCCCGCGACACCCTTGGCCTGCAGCTCGGCGCGAATGCGCAAGGGCCCCACCCCTTGGGCACTGCGTACCCGCACCCGCTCGCTGCCATAACGGCTATCGGACACCGCGTTCTCCAAAGCCAAGCGAGCGACCACCTCATCCGTCTCGTCTGCGGGATAGCCGCGAGTGCGGAGCCGTTCTGTCAGTTCGTAACAGCTATAGTCCCGGCGCGCGAGCAGGCTCATAGCATACGAACGGGCGCTCTGACCGTCCTGACTCAGATGTCGACCTCGTCATCCAGGGCGGCTGCGTCTTCCACGACCACCCCGGGACGGGCGGCAAAAGACTCGCGTAAGCGCGCCTCAAGGTCTTGGGCGATGGCCGGGTTGTCGCGCAGATACTGGCGCGCGTTCTCCTTGCCTTGCCCTATGCGCTCGCCGGCATAGGAGTACCAGGCGCCGGACTTCTCGACTAAGTTCGCGATCACGCCGAGCTCCACGAGCTCGCCCTCCTTTGAGATACCCTGGTCATAAAAGATATCGAACTCACATTGCCGGAAGGGTGGGGCGATCTTATTTTTCACGACCTTGACGCGTGTCTGGCTGCCGACCACCTCTTCGCCGCGCTTGATCGCGCCGATGCGGCGGATATCCAAGCGCACCGAGGCGTAAAACTTCAGGGCGTTACCACCGGTCGTGGTCTCCGGGTTCCCGAACATGACCCCGATCTTCATGCGAATCTGGTTGATGAAAATGACAAGCGTATTGGAGCGCTTGATGTTGCCGGTGAGCTTACGCAGGGCCTGCGACATGAGCCGCGCCTGAAGACCGACATGGGAATCCCCCATCTCGCCTTCGATTTCGGCCTTCGGGGTCAGGGCCGCCACCGAATCGACGACTACGATATCCACCCCACCCGAACGCACAAGCATGTCGGTGATTTCGAGCGCCTGCTCGCCGGAGTCCGGCTGTGACACCAAAAGGTCGTCTACGTTGACGCCCAGGCGTTTGGCGTACGTAGGATCCAAGGCATGCTCGGCATCGATAAACGCCGCTGTCCCCCCGAGCTTTTGCGCTTGGGCTATGACGTGCAAGGTGAGCGTGGTCTTGCCGGACGATTCCGGGCCGTAGATCTCAACCACCCGGCCACGTGGGAGACCGCCTATGCCAAGCGCGATATCAAGCCCAAGCGAGCCTGTCGGCACGGCCGCTATGGCCGGGGCATCGCCCGCATCCCCCAGACGCATGACCGAACCCTTGCCGAACTGCTTTTCGATCTGCCCTAAAGCCGCACTTAAGGCCTTGCCCTTATTGACATCCATGAATACCCCCGCGATGACGCGCAAGGGGGCGATTATTCCACAAAGGACGGCTAGGGCCTAGCGAGCGATTCGCCACCAAGACGGGCCAGGAGGCCCGCAAGCGCCGAAAGCACCGCCTGGCCCCGCACCCGCTCGCGATCCCCAGCGAAATGGAAGGTTTGGGCCTCGACCCGCTCTCCGAGAGCCCAGGCGATCGCAACCGTACCGACCGGACAATGAGAGCTCCCGCCTGAGGGTCCGGCGACTCCTGTGACACCGATAGCCAGATCCGCCGAGGCCTGCGTGCGCGCCGCCTGCGCCATCGCCGCGGCGGTCTTTTCGCTCACGATATGATCGCCATCGAGGTACCCGCGATCTAGGCCCAAAAGCCGCATCTTCGCCTCGGCGCTATAGGTGACAAAACCATAGCCAAACCAGCGCGAGCTTCCGGCCACGGCGGTCAAGGCCGCAGCCACGAGACCGCCCGTGCACGACTCGGCGACCGCAAGCGTCAAACCCTGCTGGCTTAAGGTCTCCCCAAGCCTCGTCGCAATGGTCACCAGTGGCTCACGATCCATAGCGCCCCTTCCAGGCAAGCCGCGGCATAGACGCCGGCGAGCACGTCGTCAAACATAATTCCATAGCCTCCTGGAAGCCGCTCCAGCCGCCGAATCGGCGGAGGCTTGGCGATATCGAAGAGACGAAAAAGGGCGAAACCCAGGAGTAAAGACCAGACGGTTCGAGGGGCCCCAAAGAGCGTCACCCCCATACCGACCACCTCATCCCACACCACCATCGGGGGGTCGACCCGCTGCAGCGCGCGCGCCGCCCGACCTGCGACGACGACCCCAACACTTAAGGCCGCGACCAGCCCTAGGCCATAGGCCTCGAGACTCAAAAACCCGGCCGGTCCCCATAAGAGGAGGCCCAAGACCGATCCTGCCGTCCCCGGGGCCTTAGGCACGCGCCCGACCCCAAACCCGGTCGCCACAAACACCGAAATCGGAGACTTAGCCACGGAAGTGATTAAACCCCAGAGCCTGCGGTATATAAACACCGGTCTCGGTCCGCAATACGAGTGATTCGCCGGCCACAATGTCGCCGATATAGTGAAACCCGCAACCAAAGCGCGGCAGGATGTGATGGAAGGCCGGGAGGCGTTCCGGGGGCACGGTAAAACAGAGTTCGTAGTCGTCGCCAAAACCCAAGGCCGGGTCATAACCTACGGTACTAAAAACGGCATCGTAGGCGTCCGACACCGGGAGCCGCCGCAGATCGATCTCAGCGCCAACCCCGCTCGCCTTCAGGATGTGGCCGAGATCGGCCACCAGGCCATCGGAAAGGTCGATCGCCGCCGAGGCAATAGAGCGCAAAGCCTGACCTTCCGCGATCCGTGGCTTGGGGCGATCGAGGCGCGCCACGACATCCGCCAGAAACTCCTCGGGCACCGCGACCCGCCCCGCCCGCGCCAAAAACCCGAGCGCCGCCTCCCCTAAAAAACCCGATACATAGATCCGATCCCCGACCCGCGCGCCATCGCGCCGCAGGGCCTCGCCTTGCAAGACCTCGCCTATGGCTGTAATCGTCACAGACAAGGGCCCACGCACCGTATCGCCGCCGATAAGATCCATGGCGAGACCCTCTGAGAGCGCAGAAAGCCCGTCGCGAAAGCGCGTAAGCCAAGCTTCGTCAACCGTGGGTAAGGTGAGATTCAACAAAAACCCGAGCGGGCGGGCGCCCATGGCCGCCAAATCGCTTACGTTGACGGCGAGCGCCTTGTAGCCGACATCAAAGCCCGGGGCCCCGTCCGGGAAATGGACGCCTGCGACCAGGGTATCGGTGGTCAGGACGTAGGCGTGACCGGCGGGGCCCTCCATCAGGGCTGCATCGTCGCCTATGCCGAGGAGGACGCGCGAGGATTGGGGACGGCGCTTAAAAAATGTCTCGATTATGCCAAACTCATCCATCTAACCTCGCTCGTGCGCCCGCAACACCGCCGCCGCCTTATCCAAGACTGCGTTCACAAATTTGTGCCCGGAGTCCCCACCAAAGCGTTTGGCCAGCAACACCGCCTCGTTTAACACAATGCGCTGCCCAATCTCCGGGTGATAGCGAAACTCATAGACCCCAAGACGCAATATGGCGCGCTCCACCGGATCGACTTCCGCCAAAGGCCGGTCGAGGTACGGACCCAAAAGCGCATCGATTTCGTCGGCATGGAGCGGGACCTCACGGATCAATTCCGCAAAATACGCCTCGTCCACACCGCCGCCCGAGTCCTCGTCGCGCAAAAAGAGCCGCCCGATGTCCTGGGCCGGCTGGCCCGTGACCTGCCACTGATAGAGCGCCTGCACCACCGCCTGTCGAGCCCGCGAACGGCTCCCGCTCATGAATGGCGGAGGCGACGCAAAAGATCGACCATCTCAAGAATGGAGAGCGCCGCTTCCGCACCCTTGTTGCCGGCCTTGGCCCCCGAGCGATCGATCGCTTGCGCCACGGTATCGACGGTCAGTACCCCTAAAGCCACTGGCACCCCCGTCTTCAGGCCCACTTGCGAAAGACCCTTCACGCACTCGCCGGCCACAAAATCAAAATGAGGCGTGGCCCCGCGAATCACCGCGCCAAGCGCGACGATCCCATCATAAACCCCGGCCTCCGCCATCACCTGGGCGGCCAACGGCAGCTCGAAGGCTCCGGGTACACGCACCACCGTGATCCGCTCGGAAGCCGCGCCGTGGCGCCGCAGGGTATCGAGCGCGCCCTCCAAAAGCCGCTCCCCCACGAAGGCGTTAAAGCGCCCCAACACGATCCCGAACCGGCCCTCGCCCGCCATCAATCCCCCATCGACTACGATTTCCCCGCTCATTTCCTCTCCCTTGTCGTCGGCGCCAGATATTCGACCACTTCCAAATTGAACCCGGCCAATCCCGGCGCCTTGCGCGGGTGACCTAAAACCTGCATTTTGCGGACCCCGAGGTCAACGAGGATCTGACTCCCAAGACCCACCGTGCGCATCACCTCGCGCGCCGAACTCGCCGGCGCTGTGGTATCGGCCGCCGAGGCCCGCAGCCGGGCAATCGTCAAGGCCGTAGGCGCCGGCTGGTCGAGCAAAACCACAACCCCGCGCCCCACCTTATCGATAAATTCCAAAGCGCCCCCCAAAGTCCAGGAGGGCGGGTTGACGTCACTCAGAAGATCAAGCAGGCTTTCTTGGACATGGACGCGGACCGGGATCGGGCGATCATCGAACTCGCCGCGTATGAGCGCCAAATGGACACGGTCTTCGATGTCATCGTGGTAGGCCACTTGCCGAAACGACCCATGGACGGTGTCAATCGACCGCTCATCTAGGCGGTGCACGCTGGATTGATGTTGTAGGCGATAATGAATGAGATCCGCTATCGTACCAATCTTCAAGTGGTGCTCGGCCGCAAACGCCTCGAGCTCTGGTTGGCGGGCCATCTCGCCATTCTCTTTAAGGATTTCGCATATGACGGCAGACGGCGCAAAACCCGCTAGTCTCGCTAGGTCGACCCCAGCTTCGGTATGACCGGCGCGCGCCAGTACACCGCCCCTTTGGGCCATGATCGGAAAGACATGACCGGGGCTCACCAGGTCCCGGGGCTTGGCATCGGGGGCGATGGCAGCGAGAATCGTGCGTGCGCGATCGGCGGCCGAGATGCCCGTGGTCACGCCTTCGGCGGCCTCAATCGAGGCGGTAAAACGGGTCGCATAGCGCGAACCGTTCTCCTTGACCATGGGCTCGAGGTGCAATTGTTGACAACGTTCCGGAGTCAAAGTCAGACACACAAGTCCGCGCCCGTGGCGTACCATGAAATTGATCGCATCGGGCGTACAAGCCTGGGAGGCCATCAACAAATCGCCTTCGTTTTCGCGATCGGCATCGTCCATAATAACGACCATACGACCGGCCTTCAGTTCGGCTATGATTTCCGGGATAGGGCTAATAGGCATGGATCGTTCATTGGCAAGTGGTCGGCTGACCGGCCTCGAATTATGACTGACCAAGGGATGGAAGTCGATGGAACCGCATAGAACCGGCCGCAACGAACCGCAGACACCGACCCTCGGGCCCGGGCGGGCGCTCGGCTCCTACCTGGTCTTGAGTACCCTCTCGTCTAGCAGCCGAAGCACGGTGTATATGGGCCAAGACCTCGCCCTCGATCGACCCGTTGCCTTAAAGACAAGTCCACGCGGGGCGGTGTCGGTGATCGCCGAAGGCCGTATCCTGGCGCGCTTCAACCACCCTCATATCGTGACCTTATACGGTCTTTGGGCCCAGCCCCCGGCCTTGATCCTCGAACACCTGGTTGGAGAGACCTTGAAGGCCCGCCGCCAGCGCCTCGAGGTCATGCCCGAGGCCCCTATCCGCACCTGGATGGTGGCCCTCTTGAGCGCCTTGGAGTTGGTCCACGGCCAAGGCCTAGCCCATGGCGCGATCCGCTCCGACAACGTCTTTTTGACCACCGATCAGCGCATCAAGCTCCTGGATTTCCGGCAGACGAGCTTAGGCGACGCCCCGCCCATGCCGGCTGATGACGTGCGGGCCGCCGGACGACTCATGCAGGAATTATTGGCCACCGAGGAGGGCGCACTCGCGGACATCGCTCGCGGGGCCGTGCTCGGGCGCTTCGCCACCGCCCGCGCCTTCCGCATGGCCCTGGGCGGAGTTACCGAGGGCGTGGACGAACCCCAGACCGAGGCATCGATCCCGGCGCTTTCGACGCAAGCGGCCTTGGCACCCCCGGTGGCAGCAAACCTTGCCGAGCCAGTGGGCGAAGCTGCTCGGCCGTTCACTCTGCCCCACGACCCGGAGCTCTTCGATCTTTTTGACGAGCCATCGATCAATCCCATGCTTCCGGCCTTTCATGAGCGCCCCGGATGGGGACGGCTGGCCCGCGGCCATCGGCGCCTTAGCCTCTTACTCATCATACTGGTCGTCACCGGGCTCTTTGCCGCCAAGATCGGCTGGCCCCATAAGTCAGCGGCGCTGCGGCCGGTTATTCATATGGCGCACACGGTCGTGCGGCTGGCCCACGGCCACCTCCCTCAGGCCCGCCCACGCCAAGCGTTGGTGACCGCCCAACCGACTCATACCGCGGCCCACAAGACCGCCATTCATCCGGGGGCTTATGCCGCATTGGCGCACGCTTGGGGCAGTTAGTCTTACCACCCTTTTGATCGGCTGCGTCCCGCTGCCGCCACGCCACGTCCCACCCTCGAGGCCCTTGGCGAGGACCGGGCGCTGCGCGCTCGCCACAAGTTGGTCGACACCCTACGCCTCGACCCATCTGCTCGGGACTTTGGCGCCTGGGAAATTGCGCGTTCTGGCCTACCGGATCTCGGTTGCCCCCGAGGCGGGTCATCGCTGCGGCTCGCTCATCCTCACTAAACACCTTACGCTCCTGCGCGGGCCGGGACCGCTCCATATCGTCGAGCTGCGGGACTTTTATAAGCGGGACCGGCTGGTGGCCGAACGTCGGAGCTTCGTGGGCCGCGATATCCCGACAAGCGGGGTCTATAGGGGGCAACTGACGCTTCCTATCCCGCCATCGGCGCCTTTCGGCCACTACCGGGTTGTGAGTCTGCTCTACGCCCGGTGGGCCAAAGGACCACCGCTTCTCATAGCACGGACCCAAACACGCTTTGCCATCGTCCCTTAAGGGTTTTGTACGAGCCGCTCCAAATAGCGGGCAATGAGATCGACCTCAATATTGACAGCCATGCCGGGTTCGAGCCCACCGAGAGTCGTAGCACTCAAGGTGTGCGGGATAATCGCAAACGATACCAAAGCGCCGGCTATGGTGTTTACAGTCAAACTGACCCCGTCGACACACAAAGAGCCCTTGCGCGCGACATACCGCGTGAGGTCTTCCGGGATATCGAGCGTCAGCAGACGGCCTTCGCCCTCGCGCTGTAAGCGCACCACGGTGGCCACGCCATCGACATGCCCAGACACGAGATGACCACCCAAAGCATCCCCCACCTTAAGCGCGCGCTCCAGATTCACGCGCGTCCCGGGGGAAGAGGCTTGTAAGGCCGTGCGCGTCAGCGTCTCCCGCGACAAGTCCGCCGAAAATTGATCGCCGTGGCCTTCTATGAGGGTCAGGCATACGCCGTTTACGGCAATACTCTCGCCCAAAACCCAGGGCACGCCAACCCATCCGGGGGCGGCCATCGTAAACCGAGCCCCCGACCCTTGGGTGGTTTTACGGACCAGCGTGCCGACGGTTCCCACAAGCCCTGTAAACATGACCTACTCCTTTGCCTCAGGCGTCAGGGTCAAACGCAGGTCCGTCCCTACCCGCCGCACCTCCCGATAGTGCCAGCGGAACTGGGCGCTCAACGCTGGAATCGTGAATTCCGCAAGACCACGCCCCTGCCCGACCAAACTCGGCGCCATATACACCACCCATTCATCGATCAGCCCGGCCTCGAGAGCCGCCCCGAGGAACGTCGGCCCGGCCTCGATCAAAAGATCATTGATACCAAGGCCTGCGAGCGTCGTCCAGGCGGCGTGAAGGTCCACGGCATGACGACCCCCGCCCACAGCTATGACCTGAGCGCCGGCCGCCCGCAGGACGTCTGCGCGCGGCCCCTCGGAAACCGTGAAAACAAGCGCCGAGCCGGGCTCGGTCAGGACGCGCGCCTCGACCGCAAGCGTAAGCCCTGAGTCGACTATCACGCGCAAGGGCGGACGGGGCACCGCCCGCCGCACCGTCAACCGCGGATCATCGTGGCGAATGGTCCCCATGGCGGTGAGAATGGCGCTGCTCTGTTCCCGCAAAGTCTGGACGTCGGCACGCGCTGCGGGGCTCGTGATCCATTGGCTTTCGCCATTTGGTAAGGCCGTGCGACCATCAAGGGACACCCCGACCTTGGCGACCGTAAACGGCCGCTTACGGGTCAGGCGAGACACAAAGCCCCGGTTCAATTCCTGGGCCTCGGCGCGCATGAGACCGACCTCAACCTGCACTCCGTGGGCCCTTAAGGCCGCAAAGCCCCCGCCTCGCACACGCGGATCTGGGTCCTCCATGGCGGCCACGACCCGCGTGACGCCGGCACTCAGCAAGGCCTCGGTACACGCAGACGTACGCCCGACATGACAACAGGGCTCGAGAGTGACATAGGCGGTCGCCCCCCGGGCCTCATGAGCGGCCGCCGCTAAAGCCAGACGCTCGGCGTGAGGTCCTCCGGCCCGTTCATGGAAGCCTTGACCGACCACTCGCCCCTCGCGCACCAAGACACAGCCGACGCGCGGATTGGGGTGGGTGGTGGCGACCCCTTGGCGCGCGAGCCGAAGGGCCTGCGCCATATAGAGGGCATCGGCGGGGGTCATCACAGCTTAGGGGAGATATCGCTCGCTTGAGCCTGATCCTCCAAGCGCTCCATCTCCTCGCGAAAGGCATTCAAGTCCTGAAAGCTGCGATAGACCGAGGCAAAGCGCACATAAGCAACCTTGTCGAGGGCCCGCAACTGCTCCATGATCCACTCGCCTATCTGACGGCTCGTGACCTCGCGTTCGCCGCTACCCAGCAATGACCGCCGCACATAAGCCACAATGGCGTCGACCTGGGTGGCGTCTATCGGACGCTTCTCCAGGGCCCGTTGCAGACCAGCCCGCAGCTTCGCTTCGTGAAACGGCTCGCGCCGACCATCGGACTTAACGATCTGCGGCAAACGCAACTCGGCGTGCTCGAAGGTTGTGAAGCGCTCGCGACACGCCAAACACTCGCGCCGTCTCCGCACGGCATCCCCCTCGTCAGCGAGGCGGGAGTCTATGACCCGCGTATCCTCGGCAAAACAATAGGGGCAGCGCATGGCTTTACAGGGTGACCTCGTCGCTATAGACCGGGAAACGCGCGCACAGGCCCAATACCTCGCGGCGCACACGCTCGCGCAGAGCGGTATCGTCCGGACGCTCCAGGATGTCGCAGACCCAACCTGCGAGAAGACGGGTCTCGCGTTCCCCAAAACCGCGGGTCGTGATGGCGGGCGTCCCGAGCCGGATCCCGCTCGTCACAAAAGGCGAGCGCGGATCGTTGGGTACAGCGTTTTTGTTGACCGTGATGTGCGCGTGTCCCAAGGCCTCTTCCGCGGCCTTGCCAGTCACCGGTCTCTCAATCAGGTCGACCAACATCAAGTGATTGTCGGTGCCGCCTGATACGACCTTGAATCCGCGGCCCATGAGAGTATCGGCCATGGCTTGGGCATTCTTCACGACCTGCTGTTGGTAGCTCTGGAATTCTGGGGTCAGGGCCTCAGCGAAGGCCACGGCTTTGCCCGCGATCACATGCATCAGGGGGCCACCCTGAGTGCCGGGGAAGATCATACTATTGAGGCGCTTTTCGAGGTCGGGATTGGCGCGCGCCAAGATCAAGCCGCCGCGGGGCCCGCGCAAGGTCTTATGGGTGGTCGAAGTCGTCACATCGGCGATCCCGACCGGGCTTGGATAGAGACCCGCCGCCACAAGACCGGCGACGTGGGCCATATCGACAACCAGATAGGCCCCGACCTCGTCGGCGATGGCCCGAAAACGCGTCCAATCGATGAGCCGCGAGTAAGCGCTAAAGCCGCCGACGATCACCCGCGGTTTATGGGCGCGGGCGAGCTTTGCCACCTCGTCGTAATCGATGAGGCCGGTGGCGGGGTCGACGCCGTAGCTGACGGCGTTAAAAAGCTTGCCGGAAAAGTTGACCTTGGCCCCATGAGTTAAATGCCCACCATGGGCCAAGCTCATGCCGAGGATCGTGTCGCCGGCATTGATAAGCGCCAGATAGGTCGCAGCGTTGGCCTGCGACCCGGAATGGGGTTGAACGTTCGCATAATCGGCCCCGAAGAGCTTACGGGCGCGCTCGATCGCCAGGGCCTCCACGACGTCAACGTATTCACAGCCCCCGTAATACCGTTTACCCGGGTAGCCCTCGGCGTACTTATTGGTAAGACAGGAGCCCTGAGCGGCCATGACGCGCGGGCTGGTATAGTTCTCCGAGGCAATAAGCTCGATATGGTCTTCTTGCCGCAGACGCTCCTTGTGCATCGCCTCCCACAAGGGGCGATCGGTGTCCTTCAGGGTTTTCTCGCTAAACATCAGACTCCTCTTGGTTGCGCCTTACCACAAACGCTAAGAATACCTGATTCGCGATCGACATGCATGACCTCGGCCTAGATCTCGCCGGCCCGCGCCAGGAACTCCGTATAGTCAAGGTAATGGCACCCGTCGCAGGAAAAGCGCAGCCCCACCACTCCGGTCATGATGTTGAGCGACCCGGTCCTGAGATAAATCTGGCGGTCCTGCAAGCGCAGACGCTTAAACTGGGCCAAAATCGCTCCTATGGCCGTCATCGGCAAGGCGGTGTTCGATGGGTAGGGTCTGCGCCCACACAGGCGACAGACCGTGTGCGACAAGAACTCGTCCATAAGATGAACCCGGTCATGCCAGGGGTCGTTCAAAAACCAAAGCGTCACTTGGCCCGTGGAAAAATGGATCTTGGCATGAAAAACGCCGCGCGAACTGAGAAGCACCCGCACCCGCGCCAAGACCTGGTCTAGTTGTCGGTCGAAGGCGTTATCGACTCGCTGCTGCTCGAACAAAAACTGCCGAACCGCTGGGTCGCCCTGTATCTGTAACCATCTCTCCATACACCCTCCGCTCATCCTTGTGCTACGACCGCTTCACTCTACGCGCGCCCCTAGGGCTCAAGCAAACAGGACTTGAGAGCGCAAGCGCTTGGCAAAGACAGTCGGCGGTGCGGATCAGGTCAGATAAAAATACCAACGAGGTAAAAACGCGAAAATTCCCAATATTTTCCCTGTATTTCGTTCGTTTTTACTATTCCAAATAGCTTGCCATATAATACCGGCCGAAAACCAAGAATGAAAACCGCCGATCCGCTAGGTGGTAGTGACAGCCCCTACGGGGCGGCGTTTGGGCAAGCATCGGGCATTGGGCCCTTGACGCCAGCCAGGCCGCGGCCTCGAAAATGGCCGCGGCCGGCCCTTAGACACGCGACTCTAGACCCGAACCCACGGCCGCTCGGCCAAACCGCGGTCACGCAAGGCAGAGCCTTAGGCTTTGGGGAAGACCTAGCGGTGGCCCGATGCGCCGCGGCGCTTTAGCGAGGGCAGACCGGGGCCATGGAGAAAAAAACGCTCTAAAAGTAGGAGCGGGAAGACGATGAGATCGTAGGTAGTGCCCACGGTGTCGCCTAAGGCCGCCACCAGCCGGACCGCGATCCGCAAGCTCAGGGCCAGCACCCGCACCGCGGTCTCCACTAAAAGCCCGGTGACCGCGCGCAAGGCATGAAGGAAAGCCTCCAATGGAATTGCGACAAAGGCCATCACCGCAGGGAGCACGAGCGCCAACAGGCTTTCGGCCAGGGTTTGCCATAACGGCGTGGGTAAGACGGTCACCCCGCTTCCTAAGGTCACCGCGCGGACCGCGCTTTCCTCGGCATAGGCGAGCGTTGCTTCAAGGCCCGCCAGCAGGACAAGAAGACTGAGTGCGACCGCAATGAGGCCGCGGCGCGCAGACGGCGAGACCCGAGTCACGACGCCGAAGATATGGGTGATACCCAGGGCATCACACAGCACGAGCCCCGCTACGACCTCGATGGCGACCAGGGCCAGGGCCGCGGTGTCCGGGGCGCCCAGGCCAGCCACCATAAACCCGGTTCCGACCCCAATCACGCCCAGGGGACGTGCGATCAGATGAAGGTTTATCATGGCCCCGCCACAGGCCACCACTAAGACGAAACCCGCCGCGAGCAGGCGCACAAACGCTGATGACACGAGCGCGCGATCCCAGCGTCGCTCTTCCTGACTGAGGGCTTGGTAGCGCTCGATCGCGCTATCGATCATCAAGGCCTGTTCGGCCAAGCGGGCGAAATGCGCGTCGACGCGCTCGAGAGTACGGCTGACCACAGGCCACAAGGGCTGGGCGCGCGCGAGCGCACGATGGCGGGCGGCGGTCGCCTTCTGATGGTGGCGCAGGGTCTCCCGGTGAGCCTTTTCCACCGCCATCCTCAAACCCTCTTGCAGACGCTCGACCATGGGGTCGTCGCCGGGCTTTAGGCGGCTCATAGCCCCTAAGGCCTTCACCCAGTCCGGGGACGCCTGAGGGACCTCCGCGGACTGCTTAAACTCCGCCTCCCACTGAGCGATTTGTTGCAATAATTCGGTTTGTAGAGCCGGAAAACCCTGGATATCCCGGCGCACGATCTCATCCAGGCGCGCCCACTCGCGCTCCACTTTAAGCCCAGCCTCGGCCCGCCCCTCGGCCTGCAAGAGCGCCTGGTTGCGCCTGCGCATATCTTGGGCGGTGGCACGCAGAAAACGGGCCGCCAACTGCAGAGGCTGACGCATAAGCCGCAGGCTCGCGCGCAGGACTTTACGAAAGGCCGGTCGCACGAGGTAGACCGTAAGCCATGCCACAACAAGAAAACCGGTGGCGGGCCAAGTCGGCATCCAGGTCATAGGCCTACCTCTTTATTGAAGGGATAGGCAGTGAATAGCACAGCCGCGGCGGCCGATCCAGGCACCAGTCCCTCACCGGGGCGTGGGCTACGACCGGCGGCTAAGGCCGATCGGCGCTCGTCGCCTTGCGCGGCACGAGATCATCGCGCTTAAGACCGAGCCACATGACGAGGGGACTTGCCACTAAAACCGACCCGTAGGTGCCGACCACGATGCCGACCGTCATTGCCAGGGCAAAGCCAAAAAGCACAGGACCGCCGAGGAACAGCATCGATAAGACCATGATCTGCGTCAAAATATGGGTCATGATCGTACGTGAAAGAGTCCGAGTGATAGCGCTATCGATAATCTCGGCCGTGGTCCCTGTGCGCATGCGCCGAAAATTTTCCCGAATACGGTCAAACACGACCACGGTGTCGTTGACCGAGTAACCCAGGACCGCAAGGACCGCTGCCAGGACCGTGAGCGAAAAACTCACATGAAAAAGCGCGAACACGCCCAATACGATCACCACATCGTGGATCGTGGCAATGATCGCGCCGACCGCGAATCGCCACTCAAAGCGCAAGGTGAGGTAGGCGGTGATACCAAGCGCCACAAACAGTAAGGCCAAAGCCCCCTGGTCGGCGAGCTCAGACCCCACCTCCGGACCCACGTACTCGACGCTGCGCACAGTCGCCCCGGGCCGCTTTACGGCCAGTAAGCGCTGGATCCGGACCGCTAAGGCCTTACTGTTGGCACCAGCGGTCGGCAAACGGATCAAGACCTTACTCGCCGTCCCGTAGTTTTCGACACGCGCGTGGCGGTAATGGTGGCGGGCCAGTAGGGCGCGAATGACTGAGGGCTTGGTCGCCACCGGGAACTGCACCTCGATCACCGTCCCGCCAGTGAAATCGACATTGAGGTTAAGCCCCCGCACCACTAAGGCCGCAATCGCCGCAATAAAAAGTAGCGCCGACAAAAACACCGTCGTGCGCGCGTAGCGCATGAAGGGAAGATCGCGCTGGATACGAAAAAATTCCATTAGATGGCCAAGCGCGCCAAACGACGGCGACGTCCATAGTAAGCGTTGACGAAGGCTCTGGTGACCAAAATCGCACTAAAGAGCGAGGTCAGAATGCCGAGACACAAGGTGACAGCGAAGCCGCGCACCGAACCTGACCCCAACCAAAAAAGCGCGAGGCCCGCGATCAGGGTCGTCATATTAGAGTCCACGATCGTCCCCAAGGCCTTATCAAAACCGGTCGCGATCGAGGCTTGCGGAGTATTCTTGTTCCGCAACTCCTCACGTATGCGCTCAAAGATCAACACGTTGGCGTCGATCGCCATACCGACCGTAAGCGCGATCCCAGCGATGCCGGGAAGCGTAAGGGTCGCCTGCAAAACCGACAAGACCGCCACCAAAAGCACGACGTTGATAGCCAAGGCGGTGGCCGCCATCAGGCCAAAGGCTCGGTAATAGATCGCCATGAAAAGTGCGATCGCGACGAACCCTATCAAAGTCGCGTAAAAGCCGCGGGCGATATTAGCGGCGCCGAGACTTGGGCCCACCGTGCGTTCGGCGATGATACTGACTGGTGCTGCAAGCGCCCCGGCACGCAATAACAGAGCGAGATTGCGGGCCTGGCGAATGCTCCCGATTCCGGTGATCTGAAAACTGCCACCCAAGGCCTCGCGGATCACGGGCGCTGTGATCACATGCTCGATCTTTTGCGTGATCCGGATCCGGCGGCCGTCGGGGCCGCGCACCGGTACGCCGTTACTGGTGCGTTTGAGGTGCGACCGGATCTCGACGTACACAACCGCCATGCGTTTGCCGACGTTGTGGCGCGTGACCCGCGCGTTAATGGCCGCCCCCCGACCGTTCAAAGTGATATTGACGACCGGTTGCCCATCTTGGGAGTCGACCCCGGTAGACGCGTTTGTGATGTCGTCCCCGGAATAGAGGACCCGCCTATAGAGCAGGATCGGCTGATCGTGGCGATTGTAATAAAGACGCGTGCCCGGCGGGACATCCCCGGCTAAGGCCCGCGCGAGATTGTCCTTGTCATCGACCATATGGATCTCGAGGGTGGCCGTGCGCCCCAATATCTCTTTGGCGCGGGCAATGTCCTCGACCCCCGGTAGCTCCACGACGATGCGCGAATCACCCTCCTGTTGAATGACCGGGGCCGCCACTCCCAGCTCGTTTACGCGACGGCGTAGGGCCGTGAGGTTTTGGGAAAGCGCGTAGCGCCTTTTAGCCAGGATAGCCGCCCGCGTCATAGTGGCGCGGAGGCGATTTGCACCGGTGGACAAAACCCTGAGATCCTGGAAGCGCTGGGCAATGAGGCGCTTGGCCAGACGAGTCTGGGTCTTGTTGCGAAAACGCAAAGTAAGCGCCCCGGTTTTACCAAGCCGCGCCTCGCGATAGCGAATGTGGGCATGGCGCAAGGCCCGTCTTAAGGTCCGCGTATCCTCGACCAAGGCCTTATGAAGCGCGGCATGCATGTCGACTTTCAATAAAAAATGCACCCCACCGCGCAAATCAAGTCCGAGATACATGGGTCGAGCACCGAGCGCGCGCAGCCAACGGGGAGCGGCGGGCGCCAGCGCCAAGGCCGTATGATCATGGGAACCGAGCTTTTGCGCGATCAAATCGCGGGCCCGCAGCTGCACTCCGGCGCGCGCAAAACGCACCTGTATACCCTTGTCGGTCCGTGTCGCGCGTAGATAAGGCAAGTGGGCGCGCGCGAGCCAATCTTTTACGCGCACCAGAGTCCTGGCACCGGCCGTGGCGCCATGGGAGCCGGAAATCTCAACCGCCGGGTTATCCCCATAGACATTGGGCAGGGCATAAATCAAGCCGAGCACGATCACAAGCCCTATCAGGGCGTTTTTCCACCATGGGTATTGGTTCATGAGCCTATCGGGCCTTCTTAATGGAGTCCCTGGACATGGTGTCCTTGGGCAACACCATCTGAACGCTCGCGGTCTGGATCTTCACAACAACGCCGGTCGCGACCTCAACTTGCGAAAACTGCGGACCCACTTCGCTTAGGCGCCCGAGCAGGCCGCCGGCCATGACCACCTCGTCACCGGGCGCCAAGGCCGCCAACATCTGACGTTGCTCGCGGGCGCGTTTGGCTTGCGGGCGCATCATCAAGAAGTAAATCGCGACCCCGAACAAAATGAGCGGCAAAAACTGCAGGAACCCTGCACTCTGGTTTGCTACAACTGATGACGCCGGGGCCGCGGCCCAAGCGTTGGCAATGATATGCATCATGAAACCCCTCTTTCCCTATCTGTGATCGTGGTCGGTGCCGCGTCTTCCGGGAGCTCCCCCAAGGCGCGTGGCGGCCGCTTATGGCGCGTACGATAGAACGAATCGACAAATTCCTCCAGTTTCTTGACTGCGATCGCGTCGCGCAGCCCGCGCATCAGATCTCCGTAGTAGGTCAAGTTATGCAGCGTCGCAAGCCGCGCCCCGAGCATCTCCCCGCACCGTTGCAGATGATGGAGATAGGCGCGGCTCGTGTGGCGGCAGGTGTAGCACGAACATTCGGGATCGACCGGACCCAGATCCCGAGCATAACCGCTGTGGCGGATCTTGACGACACCTGCACGGGTGAAAAGCCAGCCGTTGCGGGCATTGCGGGTGGGCAGCACGCAATCGAAGAGGTCGATTCCGGCGCTCACGGCCGTCACCAAGTCTTCGGGGGTCCCGACCCCCATGAGATACCGCGGTTTGTCCGGGGGCAAAAGCGGCGCGCAATGCGTGATCAGCCGGTACATCTCGCTTTTGGGCTCGCCGACCGAAAGCCCGCCCAAGGCATAGCCATCGAAATCGAGGGCCGTGAGATAGGCGGCCGAGATCTCGCGCAACGCCTCATAAAGGCCTCCCTGGACGATCCCAAAAAGCGCGCCGGGGCCCTTATAGGCGGCACGGCTGCGCTCAGCCCAACGGGTCGAGAGCTCCATGCTCTCCCGCGCCTGCTCGAAGCTCGCCGGATGCGGGGTGCATTCATCAAAGACCATGGCAATATCCGACCGCAAGACGGTCTGCGCCTCCATCGCGCTTTCCGGCGTCAGATTTAAGGGCCTCCCGTCACGTGGCGACCGAAAACTCACCCCCGCTTCAGTCACTTTGCGGAGCGCCGCCAAACTGAAAACTTGAAATCCCCCCGAATCCGTGAGGATAGGGCCCGACCAATCCATAAAGTGATGCAAACCGCCATGGTCGGCAATCACCGCAAGACCGGGCCTTTCCATAAGATGAAAGGTGTTCCCAAGCACAATGCGGGCTCCCGTCCCGGCGATCTCGTCAGGACTCATCCCCTTAACCGCGCCATAGGTTCCGACCGGCATAAACGCCGGGGTGTCTACAGATCCATGCACCAACGACAAACGGCCGCAACGGGCCCGCCCATCACGGCCTAATTCAAAAAAGGGAGTGGAAAGCATGAGTATACGCTAACGCAAATGCTCGTCATTTGCCACAAAGACACGCCGGATCACATCGCTCAGATCGTGCAATTGATAGGGTTTTGTGATCGCGCCACTAAAACCAAAACGCCGATAATCCGATACGATCGGGTCGTTATAGTAACCACTCGAGACGATGGCGCGGACGCCGGGATCGATCTCCCGCAACCGTTTTAGACACTCCTTACCGCCCATGCCGGCCGGCACGGTCAGATCCAGGATGACAACGCCAAAGGGACTATCCTGTTGTCGCGCCTCCTCATAGCGAGCGATGGCCTCGGACCCGTCTTGCGCCACTTCTACCTGATAGCCGAGGTGCCGGAGCAAGGCCGTTACGACCTGCAAAAGGGTCGGTTCGTCGTCCATGACCAATATCCGCGCCCCTTGCTCGCAGCCCTTCTCCGGAAGCGGTCTGAGCGTCGGCGTCCCTTGGGCCGGTAAAAAGATATCGAAACGAGTACCGCTTCCCTCCTCGGATTGGACCCGAATCACGCCCTCGTGCCGACGGATAATAGAGTAGGTAGTCGCAAGCCCCAGACCTGCGCGTCCCTCCTTAGTGGTAAAATAGGGATCAAAGATCTTGTCAACATGGTCACTTGCTATGCCCACGCCCTCGTCCGAGACCACGAGATGCACATAGCGTCCCGCTGGCAATGGTATCGATTCATGGTCGTGCAATTCGGCGTTCTCGGCGCGAATATGGATGAGTCCACCGCTCGGCATGGCTTGCGTGGCATTGATCACGAGATTATTGATCGCCTGGCTCAGTTGCCCTGGATCAAAGGCCAAGGTCCAGAGATCGTCATTGATCGAGAGGGTACACTTCACGTTCGAGCCAGCGAGCGCAAACGGCACGGCCTCGCGTAACAAATCGGCAAGCGAACCGGGCTTTTTGACGGGCGCTCCCCCTTTCGCGAAGGTCAGAAGCTGCTGCGTGAGGCCCCGCGCGCGCCATGCCGCCTTCTCGGCTTCGCTCAAGGCATGCGCCACCCGATCATGGGCGTCCGCATACATCTTGGCAAGCGCGATATTGCCGATGACCGCCGTCAGGATATTATTAAAGTCATGCGCTATGCCGCCGGCCAGCACCCCCACCGACTCGAGCTTTTGGGCCTTCAAAAAGTCCTCTTCGAGCTTTTGCTGGGAAGAGATGTCGCGAAATACGATCACCACCCCCGCGATCCGGCTCGCGCGGTCGCGCACTGGGGCTGCGGTATACGCCACGACCCGCTCGGTCCCATCGCAAGCGCGCAAGATTGCCCGGTCACCAGGGCCCAACAATTCGCCGGTCCGCAGGACCCGGTCGGCGGGGTCGGTCAAAGGCACCCGGGAGCGGACGTCGCTTGCGCAGAACACGACGTTAAGGGCCTTCCCCAAGGCCTCTTGCTGGGGCCAACCCGTCAGCATCTGCGCGACTCGGTTAAAGAGCACGATGCAGCCGTCGGTATCGGTCGTAATGACGCCCTCCCCGAGACTGTTCAGGGTCACGGCGAGCCGCTCCTTTTCACGCTCTAGAAGCTCGCTCGCGGTCCGCTCGTGGGTGATATCGGTGGCCGCCGCAATCCATTCGCGACAACCGCCGCCGCTATCGAAAAGCGGTAAAAGACGCATCACCACACGCCTATAACTGCCGCCATGAAAGGCCAGATCGACCTCGGCTGTAATCGGCCGAGCGTCCGCGACCGCCGTCAAAAAAGTGTGACGGAAGGTGTTTTTGTCAGCCAGCCCTACAGCCTCAAGCCAGCCCCACCCAGCGACCTCGGCAACTGACTGTCCGGTAAAAGCGCGCCAATGTCCCGTGTCGTCCATAGATCGCCCTTGCGCATCGAGTACCCAGACGATCTGGGTGGTCGCTTCCATCAAAGAGCGATACCGGTTTTCGCTGATCACCAAAGCGGCCTCAGCCCGCTTGCGCTCCTCGAGTTCCTCACGGGCCGTCCGATAAAGACGGGCATTCTCCACTGCGAGCGCACCATGCTGAGCAATCTCTTTGGCCAACGGCACATCGGCCTCGGTATAGCGGCGCGAACCAGATCCCAGAAGCACGAAACTGATCACACCAACCGTACGCCCGCTCACGCACAAGGGTAAGCGCATAAGCGAGCGCAAATTCAAGGAAGCGAGAAACTCGCGGTCGGCCGGATCCCGCACGGTGGCATCGATCAGCGATTGCTCGATTCGCGGTAAAAGCTGCATCTCGCCGGTCCGTACCACCTCCGCTGCGGTCATCTGCCGCGCCTTGGTGTCCCAAGTCAAAGTCGCGATGCGGCGCCCCAATCCGGGAATGATGTGGGCGGCCCCGCGCCTTTCGAGTTGACCATCGGGGCCTACGACATCGACCGTACACCAGTCGGCGAACACCGGCACCACGACCTGGGCAAGGTTGGTCAACGTTAGTTCGTAATCCAGGCTTTCGGTAACACGCCGCGCCACCTCGCTCAAAAACGGGCCCGACTCCTCTCTTCCCCTGTGCTCATAAATAGGAATACAGGTCCCGAACCAGCGATTCACGACCGGGCCAACATACTGCGGCTCAGCTTGCAGACGATGCCACTGCCACTCCCCGGTTTGGCTTTGCAAACGGACTTCGACATCGAACGATTGGCCATCGCGCAAGGCCTGTTCCCAGCACCTCTGAGCCGCCGTTCGATCCTCGGGATGCGTAAGGCTCTGCCAACCGACACGAAGCAGCTCAGCTTGCGATACGCCGGCGAAAAGGCTCCACCCCCGGTTATAATGGTCGATGACCCCATCGGCTTGCGCCGACCATATCATTTGCGGGAGGATCTCACTCCCGATAAAAGCCGGTCGTTGCCCGCCTCGGTGCAGGGTCTCCGGCTCGGGCTCCGCCTGGGATAGACGGGGGCCCACATGATGCGCCTCTACGGCGTGCGCCAAGGCCTCGCATAGACGATCCTCTTGCGGTGGACTCACGATCCAACGCGCGCCCCGCAGAGCAGCGCTATTGTGGAAGCGGCGCGCGACCTGAAGACCCATCGCCTCCTCGGCCACAAACAGGATAGGGAGAAGAGGGTTGATGCGATGGACACGTTCGGCGATTTCTAGGAAATCGTCTGCCGGGGCATCGAGTACCACAACAGACGGGCACTGTTCGCGCTGGTCGAGAGTCTTGGTCAGATACCGTGAGGCCCCGTGAACGCTCCGGTACCGGCGGAGCACCAAACCCAAGCGCTCACCGCAACGCGTGACGCACGCACAACACCAGTCGGTGCGTGCATCGATAACAAGCATGGTGTTTGACAAATTGGTCGTCCTGACAGGAACTACAGCTTCAACCGACCTCGTCACCTAGGCTATCCGCCTAAAGTCCCGCGAACTTCGAGTGCAGAAAATCGGCGGCACCCTAGTCACAATAACAACATGGCGTCCCCGTAGCTGAAAAACCGGTAGCGTTTGTCCACGGCGCGCCGATAAGCCGTCATGACGAGTTCGGTTCCGGCGAAGGCGGATACCAACATGAGAAGGGTTGACTGCGGCAAATGAAAGTTCGTTATAAGCCCTTCAGTAACTCGAAACCCAAAACCCGGGCGAATAAAGAGATCGGTGTCACCGACAAAAGGCGCGAGCGTCCCGGTGCGAGCCGCCGACTCCAGAGCGCGGGCCGACGTAGTCCCCACGGCAATGACCCGCCCGCCGCGCGCTCGCGCGGCTGTGATAGCCTCAACACAGGCCACGTCGACCACGACCCGCTCGGGATGCAGCCGGCCACTTGCCAAGTTTTCGGGGCGTAACGGCCGAAAGGTTCCGGCGCCCACATGCAAAGTGATAAAGGCGCACCCAATCCCGCCGGCCGCTAACGCGGCCATGAGCCCCTCGTCAAAGTGTAGCCCCGCGGTGGGGGCTGCGACCGCACCTGGTGCACGGGCATAAATGGTCTGGTAGCGACTGCGGTCGGCGTCCGTGTCCGGGCGGGCAATGTAGGGCGGTAACGGCACGTGGCCAACCCGTTCGATAACCAGGCGTGGATCCTCGCCGCTTAGGGTGCTAAAGCACACCTCGGTGAGCTCCCCTCGGCGCTCCCCGACGGTGGCCTGCAAACCGCCTTCCAAAGCAAGGACCTCACCGACCCGCGGCGCCTTACTGGCACGCAAGGCAACATGCGCCACGGGCCCTTCCAAAAACCGCTCCAACAGAAGTTCGACACGACCGCCTGTAGAACGCGTACCGTAGAGGCGGGCCGGAATCACGCGCGTGTCATTGAAGACCAGAATATCCGATGGCCGCAAAAACTTTATGAGATCGGCGAACATCTGATCGGCCAGTGTCTGGGAGTCCCGATCAAGCACCATGAGGCGGCTTGCCGAACGCTTCGCGAGCGGAGTTTGAGCGATGAGTTCGGGTGGTAGATCGTAGTCAAAGGCGGAGGAAATCATAGGGGATCGGATTATACAGAAGGCCACGGTATTGTTTGCATAATGAAACCCGTTATACTGCGCGTGCGCCGGGATGGCGGAACTGGCAGACGCGCCGGACTCAAAATCCGGTGGTAGAGATACCGTGTGGGTTCGACCCCCTCTCCCGGCACCAATAAAATCAAGCGGTTAGCGCACCCTGCCCCGCACAGGTCAGCGCTCGTTTGATTGTTTGCTCCAAATTTTCTCCACTTGCTGCCGACCATGGTAACTGCTTCCAACAGGGGGCACAGTGGCGTCTATCCGAAAGCGTGGAGAGTTGCAGTGGGAGGCGTGCGTGCGTCGACGCGGTCAGCCTGTGCAATGCAAGACCTTCACCACCAAGGCCCGCGCGGAGGCCTGGGTCCGGCAGGTCGAGGGCGGAATGGACCGCGGCGTGTTCGTCTCGCGTGCCGAGGCCGAGAATACGACCTTGGCCGAGGCCTTGGCCCGCTATGAGCAGGAAGTCACGCCCCGCAAAAAGACGACCACCGCGAGCCGTGAACGCGACCGCATCCGGGCTTGGGCGGCCTCATCTCTGTCGCAACGGTCTCTGGCGAGCGTCCGAGGTAAAGACGTAGCGGTGGTTCTGAGTGACATAGAGAAACGTGGGCTCAGTGCCAATATCGTCCCTTGTATCTCGCCCTCCTCTCGCACCTCTTCAATACCGCCCGCACCGCCTGGGGCATGGAATCCCTATCAAACCGTGGACCTCGTGAAGGGTCAGCGTCCAAAACTCCCGGCCGGACGTGACCGCCGCCTCGTGGGCAACGAGGAAACTCGACTGCTTGCGGCCGCGCAGGCCTACGACCAGGTGGCGCCGCCAGGCACCGGGAACACCTGGACCGAACCAGGATCGAGATCGCTAGACTTTGCATCCCCGGAGGATGGCATTGCGACACCTCTGTGCCGGTGAGGGAATCCCCCGCACGCGGTACGGGTCCGCCCCCTGGCGAACCCGTATCCCTTCTGTCGATCGTTAGAACCGATACCGTCCCAAGAGAGTAAAGCTATTCAAGTGGGTGGTCCCGGCAAACTGCCCGGCATAGGCCAAACGCGCCGCCCACGGTCCGTGGCTTGTGACGGTCACCCCGACCCCGACATCGAGGCTTGCGGCCGGTGCCATTTGGCTTGTGGCGTTGACGTTTGTGACCCCGATTGCCTCGGTGGTGGTGAGCGTCCGATTCCCAGCGGTCCCCGTGCCGCCTAATTCCACCCACGGAATAAGGGTGAGCGTGTGGTCTGTGAGATCGATACCGGTGCGGACCCCGCCCGTGAACTCTCCTAAGTTCCCGGTTTGACTCCCATAGGTGAGATCAAGCGATCCCGCCCCGTGTTCACTAAAGCCATTGAGGCTCGTATGGAGATAAGTCGCACTGCCATAGGGCATGAGGAAGGCGTGCCCCATCGGGATCAGATACTGGGCCTGGATACCGGTATCGGTAAACCAGCCGCTCGTGGAGCCGGTGGCGATCAACCCCGTGGGGGCGAGATTGCGTTGGCTATCCTGAGACAAGGCCCCGGCGCCGACACTCGCTGAGAGGCGTAAGGCCCCGCGGGTGTAGATCCCATAGCCATAGACCCCCAAGGACTGGCCGTTCAGGCTTTGTTGGGGGGTATCGGTCGTGGTGCCAAGACCGGAGAACGCGCCACCGACCACGAGAGTCGGAGAGACCGCCTTCCCGTAGCCTGTGATCCCGCCGAAGTCGGTCACAGACGCCCCATTGGCCTGACCGAAGTCCCCCGCCCCTTTCAGCCACGCGCCTTCATGGAGAGCCGTGAAGTGCGGTGTCGCCCCCCCTGTGGCTTGCGCGCCATCGAGGACGGTGGATAAGGCCCCAAAGAGGCTTTGGTTCACGATATAGGGGCTCGCTGTCACACCGGATGCCGAGGTAAAGGCCAATGGATTGGCTTTCAGCACCAAGGACACATCGTGGGTGCCATAACTCACCTGCGGGGTGATATAAGCGGCAAAGGCCGGGTTATAGGTGGTCTGGGTAAAGTTCCCGCTGACGCCATTGACCGCATGGACGATGTCGTAGCTCTCGCCTACGGTGTAGGTGCCGGGGTCGACTTGGACCGCCAGAGTACCGGCCAAAACCGCGCTGCCTGTGACGCTCAACTGATCGTAACCCACACCCGGCGTGGTGTCGTTAGGCGTGACCTCAATATCCAAGGTGCCGGTCGCGGCTTGAGTGTAATTGCCGTTGATGGTGAGGATGCCGATCGTGCCCCCAGGGAAGACGGTGCCGGCATTGCCGACTGCGCCGTTGATGGTGCCATGGCCGCGCAGCGTCCCGCCGGCATTGACGGTCACGGGGCCTTCTATAGAGGCGCTGGGATGGGCGGCATCACCGACTTCCAGGATACCACCGTTGATCGTGGTCCCGCCGGTATAGGTGTTGGTGCCGGAGAGGATTGTGGTGCCGGCACCGTTTTGACTAACGCTGCCACCGCCGGTAATGCTTGCTGTGAGTGTAGATGTGTTGGTTTGGTTGAAATTCATTTTACCATTATTTGCGATAGTGGCTAGACCCGAAATAGAACCACCGGTTGTGCCGTTCACTGTGGTATTACCGAGATTGAACGTACCATTGCTGTTGATGGTGAAGGACGCTGAAGTACTGCCGAAGGTCAAGTTGCTGTTCCCACCGAGGTTTAAGACACCCGCGCCGCCCAACGCGTTGGCTTCGGCGCTCCCCCCAAGCACTATATCGGTGGCACTTATTGCTGCTCCATTGCTCGCCGTTAGCGTACCACCACCACCCGCTCCGCCATATCCGGCGCCATTGCCGGCACCGCCGACACCGGTACCGCCAGCGTCGCCACCGACTTGCAAAGTGCCCGTGACAGAAAGCATTGCGCCCTCCACGGTAAACAAACCGACGCCGCCGACACCACCATGACTATTGTTGTTGCCTCCAGAACCACCGCCACCACCGCCATTACCGCCAATCTGCAAAAAGTTCGCAGTGGCCTGCGCGCCAGCGCTAAAAGTCACTGAGCCGTAGCCGCCATTGCTACCATCGCCAGCGCCACCACCGCCACCACCGCCACCGCCGCCAACCTGAAATCTTCCGGCCACCGAAACGACTGAATTTGAGCTTACCGTAAGTGATCCACTGCCCCCGCCGCCGGCAAAAGTACCCGAATTGCTACCACCACCTCCGCCGCCGCCGCCGACCAGCAGACCGGAATTGACAGTAAGGGTCGTCCCGCTGCCGATATTCAGCTGCCCGCTCGCACCAGTTCCAGCGGGATATTGAGAATAGACGGAAGAACTACCACCACCACCACCACCAACGCCGACAAAATCATAGGTGCTACTGGCAGATAAGGTGTATGAACCGGTTTCCGTCGTAATCGATATGCCAGAGGCTGCGTTAGCACCGGCGGAACTAGCTCCGCCGTTACCGCCGATAGTGCCGCTGGTATCGCCACCACCCCCACTGGTCCCGCTACCGGCCGAGCCGCCATACTGCCCACCGCCGACCCCGCCTAGGTCGCTAGTGGTACCGCCACCGCCGCCTCCACCAAAACCGCCACCGCCGCCGCCAGTGTCACTTGTTGATGAGGCTATGCCACCACCACCGCCGCCAATGGACCCATTACCACCCACATAGGTGGAACTATTAGCATTACCCGTGCCACCGGTGCCAACGAGCAGCCCCGTCGTTGTGGCCGACGCGGGCAACGTCATCATGACGCCGCCTAGCCCCAGCGCTATCGCACAGGCCACAAACAAGGAATGAGGGGTGCCACGCTTGTGTACAGCTTCACCGCTGCCTCCCTTGCCCCCATGTAAACGCGCAAGTTCAGAGGTGACTTGCAACACCTTGAGGGAGTAATTCCAGACCAAATTATAGACGCGGTTCATGGCGGTTATTTCCTATTTTGTGTGATATTCGGTGCAGAGAAGGGAAAAGATCGGAGCGACGCATCGTACAATGCGCATCCTGTTGGCAATATTTTGTGTGTCCATCCCAAATTCTTCATTGGCAAAGCGCTGGAAAAGATCGGTCCGCAACAGCGTCTTCCGGAAAATGCCTTTGCCTTGTGGCTGCACCATGTGCAGTCCGCAAGTTTTCGCCTTGCCATCAAAGACCGCTGCATCCGAATCCACTCAGTCTAAGTCGTGCGTGAATATAGGCTTATCCAAAAAGTCATCACCGGATTCTGGACTTTCAACGGCTTTGTGGTGAGCGTCTCGTACTGAACCAGCATAAAGCGATCCGCGTCTTCACCATGAAAAGCTCTTTTCAGGGCATCGCAGGCAAAGCCCACCACGCCATCACGGCTCACCAAGCCATTGGCCAGAGTATAGACGGTCCCAAAGCATAGATGGTGCCACTTGAAAAAATAATGAAAAATCGGCGAAGGCAAAAAAGTGTTTTTGCAAATCAGTCGCTCGATGCTGTCGATGAGCCATGGGTAATGTTCGCACACGGACGATGACTTGGCTGTCCGAAAAAAAACGGGGGTCTTCAGGCTTTCGTGTGGGTAAGGGGGTCTTGGGCTTGCATCAGGCGCCCCCGCAGGCAAGTATGATACCCCTATGCGTGACACTGAACTGTACCAAAAGCTCTTGAGATTACCAGCGCCGTG
>JAJYGP010000080.1:0-16620 GCA_021785035.1 Pseudomonadota bacterium
CGCTTGCGCGCGGCCCTTATCCGGTATCGCACAGCAATCCCCTTACTTAAAAGCCGTCTACCCTCGCATGGGAAGAGAACCACGCCGCGGTTTTAGCGCGATCATGCTCGCCCGGTGGTTCCGCGTCATGGGTGTTCACGATGGTCTGCCATACGCAGCAAAAACACAGTCGCAGCGGTGATGTTGCGAGGCGATAGCATTCGGCCACCCTGACACCCGAGTGACATCGGCGTGGGATAGATGTGGGATAGGTGATTGCGTTTTCTGGGTTGCATGCGACGTATCCCGATACGACACCGCCCACCCTTCGCCGCCACCCTCTTGGCCCGGACCTTTCCTTGCCGGCCGATCTCCCTCCCGTGCTCGCCCGGGTCTCTGCGGCGCGCGTCCAGGGTGCTGGTGCCCTTTCCCTGACCTGGGGAGGCCCTACCTTCGTTCTTGGCTCTGACAGACCTTTAGCAAGCCGCTGAACGGCTCGCTATGGTGATGACCTAGGGTGAGCATGTTGTCATCGCGGGTGACGACGGTGGGGCGACGGCTACGGCGGTATCGTGTCATTTAAACCATAGGCCTGTTTGTGATTAAGCCATAAGTCTTCCCAAAATCACGCCCATATGGCCCTAAACCACTCACCATGAGCTGCTCCGCTTAACCATAAGTCTTCACGGCGGGCAAATATCAACCATAAGTGTTCAGAGAACGCTCACTGCGGCGCGCTCGTATCGGCATCCTAACCAGAAGTCTTGCCGATGCCGAAGCGATCTGTGAGGCAGTGGCGCGCCCCAGCATGCGTTTCGTACGCGGAAAGACGGCGCAGCAACAAGCCATCCTCGCTGTGCACCGCCCCCGCCAGGGGTTCGTCAAGGCGCGCACCGCGCAGGCCAATCAGATCCTCGGATTGCTCTCGGAGTTCGGGCTCGTGATCCCGCAAGGCATCAGCCATATTGCGAAACAGATCCCCAGAATACTGGAAGATGCCGAGAACGGCCTCCCCGACACCATGCGCCCATTAATCGCGCGACTCGCGGCCCACCTGGGTGAGCTGGACCGCCAGGTGGACGAACTCGAGGCCCAGATTCAGACATGGCACCGGCAGAACGCCGAGAGTCGGAGGCTCTCCGCGATACCGGGTATCGGCCCGCTTACGGCCAGTGCGCTGGTGGCTTCGATCGGGGATGCGAAGACCTTCGATAACGGCCGTCAGATGGCCACTTGGCTGGGGTTGGTACCAAGGCAGCATTCGAGCGGTGGCAATCCGACGCTGCTTGGGGTAAGCCAAGCGCGGCGATGCTTATCTTCGTATGCTGCTCGTTCACGGGGCGCGGGCCGTGGTACGGGTCGCCGAACGCCGAACCGACCCTACGAATATTTGGGTGAAGCGGCTGCTCCGTCGGCGCCACAAAAACGTCGCTGCCGTGGCGCTCGCCAATAAGAACGCACGCACCGCCTGGGCGCTGCTCGCTCACGGACAGAACTACCGGGTGGATTACGCGCCTTCGGGCCGGAGTGCGTAGCCGGGTCGAAGGTATGGACCCAAGACCGGTTCATTGACAAAGGAGGAAGCTCACCACCGATTGCACAGGCAATCATGACGTGATGGCAAGATAGGTTAGACCGTGACCGGGAAACTCTGCGCGCGCCTGCGTGCATCAAGCACGTTTCCCTGATTGAGACCCCGATCAGCGGATTCCATCAGGGACAGAGACGCTAAGTCTCACACAAAGTCTGGATGTGGCCCTGCCCGCAAGGCGATGGCTGCAATCTTCGCCTTCTTACCGTCATAACGTGAGGGCTTGGCAAACAGGGGGCGACCATGTATGGCGCGCAGCGGGCGTTGGCTCGCCCCGGGGACGGCGATGGTGGTGTATGCAAGGTCTGCTGGATCGTGCTCTGGCCGGCCTTGGACTGCGTGAAGAGCGTGTTTCCGGAATGGCCGCTCGTTTGGCTCCGATCATTGGTGATGTCGCCGGTTCCGGCCTGGCCATTACCGATGGCTCTGGTCAGCTGTACGCTGAACCGGGTGAGTAGTTACCAATTCTGATGGCTATTGGCAATCCCGAACCACGAACACAACATACACGGACGTACTCGAAAAAGAACGTATAAAGTTGCGAGCAACGACAACGCTTTCCTTAGTACTCGTGCCTTCATAGAACCAGTTCTCATCGCTAAGTTCAAGTCGTCCGTCGCTAGCCAAACGATAGATATCGCCTCCAAGCACGCGCCATCCCTGTTGACAGAATAAACTCAGCACAACGTCTGTCTGATTTACAGGCAGCGCCGCCTTATGTAGACCGAGGTCAGCGAGGCTGCGGCCGTGCCGAGCATAGAGCTCAAGTATTTTCGATATCACGTCGCCTACCCATTCGGAACGAACAACCGATGGTTGATTGTACCATCCGGGTTCCTAATAAATTCAAATACGCTTGTTTGACCTTTGTAGGAACCCGGTATCGTGAGCCTCCAACGTGTTACGCCATCGCCGCCTGTGATCGACGTAACTGTCCCGTCGCCCGAGAAAGCGTCGACCGACTGCGGGAAGCCGTGATAATCCCCCGACGTAGACTGGTCTAGAACCTTAGATGTATATCGGCTTCCACCAAAAAAGTTTCGCGCCGTAACTGGGCTTGCGGTGTTTTCGGCTGCACTATTTCCTCCCGCCCCAATACCACCAACGCCTGTCTCAGCCGCTCCCGCCCCCACCCCATCCGCCGCCGTGACAGCGCTCGCAGCACCGGCGCTAACCCCCGCCCCGAGACTCATAGCCGCATAGGTCCAGGCGGCGGTAGTCGGGCTTAAGCCGAGATCCGTGAGCACCTGTTGGCCCAGGGTGGGCGTGTCAGTGCCGCTCACCATTTGGCGATAGCCCGCTTGGGCATAGTCGGCACTGGTTGTGGCCAGGGCGAACCCGGCGACACAGGCAAGCCCTGTCTCACAGCCGGCAGCGATCATCCCACCGCCTGCCGTGTACCCGACCAGGCCCCCTGCGGCTTGAATGGCTCCGGTGACGCGTGTGAGGGCTTCGTACCGGCTGGCCGCATCCGTTATGGCATTCCAGGAAGAATACCCAAACAGGTGAGTCTCCCGAAGCTGCGCTCGTTCGAGGGGATAGTTTTGGCCGGTCGCTTGGAGGGCTTCAAGGGTGGCAATATGGGGAGTATTGGCCGGCAGGCCGGCGGCACAGTGGGTGTCGGCACAGGCCGCGGCACTCAAGCGGTATTGCTCCTGCGGCGATTGGCCTTTCTTCATCTGGGCGAGCGTCTTTTGCTCATCGGGATGCAAGAGGCGATTGTTCACAGCCGAATTGATCGCGGTGTTGGTACCGCTTAAGGCGTGGCCGTCGGCGGCTTGGCCGGCAACGGCCCCCAGGATCGCGGCACTCGTAGCATAGACCGTGGCATCGGTGCGACTGACCGTCCCTTGGGCGGTGGAAGGTAGCGTCACGAGATTGCCCAGGATCGATTCGGTGGCGGCACCGGCCGCCCCCGCGCCGCAATTGCCCCCGGTGAGTCCGGCCTCGGCACAGCCGAGTGCCCCATGGGCGAGCGTCTGGAGCACGGCATTGGGGTCGGTGCCGGGCCGCCCCAGGTGCTGCCGATGGCGTTCGCCCCAATGGCCGAGACGTCGGCCACGGTCCCGTCGATCAAACCCTGGCGGAAGCTCGTGCCTTGCAGCGCGGTACTCACCCCGGCGTTCACAACGGCCCGTCCGGCGATGCCCTCTAGGGTGGTACTACTCACGCTACCGGTAGCGAGCGAGCGCCCGGTGTCGCCGAGATTGCTGAGCCCGGCCATCTGGTTCAGGCTCTGGCCGCCATCCAGGGAGACGGTGGTCAATCCGGCGGTAGCGATACTGGTGGCCAGGGCGCGTACGGACGAGCGGCTGCCTAAGTCCTTCAGGGTCTCACCGATATTGCCGCCATTATCGGCGAGGCTGATGGAGGCCTGGGTCACAAGCGAGGTGAAGGCGGCACTGGCCATGGCGCCACCCGCGGAGGTAGCGGCCAGCCCCACTAAGGCGGCACCGGCGCCGGCGGTACAGACCGCCACGGCGATCGCGATAATGGCGGCACCGGCCCCGGACAGACCTGATTCGTGGTAGTTCCAGTGTTGACTTGCGAGCTGGACCTGCTGCCAGCTGACCCGGACACCTGACAATTACCGCTTGCGGGCCCACTGATGGACGCACCCGCAGGCCTCCCTACCAATCAAAAAGGAATCCAGCTTGGCAAAGAATGGAAGAGCCTGAGTTGGCTTGAGGCGTATCCGGAAGACCACCTTGCCTAGACCCATGCTCCACGGACCGCGAGAACGGCCGTTCCCAGACCTACCCCTACCATTGCATTTTGATCGTCGTCTCTTTCCAATCAATAGTATGTCACACGCTCCACCTTGGCTCTCTTGATGTCATTAATGAATCGGAGCGATCCTCCCATTACCTCATTCGGGAGGCGGGTCAATGCTTCTGGAAAAAACCCCCGCTCTACGGTATGCTGGCGGGATCCTTTATTGCTCGTGAGCCCATGATTCAGCTCCGGACGTACGTCTACATAGACTCACTCCAACCCCAGCTCGCCGCTTACATCGCCACAGTCTCCCAGGGCTTCCTGCCGATCCCGGGTGACGGTGCACTGTGGGTCGAGGTGTCGCCGGGTATGGCTATCCATCGCCTGACGGACATCGCCCTCAAGGCAACACGCGTGCATCTCTCCCAACTCGTGATCGAGCGGGAATTCGGTGCCATGATTATTCATCAGCGCGACCAAAGCGATGTACGAGAAGCAGGACGGGCGGTCCTTCGGTGGATGGGGGCCGACCAGAAGGATCGTAAGGCCTGCCGCATCACCTGGAATGAGATCATTCGTGGCATGATGCCGGACCACACCGTCCTCATCAATCGGCAAAATCGGCGCGGTTCCATGATCTTGCCTGAGCAGAGCATGTTTATTCTCGAGACCGAGCCGGCCGGCTATATCATCTACGCCGCCAATCAGGCCGAAAAGGCCGCTAATATCACCCTTGTCGATGTGCGCGCCGTAGGCGCCTATGGACGCATGATCATTTCCGGTCGCGAGGCCGACGTGGATGAAGCGGCCGCAGCCGCCATTCACGCCGTAGAGAACCCTTCCTGGACCTAATTTAAGCCTATGGACCGCAGCAGCCTGCAAGATCGCCTCTGTCACTACCATAGCCACTTTCCCGAGGAGCGGGCCTTTGCCTATCGCGGCTGCCGCCTTTTGCAGGACTCACCGCGCTGCTTTTATCGGGACAACGAGGGCGCGCATGTCACGGCCTCGACCTGGGTCCTCAATCCGCGCCGCGACGCCACCCTCCTCATGCTCCATCGCAAACTGGGGCAATGGTTTCAGCCAGGCGGTCATGCGGATGGCGATGAAAACGTTTTACGAGTGGCGTTAAAGGAATGTAGTGAAGAAACCGCGCTTTCGCTGAGCGCGATTCATCTTCTGGAACCGAACATCTTCGACATTGATTTCCACCGGATCCCCGCTAACCGTCCGGATGGGGGACACGAGCACCTCGATATCCGATTCCTAGTCGAGATCGACGACCGCCTCCCAGTCCCTGGCAACGACGAATCCCACGAATTGCGCTGGATCGCGCTCCACGACGTCCCGGCCTACAACCAGGAACGATCGGTCCATCGGCTCCTGGTCAAGATTCGGCAATGGGCGCAACGGCACCCCAGCGAACTCTAAAAGCCCCGTGCACGTGGCGGCACAACCTGCCGCGACCCACCCTTAAAAAAAAGTTCCAACGGCGGCATCAAGGGCGTCGCGCATATCCGGATCATCGGTGATCGGGCGCACCAGGGCGACGCTGCACGCATCGATTGGTTCAACGCCCTTTTGCATCAGCGACCCGGCGTAGATCAGCATGCGCGTGGAAAGCCCCTCGTCAAGACCGTGCCCTTTTAGATTGCGGGACCGCTCGGCAATGGAGACGAGCTTACCTGCCATATCGCTCGACACCCCTGACTCATGAGCCACGATCTCAATCTCGGTATCGCGCCCGGGATAATTGAAATCCAAGGCCCCGAATCGCTGTTTGGTCGACTGCTTCAGATCCTTCATGGACGACTGATAGCCAGGGTTATAAGAAATCACCAACTGAAAATCGGGATGAGCGTGAAGCAGCTCCCCCTTCTTGTCCAGAGGCAAAGTACGTCGATGATCAGTAAGGGGATGAATAACGACCGTCGTGTCCTGGCGCGCCTCTACCACTTCGTCGAGATAGCAAATGGCGCCGATCCGGGCCGCTGTGGTCAACGGCCCGTCTTGCCATTTAGTGCCATCCTTATCCAAAAGAAAACGACCCACCAAATCCGATGCTGTCATGTCCTCGTTACAGGCCACGCTGACCAAGGGGCGCTTGAGGCGCCACGCCATGTACTCTATAAAACGTGACTTACCGCAACCGGTCGGCCCTTTGACCATCATGGGGAGACGCGCCGCATAGGCCGCCTCATACAGCGCTATTTCGTCGTAAACCTCCTTATAATACGGTTCGCTTTGAATAAGGTATTGACTTTTTAGATCGCTCATATTTTTGGACCTGTTTAATAATAGGTAACGGGTAGAGTCGGCTATCGCTATCAGTCTTTGAATTTCACCAAACGACTAACCTGAATATCCGAGACAAAAACAACCCCGGTATGTTTCTCGAAAAATGGAGCAAAACCCGCCAAAATGGGGGCCACCAGCTCTTCTGGCACAGCCACGATGACCATAATCAGGACATCGTCCTCATTAAACATGACGTGGCCTGAATAAACGCCATGACTGCCCTTGCCCGAAAGATTGCCCACGATGGTATAGCCCGTGACGCCGGCCCGATCCAGAAGATCAGTGACGAACTCCTTATGGCCGCCTTCGGTAATGATTTCTAATTTCTTCAACGGACTCAAATTCAACGACTTCATACAGATCCCTCCAAAAGGGGACGCGGTTCGGAAGAAAGCTTCGCGGCGCGCCCTGACTGAGGATGAACATAAAAATCGCCGTCGGAGAAGACATGCATCCGATAGTCATCCTCCGGATCAAGAACGACAAGCCGGACCCAACCACCGACGATCAGCGCCTTCACCTTCCCGATGCGGCTCACAGTCTTTTGGGCAAACGCGAGTGGCGCCTCAACCATCGCAATGAGCCGAATTGGTTCATGATAGGGCTTGCCATCCTTAAGCATAGTCTGAGTCGGTAAGCCGGTGCGGACATCGCTCTGGTTGCCCGTCATGACCGCGAAACGCCCTGCAACGTTGTGGTAGACCTTGCTCCCACTCCCATAGTTGTCGGTATCGACGACGGAAAAATAGTGCTCTAGATTAATCCATTCCCCGACCACCAGGGGTCCCGTGAGAATGTTCTCCAGCAGACGGCCCTTGGGATCCAGACGGTAATCATAGGACTGCAAAAAGGCCCGGCCCTGCCAATTGACCCCTTCGGTGAGGATTCGTCGGCCGACAAGGGCATACGCATTACCGGACAGCCCCCACTCGGGTCGTACCTGCGACCAATCGTGCGCCTGACGGCGTGCCATGACGGCCGCAGCATAGGGGTCCTCCACGACCCGCGGCCCGGCACCCAATTTCCGCATACGTTCCGCCGCGGAGTGGCGTGTGGCGGCCGAGAGCCCATCCCGCAGACGCTCCAAATAGAGTAGGTGACGGGCCGGCAGAAGATCGAGGTCATGGAGCTCAATCGCGTCGGTCGTCGTATTGTGGACAGCTGGCATGAACCACGTGTCGTCTGGGATCACGATCCCATGATCGCGCAACTTACGTCGGACCTCGGGTTTGTTCGCCATATGGGCCAGGGACTGGGCGTTTGGCAGACCTTTGCCGCCTCCGCAGGCCCCGCAATCGAGAGCCGATTCATAGGGATTGTTCTCGGTGCGGCTCTCGTGCGCCACAAGAAGCACAAAGCGCGAAAAATTCCGGTCGAGGCCTATCGAGAGTAGAGCCTGAAGCACGTAACGCACCTGCTCCTCAACACTGAAGCCAATGCGACCCAGGCGCTCCATCTGCAGGCTGGTCTGTGCCCGATCCACGAGGTAGATCCGGCGCAACTTCTCGATGAACTGCGCCTCGGCGGCTGGCGTCATATTTCGTCGCTCAGCCAAGGCGCTGCGGCCGTGCTGGTGCCCGAGGGCGATTTCTCGCAACTCCCGGACCTCGTCATCCGTCACTTGGTCGCGCGGAACACTGGGCTCCTTCGCCAACGCACGCCGGATCATCGCCCGCTGCACGGCCCGAATGATCGAATCCGCCTGCTCTGGACTTAGTTTGTCGAGCAGCAGTCGCGTAACCCCCTTGCCACCGTGGAGACGGCCATGCCAGCGATGGTAACTGAGCGGCGCCACGGTCTTACCGACAAGGCCCAAACTAAAGAGAAGACCAATGGCCTCGACAGCAACGAACGGTGAAAGCACAGATCCCTTTAGTTCATGCAGTACGTGCTCCAAGGCTCCGTAAAGCGGCTCCTCCTCAAGCTCCAGAGTGGCGGGAATCTCGAGAACAAGGTTCTTCGGTGTCTGTATGGCCGGACAGAGGTGTGTTTCGCTTCCCTTGCCATACTCGAGGTAGCCCAAGGGGACACCGAAAAACCCGGCGATGCCGTAGGTCTGGTAATCGCCCAACTCCTCCAGGCGACGGCGCATAGGCTCCGAGCGAACATCGATACAAAACAGGGCCTGGGCAAATGGCCGTTTGGTACTGTGCTGCTCGGTCACCGGAATCTGAATCTTCGCAACCAGTTCGTTTATATAGTGGGCTTCCATCGCTTGTAGCCACACATACCCCTCGGACCGCTCCCAATCACTAAGGACCCGCAGAAGATCGTCCAACTCCGCCGTGGAGAGACCCATTAAGGCGGCCTCTGCATCGCGACCCATGCCGCGGGCCAAGACCCGAAGACGCTTGCCCTGACGTTCATTCTCCCACTGCAGCTTAGCCGGCCCATAAGCGGCCGTGAGTTCGGCGATCCGTTTGGGGCGTCCACGAACAAGAACGTCCTCCGCACGCTGCGCCCATCCGGGCAAGATAGCGCCCCCATAGAGTTCGGAGCGCAGATAGGCGGCCCGCGGATGTTCCCGCAGCAGGGTCAGGACCTCGGTCCTTGAGGCTGGGGTCTGGTGATGGCGCCGACTTTCCTCCAAAAGCGCAAACCCCAGCACCATCCGCACGGCCAGAAAATCAACCAGATCACCGGGATACCGTTGGGCCCAGTAATAATGCTTGGCGCTGGTGCGGTAACGAATAAAACCGGCCCAGCCATGCATGCGGGTCAGTTCTTGAGTGATATACCCTTGCCAAACGGACTCCGGCACATCGAGAAGACGCAAGATATGGGCCACCATCCCCTCCGCCGTCTCCTCCTGGGCAAGGAGCTCCCGCAGATGGAGGCCGCGGAGCCGAAAACGAACATTGCGGCGCGCGATCTCCTTCCAGGCTGCAAAGAAACCGGCCTCTCGCCCGGGCGCCTGCCAAGCCGACTGGCCCTCGTCAAAGAAATCCAAGCAGCTCTTGCTGAGAAGGTCATCCAGGGTCGCTCCGATCTGCGTGCCAAACAAGAGATCCACGTCCCTATAGACGGGCGTCTCGGGAGAAAATCGGTCCGAGATGATGGGCGCAAGGCGGGCATCCAATTCCTCATCGGACACTGACAAGCGTTCCCCATGGAGGCTCGCCCAGAGAGCCGCGCCGCACATCCAATCACCACCCTCAACGACTCGCTCGCTCTGAGAGTTCGTCACGATCTGCCAAAGCCACGCCTCCAGATCGAGTTCCGGAATCTTTTGTGCGTGACCATTGAGAAACCCACGAATCCGGCGCCGCAATTCCCCATCGTCCACCTTGCCCATGGCTCGGTAGGCCTGATACTGAGAACGCCGAAGATAGCCGCGGGCGTGGAACAAATGGCTCCCCTGCTCGACCGCCTCGTCAAAGGGGCGGTCCTCCAAACCATAGAGAGGGTTGTGATGGATAAAAGTGCGCATGGGCCAAAACCGCGGAATGGGTTCGCTTGCCACGTAAACCATGGAGCGCACCTTAAGCCGATCACCCAAGGACAAGGTCATGCGCCGAACCCTCCACCGAAAAGATTAAGGAAGAGAGAGGCAAACAGCACAAGACCAATCAGCGCCGACGTCATGCGCCCCAGATCCGTCATCGGCTCGCCGCGAAAATCCCCATACAGGAGATCCTGAAAGAAACGGCCGGTGGCCCAACCCCACAAAAGGGGCAAAGGCATGAGCAGCGGCACCCAGGCAAGCGGCAACTGGCCAAAACTGCGCCAGAGAACAAAAAAGGCCGGAAACAGCGGCGTTCCGAGCAAGGCCAATGCGGTCACAACAAGGCTTGCGCTGAGCCGCGGCAGCGCCACGACAAGCCCCCCCTGAAGACCCAGATAGGCCCCGCCCATGCGTCGCGTCAAAGCGGCCGTCAAAAGGAAAAGCAAGGCGGCTGGTACACAAAAAGCCAGCGCAAAGACCTGCACCGTGGCTAAGGGGGCGCCACTCAACCACGCCAACCAGGCCAGAGCCAATCCCGAACTGACCAGGAGTCGCGTCCAAATCCCCACCTCCCGGGCGGTTATCGCGCGGAACGCATAAAGCAGACTGGAAAAGACTGCCCACAAACCCCCGTAAAGGCGCCACGACGGGGGCACATGGTGCGCAATATGAGAAAAACGCAGCAGCTCGAGTCCCGCCTGGGGCAGAACGATAACAGCCAAAGCTTGGGACCAACCGCCCGGTAAGCTTGTCAAAAGACGGTTGAAGGCCCAACTCAAGGGAAAGAGTGGAAGCAGTATCGCGGCAAGAAGACCCAGGGACCAGACCATCTCAGCACCATCCTAGCCAGACGTTGAGCCAGCGCGACCAGCGTAGCAGGACTTGGCTCAGGTAGGCGTAGACGTCCGCCACATAGAGCTCCCGGGACAAAAGCGCATAAAACATAAGATAGAGCGCACGGCCGCGACGTCCCAGATGATTCCCGAGCTCAAGCGAGTCCGCGAAAAAAGTCAGGGCCCAGCCACCCACGAAAATCGCCGCTAGCAAAAAGACCAGAGCATCAAAAGACAGTGCACGAATGCTAGCCGCCTGGAAGAGGCCCTGGCTTTCCTTGAGGCTTGGGTAAAGAAAATGGGCGAAATAATGACTAATCAGGGTATAGCCGATCACGACCACAACAAACGACACCAAAATACCCATCATGAGCCGCCACGGATCCTGCTGCGACATCTTATGTGCGGCAAAGAGTGCCTGGGCGCCGGTCACCCAACCAAAAAAAAGCAGGACCACGACACCTTGCTCGTAGAACAGACGTTCGGCTACGAAAAAGTGCGACAAGCCGATCACCACCATGGGCACCAAAACCGTCAGACTCGCCGCCACAAGCCACGGCAACCGAGACGGTTTGGCCGGGCGACGCTCAACAACCGAGGTGTAGATCGGATCAGGCGGCACCCCATCATGGCGGCGCGCATCACCAATGACGTTACCGGAACCGAGAAACAGGGAAGCCTTGAAAAACCCGTGGGCGATCAAATGAAAAACGGCCAAAGGGAAGGCTCCCAAGCCACACTCCATGACCATGAAACCCATCTGACCCATGGTGGAGTAACCTAGAGAGCGCTTGATGTCGTTTTGAATAAGCATAAGCGCTGATCCGGTAACAGCGGTCACCAATCCAACCGCAAAAGCCAGATGTAAAGCCATGCCGGCGTGCTCAAAAAGTGGCGCAAAACGATTAAAAAGAAATCCCCCAGCATTCACGATGCCAGCGTGCATCAAGGCCGAGACCGGGGTGGGACCATCCATAGTGTAAGGCAACCACGTATGCAGAAGGAACTGCGCAGATCGTGAAAACGCTGCTAGGGCCAGCAGCACGCCGGTCACTTCGGTGATCGGCAGCCCCCAAATCTGTAAGCCTGGGTGGCTCTGTATCTGCGCGAAAATCACCGGAAGAGAGATACTGTGATAACTGCGGATCAAAATGAGTGCCGCGAACCACAAAGGCAGATCCCCGAACCGATAGGTGATTTGCGTCCAAAACGCATAGCGGCCGGCCGCAGGCCTGCGGTGATCATGACCCAGCAGAAAGTAAAGAATAACACCGACCAGAAACCACGCCACGACAAGCGTTATCAAATCGGCGGCCGCCACCATGAACAGAATCACAGCCGTCATGAGGTCGAGCAAGGCGAAAAAACGGCCATAGCCTGGTTCCTCGACCATATAACGCACGGAATAGATGTGCACGATGAGGCTGATGCCGGAAATAAAAGTCCAGAGCACGAGACTTAAGGGGTCTAGCCAAATAGTGCCCCACGAGCCGCCAAAATCGAGGACATGGGCCTGGCCCGAGAGGAGGTAATGAACCAAAAGGACGGCCGCCCCAAAAAACGCGAGACTCATGAAGGTGACGCTTGTGCGCGCAGCCAGCGGCTGGCTACGGCGAAAGAAAGCCAAGATAAGTAAGGCCGACAAGACGGGCAGAAAAGGGACGGAAACCGCAAAAGCGTCCATGGTGATCATTTGCCTTCCAGCATCTATTTAGTCATTGCGAGGTATAGTTGCGGAAGCTTTTCCGGCAACCGATCCACGTGATCCAAAACCAAATAATTACGAGCTCCGAATATTCGGGATACGTACTCGTCGGCATACGGATCGAGAGAGAGGCAAAATGTCCTAATGCCCTTGCGCGCCAGCTCCTCTACGGCCTTTTTCGCATCGAAACGTAGGTACTGGGGATCACGCACATCGTTATCAGCCGGCTCGCCGTCGGTCAGAAGGATAATCAGCTTCTTCTGACTCCCGCGCTGGTCCATGAGATGGCCCGCGTGGCGTAAGGCCGCCCCCATACGCGTCGATAGCTGCCCGGTCATCCCAGCCAGGCGCCCCTGCACCTTCTCGTCATAAGGCGCATCGAAATCCTTGAAGCGATAAAACTCGACGTCGTGGCGGCCATTGGAGTCAAAACCGCACAGCATGAACGGATCACCGATGCGCTCGAGCGCTTCGGCCAAAAGCGCCGCGGCCTCGCGTGCCAATTGCAAGACCGTCACCTCGCCGTCGACGCGAGAACGCAGCGGGTCATTGGTTGACTCGGAAAGGTCGATGAGCAAGGTGACGGACAGATCGCGGACGTGAAGCCGCGTCCGGATCCCGATCCGTGGATCCGGCTGATGTCCCATTCGGATATCTGTCATCGCCAAAATCGCGGCATTGATGTCGATCTCGTCGCCATCTTCGACCTTGCGTTGCCGGATCACGCCCTGCGGCTGCACGGCCTCAATAAGCTTCTTAAGACGCTGCACCAGGGGCTTTTGGACCTCGAGAAACTGCGCGATATCCTGAGGATCGCCCATCTTGGGGCGCTTCTCATAAAGCGTGACCCAAAGGGGGCGCTCGAGCTGAGTCTGATAATCCCACTCGGGATAGTTCATGGGCTGCGAGATGGGCGCCTTGCCCTCCTTCTCATTGAAGGTCACGCCATCATCGTCGTACAGTTCGGACGCCAGGATCCAAACCTCCTGGGCATCATCCCCGGCGGTCTCCACATCCACCGTATTGATCATCTCCATAATACTTACGTACTTGCGAACCTGGGCCGGACCGCCGGCCAGAGGGTCCCCTAGGCCCTGGGCCTCGGACGGGGTCCAAAGATAACGATTGTCATCGCGATAAGGAATCTCCGTCTCGTCGGCGCTGGGCACCCACTGTAAACCCCGAGACGCGGCCGACGCTGCCAACCGTTCCGCCGCAGCCAAAAGCCGCGTATAGCGGTCTTCTTCGACTTCGACAAGCTCCCGAAACGCGGTGCGCGACTGGACCACGAGTGGGTCTGCGTCCTCATACTCGGCATCCAGCAAAGCCAACGCGCATCGATCCAGAACCGCGATCAACTTCGGCTCCTTCTCCTGCTGCACGGTGGCACCGACGGTCGCCAACTGCCGCCATAAAGGAAAAAGCCCCGGAAACTTGATGATTGCGCCACGCTCCACCCATGCGTCCTCTAGGAGCCCAACCCAAAGCCTTTGAGCCGGCGTCATCAGCTCAAAGCGAAAATCAAAATGTGAGGAAACGACATGGGCCGCGGCGTGGGCCACGGCCGCCCGGTACACCTCTAAAGCGGGTACGCGCACGCCCTTGGCGTTTTCCCAATCATCGTAGGCGTCGGGAATATGAATAAAGAAGTTTGCGATGTACGGCCGGTAGCCTTCGCGGCTCTCAAAGTCTCCGGAGGTTGGCCGTAGAAAAAAATCACGCCCCCATAGGGCGCGCAGATACATGATAAGGCGCCTCTGAACGTCGATAAACAAAACGCCCCGGCGTTCCTGTTGCATGACCGCTTGCGATTGGGGACTCACAAGACCGAAGTAATCGGCTTGCGCTGCAAAATCGCTACGGTAAGCCGAGATGCCCCACATCGCCCAGCGGCGCAAGCCTCCCAACGTCATCTGATTCAACAGGACTTCGATCTTTCCCAGCATCGGCCGCACGCCGCGCGGGGCTTGGGCCAAGAGTTGGTCTAGGAGAACAAGGTAGGCTCGGAACAACTCGATCTCGCCAAGCCGTCTCGCCACCACCGGCGCCGTCGAAAAAAACAGCGAAAGGACTTCGGCGCTGGTCTTCGAGTACATGCGGATAGCGGTCGACAACATTTCGAAGACCGCCTGCTCGCCGATCTCGCGAGCTACAAGCGGCGCACTTTCAATAAAAGCGCTCACAAGATCGGAGCCCCGACCCAGGGCCTTCAGGCTGCCGGCGCCTTCAAGATAGGCCTCGAGCCCGCGTCGAGTAAAAACTCGCGCCGCCTCATGCCAATTGGCTTCCAGGACCTCGGCGGCGTGCTCGCCTAGGTCCTCAAGGATCTCCGGGTAGTCCGCCAACTGTATGGCCATGCACTCAGTACCCTTAATTTTTGGCTAAAACACTCCTGCAGCGCCCGCCACCGCCGCAGGCTCATACTATCGAAGGTCAATCAGGCCAAATACGGCCCGGATTGCGTTCCCGGCCCCCACCGGCGTTGAGGTCTGCCGACCCCTGGCTTTCCGCCGGGCCCTTGTGACTTGCCTCCTCATGCTCGGCGACGTGTTCGTTTTTGGACTCGCCGGTGGGGGTCCCGCCACGGCGCCGGGAGCTCTGCATACTGGCACTGAGTTTGCTTTCTAAGCTGCTCATTTCAGTATCTCCTCAATGAGACGTTCCATTTCATCGACCGCGGCCGCGCCCCGTTTACCCGTCTGGTACACGCTCACGCCCTCCACCGCGGCATTGCGATAAATCGCTCGGCGACCGACTTGCACCGCCAATACCGGTATGTCCATTTCGGCTATCGCCGCCTTCGAGGCCCGCGATAAGGCGCTATGCACCTCGACCTGGTTCAGTACGAAATAGGGCCGTAATGCCGGCCGTTGCGCCCTCATGTCGCGGAGAAGTTCGGCGCTCCGGCGGCTCGCCCAGAGGTCCAACGGGGAAGGCAACACCGGCACCAACACCACGTCCGATTCCTGAAGGACCGCGATCACCTCTGGCATATCCCACCGGGGGGGGCAATCGTATACAAGATAACGATAGGACTCGGCTTCGGTCCCCACGGGAGCGAGGTCACGGACTTCAATGGCAAATTCGCCGCCGTCGTCGGCCCAATCAGCCCAGTGTCCGGTGCTCCCCTGGGGATCGGCATCCAGCAACAGCGTCCGTCCCCGCCTGGAAAGGCCCATCGCCAAGTTCCAGGACAGGGTGGTCTTCCCGCACCCGCCTTTACTGTTAAATAGGGCGATCCGCAGTGTCGCCATGGGGCCGCCTCAGTCTTGCGCTCGCTGCGCGCATTCGCCAGCGGCCACCGCAAAGTCGCGACCTGCCGCGTCTACCGCGTCATCCGCAAACTCGACGGTTATCACCACGTGAGTCCGCGCAAAATTCAGGCTCGGATAATAGCCGGTGACAGTAGAAAGTTCGGTCAGGAGATCCAAGAATCGTCGTGTCTGTCCATAATCGGCAAAATCGAATCGCCGATTCCAAGCCAAGGGATGCCGCTGCAGTTGCCATCCCTTGGGGCAAGCTTCATCGGTTCCAGACACAGATCGCCCTCCTCCGTTAGCCTTCCATCCTCGCCAGAGTCTGCTTTAGGTGCTGCAGATGCCCCGCTTCGTCCTCCCGCAGGCGTGCGAAAAGCGCCGCCGTCTCGGTGTCGCGCAAGCGCGTAGCGAAGCTCTCCGCCTCGGCATAAAGTTCCACGGCCGATCGCTCCATGTCCGCATCATAGATGAGCATCTGGCGCAAGTCCGCCCCCGGACGCGGTGGCCGCAACTGCGCTCCCGTCGGCGCGATGCCAAGAAGCAAAAGCCGCTGATTGAGCCAATCCGCATGCCCCAACTCTTGGTGAGCCTCCTCACGAAAGGTCTCGGCCCAATCGCCCATACCCCACAGAGTACAGAGGCTCGCCTGCGTCAAGTACTGTTGTACCGCGCCGTACTCGTGACCCAGGCCCTGCCCCAAGAAGCCAATGATGCGTGGATGATTGCGCATCATACTACAAGGCTCAGCTTAGGTTGCCAGTGACGTCGCCGTCCCTGCCGCTACCTTGGCTAGTGGG
>JAJYGP010000080.1:16630-27637 GCA_021785035.1 Pseudomonadota bacterium
CCAATCAAGCGCACTTCAGCCGCCTTGGTCATCGCGTCCGCCGCTTCGATAGCCGGCACCAGTCCCCGTGTCTCGATCATGCCCAACGCAATACCCGTTTGAGCTGCCATCTGTCTTCTCCTCGAATCTTTCGATTCCTTGGCCCGACCCACATCGATCATGCATGGAGCCTTGGGCATGAAACTCACACCCAGAGGCCCCTACCGCCCCCGCCAGGGGCCGGCCTTAGGCGCTAGGAGCCTTGGGCAGGATGTGCTCCACCTCGGAATGTACACGGGCGATAATGTGCGCGGACACGAGGCCGTCACCCACCCGCTCACAGGCATCAGCACCCGCACGTACCGCCGCGTTTACCGCACCCGTCTCACCGCGCACCAGCACCGTCACATAACCACCGCCGACGAACTGACGACCAATCAAGCGCACTTCAGCCGCCTTGGTCATCGCGTCCGCCGCTTCGATAGCCGGCACCAGTCCCCGTGTCTCGATCATGCCCAACGCAATACCCGTTACATCTGCCATTTTCGTTCCTCCTGTCCGGACCCTATCTAAAAACCTGCCTTACGGCTCCCAAAAATCGATGATCCCGCCGATAGTAAGATCGGTAAGGACCCCGAAGTCCCCCTGGGCGTATCGCGCTGCCGACCCCGCCACCGTGAAGACCCATTTGCCAGCGGGAACCCCCACGGGGTCCGTCGCTACGCTCAGCTTGCCATCAACATCTGCCAGCACCCGCAGGGAGCTCTGCTTCAGCCCCGGAATCCGCCTGGTTATCACCAGATCCGAAACCACCCGCATAATCTCCATCTCACTCGGGCTTCCAGTTGTCGATAATCCCGATGATGGTGAGATCCGAGGGATACTCCTTACTCCCCGCCGCCTCGCGCGCGGCCGACGAGCCCACGCATATCACCCAGTCACCGGGAATGCACCCGACCGAATCCACGGCCACCGAGCGCAAACCACCCTCCCGTTCCTGCACCACAAGGAGTGGCCGATGGCCCATCTCGGCGATGCGGTTCGTCGACACCAGTGTCTTCTCAACCCGCATAATCTTCATGCCAAGTCAACCTCCTCGAAAGTGCCACCCAGGGGCAAATTCTGAATACAGCCATGCAAATACAGCAAGCCCTGAGCCGCAAGCTCCGGATAGCGATGACGAATCGCCGCCGCCACCCGCCGAATCTTGTCCTGCGTTCGCTCCCGACTCCCAGGCACCCGCGCATCAAATCGATAGCGCAGCATCATCGGAATCGGTAAGCCACGTTCCAAATTCAGGTGGCGAAAAACCTTCACACCGACATCCAGATCTGGCGCGCCCTCCTCGACCGTATCGAGATGAGCGTAATAAGCGATATTCCGGACCTGAACTTCCTGAAACCCATTACCAACATCGATAAAATACTCACCGTGTCCCGCATCGGCGTACCACCCGCCGTGGTACCGCCCCACATACTCAATCTGACTCAGGTTATTGATGAGTAAAGTCGCAATAAGCCGCCGCATCCCATCATGAGGCATACCCGCCCCCTGCCCCCAGCCGACCGTCTCGCTTGCCGCCCGAATCGCGTCATAGACCGCAAGACAGGCTCGATCCGCGTCCAAATCCAAGGTCTTCCGATACAGCGCGGCGCTGTCCACATAGCGATACGCGCTCAAATCCCCGTTTGCGTCCGGCACATGAATTCGGATGCTATCGGTATCCGTATCGACCCCAATCAACAGAAGATCGGTGCTGGCCCCGCAGCAAAACGTGTTTTCAATCGCCTCGCGAAACTGATGGAGGCGCTCTAACGCGGCCTCAATCGCGACCCTTTCGTTACTCGCGTGCGCGGCACAGCCCTCATGGGTCGGAGCGAGCGAACTCCCGTGGTAGACCGCCACCTTGAGATACCGCGTATTCGCATCGGCGGTCGTCGGAAACCCGTCCCGAAACCGCCGTAGCTCCGCATCCTCCCAGTGGTGCGTATCCGCCTCGACATCAAACAAGGCCCCCGCAAAGGCACTCCGCCGTACCAGCTCCGAGGCCGGTATACGCAAAATGTACGAAAACAAGCCCTTCAATCGACCGTCAGAACAGGCCGACACATTCATCGCGTGAAAACCGCAGTCGACCAATAACGAATCAAAACTCTGTCCAGCCTGGGCTTCCGCCTGAATACGGGCCGAAAACCGCCCAATCACAGCCATCGCCACCGAGAAAGTGGCCGCAGCGTGAAGGGCGCCGATATCCGGCCCTCGCACCCAAGCCCGTTCCAACAGCGGCTCAGGCAAAGCCAAGCCTAATCGACCTTGAGCCAACTCCTGTGCACGGCGCGTAAAATCTCCCCCGCGCGGCACGCCCGAAATCTCCTGCAAGGTCGGGATGATCGCCTCAAACTGCGCCTTAACGCCCTGCTCAAACTCATAGAGTCGGGCATTCTCCTCGCGCTGCGCCAAACCATGCCGACAGGTCTGCCCCGGAAGCGTCCCGCATGCCGGATGCTGAGCACCCAGAGCTAGGGCATTCACTGCTCCCTCCGACCGGCCTTCGCGCTCCGCGAACGCGCGGGCCATGGCCACCGGCGCCTGCCGCGCCGCGGACCGCCCATGTCGAAGGGCCCAGGATTTGCGCGTATCCACGGCCGCTAGCTCCGACCGTCCGGGCGCACGCAGCGTCGACGACGCGACGCGCCCCGAATCATCCCCGCGCTCCGCCAGAGTAGGTCACAAGCGAACCACTCCGGGTGTTGCCACTACTGCCCGTCACCTTGCCATCCGGTACCGGCACCGCAAGCGGCTGATCCTTATTTTTAGCCGCTGACATCGTGCACGTGCGCGCCACGCCCCGCTGGGTGGGATTACGACCCTGGGCCCAGTGGCCTTCAGTGCCTGTAACCCGCTGGCTCCGACTCCAATCGTCACCGGTAATTTGTTGCGCGCCTGGAGCCGGCGCCTGCTGTTGTCCCTCGGACCGCGCGGCCGGCGGCGCACTCTCGGGTACCGATGCCACACTGGCATCCCGCGACCGAAATTCCGGCGTGCCCGTGACCAGGCCCCGCGCAAGATCCACCGGACCTGTGATGCGTCGGCCCAGTTCCGCGTTGCCCGTCACCTGCGAACGCCCCTGCCGGGACGGCGGAATGATACTGAAGTCCTCGGGCACCGCAGGACTCGCCTCGGCCGCGGCCGGGCGCGGACTCACGTACCGCCGACTCGCGACGGGTGCCGGCAAGGCCCCCGGTGCCGCCTGCTGGCCCCGCGTCTTTTCTAACTCCGCCTCAAGTTCCTGCACACGGGCCTTGCAACCACATGCCGCACAGTCGCCGCCGATTACGGATGCCTTATTTCGGGCGCTCAGCGCTTCCGCCTGGGAAAAGTGCAACTCCTCACCCGCATACGGGGTGCCGGAAACCACCAGGTGCGCACCTGCCTCGTTGCCGGTGACATCCGGGGCGGGACCCAAAGCCGGCCCGCTCACAAGCTGGCCACGGCCTGTCCTCGTCAAAGCCACCTTGGACGCCTCGGCCTGAGGCGCGCTGTCACACTGAGCGTAGTGCTCCCGCCCGTAATAATCGATTCCGGTGACGAGTAGGCATCCCCCGCGCTCGTCACCTGTCATTTTTGGGAGGCGATCCATCCCCGTTCCCGTCACGACAGAGCCGTTTAAGTTGGTCATGGTCTGCACCTTGTCGGTACCGCCGCCGCAAAGGCGGGGGGCTGCATAACCAGCGCCGGTCACGCGCTGACACGACCCAGGCTCATTCCCAGTGACCTTCTCCGAACGCTCCACCAAATTTCCGGTGATGCGCTGGCCCTTGCGACTTTCGGTCTCCTCGACCTTGGCCGGCCTTGTAACCTCGGGCCGGGTTTTACACGTCGCCTGAAAGGTCTCCTGACTCAAATACTCAATACCCGTTACCGTACGGCACGCCCCGGCCTCAAGTCCCGTGATCCGAGAACCCACATCCGCAGCCGTGCCTGTGACCCCAGTACCCCGAAAGGTGTGGCTCTCGGCAACCTTCTTCGGCACACCGTTTATCGTCATGCGCGCCGCGCCGCCATCAGAATACTGAGAACCCGTAATCTTCTGGGTGGCGCCGATCTCGGCGCCCGTCGCCCGACCAAGCCTCGCCTCATCGCTTCCCGACACCGGCACCTGCCGACGTTCGGTTACCCCCACAGCTACCTTGTCTGGACGGGCCGGGGCTTCGGTCTTACAAAACGATTGGAAATTCTCGAGACTCAAATACTCGGTCCCCGTGACGCCACGGCAGGTCCCGGCCTCATCACCCGTGACACTGCCTGCGCGGCCGACCTGCGTTCCGGTCACCGGTACGTGCTTCGCCGTATTCCCAACGCCCACTTTCGCGGGATTGGCGGTCGCTCGCGTGTCACAAAACCGCGCATAATGTTCTGCGCCTGTATACTCGGTGCCCGTAATGCTCCGGCAGCTTCCGGCTTCCACACCCGTGACGGCGTGATTCCGATCAACCTGTGTTCCACTCACTGTTCCGCCGGCGGCCGTCGTGCTGATCTCTACCTTTTGCGGTGCCCGAAACTTCCGTGAACGCTGCTGTCCTGTCGGACGCGCCGGCTTCGCCGCCCCGCGTCCATGCTTCGCGAGTTCCTCGCGATGCAACCGCGCAAACTCGTGAGCATTCCCGGTCTCCAAATACCGAAGGCGGGCCGCGGCCGAACTCAAGCCCCGCATGACGTTCAAAGCAACCTTGCCGCGGTTCGCGAGCGAACGCCGCCGTGCCTTGCATAAGGCCCGCACAGATCCATCCCGCCCACCCAAAACCTCAGGACGGGTCTCGGCAATCTCGCAAACCGAATCAAGAAACTCGTCCTCGACCCCAGGCACCAAAGGAGGAGCCGTCCGCGTCTCGAGTGGCTTAGCGGGAGGGGTCGGCTGTGAGCGCCCTGGCGCCTGGCGCTGGCCTGGATCCGACCAGCACTGGGCCCCGGCGCAACGCGCGGCGCGGTGCGCCAAAGCGGCTTCCCGTCCACGCGGTTTCGCCACCTGGCTCTCGGTCTTCACCGGCCCAGACGTCGTCGCCGAAGCCATAGGCTTCATTTTGGGCGCATCCTTCCGGACGGTGGCCCGTCCTTGCTGTCCACCCTGCTTACGCAAAGCCTGCTGGCGCCGCATTTGCTGCGCCAGCTCACGGCCGCGCAAGCCACCGGATGAGGATAAGTCAGACATAATGTCCCCCTCTCGGGCCGCGTCCGGCACATACCGGATCCGCCCGAATCATCTAACACGCTTTAGGAGCCCCGATACACCACAAAAGAGAGGCCTTGGCTCTGCGTGTAATTGTCATAGCCAATGAGCCGCACCAAATGGTTCGGATATTCCCGGCGGCACGCCTCAAGCTCAGCCAAAATCGCATCCACGTTGCGCTCACCGAACATGGGCAACTTCCACATGTACCAGTAGTAGGCAAACGAGCGACTGGGCTCGACATGCTCAACCGAGGGATTCCAGCCCTGCGCTACGATGTACTGAATCTGCGCCCGAATCTGATCGGCAGACATGGGGGGCAGGTACGAAAACGTCTCGTACCGACGGGCTTGCTTATACTCTTGCATTTCAGCCATAACGACCTCCTTCCTGAATGACGCGTCTAATCCTCGAAACTAGCGGTTCTGGCCGTCGAGTTTATCGACGGTATCGAACTCGAACTTAATTTCTTTCCAGGTCTCCAGGGCAATCTTAAGTTCGGGCGAATGACGCGCCGCATTCGTCAGGATCTCTTTGCCTTCCTTCTCGATATCGACGCCCCGATTGCGGGCCTCGACGCAGGCCTCAAGGGCCACACGGTTGGCTGCAGCGCCGGCGGCGTTGCCCCACGGATGGCCAAGCGTACCGCCACCGAACTGAAGCACGGAATCATCCCCGAAGATCGCAACCAGTGCCGGCATGTGCCAGACATGGATACCGCCGGAGGCTACCGCAAAGGCGCCAGGCATGGAGCCCCAGTCTTGGTCAAAGAAGATTCCGCGACTGCGGTCTTCGGGAATAAACGATTCCCGCAAAAGGTCGATCCAGCCGAGGGTCGAGGCCCGGTCGCCTTCCAGCTTCCCGACCACGGTCCCCGTGTGAAGATGGTCGCCGCCGGAAAGACGCAGCGCCTTGGTCAATACCCGGAAGTGAATACCGTGGTGCGGATTGCGATCGATCACCGCATGCATCGCGCGATGGATGTGCAACAACAAGCCGTTCTTGCGGCACCAGCGGGCAAGACCGGTGTTCGCGCAGAACCCCCCCGTGAGGAAGTCATGCATGATAATGGGCATCTTCAGTTCTTTGGCGAACTCGGCGCGCTCGTACATCTCTTCGGGCGACGGCGCCGTGACGTTCAAATAGTGCCCCTTGCGCTCCCCGGTCTGAGCCTCGGAATTGTGAATGGCGTCAGCCACGAAAAGGAAACGGTCGCGCCAACGCATAAAGGGCTGCGAGTTGACGTTCTCGTCATCCTTCGTGAAATCCAAGCCCCCACGTAAAGCTTCGTAGACGGCACGCCCGTAGTTCTTGGCAGACAGACCGAGTTTCGGCTTGATCGTACAGCCCAAAAGCGGACGGCCGTACTTGTCCATCTTGTCGCGCTCCACCTGGATACCGTGCGGCGGACCGTTACAGGTCATCACAAAGTGCAGCGGGAAGCGAACATCTTCCAAACGAAGGGCGCGCACGGCCTTGAAGCCGAATACGTTACCCACGAGTGAGGTAAAGACGTTGACCACCGAACCCTCTTCGAAAAGGTCGATGGGATAGGCGATAAAGGCGTAGAAGGCGCTATCGTCGCCCGGAACATCTTCGATCCGGTAAGCGCGGCCCTTATAGTAATCCATATCGGTAAGCAGATCGGTCCAGACAGTCGTCCAAGTACCGGTGGAGGATTCTGCAGCGACCGCCGCCGCCGCCTCTTCCCGGTCAACGCCAGGCTGAGGGATAATTTTGAAACAAGCCAGAATATCTGAGTCCAAAGGCACGTAGTCAGGAGCCCAATAAGTCTGGCGGTACTCCTTGACGCCGGCTTCATATTTACCAGCCATAGATCCCTCCTAAGGTATCAATCACTCAACTCGACCTGCGAAACTGCATCCCACGATGCACGCCTGCGCCGGCTCTGGAAAGGTACGACCGGGCTGCCCCAATCGCGCTCGCGCCTTTACTATCGGCGCCCTTATAACCTCTTCTATCCTCTTCGCGTCCGCGGTCGCTACCGCCCTGTAGACGGATCGTGTCCACTTTCGCCACACGACCTGCTCGCGCAGTCCAAGCGGCGATTTCTGTCCCGGTGATGGCCCGCGGCCACCACTCAAAACCTCACGCCTCTCGCGGGGCGCCCACCATCCGCTCCGCTATCCCTGGCGTAGGAAATGTACGGAAGCTACTTCATAGGGTAAAGTAAAAAGAACTTAACGTTACCTTTTAGTAAAATAATACCAAGACCCGCGCTCTACTGGCTCGCTGTGCCGCGAGTCCGGGCATCACGGCGTACGCGCGGCATCTTAACACGGCTACCGCCCCAGCCCAGTCGCCGGGGACGAGCGGCGCTTCCCCGCGCCGACCCCCGCCCGCCAGCGCCGACATCAAACCCGCAGAGCTGGCTCGAGGGTGCCCCAAAAGCCGGGTGCATACCGTTCGGTTGAGCCGCGATCGGCCTCGCTACAGTGAATGTACAAAGGCCATTCCATAGAGTAAAGTAAAAAGAAATTAAGGTTATACTATGGAGAACTAAAACCATTGTCCGTCCGCCACGTCACCTTACATCAGCTGCGTATCTTCACAGTCCTGGCCCGGCACCTCAATATGACCCGTGCCGCCCACGAATTGCATCAGACTCCGGCCGCCTTATCGATACAAATCAAGCAATTAGCCGCCCACGCGGGAGCACCGCTTTACGAGCAAATCGGGAAAAAGCTCTATCTCACGGCCAACGGCGAGGCGGTCTTGCGCGCCGGGCGCGACATTCTGCACCGACTCGAGAGCCTGACCCAGGAACTCGATGCCCACCGAAACGTCGAACGCGGGCTTCTGCGCCTCTCCATCATCTCCACCGCTGAATATTTTGCTCCTCGCTTGGCCGGGGCCTTCTGTAAAGAGCATCCGGGGATCGAGGTCCACCTGGAGATTATCAACCGTGACAGCATTCTTGAGCGCCTGAAGCAAAACCTGGATGACATTTACATCATGGGCCAGGTTCCAAAAGACATCGACGGCATAGCCCACCCCTTCCTCGACAATGCGATCGTGGTCATAGCGCCGGCTGGCCATCCCCTTGCCGGGGAGTCAGAAATCGCGCCCGAGCGCCTGCGTGATGAGCCCTTTATTCTCCGTGAAGAGGGATCCGGCACCCGAATGACCGCGGAAAACTTCTTTCGCAAACACGATATCCAATTGCGCGTCCGCATGACCATGAGCAGCAACGAAGCGGTCAAGCAACTGGTGGCCGGAGGACTTGGTCTCAGCGTCCTGTCACGCAACACGGTAGCGGCGGAGGCAAACTCCGGGGACATCGCGATTTTGAACGTCCGTGGCTTTCCGATCCTGCGTCAATGGCATGCCGTCCATCGAAAGGACAAGCGTTTATCAGCGGTGGCCACGCGGTTTTTGGAGTTTCTCCTGCAGGGTCGGAAATATACGGAACCAGAACCTACGGCATCGTCTTGACTTTGCCCAAACCCATCGTGCAGGCCTTGACCCACACCAAACGCCCCATTCTTATCTTGTAACGGGCGTCCCACCGTTCATCCATACCTATGCAAAGCTACCCATAGGTATGGATGAACGGGGAGGCGTCGATCCCGACTTTCGTGCCAAGCGAGCCCCATGCCGCCTTCGAGCGCCGAGCACTACGCGACAAGGTCCTCGACTCCATTACAAAGTCCATAGAAAGTCGACCACCTCGCGGATCTCTTTCTTGCTCAGAATGCCGTTTTTGCCAAATGGGGGCATCGCTGTATGGGGATTTAACACCATTGGATCATAAATCTGATTGAAGATCGCCAATTTTACGGTCCGTGCGTGCACGATTCGGCGATCTGGAAACAGCCGACGGAAATGCGCGAAGCTTGGGCCAATATTGCCATCCATGCGCGTACCGGGAATCACATGACATGCAACGCAATTGCCGGTCTTACGATCCATGACGATACAGCCGCCGCGGGTGACGGGATTCACAGGGTGGGAACGGCATTCGGCGGCCGTTGGCGCCCGACCCCCCGCCCACACCCCTGGCGCCACCACCAGACCGAGACTGAGGACAACTAAGCGTACGGCGTGGATCGTGATGTCTTTATCCATTTTCTATCTCCCTAACGACTGGCCCGTCACGGGCTGGTCTCGATGCGCATTCTAAGAACCCTATTACGTCGGCGCCGCGCACGCGAAGAAAATCCGCACAACCTGCAGGAGCCACTCTATCAGAAAACCGCATTTTTCCAGGCATCCGCAACGTCCACGATCCTGAGTCGCATTTGGATCTAGAGCCTGTTCTCACTGTAGCCCATGCGCGACCATCGGATTCGCGAACGCCCTGGAGAGCGCCACAAGCCCTTTCTCACCATCAACCGTAGCGCCGATCACGACCAGGATGCATCGGCGGGCTTCTTCGAGTCGCATGCCAAGTGGACGCCGTCGACTTATAGAACGGGTACTCATGCCCTGTCAGGAAATCGCGTCCCCAGCCGGTATGTTGCGGCTGGCAGGCGGCGCTCAAGCAACTGGCCGTGCCAAAAGACGGCCCCGGGCCATGGCGTCCCAGGAGCACTGTCAAGGCCGTACCGAACTCCCTTGCAAAGACGCCCCTTCAGGGACCGCCAGCGCAAGCGTTCCTCGACCGTCTGAGCGCAGCGCAAATATGGAGAAAGAGCCGTCGAGGGGCGCAGGTTCACGCCTGCGCAAACGCATACTGGCGGGACCTTGACCGGCACATCGCCGATATCGGTCAAGAGGGCGCGAGCCGGCAAATGGCCATTAGAGACGACACGCAGACAGTCTGCCTCATCACGTCATTCCCGATACGGCGCGAAATACCTCGCGACCTCGATTTTGATCCCCTGCACTCGCGACTATTGCGTTTTGCCGAAGGACTTCGGTTAGCCCATCCTGAACCTCGCCTGAGACTCCTGGATTCTTTTGACCGGCGGCTCCTTATCGTTCTTCACGCGGCCTATCCGCTCCTTCGTAACAGGTGATGATCTTGGTCGACCATCAGACTATGCCGCCTTCTCACATCCGGTCCTACACAACCTTCAAGCATAGCTCTGGGGAATAGGCCTCGGCCTGTGTTTGGATCGAGAGGGCTCCCTGTCGGTGGCGCGGGACCTCTTCGTAGAAAATCTCCTTACCACTCAATATAGAAACATGTCCCCTTCTTGGGCCAACGTGGTTCAAATCCTATTCATAAACGCCACCCTCCCCACGATCCCGGCCATGCAGGCTTTCTTCGAGATAGCGGTAAAGGGCACCCTAACCATACCTGGGTCGGCGCTCGATACGGCCACCGGGCCACGCCGATCCCGCAGTGAACGTGCGAAATCGGCATCAGTTGTACTCCCCCTTGGTCCCTACTGTTCCAACGGGTAGGCCGCATGAACCAACCCTAAACCCGGTCAGCCAAACCCCTGCGCAAGCAGCCGCCTAATGGGAACGAACATCCCCCGGGCTGATTGTGAACCCCAGGGCCCATTCGCCGCGGGACGGTCAATGCCCGTCAACTCCTGGGGTCGCCTCGGGGGCGATGATCCCGATGGTGATACTGGCGTTATTGCCAAATGGCGTCGGTGGCAAAGGAGAAGCATTGTGAACGGCTTCCAACATAACCTTGCCAAGCGCCTCAGAGGCACATTGCGCGAGCTCTGCCCGCACCACAGTTCCATTGGCTAAAATGACCGCCACGGCACGACAGGCTCCGGTTGGTAACGCGACGGGATGCCCTGCCTTTTTCGTGAGGACACGCTCTTGTCTTACACGGATTATGCGGACATGACCGGCAACAATCTGGTTCACCTGCA
>JAJYGP010000028.1:0-202 GCA_021785035.1 Pseudomonadota bacterium
CGTGTGCGAGCAGCGGCGGCTGCAATAGCGCTGGCCCCGGTCGCAAAGGCTGCAGACCGTGGCCAGGCCACGGCAGTGGGCGCACACGAAGAATCGGGCAATAAGCTCCAACGGGGGCTCTCGAAAAACTAGAGAGCGCTGGACACTTTTGCCAAAAAAATGGCACACTTCCCCTGCTCTTGAAGCCAAGGGGGGCGCGGTC
>JAJYGP010000028.1:212-27579 GCA_021785035.1 Pseudomonadota bacterium
GGGTTCTCACCGCCAAGTTCGAATCGGGGCTGCGCCTGCTCTCTTAGATAGCGGTCTTTTTACCGCACCTCTACCCGCCTGTCACACCCCGGAACGTATGCGTCCAGCCAAGACCCGCCCGTTTTGGCATCGGCTCTTTGGCGGCCCAAGGTCGTCGTCTTGCACCGCAAACGATGGCTTTCGTCATCGAGAGGGCTTATCGCGAGGGAATTACGGATTCCGAGGTTCTTTGCGCGTGCATGATCCAGAAAGACGCGGATCTTGATGATCGCCTACACTAAATATTGAACATATGAAATCGAATCAAAACGCGCCTGTCGCCACTCGTTTTCCTTCTATTTTATCGCAATAATACGTATTTCTCCCACATAACGCTTATATACTTAAGCTTTATACATCTCCATACACACCAACTTGTTGAATTCTTTATGAGACTAACACGACAGTCGTTGTAACCCATGAACTTTTATTGACACAGGGATACACTGAAACATCGGTCGCATACGCATAAGACCGAATTAAGATTGTGTCTAGCCTTCGCGGAGACGGGACCTCCCGCTCCACTAACTGGTGATCATGTATCACTCTGGGAGATCGATATGGCAACACAGACCGTTAAAGGAAAAGAACGTTACAAGTCAGGCGTTATTCCTTACAAGCAAATGGGATATTGGGAGCCTGACTACACACCCAAAGACACCGATATCATTACACTCTTTCGTATCACCCCGCAGCCGGGCGTCGATCCCGACGAAGCCGCAGCCGCCGTCGCCGGCGAGTCTTCGACCGCCACCTGGACAGTTGTATGGACCGACCGCCTCACCGCATGCGACCTATACCGTGCCAAGGCGTTTCGGGTCGATCCTGTCCCAAACACCGGGACCGGCACCAAAACCGAGGCCCAATACTTCGCCTATATCGCTTATGACATCGACCTCTTCGAACCCGGTTCAATCGCGAACCTGACCGCGTCCATCATTGGCAACGTGTTCGGATTTAAAGCGGTCAAGGCCCTCCGGCTCGAAGACATGCGTATCCCTATCGCCTATTTGAAGACCTTCCAGGGTCCCGCGACGGGCATCGTGGTAGAACGAGAGCGCCTCGATAAGTTCGGGCGTCCGCTTCTCGGCGCCACAACCAAGCCTAAGCTCGGTCTGTCCGGGCGCAACTACGGGCGCGTCGTCTATGAGGCACTCAAAGGCGGACTCGACTTCGTCAAAGACGACGAAAACATCAATTCACAGCCCTTTATGCACTGGCGCGATCGCTTTTTGTACTGCATAGACGCGGTAAATCGCGCATCGGCGGCTACCGGTGAAGTTAAGGGACACTACTTAAACGTCACTGCTGGCACCATGGAAGACATGTACGAGCGAGCAGACTTTGCCAAGGCCTTGGGTTCCGTCATCGTCATGATCGACCTTGTGATTGGCTATACCGCCATTCAGTCCATGGCCAAGTGGGCACGTAAAAACGACATGATTTTGCACCTGCACCGTGCCGGTAACTCGACCTACTCGCGCCAGAAGAATCACGGCATGAACTTCCGCGTCATTTGTAAGTGGATGCGCATGGCCGGCGTCGATCACATTCACGCCGGTACGGTGGTCGGTAAGCTCGAAGGTGATCCGCTGATGATTAAAGGCTTCTACGACACCCTGCGGGAGTGCCGTACGCCACAAAGTCTCGAAAACGGTCTTTTCTTCGACCAGGACTGGGCATCCCTCAATAAGGTTATGCCGGTCGCTTCCGGTGGAATCCACGCCGGGCAAATGCACCAACTTATTCATTACCTGGGAGAAGACGTGATCTTGCAGTTCGGTGGTGGGACGATCGGGCACCCCATGGGCATCCAGGCGGGCGCTACCGCCAACCGCGTTGCCCTTGAAGCCATGATCTTGGCTCGCAACGAGGGCCGCGACTACCTCAAAGATGGTCCACAAATCCTTGAGGCGGCCGCCAAGACCTGTACGCCACTCAAAGCCGCGCTCGAGACTTGGAAGGACATCTCCTTCAACTACGAGTCAACCGATACGGCCGACTTCGTCCCGACCGCAACACCCAGCGCCTAACCACTCGACCAAGGAGACGCTCTCATGATGACAAACCCCGGTAATCGCCTCACGCAAGGACAGTTCTCGTTTCTCCCCGATCTGACCGACACGCAAATCACGGCGCAGATCAAATACGCCTTAAGCCGCGGCATGGCTATCAGCGTGGAATACACGGACGATCCGCATCCGCGCAATACCTACTGGGAAATGTTCGGCATGCCGATGTTCGATCTGAAAGACCCAGCCGGCATCCTGATGGAAGTCAATAATTGCCGCAAGAGCTTCCCCAACCACTACATCAGGGTCATGGCCTTCGATTCGACCCAGGGGTGGGAAACACCACGCATGTCATTTATCGTCAATCGCCCAAAGAAAGAGCCAGGCTTTGGGCTCGTACGTCAAGAAGTCGAGGGCCGGAGGATACGGTACACGGTCCACAGCTACGCCACGGACAAGCCCGAGTCCGACCGTTACTAGGGTGGCCTAGGAGGGTGGCGACAAACAAAGTCGCCACCCATTTTTACCGTTCACCACAAGGGATCGAGACATGAACACAACCGAAAAGCCGAGTGCTGGGTCAGATACCCTATCGGACAACGCCCTAGTCGACCTCACAGCGGAATTTCAGAACTCACGCATACAAGAGGTGCTCGACAAACTCGACCGAGAGCTCATTGGTCTCGTTCCCGTCAAGACGCGGATTCGTGAAATCGCGGCCCTTCTGCTCGTTGATAGACTGCGCAAGCAGTTTGCACTGACGTCGGAGACGCCCACCTTACATATGTCGTTCACCGGGAACCCGGGAACGGGTAAGACCACAGTCGCCCTCCGTATGGCCGAAATCCTCCACCGTCTAGGATATGTCCGCGAGGGCCACCTCATAGCCGTGACCCGTGACGACCTGGTCGGACAATATATCGGCCACACTGCCCCTAAGACCAAAGAAGTGATCAAGAAGGCCATGGGTGGGGTCTTGTTCATTGATGAGGCCTACTACCTGTATAAGCCCGAGAACGAGCGCGACTACGGACAGGAATCGATCGAAATCCTACTCCAGATTATGGAAAATAATCGCGATGATCTCGTTGTCATCCTGGCGGGATACAAAGACAAGATGGACCGCTTCTTCTCGAGCAACCCCGGGATGCGCTCACGTATCGCCCATCACGTCGACTTCCCCGATTACTCGCCGTCCGAGCTCATGGCGATCGCTAAACTCATGCTAGGCAGCCAGAACTACCGATTCAGTCAGGACGGCGAACAGGCTTTTGCCGAATACATTCCGCTGCGAATGAAGCTCGGCAACTTCGCGAACGCACGCTCGATTCGCAATGCTTTGGACAGAGCCCGCCTCCGCCAGGCCAATCGCTTATTCGCAAGCAAAACCCAACGCTTGACGAAAGTGGACCTCATGACACTGGAGGCCGAGGACATCACGGTAAGCCGTGTCTTTCAAGACAATGGACCAGAGACCGACGCGCCTGACATCACGTAAGCCCGGAAACGGCGCCCCTTGCCGACCACAGGAGGCCCGGCTCTGTCGGAGAATATTGACCTAACTCCGCAAAAGGTTCTCGAGGGCCAGAAGCCAACGCTTCTTATCCGCGGGCGCGGCCCAACTCGCCTCGATGCTATTACGCCCCAACAGCGCCCAGGTCGGGATGTCGAAATCAAAAGCCGCCTGCAGCGCCCGGATGTTATCGTTCATATACCCTCCGAAATAGGCCGGGTCATCGCTATTGACAGTGACTTTAACCCCTGCCTCCAATAATTGCGGAAGCACGTGGTCGGCCATGGTCGGGTAGACGCACAAACGCACGTTTGACAGCGGACAAACCGTGAGCGCTATCCCCTCAGCCGCAAGCCGACGCAAAACCCGCGGATCTTCCACGGCACGCACCCCGTGATCAATCCGGACCGCCTTCAGAAGATCCAGTGCCTCGCTAATATAAGCGGGCGGCCCCTCCTCGCCGGCATGGGCCACGCCGGGCCTGCCCAAGGCCCGCACCCGGGCAAAAGCCCGCTCGAACTTACGGGGTGGATGGTCGCGCTCGGAGGAATCGAGCCCGAAGCCGTCGATACTCGCCAAAAACGGTTCGGCGGACTTCAGTGTGGAAAGCGCATCCTCCTCACTTAAGTGGCGGAGAAAACACAGGATAAGGCGGGTCGTAATACCCCACCTCTTTTTGCCCTCACGGCGTCCAGCGTCGAGACCCTCGATCACCACCGCAAGCGGTACGCCGCGCGCGGTGTGAGTCTGGGGATCAAAAAATATTTCCGCGTGCACGACATGGTCTGCCTGAGCGCGGGCAAGATAAGCCAGCATCAGGTCGGAAAAATCCTCGGCGGTCCTTAAAGCGTCGGCGCAAGCGTAATAGAGATCGAGGAACGACTGTAGGTCGGTAAAATTCTTGGCGGCGCGCAGCGCCTCTTCATCACGAAAAGGTAAGGTCAAACCGTTACGACGAGCCAAGGCAAACGCAAGATCGGGTTCGAGCGTTCCCTCGATATGGACATGGAGCTCGGCCTTGGGCATCCGACACGCGAAATCGACAGCCGACATAGTAACTAAAGACATGATTTCCCCGGCCCTATGGCCCTTATATACAGAGGGCCATAATGCCTACTCTCCCCAAGCGAGATCAAGCCGCAACCGGGCACGGTCGTCCGACGGGATAAAAACAGCTCCCCGGCTAGCATGGGGGCTCTTGCGTTTCGCCGAGCCAAAAACCCCGTAGGCGGGAAGCCCTCAGGGTTGCAACCCGCGGAACGAGGTCGGACGTGACGATCCTCATCGCGTCGATCGGCCTCCGACCACTCGTCTCGCCCCGCCCACCAAGAACGGAATCACCACGTTCCGGACCGGGCCTGGCAAGTCCAGCGGCTTCACGAGCATCTTAACCGCCGGCTGAAAGGGGTAGTGACGGGTCATCAAGGCGCGGACGCGATTACGAAACTGGATAAAATCCTTCCGCTCGAAGGGCCTTTCCGGGGCATGGACTAAAGATACGTTCCGGACCGCTAAATAGGCGTCCTCGCTATCGACCTCCGCGACCCGTCGCCATAACTCCCGAGCCACCCGCCAACGTGAATGCGGTTCGCGTTTTTGATACTGCCGATAAAAGTGGTAGAAGCCCTTATAGTGCCCCACCTCGTCGTCCCGGATGTGCCCGGCCACCTCTGCCAATACCGGCTCGGGACTGGCATTGCGCAACATCGCATAAAAGCTCGACGTACCGGTCTCTACCACACAGCGGGCGGCCATCTCGAGCGTTCGGGTCGGACCCAACAACGCAGTCTGGCAATACGGGGCATAATCGGCCCGAAAGCCCTCGAAACCACGCTCCCAATCGAAATCCGGCCAGACGCACGACACATAGCGGCGCAAGGCAGCGCCGTGCTGCATCTCCTCGGGTTCCCACTTGCGCGCGAGCCATTCGCAGGCCTCGTCATCTCCCGCATAGTACACGCCGAGATTGGCGGCATAGAGATCCGACAGGATCTCAACAAACGACGAAGCCGCTACGAGGTAAAACCAATCCCTGTTGTCGACGATCACGCCGCGATCGATGCCTTCATAGGCAATATCACCCAAAGACCAACTCGGCTTATGAGGTTTCTGGGTACTCACCATAACGTCTTTTAGCTCCTCTTTCGCCCCGCCCGCGGCCGGTAAAGTGGGCCGTAGAGCGGATTGATACAATCGGTAGTCAAAACGGGCGATAGGCTAAAAGCCCGGACGGGTTTAGTATAAATAAACGGCAACGGAGGCGGCTAGTCTAGCTCGCTCCTGGCATCGCCCCCAACTCATCAGCGGCCCCGACAACTTACACAAGAACGGGGCCTTAAAAAAGGAGGAGACCAACATGACCGCACAAAAGGCCGGGGCCTTCACGGACACTCCTAAGGCGACAAGCCCAAAAACCAACGTGGCCGTGCTCGCGGGCGGCTGTTTTTGGTGTCTCGAAGCCGTTTTTTGTGAACTCGATGGTATCCTTAAAGTCGAGCCTGGCTACTGCGGCGGAACCGAAGAAACCGCCAATTACCGGCAGGTCTGCGCCGGACACACAGATCATGCGGAAGCAGTACGTATAGAGTTCAACCAAAACAAGATCAGCTACGAAGATTTGCTGAACGTGTTTTTTACAATCGCCCACGATCCCACCCAGAAGGACCGTCAAGGGAACGATAAGGGCCGCCAGTACCGCTCGGCCATATTCTATGCAACCTTGGACCAAAAACACGCCGCGGACCAAGCCATCAAGACATTGACTGATGGCCACGTTTTCAAAGACCCGATCGTCACCGATGTCGTGCCGCTACAGGCCTTCTACTTGGCGGAACCCTACCACCACAATTATGCCGCCTGCCACCCAGACCAACCGTATATCGCGCATGTTTCGACGCCGAAAGTCGAAAAACTGCGGCGCTACTTCGTACGCATGTTGCGCACCGATCCGGTTTCCTAGAGGCATTCGTCATGGAACACAAAATAAATGGTCGGCGGTCTGCCTTGGGCTATGACCTAGAACCGCTGTCCCCAGCGGAGCGCGAGCGATGCATTCAGGGCTTAAGCGCCGAAGAACGACGCGTACTTCTGGCGGCCGGCACTGAAGCGCCCTTTTGTGGCGGCCTTTTAGACGAGCACGGCAAAGGCGTCTTTGCCTGCCGTTTCTGTGAGCTCCCGCTCTTTCGATCGGCCGATAAGTTCGACTCGGGAACCGGATGGCCAAGCTTCACCCGATCGTTCGATCCCGAGCATGTGCGGCGAATTCGCGACACAAGCCACGGCATGGTGAGAATCGAGATCCGTTGCGCTCGATGTGACAGCCATCTCGGCCATGTGTTCCCAGACGGTCCCGCCCCTACGGGCGAACGTCATTGCCTCAATTCGGTAGCGCTTCGGTTTATTCCGGACGACGGCGATACATCGGCCCCCCATACCCCCACCTAAAGACACGAAATGGGCCGCCCTACCCCCGCCCTACCGCCCCACAAAAGACTCGTGGGGCGAGGGCTTGCCCTTAATACCCGTGCCGCACCCCACTCTCGGTCGCTCGTGCGAATCGACGCCCGAGCACCCAAAGGTCGCATGGGCCAGCCGTCCTCCTCACCTTACACTGGGGCCCAGTTTTAGCTGAGCGCTCGCTGATGTGGGTTTCTGTAAATAAGGTCAAAAGGTCCGTGCGTGCGGATAGCGATACCCAGACCCTCTGGGTGAACGGCGACGAATGGGGCCTCCTCGACACGAAATATGGCTATGGCTACGGTATCGGCGTCTGCGGGACCTGCACTGTTCATCTGGACAGCATCCTAATCCGGTCTTGCGTCTACCTCATCGCATATGCCAGAGAGCATCAGATCACGACCATAGAAGGCCTATCACAAAACGATACCCATCCTACGCAAGAGGCCTGGGCGGCAGAAAAGCTGCCGCAATGCGGCTGCGGCCGGTCAGGCCACATCATGAACGCCACAGCACTCTTGACGCATCACCATAACCCTGACGACATCGACCGAGCCATGGCCGGCCATATCGGTCGCTGCAGATCTTCGCTGTCGCTGCGCGTGCCGCGGGCGGGGGCTCGCGCGACCGACCGCCATCAGCACCGCGACGTTCAGACCTTGGGACATCGCAGCATCCAAGCCCGCGACTTCTGTTCACGACCACGCATCGACACAAGGACGGAAGACCCGTCCTCCCCATCGCTTATCTCATGGAGACTATCCCCGATGATTACAGGACTTCTTTTGGCTGCCGGACGAAGCCAACGATTCGGCACACCGAAACTCATTCATAGATTGGCAGACGACGCGCCGCTCGCGATCCACAGCGCCCGCTCCCTGCGCGAGGCTGTCGATCGCGCTGTGGCGGTGGTTGGACCCGATGACACGGCGCTTGCCATCGCGTTACGGCAACACGGGTTTGAGGTGGTCTGTTGCCCAGACTCGGTGCCGGGGCAAGGAGCAAGTCTCGCCTTTGGCGTGCGCGTCACCGGCGGCTCGGCTGGCTGGCTCGTGGCGCTCGCCGATATGCCTTATATTGAGTCGTCTAGCGCTCAGGCCGTGGCCGATAAAATTCGGGCTGGTGCCTTGATCGCGGCCCCGTCATTTAATGGCCGGCACGGCCACCCGGTCGGCTTCGGGCGTGCGCTTGGCCCGCAACTCGGGGCCCTGACCGATGACACCGGCGCTCTTGCGCTCATCAAGGCTCACCGCCACCTACTGACCCTGATCCCCTGTTCCGATGCCAACGTGCTCACCGATGTCGACTTGCCAGGTGATATATGGGTAGGCCCAAACCCGGCGACCCAAAACGGGCCGCCGGAACGGCTCTTATTTTAGTCGGTCTACCCGGCCGGACCCTCAGGAGCACTCGAAAGCGAAACTTGATTCCGGACGTCGGCCCAGAGCGCGCAATAAAGTCATTTTAGGATATTCGGGGGTCGCAAACCGTAGCACTTTCCAAGCGGAATGGCGGCACATTTATCAGTTTCTGACCAGCCCAAAGCCATGGCCTGACGCGCACTTGTTCCGCTTAAAAGCCATCCGGCCTAATGCGCTTGCGGCATAGCCGCGGGCTCGCTACTCTCGCCGTTTTGACCACGGCAACAGACGATAGGGAGGACCATTCTATGGTTACGAGACGCGATCTCTTGAAACATGCAGGGGCGGCCGTTGTCGGGGCCGCTGTAGCCGTTACAGCGAGCGCACGCATCAACGCCCCCAAAGCCTCGAAATCGGCTCGGCAGGGGCCTACGCGCACTCACGGAGGCCTTAGCCCGCGCGCCGCGTAAACGTGCCTTCAAGACCGTCCCCATGATCCTCACAAGCCCTAGCGAATGGGATAGCGAGGCCTTGGATCTGGTCTTACGTTATCACACAGGACCAAAACAGGTCTGGGACAACACCGCCCCCTTACCAGCCCTTGGCTAAACCTCATGCGCAACGCCATGAACACCCAGGTCTGGTCTTTCCATCACGCGAATTTTCTATGTGTCTCGGCGACGCACGGCTCGGCCCCTCTGGCACTCTACGATGCGTTTATTTGGGACAAATACCAATTGGGTAAACTGACGAAAGGCGCGTCTAGCCATAACCCGTTCACAGGCACGCCGAGAGCCGCGCACGCGAGCGCCAAAGACTACGAGGATCCAGAAGGGCGTATTTTCCCCGCACGACAACAGCATTACGGTCCTACAAAGACGGGGCGCGGTCTTTCTCGCCTGCCACAACGAGGTATGGGAACTCACCATGAAACTGCGCCAGAAGGGCGTCAATTACGATCACATCGCGCACGAGCGCATGGCGGCGGAATTCACGAACCACCTCATGCCATGCGCAGTCCTCACCCCGGGTATCGTCGGAACCTTACTGGAACTTGCGCTTGCCGGCTTTCAATATGCAAAGTAAGCGCGCCCGGCCGCAGCCTTAGGAGGGTTGCCGAGAATTGCCAGTGCGACCCTCCTGGACCGCTTCGAGAAGGGGACAGAAATATGCATCGTCCCCGCTCTGCTTATGGCAATCCTCGACAAGCGTCTTTAGGGCCCTCTCGAGCGACTGCAAGGTCTGCATCTTGGCGTGCAAAAGCCCGATCTTGTCTTCGGCCAGGCGTTGAATCTCACGACAAATCGCGGGATCGTCCGCTTTTAATACCAGCATGTCGTGGACTTCTTGCAAGGTAAAGCCCAAAGACTGGGCCTGCCGAATGAATTACAGGCTTTCTAAAGTCCGCTGCGGGTAACGACGGAGCCGGAAAGCGGTCGCCTGGGTTGTTCGATAAAACCTCGGCATTCATAAAAATGGATGGTCTCAACCGATACCGCGCCCGCTTTCGCAAGCTGGCCTATGGTGAGATGAGACGCCTCATTGTGGCTTCTTTCCATGTATTGATCCCTTAGCACGTTCCGATCTACCCAAAAAACATGAAGGACCGCCCCGTCATCTAAAACAAGTCCCCGCTCTTGTGGGTGCCGACACTTATGCGGGACAAGCTGAACGGAAGACTGGGACCCACCTCCGCGATCTTCGGTCGCCTTCACAGGGGCTGGGCCGAGAGCCGCTTAATGAGCGGAATCACCTTGGCCTTTAATTTGCGGTAACTGATCGGCCCCACGAACTTATGCACAATGACGCCGCCCTTATTCACGACGAACGTCTCGGGAACGCCGTAGATACCCCAATTGATCGCGGTCATGCCACGCTTATCGGTTACGATCGTCGAATACGGATCACCAAACACGTCTAGATAATGGCGCAGACCGGCTGGAGTGTCCTTGTAGTCCATGCCCACCAAATCCACCAAATGAAGGGCATGTAAGCGCATCAGGGTCGGCATTTCCTGCTTGCAGGTGACACACCAAGAGGCGAAGACGTTGATCAGCGTGACGTGCCCGGCCAAATTGGCATTGCTCAGCCTGACCTGAGGGGCGGAAGCCAGCGGCAAAGAAAAGCGCGGCATCGGTTTTCCAATCAAAGGCGAAGGGATGTAGGTGGGGTTCAAAAACAAGCCGCGTCCAAGCGCCCATGCGATCAATATAAAAATCGCGACGGGAATCAGAAACTTTTTCACGACTGCGCCTTCGCCTTCATCGCCATCGAGTGCTTCAATTCAGCCTCCACGTCCGGAGGCATGTAATTCGCTCCATGCTTTGCGAGCACTTGGCGGGCCATAAACACCGACGACCCGACCATTTGTCCTTGGACCACGACCCCCTGACCCTGGCGAAAAAGGTCGGGGAGAATGCCAGTGTAATGAACGACGAGGCTGTGACGGAGATCGGTGACGGTAAATGTCGTCTTCAACCCGTTCTTTTTGATGCTTCCCTTTTTGACCAGGCCGCCTAAACGGAATATCCCGTGGTGAGGCGCCTTACCTTCCAGGACCTGAGTCGGAGAATAAAAGAAAACGAGGTTGTGACGAAACGCAGTGAGAACCAGCCAAGTGGCAATACTCACCCCGGTCAGCCCGATCAATACAAATGCGAGACGCTTATTCTGTTTCCTCATTCTTCCTCCTCCGCGCGGTCTAAATCCCGACGCAAAGTCCGCCACACCTTACGGCTATGGATTATGGGTTGAACCGTATTAACCAAGACCACGAAGGCCGCAAACCCATACGCACTCCACACATAAAACGCAAAGCCTCCCATCGCCAAAAACTGAGAGAACGTCATTGCTTCGACCCGACGAGTTTCCGGACCCAGTCCGTACGCTGCTCGCGCACCAAGATCTCGCTACGCACGCGCACAAGAAGCATGGTGAAGTAGAAGAACATAAACGCAAACGACATGACGATGAGCGGTATCAACATCGTGATATAAATCTTGGGTTGGCTCGTCAAGGTCAAGGAGGCGGGCTGATGTAGGGTATGCCACCAGTACACGGAATAGTGAATGATAGGGATATTCACGACACCGACGATCGCGAGAATCGCGCTCGCGTGAGCCGCGCGGCGCGGATCGTCGATACTCGCCTGAAGTGCCATATAACCAACATACAGGAAAAATAGGATCAATTCCGATGTGAGCCGCGCGTCCCATACCCACCATGTGCCCCACATCGGCTTGCCCCACAGGGAGCCCGTCACAAGCGCCGTCAACGTGAAGGAGGCGCCGAGCGGCGCCGTGGCCTTGGCCAGCATATCGGCCAACCGCACGTTCCAGATGTACCCGGTCGCGGCAAAACTCGCCATGATCACGTAGGCCATCATCGACATCCAGGCGTTCGGGACGTGCACGAACATGATTCGATACGCGTCACCCTGCTGATAGTCGGGGGGCGCCCAGTACAGACCCAGATACAGACCCACCACAAAAAGTAGCGCGGTCACGCCCGCAAACCACGGAACAAGGCGTCCCGCAAGTCGGTAAAAGCGCTTAGGAGCACCGTATTTATGAATAAACTTAATCAATCGAGAGACACCCGCAAAGCCGCCGAACTCGCCCACGGAGCAAAACTCACTACCACCGCCAAAAACGCCCCCAATAACGATAAATGCGCCACCGAGGCGAAACCCTGTCCGGCCGAAGCAGCAACGGCCTCCGCGCCGAAAATCAAGACCGGAGTATACAACGGCAGCACCAGGAGGGAAACCAACACCCCGCCGCCACGCACGCCGAGCGTCAGCGCGGCCGGCACGGCCCCAATCAGGCTTAAGATCGGCGTACCCAAAAGCAGCGACCCCACGAGCGTTCCGATGGCCTTCGTCGGTAAGGCCATTTGCACCGCCAAAAGCGGTGACAAAAGCGCGAGCGGTAAGCCCGTCAGCACCCAATGCGCGGCAATCTTTGCAAACACTAGTGCCGACAGGGGGTAGGGGCTCACCAGAAGCTGCTCCAGGCTTCCATCTTGATAATCACTCGCAAACAAATGGTTCAGCGAGAGCGTCGTCGCGAGCAAAGCCGCGACCCACAGCACGCCGGGAGCCATAAGCATGAGTTCGTGGCGCTCAGGCCCCACCGCCAAGGGAAACAAGGTAGTCACAATCACGAAAAAGACGAGCGCCGTCATGACCTCGGTACTTCGTCGCCAGAACACCAAGAGCTCGCGAGTAAAAACCGCGGCCATGGCCGACAACAGCCCGCCCTTCACGACCGCACCTTACAGAACTGAGCCAAATCGAAATCGCGGATGCCCGGCAGCTCGAAGGCCTGGTGCGAAACGATCAACGCGAGTCCACCCCCCGCCATATGTTCTCCAATAAGAGAGGATAAACTGGCCACCGCGGCCACATCCAAGGCCGTGAAGGGTTCATCCAATATCCACAACGGCCGCCGCAGCACCAGGAGCCGCGCCAAAGCAAGACGGCGCTTTTGCCCCTGAGACAGATGACGCGCGGGTTTACCGGCCAATCTCGCGAGCCCCACGCGATCAAGGGCCGCCGCGACGCCGAGCGCGGCATCCGGGCCGCGGGCAAAGACCCGGATCGCCCTTTCAAGATTCTCGGCCGCGGTCAATTCCCCCTGAACGCCGTTTAGATGCCCGACATAAGCCACCTCGGCCGCGAACTCCTCGGCCAAATCCGAGGTCCGTTCGCCCCGCCAGCGCACATCTCCACGAAGCGGTCGCGATAAGCCGCAGAGCGCCCGCAACAAGGTGGTCTTACCAAGGCCATTCGGTCCTCGTACATGAATCGCTTCGCCTGCGTCCAGCTGCAACGATAGACCCGCAAAAAGCGTTCTATCCCCGCGCGCGCACGCCAAGCCGCGAACGGAAAAAAGCGAGTGGCTGGTCACGGCACCTTCAGCTGAGCCGACGGGCCCTTCGACACCCCGGCGCGCGGCCTTTCGCCAAGTTGTTGACGGATCTTGGTGAGCGCCGTCTTGACCCCGGCCTGGGCCTTACTGCCCGGTGGCAATTCGGCCTCCAGCCGGCGCCAATACGCGAGGGTCCGGTGGAAATGATGACGGTTGTAGGCGGCAAGCCCCAAAAACCACAAGGCGTCCTGTTGTCTCGGATCACGCGCATACAAACGTCGATAGAGCTGGTCTACCAGACCGGTTGTCTGACTGGGATGGGAGGTATACAAAAGCCAAGCGTAGTTGGCCATCACATTGAGATCGGTCGGCGCAAGCTTGTAGGCGTGGGCGTAGGCCTGCCGCGCGCCCTTGAGGTTGCCTAGCACGACGTTGGCACGTGCCAACTCGAGCCACCCGGTCGTATCATGCGGATGCCTCACGAGATGGCGCTTCAACTTGGCCACCATGCTGAGCACCATGGGCGGAAGGCCGTGCACGCCCGTGACGCGACCTTTCGCGTTCAGGGTCGCAAAAGTCAGCAAGGCCGGCTTGTTCTGCCAGTAATCCATGCCACCGGCCAATAAAGGCAGCCCGATCAAAAACACGACCATCACAAGCCCACGATGCGTCAGAGTCCGCGGAACCGGTCTTTCCGACGACTGATCGGCCTCAAGCGTACGCAAGGTTTGGGCAAGCTCATACTCTAGGCGCCGCGTCTCGTCGCCCGCAACAGCCTCGTCGATGCGCCCATCAGCACGGTCGGATTCGATCTCCTTCAGCTGTTTTAGGATCTCGTCGCGAGCGAACTCAAGCCCAATCCGACCCTCTTCAATCGCAGCTCGACCTCGTATCGGGCGCGTGAGAAACCAGGCGGCGAACAACACCAGAAATCCGGACAATATGACGATTACAAACATGACTACTCCTGACGCGTAAGAGCTTTGATGCGTTCTCGGTCTTCCGCTCCCAATTCCGGGCTGGGCGGCGGCATGGGCGCCCGTGCCCGACGTCTCATCACCACGAGCGCAAACCCGCCGAAAACGGCAAAAAGCGCAAACGGCCAAATCCAGAGGATGGCGCCCAACGGGTCGAACGGGGGCTTTAGCAGAATATAGTCGCCGTAGCGCTTCACAAAGTACGCGATGATCTGATGGGGAGTCTGACCGGCCCGCAGTTTTTCACGGATGAGTTTACGCATGTCACGCGCGATGCCGGCTTGCGAGACGGCCAACGATTCGGCCTGACATACCGTACAGCGCAACTTCTTTGCAATCGCAATCTCGCGCCTATGAAGCATGCTTTCATGAACAACCGTGGCTCCGAAAGCCGGGGCCACAAGCAGCCCGAGACAAAGCCAGAGAAAAACGTATCTCATGGGCGTGTCGACACGGCCTCGGATCCGGCCAAGCTCTTCTTCCGGCGCCACAAACGATCGCTTAAAGAGAAGCCCACGCCCGAGAGCACGATACCACCTCCGAGCCAAATGAAATCGACGAGCGGGTTTATGAAAAGATGGATCTCCCACTTGCCATGCTGGTGATTCCCTATATCCACGTACACATCACGTAAGAGCGTCGAATTGACGCTCGGACGAGTCACTTCCATGGGGCTCCCGAAAAACACCCGCTGTTCAGGACGCAGCTGGGCCCCGTTATTCAACACGGTGAGACGCCCCTGTACGGCCGTAAAATCGGCGCCGCGCACATCGCGTACGCCATCGAACCGAACCTGCTCATGGGCCAAATGCAAAACGTCGCCCGGCGCCATCATCACAAGTTTGCTTTCCTTAAAGAGACCGGAACCGACGAGACCAATCGCCATCACCAAGATCCCCGTATGGACGATCATGCCCCCGTAGTGGCGTCTATTCCCAAACACGGTCTTCGCAAAGGCCCGGCCGAGGGGTTCGTGGTGTTGTCGTCGGCGTTGCCACACCGCGCGCCCTACATTGCCAATAATAGTGGTCGCGACGAAACCCACGAGACCCACAGCCACGGGCGCCGTCCAATACACCGGACCCACCGCAAACCACAAGGCCGCTCCCAAGGCGATGCCGATCAGGCTTGGTACGAGTAAGCGTCCGCGAAGCTTCGGGAGATTGGCCTTGCGCCAAGACACCAGCGGTCCGATACCCATCACGACCAACATGACAAGGAAAATGGGGACCATCACGAGGTCGAAGTACGGGGGACCGACACTAATGCGCGCACCAGAGGCTGCCTGAAGAAACAAGGGATAAAGGGTCCCGAGAAGAACGCAGGCGCAGGCAATGGTGAAAATAACGTTATTCCAAATGAACATGGACTCGCGCGACAAGGGCGAGATAAAGGACTCCTCGGCGTGCTGGTAGCCTCCCTTAATCAAGAAGAGGCCAAAAGCCAATACGAGCACGATGACCATGAAGGTCAAAAGGTAGACACCCTGGCCAGGCGCGGCCGAGAAAGTATGCACCGAGGCCAACACGCCCGAGCGCACCAAAAAGGTCCCGAGTAGCGACAACGAGAAGGTAGTAATGATCAAAAAGATATTCCAGGTGTGCAGCATGCGCCGGCGTTCCTGCACCGAAATCGAATGGATCAGGGCCGTGCCCATAAGCCAGGGCATGAACGAGGCGTTCTCGACTGGATCCCATCCCCAATAGCCGCCCCACCCGAGCACATAGTAGGACCACCAGGCCCCGAAGATGATGCCTGCCGTGAGAAACCCCCAGGCGATCAATGCCCAGCGCCGGGTGTGGCCGATCCATTGTTCGCTTTTCCAATTGGTCAGCAAAGCGGCCATGGCGAAGGCGAAGGGAATGGAAAAACCGACATAGCCCATATAAAGCATGGGCGGATGGATCACCATGCCAGGATCTTGCAGGAGCGGGTTCATATTTTGCCCCTGCGCGGGGATCGGAAAGAGACGCGCAAACGGATCAGACAAGAACAGCACAAGCCCGTAGAAGCCAGCAATCAAGGCCCCTTGAACGGCCATAATAATGGCGAGTCGGTCTGGATAGCGCGAGCGACCGTGGTGGCCGACAGCAGCGGTATAGGCTGTCATGATCCAGACCCACAGATACAAAGAGCCGCGGTGCCCGCCCCACAGGGCCGCCACTTTATAAAATAGCGGCAGATGGGTATTGGAATTCGTGGCAACGTACAAGACCGAGAAGTTGTTCGTGAGAAACGAGTAGACAATCGTAAGGGCGCCCACCGTTGTCAATAAAAATACGAGCGGCGCGGCATTTACCGAAATCGTGCGCAAACCAGGAGCTTTGAAATATCGGGCGGCCAGCGGCGCCAGAGCCTGAGTGATAGCCACAAAAAACGCGAGATACGCGGCAAAATGCCCGAGTTCAATGAGATTTAGCGAGACGCTAGACTGCATGCTACACCCCTCATGACGAAAAGCGGGAAGGCCCTAAACACAATACAGCCGGGCCCCAGACCGGGTCGCCCGCCAGGGTATCGCAAACCACGGTCTCCGTATAGTATGAGCCGGGCGGAGATACTGACAAAAATGGTGAGTAACCCTGTGCATAAACGCGGGGCTGACTGAAATTCGCGGCCCCACCCCTTCACTTTTTTTGGATTGATTACATTTTGAACACACAAGAGATCGCAAGTTCCGCAGCACCCGGCCGTAACGGCGCCTTTTTGCGACGCATGGGTGCCAACACCTACGACGCCATCCTGCTCTTTACCCTGTGGATCCTCGCCGCGGCACCGTTCGCCATCTATTTCACGGTCGTCCTTCATGATCCAGGGAGCCCGACCTTACAAACGATCTTGCACATCTACCTGCCATTCGTCGGCTTCGCCTACTTCGCTTGGGCGTGGACACGCAAAGGCCAGACCTTCGGCATGCAGGCGTGGCGTCTCAAGATCTTCGCGGTAAAAGGCCAGATGGGCCTAGGCCGCGCACTTCTGCGCTATCTCCTCGCACTCACCTGGATTGCGGCTTTAGTGGCGGGTTTCATGCTGCTCCTCAACGGACGCTACCTTCTGGCCCTTGTTCCGTTTACGGTCTTCGGCACCGCCTACCTCTGGATATTCTTCGATCCACAGGCCCAGGCGCTCCATGACAGGCTGGCCGGCACACGTATCCTCTTCGTGCCGAAATCAACCGACGCGCGCCAAAAGTCCGAGGCCGATCCCCATTAAACTCGCAGTCGGGACACACGCACCGAGCAACGGGGACCAATGGTAGAGCAAGGTCAGATCGCCGAATCCGCGATTGAACACATAAAAAATAAGGCCGAGAACAACCGCTAAAAAGAGCCTAAAACCAAGCCCTCCTTGGCGCGAATGCCGAAACACAAAGGGTACTGCCAACAAGACCATGGCCGCGGTCGTAAACGGGGCCATAACCTTGTACCAGAACACGAGCTCGTAATGCGCTGTCTCCTGGTGGTTCCGGTGCAGATGGCGAATGTAGCGAAACAAATTCAGGAGCGACAAGGCATGCGGATTGACCGCGAAAACCGATAGCAGAGTCGGTGCAATCCCCTGCCAGTAGCCATGCGCGCTTGTCTTCACGATCAAGCGTGGGTGCTGAAAGAGGGTTTCGGATACGTTGTGCAACTGCCATCTACCATGGCGATAGTGGCCGCTTTCGGCAAAAAGTTCGCGGGCCAACTGCCCGTGATCGAAATCGTAAATAGTCACTCGGAGTATGGTGAGGTCCGGCAAGACTTCGCCTATGTTCACAAAGCTCCGACCCTCCTTAAGCCACAAACCCTGAGCGTTTTCGGCAGCGCCGATCCCGACCTGCTGCGCCTGTTCGCGACGTGCAAGGGACGCTGCCTTGGGACCCACGAAGTCGCCGAGGATGGCCGTCAAAAGACCCAAGACCAGGGCCGCCCGCAGGGCCGCATAAGCGATGCGGCGAACGGACACGCCGGCGGCCCGTAAAGCGGTTAATTCCCCATCCATGGCGAGCGACGAAAGGCCTAAGGTAGATCCCACCAAGGCCGACATCGGGAAGAGCATCGAGATCTTCGCTGGCAAACCAAGGGCCAGGATCACAAAAACTCGATAGAGCGCGCCGTGCTGCGTATGCCCGAGGGTGGTGACTAAATCAAAAAACAAAAACAGTCCCACAAAGACACTCAGGACGAGGGTCGTGCTCAAGACGAGACGCTTCGCGATATAGGTGTATATGAGGCGCATCAGCGTAAGGCAAACCGCGGTAAAAGCGTCTTCCCTCGGGCACGGCGATTAAAAAGCGTCGCGGCCAACAGCGCGAAGATCGCATGGACCCACCACAAACCCAGCCATAAGGGCTCTTGCCCGCGGGCCAAAAGGGCATGGGCAATACTCAAAAGATTGGCGTAACCGAAATAGGCCAGAATCGCGGTAAAAAGAGGGGCGAAGGCGCCTTTCCGCGAATCCGTATAGGCAAATATCAAGGCTAGGGGCGCCAGCACAAAAAGCGATAGGGGTTGCGCCAAGCGCCACTGCCATTCGGCGATGGCGCGTGGATCGGCCGAACGCAACAAGGTCAGCGTCGGCACCTCGTCGCGCGTGAGGTTGGTCGGGCTCGGAGCGAAAGGCTTGCGCTTTATGCGCAGGGCATAGGTGCGGTAACGCAGAATGCGGTAATTCGCGCGCCCCGGGATCCCTTGATACCGTCGGCCGTTCAATAACACCAAAAAATGCGCGCCGGTATGCCGGTTCTTATACTCATAGCCGCGTTTCGCGATAAGAACCCCACTTTTACCGAACTGGGCGCTACTGACGAAAATATCGTACAGGCGGCCGTTATTACCCACCCGCTCGACATAAAAAATGGCCCGGCCGTTCCGGGTAGGATTGAAACGGCCGGGCACGATGCCGGCGGCATAAGCCGAGGTATTCTCGAGTTTGATCTTGTGGAGCAGCAGGGCCGCCATGGGTGCGAGGTAAAAGGCGATGGCACTAACTAAGGCCGCCACCGCGCTAATCCAAATGAAGGTCGGCCGCAGAAGCTGAGAGAGACCAACCCCGCAGGCCGCCAAAACCGTCACTTCGCTGTCCCGATACCACCGGGCCATGGTCAACAAAAGACCGATAAAGACCGTCAGGGGTAGGATCATTGCCAAATTCTTCAGCAACTCAAGCCCCAAGAGGCTAAAAACCACATGCACGGGAAATTCGCCGCTGGCAGCCTCGCTTAGAAGCTTCACCAGGCTCACTACGAGATAAAGCGTCAGAAACGTGAGCGTAACGAGCAGCGTGGTCTGGGTCGCTTCGCGGTAAAAGGCCTTATGAACAATCACGGCTTTTGCTGACGGCGTAAGCGGTTTATCATGCGGGGATTCGCGCCACAGCGCTCACATGCCTTGGAACTGGGAAGAGACTCCGGAAACCTATGGAATATACATTCACCCAAGAAGCCCCTGAAAAGTTCGCGACCGACTGCCTCATCGTAGGAATCCATGAAAACGGTCTCCTCTCGCAGGCCGCAACCGCGCTTGACCATCTACTCGGCGGCGAGATCACGGTCATTGTGCAACGCGGCGACATCGAAGGCAAACCCGGACAGACGCTTCCCCTGTTACGCCCAGTCGGTCAAGCCCAGAGGGTCATTTTGGTGGGTATGGGCCTCCAGGGCGAATGCAAAGCTGCTCAATTTAAGGAAGCGGTCGCCCGAGCAGTGCAGGTGGCCGCCGACCTGCATGTGAAGAAGATCGGCTGCTTTCTGCCGGAAATCGTAATCAAAGATCGCAACCCGGCCTGGGGCCTCGAACAAGCCATCGTCGCCACCGAAGACGCCCTCTACCGCTTCGATCGTCTCAAGACGCGCACTCCCAAACGCCTCATGCCGCACAGTTGCGCGTTTGCAGCCCCGCAACTGTCGGAGACCGACGCCAAGCAGGCGTTGATTGCGGGTCAAGCGCTGGCGCGCGCGATCTCGTTTGCGAAAGACCTCGCCAATCTTCCCGGCAATATGTGCACGCCCTCCTATCTTGCGGATCAAGCGCGGGCCCTCGGGACGCGTACCGGAATCACGATCACTGTGCTGGAAGAATCGGATATGCAGACCCTGGGCATGGGGGCACTGCTCGCTGTGGCACGCGGATCTCATGAGCCGGCCAAACTCTTGGTCCTGGAATATCGCGGCGAGGGGACCAAAGCCCCCATCGCCCTCGTTGGTAAAGGGGTCACGTTCGATTCGGGCGGCATATCGATCAAACCGCCCGCCAATATGGACGAGATGAAGTTCGATATGTGCGGGGCGGCCACGGTGCTGGCCACCGTGCAGGCCGCGGCTGAGCTGAAGCTTCCTATTAATATCGTGGGACTTGTCCCGACCACAGAGAATATGCCGGGGGGCAGCGCCATCAAGCCGGGCGATATCGTCACGAGCCTCTCCGGACAGACAATCGAGATACTGAATACCGACGCCGAGGGTCGCCTTATACTGTGCGACGCGCTCACCTACGCCGAGCGCTTCAAGCCGGCCGCGGTGATCGACATCGCGACTCTCACGGGTGCCTGTGTAATCGCTTTGGGCTCGCAGGCTGGCGGGCTTTTGAGCAATAACGAGGCCCTGAGCCAGGAGCTGACCAGCGCCGGCCAAACGGCAGCCGATCGGATATGGCCGCTACCGTTGTGGGAGGAGTATCAAAAGCAACTGGACTCCAATTTCGCGGACATGGCCAATATTGGCGGGCGCGAGGCCGGAACCATTACCGCCGCCTGTTTCCTGGCGCGGTTTACCGAAAACTATCCCTGGGCGCATCTGGATATTGCCGGCATCGCCTATAAGGGAGGCAAAGAAAAGGGCGCAACCGGACGCCCCATCTCGTTGCTGGTCGAATTTTTGAGGAAGCGCGCCCATCCCACATGACACGCGTCGACTTTTACCTCGGTGCTTCGGGAACTTCGCGCGACGCGCTCGCCTGCCGCTTGGCGGATACCGCTTACCGGCACGGCCACGCGGTTTTTGTATGGGTCCCGGAAGAACAACTCATGCACTTTGACGCTCTATTGTGGACGTTTTCTGACAATAGCTTCGTGCCGCACGGGTTCGCCGGCTCCGACGAGCCCGTACTTATAGGAACCACCGTGCCGACGCAGGGCGAAGTCCTGATTCCGCTCGCGACAGACCTACCACCTGTGGCTGGCTTTATGCGCATTCTCGAGGCCATCGGGGATTCGCCTACGGAAAAAGACAAGTCGCGCGAGAGATTTCGTTATTACCGTCAACAAGGGCTGAATCCGACGGCCCACACCCTATCATGATGGGCGCGAAGCACGAGACTCTGCCTGAGATTCTCGCCGGCTTAAAGGCCTTGGTCGCAGATCTCCAAAACACCAGTAGCCTCGGCGACGATGGTATCCCGGTTCTGACCAAAGCCATCGCCGTCCCCGCCCCGGCCGCCAAGAGTCTGCACGTGATCGGGGCCTCCATTCCCACACTGAGCACCGTGGCGGCCCGGCCGGAACGGGAGGCCCCACTCGGCGCCCTCGAGGAGTCGAGGGCGCGCGGGCTTGACACACCGATCCGGGCCCGCGCCGTGATGCGTCGATTTGAGACTATCTGGGCCAAGACTGGGAACCCACCGCTCGAGCCTGTTATGATCGCGGCGCTTGAGCGCGCCCTCGCTGAAGCACTCCAAAATCCGACGTGACACGACCCGACATGACCGAAGATTCGCTGGCTCTCAGCAAAAGCTACGAGCCTGACTTGATCGAGAAGGCCCTCTACAAGACCTGGGAGACCATGGGCGCCTTTGCGGCTAGCGGGCAGGGCCCTGGCTACTGCATCATGATCCCGCCGCCCAACGTCACGGGCAGCCTGCATATGGGGCATGCCTTCCAGGACACGATCATGGACGCCCTCACCCGTTACCACCGGATGTGCGGCGACGACACCCTTTGGCAACCGGGCACAGACCACGCCGGTATTGCCACCCAAATGGTGGTCGAACGCCAATTGGAAGCAGCCGGGACGAACCGCATCGCGCTCGGACGCGAACCGTTCCTGGCCGCGGTGTGGAAATGGAAGGCCCACTCCGGAGGACGCATCAGCGAACAGCTGCGCCGTATGGGGGCGTCGGTCGATTGGTCCCGCGAGCGCTTCACGCTCGATGACGGCCTGTCGTCAGCGGTCCGTGAGGTTTTCGTGCGCCTCTATGACGAGGACCTTATTTATCGCGGCAAGCGGCTCGTGAACTGGGACCCCTCTCTGGAAACGGCCGTTTCTGACCTCGAGGTCACGGCCGAGGAAGAGGACGGATTCCTGTGGCATATCCGCTACCCCGTCCGTGGCAAAGACGCGCTGATCGTAGCCACCACCCGCCCCGAAACGCTGCTTGGCGATGAAGCCATAGCCGTCCATCCCGAGGATCCGCGCTACCAAAAATACATAGGGCAAACGGCAACGCTTCCGCTCACGGGACGCGAGATTCCTATCATTGGCGACGACTACGTCGATCCAAGCTTTGGTTCCGGATGCGTCAAGATCACGCCGGCCCACGACTTTAACGATTATGAGGTCGGCCTGCGGCATAAGCTCCCGCTGACCAATATCCTCAATAAAACAGCCCATATCGATCTCCCGGGATCACCCTACCACGGCCTGAGTCGGGAAGAGGCGCGACGACGCGTCCTCGCCGACCTCGAGAATCAAGGGCTCCTCGTTCGCGCAGAACCCCATAAACTCAAGGTACCGCGCGGCGAACGCACACGCGCCATCATAGAACCTTGGCTGACGGACCAGTGGTACGTACGAACCGAGGCCCTAGCGCAACCCGCAATCCAAGCGGTCAAGGACGGACGCGTCCGTTTCGTCCCCGATAACTGGGACAAAACCTATTTCGAATGGATGCGCAACATCAAGGACTGGTGCATATCCCGCCAGATTTGGTGGGGTCATCGCATTCCCGCTTGGTATAACGAGGACGGACACATTTACGTCGGGCGCAACGAAGAAGAGGCCCGGGCACGTCACGGGCTCGGGCCGGAAATCGCCCTCCATCAAGACCCGGATGTGTTGGACACGTGGTTCTCGTCGGCATTATGGCCGTTTTCCACACTCGGCTGGCCACAGGCCGACACCGGTCTTTCGCGCTTCTACCCGACCAACGTCCTTGTAACCGGGTTCGACATCATCTTCTTCTGGGTAGCCCGCATGATCATGATGGGCCTCAAGTTCACGGGTGACGTCCCCTTCAAGGAGGTGTACGTCCACGGTTTGGTGCTGGACGCCAAAGGTCAGAAGATGTCGAAATCGCGCGGGAACGTCATAGACCCGCTCGACCTTATCGACGGCATCAGTCTTCAAGACCTGATCGTAAAGCGCACGAGCGGCCTCATGCAACCTACCAAGGCCAAGGAGATCCGAACCGCCACGGAACGCGAATACCCGAACGGAATACCGGCCTACGGCACGGACGCGCTGCGTATGACGTTTGCGAGCCTAGCGACCCAGGGACGCAACATCAATTTTGATTTGGCACGCGTCGATGGCTATCGCAATTTTTGCAATAAGCTTTGGAATGCCGCACGTTTCGTGCTCCTCAACACCGAAAACCAGGACTGCGGCAACGAGGGGCCCTGCACGCTCGACATCGGCGACCGCTGGATTATTTCAAGGCTTCAAGAAACCGAGCAGGCCGTCGAACAGGCGTTCGCGAGTTACCGCTTCGATCTTGCCTCCCAAGCCCTGTACGGCTTTATGTGGGACGAATATTGCAGCTGGTACCTTGAGTGGTCGAAGACGGTGCTTGCCCACGCCGACCCCCTGAGCGCCCGCGGGACTCGGCGCACCTTGCTGCGCGTCCTTGAAACCGCATTGCGCCTCTTGCATCCGCTCATGCCGTTCATCACCGAGGCCTTGTGGCAGAAAATTGCGCCGCTCTGTGGGTGTCAAGGCGCAACCATTATGCGCGCCCCTTATCCGCACGCCGATCTCGCCCAGGTGGACCACCAGGCGGTCAACGACATGGCGGCTCTTATGGGTCTTATCGGCGCGGTTCGAACGATTCGCGGCGAAATGAATATCAGCCCCAGCGTCAAGATCCCGGTTTTGATCGCGGGAGCCGAGGCGTCGGCCACTTTGCTGAAGACCCATGAGGCCACCATAGCGGTACTCGCCCGGGTATCCGACATCACAATCCTCACCGCCGACGCCCGCGCCCCCGAATCGGCGGTCGCCTTGGTCGGCCCATGGCGCGTCCTCGTTCCCCTCAAAGGGCTTATCGACAAGACCGCGGAGCTGCAGCGCCTAGGCAAGGAAATCGAGAAAGTGGAACGGGAGATCGGGCGGGCGCAGACCAAACTCAGTCGTCCCGACTTTATCGACCGAGCCCCGCCCCCGGTGGTGGAGGAAGAGCGTCGGCGCCTCAAAGACTTCGAGGACCGGCTGCAAAAGTTGGCCGATCAAAAGGCCCGCATAAATCGATTGGCCGACGAGCCCCGCGGCGATTAGAGGTCACGCGCCAAGATCAGCGCATCCTCGCGACCATGCCGCCCCGGGTAGTAATTCTTGCGCAAACCGATCTCGTTGAACCCAAGCTCGCTATAAAGCGCGTAGGCGGCATGGTTGGAGCGCCGAACCTCCAATAATGCGGCCCGGGCGTGGCCCTTACGCGCCACATCCAGAAGATGGAGCAGCAACTGCCGGCCAAGACCACGGCGCTGGTAGTGGGGGTGGATACAGACGTTCAGGAGATGGCATTCACCCACCGCCACCACCATCACCCCGTGACCGGCAAAGCGCCCCTTGTCCTCAAGGATTCGGCAACAATAGCCGGCTCGCAAACAGTCGCGGAAAATACCTTCGGTCCAGGGGAATTCATAGGCAAGATGCTCGACCTGTAAGACAAACGGTAGGTCTTCCCATCGCATGGCCCGCAAGCGCAGACGGTGGTTGCTCGGCGCCTCTTTCTCTATCGGTAAGGGCCAACGGCTCATGACGCAAGCGCCTCGCGTGCCCGCTTCAAGTCCGCCCACGCCGCGCCTTTATCGGCTGGGCGCCTGAGGAGATAAGCCGGGTGATAGGTCACGACAAGAGGCGTCCCACGATAGTCGTGGACGCGTCCGCGGAGCCGGCTCAAGGGTTCGTCCATCGCCAGCAAACTTTGGGCCGCAAACCTCCCGAGCGCGACGATGACCCTGGGGCCCACGTAGGCCAACTGCTCGGACAAAAAGGGCAAGCAGGACTCCACCTCCAAAGGCTCGGGATCACGATTGGCGGGTGGTCGACATTTAAGAACATTGGCAATGAAAACCTCTTCCCGAGATAGGCTGAGCGCTCTCAACATAGCATCCAGTAAGCCACCGGCACGCCCAACGAAAGGCTGACCCTGCCTATCCTCTTCCGCCCCCGGGGCCTCGCCCACGAAGCACCAAGCGGCGCCTCGCGGTCCCACCCCAAAAACCGTCTGGGTACGCCCCTTATGCAGCGGACAGCGGGTACACTGGGCGACATCGTGCATAAGCCGCCGCCACCCAAAAGCCGCCTCCTCGAGTCCTCCGGGGCTAGGCTCCGCACGCCGCTCCCAGAGGGTGATCCCCATAGTGGTCAAGATATGGTCAGTCCGGTGGCGCGTCATAGCTTTAGTATAACCGACCGCCACGATCCTGGTGCGCACGCGAGATTCCGCGCTTTCGAACCCAAGCTCAGTCCCGGACCCGCCCAATCACCTTTGGGCGGCGCCTAGACACTCGCAAGGCCAGACTTTATGATCACCGGATGGTGGATATTTTTACGCCATCGGAGGTCATGCCTGGCCCAATCACCACCCTGGTTTGTCTATATCCTCGAGTGCCTCAATGGCCGCCTCTATACCGGAATCACGGTCAACCTCGAGCGCCGGTTCGAGGAACACACAACAGGCCGGGGTGCCATGTTTACCCGTCTGAATCGCCCGCGCCATATGATCGGGGCCACAGTGTGTGTCGACCGCTCCGAAGCAAGTCGCCTAGAGGCGCATATCAAAACCCTATCCACCGACAAAAAACGGACCCTGGCTGCCGCTTGGCGACAAATTTACACCCTACCCGCATCGGTCGCAGCACCTCATAGCGTCTAAGACCAGGGATGATGCCCCTTAAGGCGCGAAAGACCCCCCCCGTTTCCCTAGCTGTCGATTTCAGCAGGTTGACTGTCCTTAGCGCTATTACGATAGTGGCGCTGCGGCCTAACGGCCTGTCCCATGAAGGGGCATCGGAAGTCAACGACATCGCTACCATTAAGGTAGGCGCTCTCCCATGCCCCCATGGCCTTTCACCCGCAGTTGATTCGGGAGGGGATATGTGGAAGACGATACAGTCCATAAGAGCAGCCGACAGTCTCGGGCTTGTGGCACCAGAGCACTTGGCACAATCCTATGACCGCTGTCGCATACTAGACGTATCTGAGCACCAGGAACGTGTCCGCGACACACTTCTCGACGGTGAGGCTAAAAACTTCCTTCAACAGCACGGAAGACTTCTCACCTATGCGAGACTCGTCATCGAGGAATACATGAACGACCTGAAGGGGGCCCATAACCTTTTTCTCTTAACACACACAGAAGGGCGAATATTAGGCCTATGGTCGCATCCCGAGATTCTCACGGCGGCCAACCATTTCGGCCTACGGCCAGGCACATCGCTTGCGGAAAATAGTGCCGGTACCAACGCGGTCGCCATGGCTCTCGCTACCCAAAGCCCCGTCGGCTTAACCGGACCGCAGCACCTTTGCCGGATTTTTCGCGATTGGTCGTGCGCGGCGGCGCCGGTCCTCAGCTCAGATGGCGATCTCATAGGCTGTCTCGATATCTCGGCAAGCGACGGGCCGCTCCACGAGAAGCTGGCATTGGCGCGCTCCATTGCACGTGAGCTGGGGCGTCTTGTGAGCAGCAAACGCCACATGCCACACGGGGTAACACCCCGCCAACGAGAAGTCCTCGCGCTTTTCGCGCAGGGCGCAAGCTACAAAGAGATCGGAAAAGAGCTGAGAATATCGATAAAGACGGTAGAAGAGCATCTCGACGCCACGCGCAACAAGATGGGAACGAAGAGTCGCAGGGCCTGCATAAAAAGGGCAATGGAGCTTGGAATATTGTAAAAGCGGCTAGGCTGTACGCAGTAGAGAAATCGCGGTTATCGGACA
>JAJYGP010000060.1 GCA_021785035.1 Pseudomonadota bacterium
AGACCTCATGCAACAGTGTCGCTATGTCTTTTTGCCGAAAGGCGGCCTGCGGCCAAGATGGCCACGTCCGGGCCAAGGCCCGTGTCGGTCGAAGGAGTCCGGCCCCGGCGGCCACCGCCAAGGCGGTTCCGGAGACGGCCTGCTTTAAGAAGGTTCTGCGTGGAAGGTTCACTAAAAGGTTCTCCTGACTCAGAATGTAAGAGGTCTATCCTCTGGAGTAGAGACGACACAATACCGAAAAATATTCCCGCCCCAAATCATCCGGCCCCCTGAAATCGCCTCCGCCCCAAACTCGCCTGGCCTCTTGCGTCCCGCCAAGCGATTTTCGCGGTAACGATTACTCACATTCGGCGGCTCTTTGCTCGTGTATATTAGATACCCATGAGACCGTACCCTTGCCGCGCCCCAAACAGGGCTCGCCCAACGACGCGCCGCGACATCTAATGAGCGCACCTGCAATGGCAAAACCGAGGCCCTGCGCCAACGCCACGTCGCGTGACCGCTTAGCTTGCTGTCGGGCCTACGAAGGCCCATTAAGGGCGGTCGTCATCATCCTTCCCCTTCTTCTCTCTGGCTGCGCCTTAGGACCGCGCTTCCACTTGCCGCACCTCGCCATCCCCGGGCACTTCCTGAGCTCCCCCCAAAACGCCCGCCCGGCGTGGCCCACGAAAACGTGGTGGCGCGGGTTCCATTCACCCTCTCTTAACACCTTCATGGGCTTGGCGGAACAACACAACTTCACCATTCGCATTGCCGTCGCGCAATTAGAGGCGGCCAATGCCGAAGTCGAAGTACTCGGGGCCCCTCTCCTGCCGACACTCAGCGCCAACGGCGCCGACCAGTGGCAACGGGCCCCCCAGGCACAGATCCCGCTTGGCAGCGTGAACAACCGGCAGTTTTCCGCATCCCTACAGGCCTCCTACGAACTCGATTTTTGGGGCAAGAACCGCGACGCCTTGCGCGCGGCCGAGGCCAGCGCTGCGGCCTCACGCTTTAACCGTGACACGGTCGCTCTCACCGCCCTCAGCGCCGTTGCTACGACCTGGTTTCAGATATTGGCGGACCGCGCCGCGCTGACGATCGGCCTCCACAACCTCGCTGTAGCGCAAGCCCTTTTGGTCCAGCTCAAAGCCGAACTGGTCGCTGGCACTACCGACGCCGTCGCCGTGGCCCAGCAATCAGCCCTTGTGGCATCGGAGCGGGCCACGATCCCGACACTGCGTTCGCAATTGCGTCAAGAGACGCTTGCGCTGGGCATTCTCGTCGGCAAACCCCCTGAACTCTTAGCCATACCCAAAGAGCGATTAGCGACCCTTACGGTCCCAAAGATCACATCCGGACTCCCTGCCCAAGTCCTGGAGCGCCGCCCGGACATTGCAGAGGCGCAGGAGAACTTAATAGCTGCGAACGCCGACGTACGAGGGGCCATCGCCGACTTTTTTCCGTCGATCAGCCTCACCGGATCGGCGGGCTGGACGAGCAGCGCCTTAAACGCACTCCTGGCCCCAGGCTCGCTGTTGCTGAGCGCCGCCGCCTCGGCCACCCAACCGATCTTCGAAGGCGGTGCCCTCATGGGCAAACTCGCGGTCGCGCGCGCGAGCTATAGAGAGGATGTCGCCCTCTACGAAGAAGCGGTGATCCAGGCGTTCACAGACGTCGATAGCGCACTCAACTCCCTACATTATGCAAGCGAGCAAGAACGGCGCGAAGCCGAAGCGGTTGCTGAGGCCCGTACCGCGCTTCACGCAGTACGGGCCGAACTCGCCGCTGGTATTGTCGACGTGAGCGCCGTCCTCACGGCCGAAGAGACGCTTCTATCAGACGAAAACTCATATACCCAGGCACAACTTACGCGATTGGACGCCGCAGTCAGTCTCTATAAGGCCTTGGGCGGCGGCTGGCACGCGCCCGCCTCACTGGCGGCAGGACATTAAACTATGACGCAACCCCGACGCATCCTTGCCGCCCTACTCATCGCCATCGTAGGTCTTTTGATCTATCGTCTTGTTCACTCCTCTCGCGGGGCAAAGCCTGCCCGCCCCGCCATCCCGGTACGGGTCGCCACCGCCACCCGCGCCAATGTACCGCTCTCGCTCGCTGCCATAGGAACAGTACAGGCCTACCGAACCGTAACCATAGAACCCATGATCACGGGCCCCCTCACCACAGTAGACTTTCATCAAGGTCATGTCGTCCACCAAGGGCAGTTGTTAGCCACCATTGATCCGCGCCCCTATAAGGCAGCGCTTGAACAGGCCTTGGCTAAGGAAGCCCAGGATCGAGCCGCCTATGCCGTCGCCCAAGGCACCTTGAAGCGCTACGATCTTCTGATCGCACAGCACTATATTTCTGCCGAGATCGTAGCCCAACAAAAGGCTACGATAGCCGAGGACCAAGCCCTACTGGCTCAAGATCGCGCCACCATCATGACGGCGCGCACCAACCTCAGCTATACCGACATTCGGGCACCGATCACGGGCCGCACCGGCCTATTAAACATCAATGCTGGCAATATCGTGACCCCGGCCCTAAGCGGCGGAATCGTAACGATCACCACACTGCAACCGATCTATGTGGTCTTCAGCCTGCCGCAACAAGACCTTCCTCAAGTCCAGGCGGCGATGAAGTCGCAGACGAGTCTTGTGACGGCCCTGACCGGGCTTAGCCATCACCCCACCGTCATTGATCACGGACGGCTCGCGGTGCTTAACAATGTCATAAGTCCCACCACCGGCACCCTGACTCTAAAGGCACGGTTCCCCAATCGCTCACTTGCGCTTTGGCCCGGTGCCTTCGTCAATATTCGCTTGGCTGTCCGCACCGAGCACAACGTCCTCGTCGTGCCATCCCTTGCTATCCGGCAAGGACCGGCCGGACCTTTCATCTATGTCGTACAGCCCGCCCATACCCGCCGCGGCTTAGGCGCTGCCAACAAGAGGCCGCGACCAGAAGATACGGTAGCCGCCCTACCGGTACGGCTCGGCTTCTCAAACGAACACATCACGGTTATTAAGGCCGGTTTGAAGGCCGGTGATCAAGTCGTTGTCGCAGGAGGGTCCCGACTGCGTCCTCACGCCCGCGTCCGCATCGTCTCTTCACCTAGGGCGGCCCGTACAGCGCCTACCAAACAATGAATATTTCGCGGCCTTTTATAGACCGGCCGATCGCAACCACACTCCTCGCCGTGGCACTCTTTCTGGTCGGAGTCTTGGGCTATCAAGCCCTCCCCGTGGCGTCTTTACCATCGGTGGCGTTCCCGACGCTCCTCGTCACCACGAAGCTCCCCGGCGCGAGTCCGGCCACCATGTCGGAACTAATTACGGCTCCGCTTGAGCGCCAGCTGGGAGAAATTTCCGGATTATCTGCCATGAGTTCGGTAAGCTCCCTGGGGACAAGCGCGATCACCCTTCGATTCAAACTGGCGGAGTCCCTCGATTCCGCGGCCCAAGGTGTACAGGCCGCCATCAACGCCGCAGCCGCTACCCTACCGCCCAATCTTCCTTATCCGCCGGTCTACACCAAGGTGAACCCGGCCGATGCCCCTATCCTCACCCTGGCCATGACATCGCACACCGCACCCCTCTATGCCCTAGCGAACACCACGGACACCCTCTTACAACCGCGCCTCAGCGAAATTCCGGGGGTTGGCCAAGTGACGGTGGAAGGAGATATGAAAAAGGCCGTGCAGATCCACATCAACCCGACGCGACTTGCCGCCTACGGCCTCTCGCTCGAAGACGTCCGCACGGCGCTGAGTAACGCCAATCAAAATGGCCCCAAAGGCGGCCTCGAAGGCCGCGCTCAGACTTTTTCTCTCGGCGCCACTGATCAGTTGACCAAAGCCCGCAGCTTCCGCCGCGTCGTCATCGCGTCCGTAAACGGAGCCCCTGTCACCTTAGCTGATGTCGGATCGGTGCACCCCGGACTCCAAAACCGCATCGTGTCTGCAACCTACAACGGCACACCGGCCGTGCTTCTCAATGTCAAACGCGAGCCCGATGCCAACATCATCCAGACCGTGACGCGGGTAGAGGCAGCTCTTAAGTCCTTACAAAAATCGTTACCGCCCAACGTTCACGTACACATCGTCGCCAACCGCACCGCGACCATTCGCGCCTCGATCGCGGACGTGGAACTTACGCTTGCGACCTCGGTCATTCTCGTCATTCTTGTGATATTTGCCTTCCTACCGAGCGCGCGCGCCGCCCTGATTCCGGCTGTCGCCCTGCCACTTTCGCTAATCGGCACTTTTGCCGTCATGCATGCTTTCGATTTTAGCCTCGACAATCTGTCATTGATGGCACTGACCGTGGCCTCTGGATTCGTCGTGGACGACGCGATTGTTATGATTGAAAACGTGACGCGCTTCATTGAAAACGGGCTCGCCCCCCGGGAGGCCGCGTATCAAGGCGCCAAGCAGATCGGATTTACGATCCTATCCCTCACCGTCTCTTTAATTGCAGTCTTTATTCCCTTACTTTTCATGCCAGGTTTAGTGGGGCGTCTATTTCGCGAGTTTTCGGTCACACTGGCCGTTGCCGTGACGATGTCGGCACTTGTGTCACTTACACTAACCCCCATGATGTGCGGCCACCTCCTTCGGCCGCTTTCGATACGACGCTCGCTGCTTAGCGTATTTATAGAGCGCCAATGGCTACGCTTACGCGAATGGTATCGACAAAAACTCGTGGAAGTTTTGCGGCACCAGAGGCTGGTACTTGGACTATTTGGTCTCACCATCGTAGCGACCGTGGGCCTTTATATGATCGTCCCGAAGGGTCTACTGCCGGCACAAGATACAGGGCAGCTCACGGTCGTGACTAAAGCCCGTAACGATATTTCCTTGCAAGCACTGCAAACTCTAGAAAACCAAGCTGTGGCGATCATTCGCCAGAACTCGGCCGTAGCAAACGTCACCTCTTTTGTCGGCGCGGGACTTACAAACCCCACACCCAACACAGGCCGCTTGAGCGTCACCTTACGCCCTATCGGCACCCGCCCTCCCATCGCACGCGTTCAAGGCGCGCTGCAGAGGGCCCTGAACGTGATCCCGGGGCTGCGAAGTTACATTCAGCCCATTCCGGGTATCACTTTGTCGTCGCGTGTCTCTGATACCCAGTACCAATACATGCTCACCGATAGCGATGGGCCGCGTCTTGACCGGTTCGCAAACCGTCTTGCCGAACGGCTGCAAAGCAATCGCTTTTTGCGCGATGTCGCCGTCAATGCGGGCGAGACTGGGCTTGAAGCGGCCATTGATGTGAACCGCACGCGCGCCGCCGCTCTCGGGGTCACCATGCAGTCCCTTGAAAACGTCCTCTATGACGCCTACGGCCAGCGCGAGATTTCAACCATCTATACCCAAAATAACCAATATCGCGTCGTTCTTGGGGTCAATCGTCGGTTTCAGGTTGGTCCTTCAGATCTTGCGGACCTGTTCGTGCCAAGCACGAATCAAGCGCAAATCCCTCTTTATGAGCTTGCCCACATTCAAACCCGCCGGGTCCCGCTTGCACTCACGCGAGAAAACCAGTTCCCGGCAGTAACGATGAGCTTTAACCTGGCGCCACACGTCTCGATCGGGACCGCCGAACGCGCTATCCGCCGCACCGCAAATCTCCTCCACAAGCCCGCCTCTATCGTCGGTACCTTCACAGGGGCGGCGGCGCAATTCCAAAAAGCATTACATGATGAGCCCTGGCTGATTGGTGCCACTCTGATTGTGGTTTATCTCGTATTGGGGATTTTGTACGAAAGCGCGATTCATCCTCTCACCATCATATCCACGCTTCCGTCCGCTGGAATCGGTGCTCTTTGCGCACTGCTTGCCACCGGCACGCAATTCACCATCGTGGCCTTGGTTGGCATCGTGCTACTCATGGGTATTGTCAAAAAAAATGGAATCATGATGGTCGATTTCGCGATTGAGGCGCAGCGCCAGGGCCTCTCGCCAGAAGCCGCCATTATCGAGGCCTCGGTATTGCGTTTCCGGCCAATCGTCATGACCACGCTTGCCGCGCTCTTTGGCGCCATCCCTTTGGTTTTGGAAGGCGGGGCCGGGGCCGAACTGCGTTTACCCTTGGGTATCACGATCATAGGCGGCCTTCTCATAAGCCAGCTGCTGACACTTTTTACGACACCCGTGATTTATCTTGCCTTAGACCGCGCAAGTCACGGTCGTGCGCGCCGCACGATATCATCCTCCCCCCCGTAAACCATGAATCTTTCCGCTCCCTTCATTAAGCGGCCTATCGGAACGATCTTTCTGGCCCTTGGCGTGATGCTGGCGGGTCTTATCAGCTTTCGTTTACTGCCGGTTGCGGCGGTTCCCAATATTCCGCTCCCCGCCTTCGTGGTCTTTGCGAGCGAACCGGGCGCCAACCCAGAGACTATGGCTAGCACGGTGGCCGCGCCTCTCGAGCGCGAGCTCGGCCAGATTCCGGGACTTGTCCAAATGACCTCGATCAACTCCACCGGATCGAGCTCCGTCATCCTGCTCTTTTCTACTCAAAGCCTAGCGACCAGCGATGCCTACGCCATCCAGGGAGCAATCAACGCCGCTCTCCCAGATCTGCCCGCTCAGCTCCCGAGCCGGCCCTACTACAAACAATTCAATCCGGCCTCCCGCCCAATCTTAACAATGGCGCTCACCTCGACAACCGAGAGCCTGGGAGCCATCTACAACGCCGCCAATACTCTGTTGGTTCAACGTCTTTCTCAAGCGCCGGGCGTGGCCCAAGTTCTGCTCAACGGGGCCGAGTCCCCGGCGGTCCGGATTGCGGTGTGGCCAGGGGCCCTCCAGCGCGCCGGGCTCACCGCAACCGACGTCTATAACGCCGTGCGGGCTGCGAACGTCCTCAGTCCTCTTGGCGAACTGAGCGGCCCGCAAACCGACTATATCCTTGCCATTAACGGGCAGCTCCATAACGCCCGCGCTTACCGGCGCATCGTGTTAAAAAGCGAAGGTCCGAACGTCGTTCGCCTGGGCGATGTGGCGTCGGTCCGCAATAGCATCGCCAATACCCAACTGGCTGCCTGGGATGGCACTCGACCAGCCATCCTAGTCACCATCACCAAGGCCCCGGAGGCCAATGTCATAGCGACCGTCAATCATATTAAAAAACGGCTTCCCGCTATTCGCTCTTGGCTACCCCATGATATTCACCTTCATATCCTTACCGATCGCACCACCACCATTCGCGCGAGCATTGCCGATATCGAGATCACGCTTCTGATTACGATCATTCTGGTACTTGCGGTCGTGCTCGCGTTCATGGGCCGAGCCGCCCCAACGCTCGCGGCCGGGGTAACGGTCCCGCTTTCGATCGCCGGCACCCTGGCGGGGATGTGGGCCTTGGGCTTCTCCTTGGACAACTTCTCGTTGCTCGCCTTGACGATATCGGTCGGCTTTGTGGTCGACGACGCGATCGTCATGATCGAGAACATCGTAGCGCGCCTCGACCAGGGCGAAAGCCCTTTGGAGGCAGCGCTTAAAGGCGCACATGAAATCGGCTTTACGGTCATGTCCATTACCTTGTCGCTGATTGCAGTTTTTATACCACTCACGCTAATGCCCGGCGTTCTCGGCCAACTTTTTCACGAATTTGCGGTCACCTTAACTCTTGCCATCGGCATGTCGGCGCTTGTCTCGCTCACAGTGACACCCATGATTTGTGGGCACCTGCTACGGACGACGCGCGAAAGCCCGCCACCTGTTCTGGTTTTTAGACTTTTTAATCGCGCATACAAGCAATCTCTGCAAACGTATACAAGGACCCTGGATTGGGCATTTGCCCATCGAGGCACGATGCTGATCCTGACCCTGCTCACGGTACTAGTGACGGTGGGCCTTTATATACGTATCCCCAAAAGCTTTCTGCCCGAAGAAGATACCGGCCTTATCATCGGCAACACTATCGCCGGGCCGAGCGTATCCTTTACGCGCATGAAAGCACTACAAAAACGGGTCGTAAAAGTGATAAAAAACGACCCTGCGGTGGCGACGGTGAGCTCAAGCGTAGGCGTCGTAAACGGCTTTAGTACGCCCAATCGCGGCAAACTCTTTATCGGCCTAAAGCCGCGCAATCAGCGCGACCTTTCCGCGCGCGCCGTCATAGCAGAGCTGCGGCCTCAATTGGCGCGCATTCTCGGCATTCAGACTTTTTTGCAGGTCGCCCAGGATATCTTCGTTGGCGGCCGCAGCGCGAACGGCCAGTTCCAATTTTCCGTGCTCGACCCCTCGCTTCGGTCTTTGGGATCGACGACCGCGCTGATCGAAAAGCGCATCGCGAAACTTCCCGGTATTCGCGACGTCTCTTCAGATCAAGATAAGCCTGAGCCGCAAATCACAGTCGCCATCGACAGAGGCGCCTGCGCGCGCCTCGGCGTATCCGTGGCCGCAATTGACAGCGCGCTGAACAACGCCTACGCCCAGCGACAGGTGTCGCGCATCTACGACGTCAAGAGCCAATATGACGTCATCCTGAAGACCCGGCGATCGCTGTCGATGTCACCCCGCGATCTCGATCATCTGTACGTCTCCGGCAGTGCCGGCCCGGTCTTACTGAGCGCAGTCGCGCATTTCATCCGAACCACCACGCCCCTATCCGTGCGCCACGACGACCAAGTGCCCGCCGCAACCATCAGTTTTAATCTCGCCCGGGGCGAAGCCCTCGGTCCTGCGATCAAAGAGGTTCAAAAGGCCGTAGCCGCTCTGCCTTTACCCCAAAGTGAGCATATAGCTTTCGGGAGTAACGCCAAATATTTTCTTCAATCCGTGACCGCGGAACCACTTCTGATTTTGGCGGCCCTTGTCGCCATCTACATCGTCTTGGGCGTTCTGTACGAGAGTCTGACCCAGCCGCTCACAATCCTATCCACATTGCCGTCAGCGGGGGTCGGGGCGCTGCTCGCCTTGACGCTTTTTGGCATACCGCTTTCGGTAATTGCCATCATCGGCATCTTTCTGTTGATGGGCATTGTCAAGAAAAACGGCATCATGTTGGTTGACTTCGCCTTAGCGGCTGAACGAAACCTTTCTTATACCCCCGAGCAAGCTGTGCGAGCCGCCTGCATTCAACGCTTTCGCCCGATTATGATGACAACCTTGGCAGCCATTCTCGGGGCCCTCCCGCTGGCGCTGTCATTTGGCACCGGACACCATCTCAGGCAACCTATCGGGATCGCGGTTATAGGCGGGCTTCTCGTGTCACAGGCTCTCACCCTTTATACGACACCTATCATGTATTTGGCCTTAAGGTCCAAGCGCCGCAAAACGTAACGGCGAGTCATGATGCCGGGCAAGATGGCGCGGGTTCGACCATGGGCGTAGCGTGCAGGTCAGGCGCTCAAGGCTGCCAAATGGCAGCAAACAGCATTCGCGATACACCCCTTTTGCGAAGCAGAACTTACGGCTAGTATGGGGACGGTGCGTCGCGAACCGCGGAACAGCAGCTTGGACATCAATCCAACGAAACGCGAGACTGAGGACGAATGTCTAAGTTTTGGAGCCACAAAACCACCCGCGCGGCTGACGTCTTTAACCCGAAGCTTTTCGACCAACTGACACTAGCCGCGTTTCTCGCATGGGTCGGTCTTGGGGCGGATGCCCTGTCTTCGAGCGCCTACGGGCCGCCTGCGATCTACGCGGCCCTCGCGGGCCACGAGCACCTGTCGGTGATCCTGGCAATCGCCATCCCACTTACAGTCCTGATTATCTCCGCTGGATATAAACAGGTCATAGCTCTGTTCCCGGAAGGCGGTGGCGGCTACCACACCGCAACGGCGCTCCTCGGTCCGCACGCGGGCCTCGTGAGCGGTGCCGCGCTGGTCGTAGATTACATCCTCACAGCAGCGGTCTCCGTGGCTTCAGGCACCGAAGCCATCTTAAGTCTAGCGCCCGCAGCCTGGTACGGTGATCGACTGTTGCTCGACATCGTCGTGCTGTTGTTTATCGTCCTGATCAATCTGCGCGGGATGAAGGAGTCAATCAAAGTCCTGTTGCCGGTGTTTCTCGCCTTTCTACTTACCCACCTCCTTATGCTTGGGCTGGGCCTTATCAGCCACCTTAACTCGGTCCCGACACTCCTGCACCGTACCGCAACAGGCATCGCGACAGATCGCCGCTCCTTCGGATGGATTTTTGTCATAGCGCTCGTCCTGCGCGCCTTCAGTATGGGGGGCGGCACCTATACCGGGCTTGAAGCGGTCGCCAACGGCGTTCATATGATGCGCGAACCACGAGTGCAAACCGGGCAGCGCACCATGACCTATCTTGCGCTATCGCTATCCCTGGTCGCTGGCAGTTTGATCCTGCTCTACCTTATGTATCAGGTACGAGCCAATGCCCATGAGACCCTGAACGCCACGCTTTATCAGGCCATCAGCCGCAACTGGCGCTGGCATCAGATCGCCCTAGGACCAACCGCAGTCTTACTGACCCTCACCACAGAGGGGCTCCTACTTTTTATCGCGGCCAATACCGGCGTCATCACAGCCCCAATCGTTATGGCCAATATGGCAGTCGATCGCTGGCTGCCCAAACGATTCGCATACCTCTCGGACACCTTCGTAGCGCGCATCGGGATCTTGCTAGTCGGCCTTTCCGCCATAGCAATTTTGACAGCGACCGGCGGCCACGTCAGTACGCTTGTCATCCTCTATAGCATCAACGTCTTCATCACCTTTACTCTGACCATGGCAGGACTTACCAGACACTGGTATGCTCAACGCCGCTCGGCCGAACCCTGGCGCGCCAAGCTTGCAGTGAGCGTCCTCGGGCTCGTGTCGACAGCCAGCATACTGGCCATTACCCTCTACGAAAAATTCAATAGCGGCGGTTGGTTTACGCTGCTCATCACCCTACTGTTCATCATGACGAGCGTGGCGATCGCGCGCCATTACCGAGCGACCGAAGCCGTCCGCCAATCGCTAAACGACATCATGACTGATCTCGTACCGCACAATACGCCGGCTACGAGTCCGGTCCCTTTGGTACCAAACGGGCGTACTGCCGTGTTTTTCGTGCATGACTTCGACGGCCTCGGCATCCATACCTACTTGAACGTCAAGCGCATGCTTGGCGGTCTCATAACGAACTACGTCTTTCTGATAGCCGGGGTCATCGGCGAGGCCGAATTTAAGGGTATCGAGGCGGTCCGCCAATTGCGCACTTACACCGAAAGCGAGGCCAACCGCTATCTAGCGCTATGCCACGCCCATGGTGTGGCTGCAACTTGGTTTGCCGCCTATAGCACGGACCGGCGCCACGCACTACTGGAATTGAGTCAGGCGGCTCGCGAAACCTTTCCCCAAAGCCTTTTCTTTGCCGGGCGCCTGATCGACCCCTACCTCAAAACCCGGTTTCACAGTCTACTCCATGACGACATCGGCTTTGTCGTGCAAGACCATATTGAGCGCGAAGGATTTACCATGACCATTATCCCGGTCAATGTCCGCGGCATCGTCGTCCCGAGGACAGACCACGCGCTCAAGATCTTTAGGCCCACAGACGCCTCCGAAGAGACCTCACCGACAAAACCGGTGGACCAGTAGCCGAGGAGCCGGGATACGACCTCGGCGCGGAGACAGCGGAAAGAGTTTGCGATCGAGGCGGGAGCTCCGACCGCCTTCGGCGGCGGGGACACGGAATCGCTAAAACTTTTCTTGTAATATAACCGGCTATAATGTACCTTTTATATGTCATTTAAACTTTATTAAGCATAATAATGCCTGTTACATTAAGTGAAATGACGTCCAACGAACTGCGTGTTCTCTTGGGGACGCGCATGCGGGCCCTCCGCTTGTCCGCCAACCTCGATCAACAGGAGACCGCTCTGCGCGCCGGGATCTCGGTGCGCGCTCTGCGCAACCTTGAGGCTGGGACCGGTTCCTCCGTTGATACCTTGTTGCGGGTCTTAAAGACCCTGGATGCGCTTGCCGGGCTCTCGACGCTGGCACCCGAGCCGACCGTGAATCCTCTCGCCCTGCTGCGCCGCCACGCGCCTCAAAGGCGCGTACGTCGCCCTCGCAAAGGCCGGGCATGACGATCCCGGCGATCGAGGTCAGGCTATGGGGCCGACGGGTCGGTGCGGTGGCCCCGGATCCTGCGCTGGGGTGCTATGTGTTCGCCTACGCCAAGGACTGGATCGCCACGGGCATCGAGCCGGCCCCTCTCACGATGCCCATCGGTCCCCGACGCTACGCCTTCCCAGACCTATCCGAGGCGACTTACCGGGGTCTACCCGGGCTCCTCGCCGATGCCCTGCCGGATGACTTCGGCAACGCCATAGTCGACGCCTGGATGGCGACTCGGGGCGTCCAGCGGGCCACCATAACTGCGCTCGACAGACTGGCTTATATGGGAAAACGCGGCATGGGCGCTCTGGAGTTCCAACCAGCGCTCCGCGCTCCCACAGCCTATCGAGCGGCTCTCGATATGCGCGCCCTGGTCGAGGCGGCGCGCGATGCGGTCCACGGGGATTTGTCGCAGGAGTCGCTGGCGACCGAGGCTCTGCAAAATATCGCCGGGGTCGGAACCTCTGCGGGCGGCGCACGCGCCAAGGCCGTGGTCGCCTGGAACCCCACGACAGGCGAGGTTCGAAGCGGACAGTTTGCGACCCAGCCGGGGTTCGAACACTGGCTGCTGAAATTCGACGGGATGGGCAAGGACGCGGAGCTGGGCGGTTCACGCGACTACGGACGAATCGAGTACGCCTACGCCCTCATGGCCCAATCGGCTGGGATCCGTATGATGCCAAGCCGCCTCCTTCTCGAGAACGGCCGAGCTCATTTCATGACCCAACGCTTTGACCGCACCGATAATCGCAAGCATCACGTCCAAACGTTTTGCGGATTAGCGCACATCGACTATCGCAAACGCGGCGTTCACGCCTACGAACAACTGTTCTCGGCTGCCAAGCAATTGGGCTTGCCGGTCGAGGATCTAGATGAACTCTTTCGACGCATGGTCTTCAATGTAATGGCGAAAAACTGCGACGACCACGCCAAGAATTTTGCCTTCATTCTGAAAGAGGGTGAGTCGTGGCGCTTAGCGCCGGCCTATGACGTGACCCATGCCTACAATCCCGCCGGCGAATGGACCTACCAACACCTTCTATCCGTCAACGGAAAGTTCCAGGACATCGAGGATACCGATTGCTGGGCGCTTGCCGATCGCTTCATGGTGCGCCGCGCCGCCGATATCATGGCCCAAGCCCGCCACGCGATTCAGCTCTGGCCTCAGTTTGCCGCGCAGGCGGGCTTACCACACACCGCAATCGAGCGGGTCGCCCGCGACTTCGTCTCCCTGATGCCCGACCGGCCTTAACCCCCGTTTCCGCCGCACGGCCGATCACGCCCGCGATCCGCGTCTGACCTGTCGTACGGCCTGCCGTCGCTACTCCTTTACCGGAGTCGCCCGACCACTAAAGTACAGCGTATTGGCCAAAAGATGCGAAAGCCCCGCGTACTGGCGACGACTGGCAGGCACAAATAGCTGTGCACCGTCTGCCCGCCGCAAAGGCTGTGTGACCTTCTCCCCGGCCGGCGATAACAAGGCCTCGCGAATCCGCGCCTGAACATTGGCGGGTATCTGAGGGCTCGCCGACAGCGCCTGACTCGGGTAGGCCTTGGTGTGGTACAACACTCGAACCGCCGCTGCCTGAGCCTTCGGCAAAGACTGAAGTCGAGCTATAGGTACGATGGCGGCGTCGCACCGATTCGTCACAAGGCCGTGAAAGCCCTGCAACCAACTTTGCACAACCACAAGAAACGGTTGCCGACTGACGTCCGAGAACTTCCCGAGAAGCAGCAGCGTAGAAAGGCTTGGCGGCGAATTTGCGCATACCGACCGCCCGGTAAGCTGCGACAATTTGGTAATTCGCTCGTTTTGCCGGGTGACTACGGCGTAACCCGACGACCCCGGTAAGCGTATCAAGGGGACATCACCCAGATAATGGTCGCGCCAGCTTGTGAAATGCGGTCCGTCGAAGACAAGATCATACTTCCCTTGGGCCACGTCCTGGCTATATGTCAACCAATTCGTGGCCGGTCGAAAAACGATTGGATGGCCCGTGACGCGCGTAAGATATGCAGCGATAGGTTGGAATAGGGTCTTTTCCGCTCTCACAGATCCCCCCGGAGGCGTACCAAATAGCCACGGTTTGCGCACATGGGTCCGCACTGCGCTATGGAGTGCACGACCTGCTCGCAAATGCCGCACATAGGATGCGGGGACTGGATAGACCTCGTGGGCGAGGGCCGGCCATGCGGCTGCCAAAGCTAAAGTGAGGGCACTTCCGATACCACTTATGCGCGTCTTCATAGCATTATGTCTCCCTAGCATGTCCCCTACTTCCCATATCCTTTCACCCCATACCCCTAAACAAGCTCGGGAGTGGGCTCAACCCATAACAGTAGACAAGCCTGAGCCGACCCAGAGACCTGTCGCGACCAAAGCCAATTCTACCCAGACCAACGGATGGGAATGACCAATAACGCCGACCAGCGGTCGGGACCGGAACAAGAGTCTGCGTGAGGCCCGCGTCTCAGGCCGCAACGCAAAGTGCGACCAAGGCCCCTCTGTCTTGCGATTTTTATGACCACGCGACGAAGGCTTGGGCGCAGGCCGCCCGCGACCCGAGCACCGGCTGTACTTCGCAACAAAGATGTCGACGCAGGTGCCGCAATCGATTGGGAAGCGGGTTTTCTGATTAGGTGAGCAAGGCGTCGAGATGGGCGCGAATGGCGCGGTCGGCGCCCGGCCCAAACAGGGTTTCCTGGACCACAAAATGATCAGTGAAGAGGTAATCGAACACGAGGTCACGCAGCCCGAAGACCCCCATTAATCGCGCCTCGTAAGAATGGTCATCGGGCATCGCTATCAACTCGGGCCAACGCGAGGCACCGGGACTGAGTGCCGGTCCGAGAAACAACACGCCTGGCAGGTTCTTCAGCCGCAGGCCGCAGGTGCCGCGGGTGCGCCCCGCCATCGGCAAAAAATCGATAGTGCGGGTCAGCTTTTGCTGCCCGTCTACCACGATATCGACTCCGCCGATCGCCGCCGCCTCCTCGGGAGTGGCCAACACCTCGACCCCTTGCGCCCGCCAAAGGCCAAGATCCTGAGCGCCAAAGCGGCTCGGTAGAAAGAGGTAGTGCACGCCACCAAGCCCGTGAAGATCAGCCGCTCGCTCCGGAGAAAACACCGGAGCATTCACCAGGACCCCGCCGGCCTTACCATCTTCTACGTAATAGACGGCGGGCGGTCCAGATTCGACAAGATAAATCGAGCGGTCAGGGAGAGCGAGCAGGCGATCCATCAACGACCCAGCAGCGGGGCGAGTTCCGTGAGCGCCAACTGATAGACTTCGCGCTTAAACGGAACGATCGATTCCAAAGGACTCCAATACTCGATCCACTGCCAAGCATCGAATTCGGGAGAAGACGACAGATCTAGGCGCACATCGCTATCCAGGCCCCTTAGCCGCAGCAGAAACCACACCTGCTTCTGGCCTTTGAAACGACGCGGTCCCGTCGTTCGCCGAAGCTGCCGGGGAATATCATACCGGAGCCAACCTTGCGTACGCCCCTTGACCTCAACCTGCCCCTTCTGCAAGCCCACTTCCTCGTAAAGCTCGCGATACAGGGCTTCTTCCACCGTCTCCTCGTGATGGATCCCCCCCTGCGGGAATTGCCAACCGTCGCAGCGGCAACGACGCGCCCAGAAGACCTGGTCTTCGGCGTTGGTCAGAATGATCCCAACATTGGGTCGATAACCATCATGATCTATCATGTACAACAAGGTGTGAGCCGATTAGAATGCCCTGCATTTTTACAGAATTTGCCGCCCACGGCAACGCCGGGAGGATTTTTGACGCTTGCACTCTTTGATCTCGATAACACCCTATTGGATGGTGACAGCGATTATGCGTGGGGGCAATTCCTAGCCACAGTCGGGGCCGTTGACGGGGCTCACTACGAACAGGCCAACCTCGCATTCTACGAAGACTATAAGGCCGGCGGGCTAGATATTCGAGCGTTCTTGGCGTTTTCCCTCGCACCACTTACGCGTTATCCGCGCGACCAGTTGTATGCTTGGCGCGCCGAATTCGTGCGTGATCGAATAAAACCTCTTATTAAACCCTGGGTGGCAGACCTTTTAGGGCGCCATAAGAGTCGCGGGGACACGCTGGTGATCGTCACCGCAACCAACAGCTTTGTCACAGCGCCGATTGCCGAGCTCTTGGGGGTTTCGCACCTGATCGCCACCGTGCCCGAAGAACAGAACGGGCGCTTCACGGGCCGCGTTACAGGCACTCCCTGCTTTCGGGAGGGCAAGGTCGCGCGCGTCCAGACATGGATGGCGGGCCGCGATCTCGGCTGGGAGGATAGTTGCTTTTATAGCGATTCCCACAACGATCTGCCGTTGCTGGAGGCCGTCAACCGCCCGATCGCGGTCGACCCCGACCCCACACTGCTTGCCACCGCCGAGCAACGGGGCTGGGAGATCTTGCTAACCGATAACGAGACCTTAACCGAACACGCCGAATAGCCGCGCCCCGGCCATTAAGATCGCGATCGCAAGCCAAAACAGCAGCACTCTCCAAAGGAGCGCCACCACGCGACGAATATCGGCCGCGTTCACAATTAAAGTGCTGGTGGTCCGTAAGCCCGCTAGGTCTTCGTCCTCGGACTCATCGCACGCGCCCATGTGCATGGCCCCAAAACCCGATGCCAGCAGCGGTCCGCTATTGATATCCGACCACATTCCGGCCTGCCGACGCCAACAATGCAAGGCGTCCTCGAAGCTCCCCATGATCCCGTAACTCAAGGCCGTAATCCGCGCTGGCACCCAGCCGAGCAGATCGTTGAGGCGCGCGGCCGCCCAACCGAACTCGGCGTATTGCAGATTGCGATGACCCCACAAGCGATCCAGCATCGCCGCAAGCCGCTGCAAGACCACGGCCACCGGACCAAGCAGTATGAACCAGAAGAGCGGCGCCATAACACGGGTATTGGCCTGCTTTAGCACGGCCTCCACTGTCGCTTGAGCAATCGCGGGCTCGGTGATGTCCGAAGGCGTCTTGCAGATCATAGTCTCCAGGTGGCTTGCTGCCATAAGCAGATCGCCGGAATCCAAAGACTCAGAGACCGCCACCGCGGTGCGCGTCAAACGATAGAGATCAAGACACAGATACAGCACCAGGATGTCGAAAACATACACTAGGGAGTAGCTCACGCGACTCAGGATATAACGCGCCAGGAACACACCGAGCACGACCGGACCGACCGCAACCAACACAGCCGCAAGCCCCTGACCGCGGGTACCCGCATTGAATCGTTGCTCCACTGACCGAACCCAGTCCTCATACCACACGAAGGGTCGCATCCGGCCGCGATCCGGAAACAAGCGATCAAGAACAATGGCAAACAAAATAATGATCAAAGTAATCGTCATTGCTTGGCCTCTCTCCTCACAGCTCCGCGCTTACAGCCAGCATAACGGCTCGATAGCGGTCCCAATCAAAATACGGCCCCGGATCGGTCTTGCGCCCGGGGGCAATATCCGAATGCCCGTACAGCCTATCACCCGTGATCCGGGGGTAGCGCGCAAAGAGCGCTCGCGACACGTCGATCAGGCTTTCGTACTGAGTCTCCTCGAACGCCGACTGATCCGTCCCCTCAAGCTCGATTCCTATTGAAAAATCATTGACCCGCTCGCGACCCTCGCAATGCGATACCCCGGCGTGCCAAGCTCGGTACTCAAACGGCACGAATTGTACGACTTCGCCGTCGCGCCTAATAAAGAGGTGCGCAGAGACCCGCAAGCCCTTCAAATCGCCGTAGCTTGGATGAGCCGCGAGGGCCAACTGGTTCGTAAAGAGCCGCTCCACATCGTGGCCCCCGTAAATGCCCGCCGGCAAACTGATGGAGTGGATAACCAAAACCTCGATCTCGGCACCGGGCGGTCGCGCATCGCAATTGGGGGACAAGACCCGTCTCGCCCCAGTCAACCAGCCCTGCTCATCCACTGCCCGCAGCATGGCTACCCCTTCTTAGACGTCTCCCTCTATTGTAATGCCCCCACGCCTCGGGCGATAGGCATCGTCACGGCAGTCCCACGGGGCGCCGCCCATCGCTTGGCAGGTTAAGACCTCGCCTCCGCCAATGGATCCGCGTGCATGATTTCGCGCAACACCTCCAAGAAACTTTCACCAGACCGGCTTAGGGGATTTTGGTAAATAACAGAAAGTTCTTGGACAATGGCGGGAGCAAGCGCCCTAGAACAAAGATCCTCAGGGGTCGTCGCGAGCGCTGAAACGAACCCCACACCCAAACCACATCGAACCGCCTCACGAACGGCGGTCGAACCGCTAAACTCGTAACGGACCTCCGGTTCGATGCCCAGATCGCGAAACGCCGCCTCGACGCGTTCGCGGGTCCCCGATCCCAGCTCGCGCCACACGATAGGCACAGACGCGAGTTCTGAGAGCCGCACAGCTTCGTGCTCCGGCCGCCGATTGAGCGCATGGTCGGCGCTCAAAAGCAGATGGATGTCGGTTTGGATCAAGCCCTCGACGACGAGACCCGCGTCTCTCGTCGGCAGCGGGGCGTCCTCCACAAATACGAGATCAGCGACATCGACACGCCGGCGCGCCTCCTCCGAATTGCCCGACTGAAGGCGCACCGTGATCCCGGGGTGGCGTCTTTGAAAAAGCGCGATCGCTCGCAACAGCAGAAATTCCGCGTTGGTTTGGCTTGCCGCGAGTATCAAGCTGCCGCGCACGAGGCCCCCGATGTCGGTGCGCAAGGCCTCGACGTCCAAAAGCACGGCATCAAGCTGCAAGGCCAGTCGCAGAAGCTGCTTACCAAGAGGTGTCGGGGTAATGCCGCGCCCGTGACGCCGATAGATTGGTTCCCCAAGCCACTCGTGGAGACGTCTGAGCTGATTGGAAACCGCCGGTTGGGTGAGATTTAAGACATCGGCTGCGGCGTTAATGCTCCCTATACGCGCCACTACAGCCCACGTCGAAAGCAGTTGAGGGTCAAGCCTTGCCATAGTCACGCCGTATCCGTGCCGCGAAACGCGGGCTACTCGTCACTGTACACCGGCTACGCACCCAAGGACCAGACGGCTACCGAACCAAGAAGATTGGCCGCTTCTTTGCCTAGCGTTTCGGGCCCTTGGCCTTTAGGATACCGTCTGTCCAAGCAAAATGGACACTCGTGGATGCCCGCGCCCGGGTAAATCCCTGGGGACAACTGGCAGGGAGATGCCACTCACAGCGGGGCAGTTAGGTCGAGAGGTGGCATGGAACCGTTTTTTCTTGGGCTCATTATTGGCATCGTGACGTCGGCCCCGATTGGGCCCGTCGGTTTACTGACAATACAAAGGACCCTCACCCAGGGGCGCTTCGCTGGCATACTAAGCGGCGCCGGGGCCGCCACGTCTGACGCCTTCTACGGGGCGCTGGCGGGTTTGAGCTTAAGCGTGGTTTCGAGCTTTCTCACGAGCGCCCGCTTTTGGATCCACATCGGGGCCGGGGTTTTATGCCTCTGGTTCGGGGGGCGGGCCATTTTTTTCCGGCCCTTGCGTCATACCGCGACCCATCGCTACAGTGGCCGGGGCCTCTTGTGGAACTACGCCTCGTCCGCCTTGCTGACTCTCGCCAACCCCTTAACAATCTTGTTTTTTATCGTACTGTTCACGACCCTACACCTAGACCACCCCAACCCTGCCCGGCTTTTATTGACGGTCGCCGGGATCTTTGGCGGTTGCCTCCTTTGGTGGACAGCGCTGACTCTTGCGACAGCAAAACTTCACACGCGTCTTCATTCGCGCACCCTAATCATGATCAATCGCATCTCCGCTGTTTTTATACTGGGACTCGGCGTAGTCGCTTTGGTCAGCGCCGGCCACACGCTCCTAAAGCCCCACTGAGGGCGGCTCTTTATCGACACGACTGCAGATCTTTGCAGCCCTTTGAGTTCAGTGTGTCATCTTCGACGAGATCCCGAAGCGCGGCCTAGGCGGAACAATCGGTCTTGAAATGCCTTGTGCCCCCGGAATCAAAGACCGCGTACGGCGCTTGGCTCACGACAAACGCCTTGGGGGCAGGCTATCCTTAAGACCATGACGCCGACCTCTAGCCCGGGAACCCCTCGGTCCGCGAACGATGCCGCGAAGCGGGCCCGCTTACGCCTCGCCCAAGGCCTCGCCCTAGGCCTCCTCGTGGCCGCCGGACTCCTCTATATCATGGCGCGCGCCCTCATGCCGGCTTATCCTTGGCTTCGCTACCTCGCGGCGTTCAGCCAAGCCGCCATGATCGGCGCGCTGGCCGACTGGTTTGCGGTAGTCGCGCTTTTTCGCCACCCCTTCGGCATCAAGCTTCCCCACACTGCGATCATTCCCAGTAACAAAACCCGTATCGCCAACAATCTTGGTGAGTTCATCCAGAGCCGGTTTCTGTCAACCGACAAAGTACTTGAAGGGATCAGTAAATTTGGCGCCGGTCGCCGTTTCACGCGCTGGATGGCACGGCCTGAGAACATCGATCGTACACTCGATATCGTGCGCCAAGGCGCGCGCTACGGTGTGGTGATTCTCGACCAACCGCAAGTTCAAGGGTTTGCGACCGATCTTTTGCGGACCCAACTCGCGGACCTCGACGCCAGCACGTTAGCCGCGCAGATATTACGAATGCTGAGCGCGAACCGCCGCCACCAGTGGCTTCTCGACGAGGCTCTGACCCAACTCAACCTGTTCCTTCAGCACGAAGACGTGCGTGAGGAACTGGTGCACACCATCGCTCGCCACATGGAGTTCGTCCCGTCGACCTTGCACCTCGACGAGCGCCTGGGACGAGTCATTTTGCAGCGCCTCTACGACGCGCTTCAGACTCAACTCCAGGCCGTGCGGGACGACCATGAGCACGTCCTGCGTCGGCGCTTCGATGATATCGTCACGAGCATAAGCGAAAAACTTATGAACGACCGGGAGTTTCGCGACCGAGTCAAGGTTATCCAAACCGAGTTTGTCTACCATCCCGAAACCGAAGCGACCTTCGAGCGCCTGTGGCAGGGACTACGCAATGGGCTTGACGCCCAATTAAAGGACCCAAGCGGCTTCTTATCCGATCGCATGCGCGGCGTCATCAACGACCTGACACGATCCTTCATGGAGCGCCCGGAGATCGCACCGTGGATCGACCAGCAACTATTGCGCTACGCCCCACCGCTTGTCGAAAAATACCGAAGGACGCTTGGACTTTTCATCGCCGCCCAAGTCAAGACCTGGAACGACGAGTTTATGGTCGACCAGATCGAGCTCAATATCGGCCGCGACCTTCAATTCATACGCGTGAACGGGACCTTGGTGGGGGGGCTCGTGGGACTTGCGATCTACGTTGCGACACAATGTTTCCGCTAGGCTCCGCCGCTCACGGACCTCTGCCAAGGCTATGTCTGCTTCGCGGATCAGACGCCCTCGAAGTCCGCGACCCCGGGGCGGGACCTGTGGCCTGCTAGCCGGGATCGCGCTCGGATCGCCTCGAGGGGCCCGCGCTCGCAAGGGCGGGCAGGGGTGCCGCGGGTCCTGTGCAGCAAAATTTGGGCATCGGCCCGGCACAATGTACTATGCACAGGAATTCTGGTCCTTTTTTTGGTGGGCAGGGAACAAGCAGGCATGCTTAGTGCTCAAAGCCTCCAGTACGCTTGCGGAAGCGAGAGCGACCCTATCGGATACGACCTGGGGGCAAGGAAACGGCGGTCCCGATGGGAAAACGCAGAGCTTAAATAATCTTTCACGAGGAGATCGACATGGGTTATTTGAAAGACCGATCGCATCAGCATCGGTGGCGAGTAGCGGTCTTGGTAGCGGGGCTTTGCGGGATGTGCGCGAGCGCAGGGGCGTTCGCCATGCGGCCCTTGGTCGGGCTTCCCGACTTCACCCCCATCATCCAGCATTATGGTCCTGCGGTCGTGAACATCAGCAGCACCAGCACCAAGATGGTGCACAATCAGCTGCCCGCGAATCCTCTTCCCCCGAACTCGCCCTTCTACCCGTTCTTCCAGCGGTTCTTTTCGGCGCCGAACCAAGGCCCCTCGCAAAAGGAGAAGATCGAGTCCTTGGGCTCCGGTTTCATCATAAGCCCCACCGGCTATATCGTGACCGCAGCGCACGTCGTCCGCGGCGCGGATCATATCGTAGTCGGGCTCTCAAACCATCACGTCTACAAGGCCAAGCTGATTGGGCTTTCGGTCCGGTACGACACGGCCTTGCTCAAGATCAACGGTCATGACCTGCCAACCGTTCCGCTAGGCCAGTCGAATCAACTCCAAGTCGGCCAGTGGTTGCTTGCGGTGGGCGCACCGTTCGGCTTTTACAACACCGTCACTCAAGGCGTGGTAAGCGCCGTGAATCGGCCACTCTCCGACGATGAGTACATCCCCTTCATTCAAAGCGACGTACCTATCAATCCCGGTAATTCCGGGGGTCCGCTCTTCAATATGGACGGGCAAGTCGTGGGGATCAATGACCAGATCTATACAAGTAACGGCGGCTACATGGGTCTATCGTTCTCGATCCCCATCGATACCGCCATGCGCGTAGTCCATGCCCTCGAGCACCATAAGGCCATTCGCTTCGGTTGGTTGGGGGTAGATGTCCAAGGGGTCAGCAGCGAAATGGCCCGCGCCATGCGCCTGAAAGAACCCGTGGGCGCGCTGATCGCAAGCCTCGCCCATAAGGGGCCTGCGGCCAAGGCCGGCCTGAAGCCCGGCGATGTCATCATCACCTACGACAACAAACCCGTCTACAGCGTCGGCCAATTGCCCCCGCTCGTGGGCAACACCGAGCCCGGCACCCGGGTGCCGGTCGGGATCATGCGTAGCGGTCGACCCCTGACCATATATGTCCGCATCGGCACGCTCCCGAAGAACCTGGCAAGCGCCGCCAGCAAAACCGCGAACATTCCGCGCCTCAACATGGAAGTGGGACCGTTAACGCACGGAGCCCTCTCCGACATGGGTATCCATCATGGCGTGGTGGTCTTGAGCGTAAGCCCAGGTCCCGCTGAAGATGCGGGGATCGTGCCGGGAATGGTCATTCAGGAAATCGCGGGCCAGACGGTTACTTCTCCGGCTCAGATTCGGCACATTGCCGCGGGCTTGCCTGCCGGTACACCAGTGCCAGTCCTGGTGCGACGCGGTAAGGAAAGTCTGTACATCGTGGTGACTTTGCCGTAAACGGACAAAAGGCATCCCGCTTTATGCGGGATGCCTTTTTCTTTGCGCCGTGGTCTACGACCGAAGCCTCACAGCAAGACCCGCTCTATACCCCCTGCCTTTGCCTGATCAGCAAACCGCTGCTGCCATCCGCTCCCTAAACGCTTGTTCGCAAGTTCAACTACGATATAGTCGGCATCAAGCCCGGTATCGTCACGATAGCGGTCAAGCCCTTGCAGACACGCAGGACAGGAAGTCAAAATCTTCACCGCCCCCGGCTCCGCAACTCCTTGACCCGTGAGTTCGCGGATCCCCTTATGCAGTTCCTCCTCCTTCCGAAAGCGGACCTGAGTCGCAATATCGGGACGCGAGACCGCAAACGTCCCGGCCTCCCCGCAACAACGGTCGGATAAGGCAACCTCCTTGCCCATAAGCGTACTCGCCACGGCCAGCGGATTATGGGTCTTCATGGGGGTATGGCAGGGATCGTGATACATGTATCGAACGCCGCCCACCCCATCCAAACGCACGCCTTTTTCCATAAGATATTCGTGAATATCCAAAAGCCGACAGCCCGGGAATATCTGCTCAAACTCATACTTCAACAACTGATCCATACAGGTTCCACACGACACGATCACAGTCTTGATATCGAGATAGTTCAGAGTATTCGCTACGCGATGAAACAAGACCCGGTTATCGGTCGTGATTTGGCGACCCTTAGCGTCCTCGCCCGAGGCGGTCTGAGGATAACCGCAACACAAATAGCCCGGAGGCAATACCGTCTGAGCCCCCACCTCATAGAGCATGGCGAGCGTGGCCAGTCCCACCTGGCTAAACAATCTTTCGGACCCGCAACCCGGGAAATAGAACAGCGCATCCGAATCCTCCGTCACCTTGACCGGATCCCGCAAAATCGGAATGGTTTTGGTGTCTTCGACGCCGAGCAACGCGCGCATGGTCTGCTTCGGCAAGCCACTTGGCATGGGCTTTTTGAAAAAATGAATGACTTGCGCCGGAAACGGAGTCTTGCCCGTTGTGGCCCGGGGTCGCGTAGACACGGACCGGCCCGGGATCTTGACCGCTATCTCGTAACCGACACGCTGGGCTTTATAACCCCACCCGATCATCGTCTTGCGCAAAGCGCGGATCGTACCAGGGTCGGTCGCATTCAAAAAAGCCATGGACGCGCGCGTCCCCAAGTTGGCCCGCTTGCGCCCCTGGGCCCGCAAAATCTCCCGCATCCGTATCGAGACGTCACCGAAATCAATGTCCACAGGACAAGGCGCTAAACACTTGTGACACACCGTGCAGTGGTCGGCGATATCGTTCATGCCATCGAAGTGATGGACAGATATCCCGCGCCGCGTCTGTTCTTCGTACAAAAACGCCTCAATGATGAGGCCGGTCGCCAATATCTTGTTACGCGGCGAATACAGCAGATTCGCGCGGGGCACGTGCGTCGTACAGACCGGCTTACATTTCCCACAACGTAGACAATTGCGTATGGCGTCATTAAGCGCTCCAAGCTCACTACGCTCGAGAATCAAGGCCTCTTGCGACACGAGGCGCAAAGACGGCGTGTAGGCCCGCTCAAGCCCGGATCCGGACAGCAGCTTTCCGCGGTTGAAGTGCCCACTCGGGTCGACGCGTTGCTTATATTCGGCAAAGGCCTTCACCGCCTCTGGCTCGAGATAACGCATCTTCGTGATACCTATCCCATGCTCGCCCGATATCACGCCGCCAAGACTAACCGCCAGATGCATGACCCGCTCTACGATCCGGTCAGCCTCGCGCATCATCTCGTAGTCATTGGAGTTAACCGGGATATTGGTATGGACATTGCCATCCCCAGCGTGCATATGAAGCGCCACAAAAAGTCTACCAGCCAGGACTTCGGCATGAATGGCCTCAAATCGCCGTCGCACCGCAGCCATCTCCTGGCCGCCAAATATGTCCAGCAAAACCCGATCCACCTCGAGGCGATAGGAAATGCGTAGGTCCCGGCGTAAAAGCAACGCAAGCAAAGGCTCTTCGCCTTGAACCTTCGCCAGAACCTCGGGATCGAGAAGGTCCGCGCACGAGGCGCCCGGCATATCAAGCCGAGCCAGAATGCCAGCCCAACGGTCCGACACCCCTTTAAGCTGCGCGGTGGCGGCCGCCACCTTAGCGGCAACAATGGCCGTATTCTCAGCGCTCGCCTCGTAATCTGCGAGCGGCTTTGCGATGCCCCCCTCGAGATACGCAAGCACGGCCTCTACGGCACGCAGCTTATTGGCGAGCGATTGCTCGATATTGATGCGCTCTATGCCCTCGCTGTAATCCGCTAAGCGCTCGATCGGGATGACAACGTCTTCGTTAATCTTAAAGGCATTGGTATGGGCCGCGATCGCGGCGGTCTTCGCACGGTCTGCCCAAAAACGTCGACGCGCCTCGGCGCTTACCGCGACATGACCTTCGCCGCCGCGGCTATTTGCCAAGCGCACGATCGCGGCGGCCGCCTCCCCGACCAGACGCTCGTCTTGTCCGGCGATATCGCATAAAAGCACCATCTTCGGGCGTTCGCGACGCGGCGCCTTGGTGCTGTAGTGAACAGCGCGCAGATAACGCTCATCCAAATGTTCAAGTCCCGCCAACAAAACTCCGGGGTGCTGAACCGGATAGGTCTTGATCTCGGTAATCGCCGACACCGCACGCCTCAGATCGGTTCCGAAGAATTCCAGACACACCGTGCGTAGGTGCTCGGGCTTTTTGTGGAGAATAAAAACCGCCGAAGTGATAAGTCCGTCGCAGCCTTCCTTTTGAATGCCCGGGAGGCCTGACAGAAACTTATCCGTCACATCCTTTCCTAGACCCTCCTTGCGCAGTCGACGTCCCGGGATTGAAAGAGTCTCGACCGGTGCGCTGGGAGTCTTGCCGTCGACTTGGTAACGGCTGACACGAAACACCACCTCGTCTTGCTCGTGTATCTTGCCAAGATTGTGGTTCTGTCGCTCGACCTCCAGCCACTCCCCGCTCGGCGTGACCATACGCCAGGAGGCGAGATTGTCGAGCGTAGTTCCCCACAAGACTGCTTTCTTACCGCCGGCATTCATGGCAACGTTACCGCCGATGGTGGACGCGTCCTGGGAGGTGGGATCCACCGCAAAAGAAAGGCCTGCTTGCTCGGCTATCTCGGTAACCCTCAAAGTCACGACGCCCGCACCGGCCCGGATCGTGGCCACCGGCTCTTTGACACCTGGCAACTCGTGATACACCACAGGCCCGAGACTATCGAGCTTTTCGGTGTTAATGATCGCGGTTTCGGCATACAAAGGCACCGCCCCCCCGGTATAGCCGGTACCACCCCCCCGGGGAATAATGGTGAGCCCCAGCTCGATACACCCCTGCACCACCCCCATGACCTCTTCTTCGGTATCGGGGTTTATGACAACAAAGGGCAGCTCAACCCGCCAATCGGTGGCATCAGTCACATGAGCCACGCGCGCGTAACCGCTAAATTCGATATTGTCGCGGCGGGTTACGCGGGCCAAGAGGCGCAAGGCCCGCTTGCGCAAGGCTCGCTCCTTCGGGAACCAGTCCTCGAAGGTCTGAACCGCGGAGCGCGCCGCCTGAGCAAGCATCAACGCTTCTTTATTCCCCTGGGCCCGGGCTACGATCTGATCAAGCCTATGGTGGAGTGCCGTCACGAGCGACGCCAATCGCTCCCCGTGCTTAAGGAGATCATCCTGGATAAAGGGGTTTCTGGTCACCACCCACATATCCCCCAGGACTTCAAACAGCATGCGCGCGGAGCGACCCGTCACGCGCGCCGCGCGCAGGTCATTTAAAACGCCCCACATCTCGGCGCCAAGAAACCTGATTACGATTTCACGGTCGGAAAAAGACGTATAGTTATAGGGGATTTCCCGTATCCGGGCGCTGGGCGGTGAATTCATGAACACGAAAGGCCTTGGGCCCTATAAGGAGCGATGCCCGCATTTTAGCACGCCCCCGCTTCGGCAAGTCAGGATATCTCGACGCGAGCGGCCGGGTGGGCTCTCGCGTCCTGTGGACCTTGCGCCCACCCCAGCCCGAGGATTCCTCGCCCCCCCTTCTTGTAACAGACGCGAGTGGCGTCGAACCCACGTCTTTGAGACCGAAACAAAAAATACGAGCGGGACCCCGGGTCGTCGGTCCGGGGCGACCCCGACCAAGGGCTAGGGCGCCAAAAGCGTACTCTTGTACTGA
>JAJYGP010000034.1 GCA_021785035.1 Pseudomonadota bacterium
ATCCACGGTGGACAGGATATGGCCTTACGGTCTTCGAGTCCACTCAAATACTCCTGCATAGAAAGATCGATTATCGAACCCTCATACCGCATTACAGGGTCAAATGGCCAGTCGCGCACCGCTGAAAGTAAACCTTTATTGTGTTCGTTTAAGTTATCAAAGATCGTAGTCGAAACTTGCAACTCTTTCTGACCATCACGATTGCCTTCCTGACAAAGCTTTGCTGTTTCATTCACAACATCCCCCATCCAGATTACGTCATTGACGCCGCTCCCTTTATACCCCGCTTTCAACATGAGGGCGCGACCATAGGCGATACCGATCCCACAGACGAATTGAGAATAATCCTTTTGGGCTAATCTCCAATTCAGTATCCGTATGATACTGGACAACTGGGCGGCAGTATTAAATACTGCATCAATGTCGATTTTTTTGGGGGTGCTGTATATGCCGCTTACACAATCACCACTTATAAACGTTTCTCTGCACTGTGCATTGCCGTTCATTACGGCAATGCATTCTGAAAGGTAAGCTCGATAGATTTTCCCAAGAACTGGGCGAGTATGATTGTCGGGCATCTTTGAACTGTCTCTAATATCAATGAATAGCGCCGTACAGTTTACATAAAAACCATTCGCATATGTCAGTTTGTCCCGGTCAGGTATGTCGTCAATCTCGTCAAATGCCTCAGCGCTATCCAAAATCTCCCTGATGCGCTCATCACTGTTTTTGTGATCGTAGGAATTAAAGCTAGACTTCATCCTGGCCACCAGTAACTTTCAGTCGATACGGATACAAATTGTTTCCTCTCTACCAAGTAACACTGGACAGTGAAAAACAAACTAAAGACGTCTTTTGATTACCTTTGTTTGCGTTTCATCCCGAAACCAGTCTATTGCCTCCGGGAGGTTGTCTGTCCAGTCCTCATTAGGTAACGGCGATACGGGCTGATACTTAAAGATGCGGCTACTATCTGCGGGACTGGGAATTAGCCAACGACCAAGGGTGTATCTAAAAGTGGACCAGTCCCCGCTCGACGGGTGCATAGCAACAGCAAGGATATCAAAAGCCTCGAACCTATACGGTCTCGTATCCAGCCCATCGCCATCTTTACCTCCACGGGTTCGTTGGGTTTCCACCACCCACATACCGCTTGCATCGGGGAATAATCTCCTGCTTGCTTCCCGCGCCTCCATCGGTCGCTGCTTTTTCTGCCGCTGCATTTTTACTTGTATGGTTACGCTCGTCTCCCCGCTGACGAGATGGAAATCAAAAGCGCTGTCTCCAGTAACGGCCTCTTCGCGCCACCCACGCGCCAACAAAGGTATGACCACGTGTTCTTTAAAAGCCGCTTCGGCAATGACACCGCGGACCCCACGTAAGGTGAGATCACTGCTCCGGTCAATAGCCTCGAGTATTACCTCAGCCGACGCGCCCAACCGAACCTCTAAGGCGTGCACCGGGAATTCTTGCCGTAGTATTTTAAAGAGTGCACGGCGCTCCTCTCTTGTATATCCCTCTAGCGACCTCTTTAGTCGCTCCAAGTCAGCCGGTAGTATGTTTAGGGCGTCCAGGCGCTTTCTCCTGATAATTGAGGACTTCAGATCGACTGACCAAAACTCTCCCGGCCACAACAAAACCTTGCAGTCGACCATACTTTACGAGTTTTGCTACCGCTTGCCGGGAACATCCCCGAAGACGGGCGGCCTCAGACTGGCTGATTAGGTCAGTAATATTGGTTGACATCGTCAACCTATTAAGTTATGCTCATGATTGGCGGATAATACCCTAAACTGGTGCTCTCAATGAAATCTCCCTCTGATTTACCGTTAGCGTTTACGTCTGCCGGTGCCCCGACTGACCTGATTGCAGGCGTTAGTCCCTATTATGAAACACCCCTTGGCGCCGCCTACCTCTGTGACAGCCTGGAGACCATGAAGCAGATTCCGGACAACTCGGTGAATCTTGTGTTCACCTCCCCCCCTTACGCTTTGCATTTTAAAAAAGCGTACGGGAACGTCCATAAGTCAGACTATGTTGAGTGGTTCTTACCATTTGCTGAGCAAATCCGACGTATTCTTACCGACGATGGATCTTTTGTTCTTAACGTTGGCGGAAGCTGGAACCCTAAAGTGCCGACCCGCTCCGTGTACCAATACAAACTTCTAGTTGCCTTGGTGGACGAACTCGGCTTACATCTTTGTCAAGACTGCTTTTGGTATAATCCAGCCAAAATGCCGGTTCCGGCCGAATGGGTCACCGTGCGCCGCATTCGTATTAAAGACGCGGTTGAGCATGTCTGGTGGTTCGGTAAAACGGAATGGCCAAAGGCCAATAATCGGCAGGTCTTGCGCCCATATAGCAAAGACATGCTGAGACTGAATAAGCGCGGAGTTAAGGAAGCCGTACGCCCATCCGGCCACAATATCAACAGTAGCTTCAACGATATTTCTGCCGGAGGATCTATCCCCCCCAACGTTATTGATGACGAGATTCCAAACGACCTCTTCAAGCTTGGCAACAATGCTAGTAATGATGGCTACACAAAACGGTGCAAAGAACGCGAGATTAAAATCCATCCAGCACGTTTCCCCGCGATGCTGCCAGAGTTTTTTATTAAGTTTCTGACGGAGGAGAATGACATTATCCTAGACCCATTTGCTGGCTCAAACACAACCGGACGCGTAGCCGAGACTCTTGGACGCCGCTGGTTAGCGATTGAGACGATTCAGGAATACCTCGATGGGAGTAAATTTAGGTTTGAATAGACAAGCGCGATGGCACCCCGTGCGCCTCACCCTCTATCGCTATCGGGGAGCGGTAACCGCATAAACCAAGTCCTACAACTGCCAGTAATATTTGGACCCGTAGATATTTAAATCACCTGACGTGCTCTCCCACATATTGGTTCCGTTGCTATATTTACCAGAGTCATTAACGGTACCGTATACGGCTTTACTAATTCTCGTTGAATATTCGCAAGGCAAGGCACACAGCTTCGCCGCATGATTCGCCGCCCGCCCCACCCAAACTAAGTCATTCGATCCCCTGATACCCGTCCTCGCAACCAGTAATGGGCTCGTGTCGATCCCCACCGCGTGCCTTAGCGTAAAGTCTCGTTTTGGATATTGATCCTTGATAGCTGGATTTATAATTTTCAGCCGAGCGTAGTTGATCCTAAGAGCTGCCCGTACCGCTGCCGTGCACTTGGCGTTATGGATAAAGACCGCCATTATGCGATCACCATCGTAAGCGGTGATTTCGCCGCCTTCTGAACGAATAATTTTCGCGCTACAATATAGGTAGGCTTTATAGACCTCCGCTGCAAACGTTGCGCTATAGTTATCGACAAGAGCCGTAGACTCGGACATATCCGCATAAAGTACCGCTGCGTCCAATTCTATAGCCTCGTTGCTAAGGCCAAGGTCTGCGCTTTCCGGGACGACACGGCCATCGCGCTTGTCCCACCGGCCTCTGAAGATTGCCTTAACCTGGTCAAGCAGATCGTCTTTTAAAGCCATACTGGTCCTCACTTAAAGGGTGTTTGTGAGTGCGAAGCGTATAACATAAAGATCGACCACAGCCAAAAAGGCATACCACAGAACAGAAAACGCATTGCCCATTTCACATATTGATATTTTTTACGTGCAATAGTAGCGTTTATGTGAACCTGCCGAGCTGCATCCTCTAGTAATCCGACAGTTAATCCTCGAGAGAGCAACTCAATGCACTCATCTTCCTCGTAACAGGCAATGCCGCCAAAAAAGATGAGCGATTGCTCTTTTGGGTCACCCATTCGAGGAAACGTCACGCCGACTAGAAAGATAATACTGCCGAGCAAAGCGATAGCCGCCAAACATGTAACCACAACCATTATCACGGTCCAGCTTTTTGATGGCGGAATAATAGCAGCGATCACACTCAACATCGCCGTGTCAATAGCAAAGACCGGCGCGACCTTACTGTCCGCCGCACTAATCCAGCCGACCTGTCGCGATAGAATGCCGTCAATAATCTCGTAGCGCGTCGCGAGAGTCGCCCTGTAGGGTTTAACCCCATCAGTTGATGACGACTTCTGCTTGGCGTTTTCCCTATCGTTGTTGTTTGTCATCGATTCGCCCGTGGACCTAAATGGCTGATACACTCATTACACAAAGCCCGATTCTGGCCCTGGACGGCAAAGATGCAACATAGTCAAGGATCGCGTCAAATCACCGCTCCACTAACAGCCATCCTAGCAACCCCCGCCAACTCGGGACCAATTGGAAGCAAGTCAATCATCTCTACCCGTTCACGTCTATACTCAAAATAATCGCACACGCGCGCAAATCGATCACCATATCGTTCTCGAAAAGTCTTAGCCAGCGTGGCGTTATGGCTAACGGCGCTTTCGATGCTACGGCCACCCTGAAGGAAGCTTACTGGATACTTTAAGCCAAGAACGTACAGTCGACGCCGTTTTTCTGTATCATGTTCCGCTAGGCAAAAAGAAATCCTTAAACAGAGCGTTTTGACGGATCGATTCCGGTCCACCCTGCCAAAGAATGAATTTGAATTCCGCAATTTGATGGCTCGTTTCTAAGTCCCAAAGTCTACCAGAATTACCAGCCCACAACGACATTGCAATAACTTCCTCATTCTCACCGATTATTTTCGGAAGAGATACCAAAATTCCAAGCGCATGAACTATGTCGTTTATGCGACCGGCAACACTCTTTATTGTAAATGCGGCCCGCAATATGTCTGAATTGAGGTTGTGTTTCTCACAGAAAATGGCCACCTGTTTGTTGGTACTGCCAACAATAGTATGTTCGATGCCTGACAACCGCGCGGTTAATCCCGCTTCGGTTAACTCAGCTATCAACATTATCGCTTTATTTATATCCATACATACCTCACCAGCCGCTCGAACTTGTCGCCCTTATCGCTGGTATTGGTGGCGGTGCGGGCGAGATCGTCCAGGATAGTGTGGATCGTGGTCATCAGGTGGTCTCAAATGGGTGGCGGCCGGCCGGTGACAAGGAAGGCCCCTTCTTCACCGCTGATATTCGATTCGCTGATCTTACGCAACCCGCGAGAGCGCCGCCACTATGCCCGTGTGTCGCGCAGGTTCTGCGTTAGGGCACACCCCGAAGAAAGGCGATGATATCGTCCAGGACATCCTCAGAGGGCGGGAAATCTCCCCCCTTGGGCCCATGGTCTGATTTGAGTACTGGAGGCGTCCAGTAAACATTACCGCGCGGTAGAAACGGCCAAACGGGACGCTCATCACGATCGATATGCGCGATCCGAGCCCGCCCTTGGTGAGCCCATCCGCTTTCCTCAATCCATCGATTGACATGGGCGTCGTTCCCCCCGTATCCGGCAATAAGCCACAGGGGGCAGCCGAGCGCGGCGTTCACGAAGGTGTTGTAATAGTAACCAAGGGGCGCCGCATAGTGATTGAGATCCCGCTCTTTTTGATTGCCCGAGATCATAGGAATCATTCCCGGACCTTGCAGAATCGGCGTAAGAGATGCTTTAAAAGAGCCCTGCGCCTCTTTTGCGGAACCATACTTTACGACATAGCGCCCGCGCCCAGGGTTTCTCCCGAAACGCACACTGCCGTGCAGATGCAAAAGAACAGCAGGTTCCGAAAAGGCCCGCGCACGGAATGCTGCGTGGTCGAATATCTCGTACCGATCGCTTTCGTCGCACGATACAAACCCGTCAAACCAAGTTCCTGCGCGATCAATAAGATCATCGTAGTTTAAGGCCACGACCGTCAGATCGAAGTGCTCCCTAAGGCGATTCACGAACGCCGAAAGCTCGGTGACGGATGAGGACTCCGTTTTGTCAATCACGAAGGCGGCTATCACCGACAATAACGCTCGACGCAGATCAAAAAATGCATCCGTGTCGACGATACCAAGAAACTCTTCATAACCGGACATTAATGCCGTGAAGGCACCTATCTCTCCGCCAACCACCGGCGGGTACCGCTTATCCAGCACATAGCCATCCAAGGACTCCATCGCCGCCATCACGGTCTCGAAGTTGAAGCCCAATGACCCTCTTTGCTCGCAAAGTCCTTTAATGACTTTCTCAAAACGATTATTTGTGTGAACGCATAAATGCTCGGTTATGTCATCAGTAGAGGGGGCGCCAGCATGAATGGTGGACCCAGCCCCCAACAGCACCACGAGCCGTTGGCGAGGTGGTCCTGAAACGCGCATCCTCCCACCACCTTCACACGTCTTCCCCGCGCCCCTAGTCTTATCCTTGCTCTCTGTCCTTGATTCGTTCAAATGTCGCCCATCTCACCTTTTTGTCGCTCGTATGCCTTGTAACAAACCTTTGTCCAAAAACATCCGTATACTCTAAATAAATTTCCCATTTGTTGGCTACCAAGTTCGATAGCGCATATCCCGTCGGCATGTCCGTTGTTTGCGGTATTCTAATCTCTATAGCAATAGGTTGTGCCTCATTCCTCTCTTCAATCTCCCCAGATCCAATGAAGGACATATCGCGTACTCCTTCGCATCCCTCCAGACCTGTTAGACGAAGCTTCATCAAAACGCCGACCGCCGGTCCGACGCCTGTGTTGCGAACTCCACCTTTTATTATGCACTCTAGAGTGTCGTGTTGGATTCCCCCCTCCAGAAATTTTCCTACTCTCCCCAGAGACACGACTCCTTCTCTTTGTGTTCCTTTTCCCAGAAAACGATCCGGTACAAGGATGCACATCGGCATAAAGCGCTCCCTATGATGCTCGTCTTCTTGCTGCACCATCTTTGCGGTTTCTTGGGCAAGGCGGTTAGTTTCTTTGGCTACGTTAATCGTTGCCTTGGATAGATTCCGGGTTAAATAAGCCACACAAAACGTAGCAGCTGCGAGCAAAATCGTCGCCCGCCCATCCGTTATCTCGGACCATAACGATTTTATGGTCCATACCAATGTCCTAACAGCCCCAATAACCCATGCATCCACTTCTGTTACGGTTGTGTCTAGTAACACAATTGACCTCAATACATAGCTATTTTTCCTGCGGATCAGGAGATTCATGTCTTAGGCTAAGCCAACCCTTCCGGCACCCATAGGCGACCCCGACAAGATGTTCCCATCTCCCTCGCGTTTCTCTGCCCCCCAAGCTTCGGCCCATCCACAAAAAGTCGCGAAACACATAATGTTTGGATCCTGGCAGGTTATGCTTTAAGCAGTGCCAAGCCTTCCAAAAATGGCAGACGACTCTTGGTTCGTCGTCGGTCGACACGACAGAGATTGTCCTGGTAAGAATTCAAGCTTACACGGTATGACAGATACTCCTTATTCTGTCGCCAAAAGCCTGAAGCCGTGCGTTACTATTCAATCCGTTCTGGTTTACAGGGAAGGGGCAAATAACGATCACCGTTTCTCCTGATCGGTACCAAAATAGGTCTCTGTCCATTAGTTTTTCGTGGTTTTCGGCGCTCCCAGGATCGACGAACGATATTAAGAAATCGCTCTTGTAGGTCTTCCCAAAGCAGATAACAAGTTTGGGCTTGTATCGTTGCACCCAGGCCTTAATCACAGGGAAACGGTTTTCTCGGCACCACTCCAGGTAGCCTTGCTTACTCTCAAATCCGGTGATCTCTGAGAACTCATTTATCCACGCTTGGTTTGTGTTTTTGAATGCGATCGGATACAGATTCATCTTAAAATATCCCAATTCGCCTGAGATAAATGGTTTCTGCTCCAGAGCAAACCGTTCGTAGTCTTCGACCCGTCCACCGTTGATGGCCGAAAGGAGCTTCATAGTTTGACGATTATACGTATAGGCAAGGTTGTGCTTATAGTCCGTATATCCAATAGGGGGCGTGTCTGTGGATGCGACCATCTCTTCTTGTAGTCCGGTAGCGTCATCCCAGCCTCCACCCCACTCTATCCCACAGACCCATATGCTGGGCGATGATTCTGTCCCCATATCACCGCCATCGCATCCGGAAAAACTGGTCGCCCATCGCTTGAACTCTGTTGTAACGCTGGCTGTCTCCATTTCGTCCTCATAAAATCCGCCCCGCCCCCGGCACGATCATGTCGCCATGACCTCCGATCTTACATTACCCATCCGCCCCACATTACCCTTAGTCCCCTTCAGCGCGGCCAACGGATAACCTCGCGTTTGAAGGAATGGATTACCGGACATTACGCCAGCGCGCCCCTACTCGACAATAGAGGACCCCCTCGTTTTTCCCAGATTTGCTTTGGAAGTAGTATATGGCACCGGGTTCTTCGGTCATGGCGCTCTCCTTTCCTGTTTTATACGAGGGCACAACCGTATCATGTTGGGCGCCGGGAGGAAGCTAGTGAAATGACGGGTATATGCCCAATAATCCCAAGAGGTACGAATGAGGTACAGGCGCATGATAGACTTCTTTTAGTTGATCTGGGGTGATGTCGTATGCTGACCCATAACGAGTTAAATTGTTGGCTTTTGGTGGTTGGTATCCTGACAGCCGCTGGGACGATCGGCCTAGCTATCGCGACATTTTGGATGGCGAAAAAGACTCGGGATCTTGCGGTTCAGGAAGAGCGCCACCACCAAGACGGGGCCATGCCTATATGCCTCTTAGATGAAGCGGTAGGGGGCCGGGCCAACACAGTAGAATTGAAGGTGCAGGACAACGGCAGTCAAACTACCTTTCAGTATCAGATTTACGGACCCCTACGCAATATTGGGCAGGGTCCTGCATTGGATATCCGCCTCGTTCTACGGTTTTCTACCTTTAACAACCATGAGGCAAGTTATGGCCTGGACCCGCTGGGAGCAGGCGAAGCGAGAGGTATCGATTTTGCGCCTGCTACAGCCCTAGTCGCTGAGCCCGCAATAGTTTTTTTTGAAAAACAGTTTGCCGCCCACGACGCCCGTCGCATAGCCGCAATTTCTGTTAGTTCCTCCCCCGGCTTTAACGACACGACTATTAGGGGGTCCAAAGACGCTTGGACTGAGATCTTCCTGGAATATACGGATATCTTCGGGAACCACTTTTACACCCAGCATACTAAGAGTCCGCAACACCAATGGATGCGATTTGGCAAAGGGTCGCGTCCTGCTCCTATTGCGGCTCCTCCTATCCCCTCAAGCAACCGGACTACCCCGCACACATGAACATTAATGATGATCGTTGGGGTGGGTACATCCCTTGGTTCTTACGGGGCGAATCGTTGCCTGGTTCCGGTGATTTCGGGATTTTCTTTGATCGAGTGGGTCAGCGCCTTGCGATATGTTTCCGTTTTGCGGAGGCGGGGCCCATTAACGATGATATGTTTGGCTCCTATCTGGAGTCGGAAAGCCTGCAACGGTACCGGCACGACGAAAGAGGTTTTTTGTCCTCACAGCTTACCCAATATTTTGACTCTAGCGAACTGTTGAAGGCCGCTGAAAGCATCGCCCGTACACGCAACCACGATAATCTGTCCTTCGAGCGGGTTCTTTGCAAACTTCACATCGAAAGGTTGGGAGTATTAGAAATCATCTTGCGCATGCCGCCGATAGCGGCTAGCGCCCCCATTCAACGGCATATCCGCCGGGCCTTGGCTGAGGCCGGAATTCCACTCGACTTATCGGGGAACCCTCCCGCCTTTGTCCCATTAGATGAACCGCTCCTACAGCGGGAGGTTATCGATCGGTTGCTACCAAGACTGGAGGCTCGTTTTCCACTTCGCGCCAAAGAATTAATCGAGGCCTACCACGACCTTATCTCGCGCGAAAAGCCCGGCGATATCTTTCTTGCGGCATTTGGGACGCTCGAAGGAATTGCGAGGGAGATTACTGGCGATGACGGGTTTATGTTTGACACCGCCGCGCTCAATAAGCACTTCGGTAATCTCCACAAAACCGTTCATACTACCATGATTAAGCTTGCCGCCCACAGAGGCGCTAATGCGGGCCATGGACGCGCCGACCCAGGAGCCCATGAATTACGATACTTATTATTCTCGATCTGCAATATCGCGTTGCTGTTGCTTGATTACGAGGGGTAGGGATTTTTCCACGGCCCCATCCGTCACATTATCGCGCATACGCAACCTATAGCGTATATTACGCCCTTCGGCACCAACCGGAAGGACTCACTATGGGGTTCACCTGCCAAGGATATGAAATTGCCACTCTAAGACGCCACAGCTTTTCCGGCGAACAAGGACTCGGGCGCCACGCACGCCTCCGGTTTGGCATCGAGATGGATATCATCGCCACGCCATCAAGTGACCCTATCGGCACTCCATCACCCAATCCTATACCCATGATGATGATCCATAGTATTGGCGGCAACGTCACTGTTAAGGCGCGGAAGAGGACGGCGGTTAATTTAGGCCACATCAACATAGATAGGCCTTTCTGGATCAGTACGGCCGCCGTTTCCCGGAAGCGGCATCTGGCGACATTCATTGATTTCGCCCCTAAGCAGATCGAGGCGCTAGAGGAGTCCCGGAACGGTGAAGGTGGTCTTGATTTCACACTTTCCGTTGCAGCCCTAACCGAGTATAAGGGGAACATCGACCAAGCAAATGAGTCCGTCCTGTTCTCCATCAACCAAAGCGATTGGCTGAGTGTCTTGACTCGGATCGGCTATGGCGACTACTTGCTGTTCGAGATTCCGTCTCCACCTTCCGCTGGTCCGGATACGGCTAATCTTGTACGCCTCCGAGAAGCGCGACAGCATATATGGCTGGGACAGTATGATAATGCTGTGACAGCCTGCCGGAATGCGTTGGCGTGTCACCTGGAGGCCAAGGGGCTTGCCGAGATGATTACGACTTCCGAGCGAAACTTCTGTGGTAAAAAGAATGAAGAGCCCGCCGAAGGTGAGGGGGCGCGAAACGCGATGTCGAAGAATGATCGGTTTCTGTTTCTCTATAGGGCCGCCAAACATCTTACCGATGCGCCCGCGCATCCTGAAGGCAGACCGCCGCAGCCGTTTACACGGTCTCAGGCGATTAGTGTCTTGAGTGTCGTCGCCGCCCTGTTATCGGTCGATGATTTGGGCCACGCAGTGGGCTAATACGGATGATTTCTCAAGCCCTAATGTACGCACCCAAAGACCCATGGAACATAACCGCTGTTGCGACCTTCGTTCTGGCGGCCGCCACCGCCTTTCTGGCCAGTTTTACATGGTGGCTGGCCCGATCTACCAAGCAGGTTGTTGAGCAGAACAAGCTTCTTATAGAGATGGAAGACCGGCATCACGCCGATAATCTGCGCCCGTACTGTGTATTGGAAATCATCGATTTGAATAGATATAATTGGGGATCTACGCTTTTTTCCGCTGAACACGTTTGGACCGGAGCGCATGGTCCCTATGTGATGTTAAACTGTCGCATAGTCAACAAGGGGCTTGGGCCGGCACTCGATGTATGCGTGGGAATAAAAACTGTTGACGAATCTAAGCATGTGGGATTCATGCTCAGCATCCTTGCCGCCGGTGATAAGTTTTCCATCAACCAGCCAGAATATGAGGTACCAGAGATGATTCCATTTTTTGTTGATCTCCCGCCACCATTTGAGAAAAACCTACAGCCTGGTGTGGGTTTGTACATAGAATATAAAGATATGTTCGGTAAGTTATGGCGGTCCGACCACTCGGAAAAGATACGAGGTATTGTGCTTATTACATTCCCTGGGTCGGGGTAATGCCTAACGGGTTCATGAAGCTCTCCAGGAATTGCCTACAGAACGCTTCATCCTCCTCTATCCCTACGCTCGCACTCATCGAGTTGATCTGTATATGACTCACGGGAAATCCGGATCCGTCTCTTCCTCCTCCGCTCGAGCCCCCACCTCTTTCTTTTGACTTGGCTTTTTCACCGCTCCGTGCAACACCCCCGCCCCCGTCCCCCAACCCCCCCCCATCCCGATGATTTTGGCCACCAGCCCGGCCCCCGGCACGACAGAATCCAGCGCCGCCTCCTGCGCATGATCAGCATGCGACCTCATCCAACCCCCACCCTCGCGCGTCTTTTCTGAAACGGATTTTTGTGTTGGAATCGTGTTTACAATCTCCTCCTTATGTGACCTTGATTGGGCATTTTCGTGCCCTCAAGTGGGGCCGGAATGCCCGGCCCCTACACTTACGTTGTGGTTTAGGAAATTAAGCGGCATCCTGCGCCGCTCGCTCGGCGATCAATCCCTTAATGAAGGCGTGCGCCTTGGAGGCCTGTGCGGCGGCGGTCAAGATGGCCTTCTTATCGCCTTTCAAAATCTTGATCCAGTTTGTGAGATAGTCGGCATGGTCGGGTAAGGTCGCTCCAAAAATCCCAAGGTCGGCGTTTAGGAAGGCGCTTCCGAGTTCGGCGATCAGTTCTTCAAAAGCGTAGGACTCGGTGCCAAAGCGCCCCGAAAAGTCGCGGTCTAGGCGGCTCTTATGGCCGGTGCTGTGCGTCATTTCGTGCATGGCCGTGCTGTAAAACGCTTCGGGGTTAATGAAGGCCTCGCGGCTCGGTAGGTGGATCTCGTCGCGGACTGGGATGTAGCAGGCCTGCGTACCGCCAATCTTGATAGGGGCCGGGCTCGCGGCCATGATGCGCTCGGCGTCCTCGATGGCCTGGAAGGGCTCACGCGGCGCTGGGGTCGGGGCCGCTATGCCGTCGCACTGGTCCAGGTTAAAGATGGTAAAGGATTTCAGGACGGCACCCTTGATAATCTCCGTCTCGCCGGTCTCGCGGTTGGTCTCCTGCGACTCCCAGGGCTTGTAGAAAACGCAGCGCGTCCCATGTTCGCCCTTGCGGACCTGGCCGCCCATGTTAGCCGCTTGCTTATAGGTGATCCAGTAGGGGGAATGGTAGCCGTGGCTAAGGCTGGCGCTCCAGAGGATCAGGACATTAACGCCGCTATAGGGCTTGCCGGTGGTGAGGTTCATTGGCAAGCTGGGTTGCGAATCCCAAAGCCTGCGCCCCGTGCTGCGCGCTTGCTCCATGGCCGCCAAAATCTGGTCTGTGATGGCCTGGTGAATGTCCGGTGTCTTGCCCCCCTGCGGATTGTTGAGCCCCGAACCCTCGGTCTTGCCTTTGTGGTCTGCCGCCTGTTTGTGGTCGCGCGTTTTCATAGTTCGTCTCCTGGTTGGTCCTGCGTCTTGCGTCACCCGTCGCCCTCACTCAGGGCCGCGTCAGCGCGCGGTTTTGCGACCGGCAAGCGTAGTGCCAGCGGGTTCATCGCTGGCGCGGAGCTTGTGATGGAGCCGCGCGCGCAAGCGGCACGGGCGACGGGTGAGGCTTGCAGGACCAGTGAGACGAAAGAAGTGCGACCACTGGCGGCCAAAAATCGGGGATACTATATGGTAAGGCTTTACTGGAGATCGTCGATCCTGGAGCCTCTCAAGTGCCCCGTTTTTCAGCGCCGGGCAAAAAATGGGGGGCATAACCCCCAACCGCTTACCCCATCTCATCCTCTTGCTGTGGTGGCGACTGATCATCCTGCGGAATCAGCGGCGCTGGCGCTTGCCGGCGGCCGTCGCCAATCTTGCCAGCGATATCTAAAACTGTACCAGCGCCCGGCAAGAGCGCATCGATTGCGGCGGTTGCCGCGGCGTCGACAACATCGGACTGCGGCTCATCCCCGCGCGACTCTTGCGGCGCCTGGGGCGCGGGCTGCGGCGCGGGACGAGCCTTGCGCGTACGCGATGACATTGCGGCGCGGGGTTCGTTCAGCATCTCGGCAATTTGTTCTTTTGGCGCTGGGTTGTGAATGGGTGCTTTCCTTTCGGCGTCATCGTCCGGCACGTCAGCAACTGGTGCAGGGGACTCACCCCAAACCGGCCTCTTGAAAGACGGCAAAAGCCACTCCGCATCTTTTCGCTCGCCTCGCTTCTCGGGCGCGCTATAAAAGGGCCAGCGCAACAACGCCGCCGTACTTTTTCCACGCGAAATTACTAAGGCTTTCACCCCCCTCGCGTCTGGCGATAGTTCATACCCTAACTCTGTCGGCTTCATGACATCTTCCTCATGTCGCTGCCAAGACCCGGACCGCGACGTGGCCCCGGCCCCCTGCGTCACTTGATGCGACCACCTCTCCACCTCTCTTTTTCCGAGCAGCTTGTGCCCAAAAGCTTGGTCCTGCTCACTTCCAAGTGAACACAAAATCTTCGTAGCACAGGACCCGGCCCATATACTCAAGACGTGGCGGTCGAAGGTTTGCTCTAGCTGCGCGACACTCTGCAACGCAAAAAGGACGCGCACCCCTTTAGACCGAAGTGTGACAAGCGCATTAGTCACACTCGGGACTTTCCCCATCTGTGCGACTTCATCGAGAAAGAACCATATGCGCCGCTTGTCCGGGCTCACGTTCGTTTTTTTTGTCATCTGTCGCGTTGTCTGTTCTACAATCGAAGATGCCAACGCTTGCGAAAACTCATTGGAGTCCGGAGACCATCCGATCACAGCGACGCGCGGAAGTTTTGATTTTGGGTCGAGCCAGTCGCGCACAGACCACGACGCATACTTTTTCTTGCGCATCAGCGCATAGTCTGAGACACCGAGTTCTATTGCATGCGTGAGAGCGCCAGACAACTGCCCTAAAAACGACGCAGTGGTTTTTGAGTCTTGCCCCATCAAGTAGGCTTTTGCGGGCGGGTGCTCTTTGATGATGATCGAGACAAGAAGCTTGTAATCGACCAGGACTCGCGCCGCAATCTCGGCGAGATCCCGGAAACCCCATGCCCCGCCCTTTGTCGTCTGTAAATGCGAGAGCAGTCCGATCAAAAGGCCCCGCGCTCCCTGTGCCCAAATCGGGTCGCCCTGCGGCAACGGGATCATGGTTTCAGCAAAAGAGAAAGCGTCTAATCGCGTGCGAATATCCCTGCCCAACACCCATCGCGCCGACCTGGCGTCGGCGGGCGAGAGAAGAGAAAAAGGACAAGTCAGTCCGCGCGTAAAATCCCTTTTAAAATCCAGCAATAAAACTTTGTCGCCCCGCTCGATTGCCTTCAGCAACAGCGGCCATAGCAGCGTGGTTTTACCAGATCCAGCGCCGCCCAGAAAAAAGATATGGCTCGCCTCTTGATGCTCGCCGATTTGCACCTTCGGATGAATGTGTATCCCCGCGAGCCCGCTTTGGAACGGTCGAAAACTTTTCGCGGCTTGTTTTGTGTTCGTGGTGATCTGCAAGCCCCGCAGGTGCCGCACGCTCGCGCGCGTCGAGACTTTCCAGCCGAGCGCACCGAATACGAGAGCGGCGCCAACGGCGGTGAGCGGGGGGAACCATCCAAACGTAATACGCACGATAAGCTCGTGCTCACGGATCAAAGACCACACAAGCGACGGAACCTGTGCTATAGGTATCCACCCATCGCCGGCTTGCCAAGTAAGTATTTCAAGGCCTCCGGCGTAGCCGACGAATAGCCCGATCGCTGCGAAAATCATAAAGACGACTGGGCGCTCGTTGGACGACCAGTTTATGTCCGACCGACTTTGCACTTGATCCATAATTACCCCCCGCCCACAAGTTTTCGTAAAGACTTCCGGCACGCGTCAAGCTCTTTTTGAAAGAAGCGTACTCGCTCAGGAGTCCGCGCCGCGGCCCGCGGGTTCGCGCGCGTACCGACGTTGATTGCGCTTTCAGTTTTCAGCAAAGCATCGAGCATGCTATGCGCGCGACGCATGAGATACTCGCGGTCGCGCCTTATCTTTTGAGCGCGCTGTAGATATTCGGTTGGGCTAAGCATTTAGGGCCTCCTTGTCTTCCTGCTGCGCTTTACGGGCGCGCTCGGCTTCAATCATGCGATAAGCCCAAGCGTCGCTTTCTGCATAAATATCGCGTTTGGGCGCGTCCTGTCCTTCGGGCACGGGGTGCGTAAACTCAAGACCGCCGCGTCGCTTGGCTTCGCCGAGGAAATACGCGCAACGAATCTCGATCGTGTACTTGTCGCCACCAAGTCCTGTGCGTAAGACTTCGCGCTCTGTGTATCGGTCCATCATTCGGCGCCAGCGTAGCCCGGCGGGTATGCGCGGACCTACAAAGATCGTTGGGTAGTCCTCCCAGCGCCCTGCCGTGTGTATAACATCCATCGTGTTCCTCCTTTAGGGGCGCGGGATGCGCCCCTTCATATACTGCACTCGTGTGGAAAATCAGAGACCGAAGCTGTCGCCTAATTCGCGCTCACGTTCACGCTCGCGGCGCGTGGTCGGCTCGGGTTCGAGTTCGCGTTCGGGCTCGGGCGCGCTTTGCGCTTGCTTCTGCGCCTCTGCGCGGATTTCCGCGCGTGCTGCTTCAAGCTGCGCGACCTCTGGGGCGGCGCGAGCGGCGGCGCGTGTCGCGTCGTGCGCGGTTTCGCGCTCTGCGACACGAGCCCAAGACGTTTTGAGCGTCTTAATGTTGTCAGTGATTACTTGCAGGCTCCAACGTTCACGTGAACACGCGACGTATGCACTCTGTGCTGTAGCGATTTTTGATGACATACCCGCAACCAATGCTCTGTCGATTGTGCGGCCTTGCGACCTATGAACAGTGATCGCCCACCCATGATCGATCGTCTGTGTCGCGCGCGGGTCGAGCGTGATACGTTCGCCGTTATCTTTCCCTATCTCAATCGCGTCGGCGGTTGCAGAAACGACGCGCCCGGTTTCGTTGTTCTGGAATCCCGCGTTGCGGTTGTTCTCTGTGAACAACACGCGGTCGCCAGTTGCCAGGTCCAGGGCACGCGGTGTGTAGAGACCGACTTTTTTCGGGTCGAGATCGCGCGTCTTCAGCGTCTGCTCGCGACCGTCTGCGTCGCGCAGAGTAAGAGTGTTGCGCGTCTGGTCGATGCCGATGATTGTCCAGTCGACCGTGCGACGTGTAGAACCGCGATCCTCGGGGACGCGCAGGATTTGACCGGATTTGTAATTGACCGCTTCACGGAGTTGCGCGCGCGTGAGCTGAGATTTATCGAGTGCCGTCACAGTGACGGAATCCTGGGAGACTGCGCCGGAGGATTGCAGACCCGTCCTTATGTATTGATTGATCGCGCGGCGAATGTCGTGTGTTCCCGCCATGACGAGCGTGCGCGCGCGCTCGGCTTGAGATAAGCGCAAGTAGGCGTTAGCGGTCTCTCTAGCGATAGATTGGGCGCGGACGGCAGGCGGGAGTTTATTAGTCTTTTCAGCGCCTGCGGTTTTCCAATCTTGATCCGTCACAGTAACGGTACTCATATAGGGTTCGGCGAGGTCAACGGCTTCGGCGTTACGGCCGTCCGCAAAAGCTTGGGCCACAGCGAGCAAGCCCAAATCTTTTTGGCGGTTGATCTCGGTGATTTCTGAAAATTCGATGGCGCGCTCTTTCATCATCTGAGCGAATGGCGACCCGGCCTTGACCGCGGCAAGTTGCAAAGGATCTCCAACAAAGACGACCCGATCTCCAGGGCGGACGTTGGTGAGGAAGGCTTCCATGTCGTGAGCGGAGACCATGCCTGCCTCGTCCATGAGAATGAATCTTGGCGACTGGTCCTTGTCTTCGCGCGTATTAAACGAGGCCAACACGCGGGCATCATCCGGGTTTGCATCCGCCATGCCGTCCACCGCTGTCTGTGAAGGACCTACGGCGATGACGCGCAACCCACATGCGCGGGCTTCATCACTTAAGGCCGCAAGGGCCGTTGATTTGCCACCCCCCGCCACGCCTCGGATTCCGTAAAACTGGTCACGGGTCGTAAGGGCCTGCAGGACCGCTTCGCGCTGGCCTCCTGTGAACTGGAACCCGTTTATCTGCTCGCGCGCTGTGATGCGCGCCTGGGCACCCGCATTGTCTGCGAGTGGGGCCAGGGTGGCGCGCCCGGCCCGGACGGTCTGCAGGATCGACGCCTCGCGGGTGAGGGTTTCGCGGGTCACAATCCGACCAGCCCCCGCATCGAGCAGGCCGCCATTCTCTTGAGCGTTGGCGATCTCTGTTTCTAAGGAATCGATCGTCACGCCCTGGTGCATACCATGTAACAGAGCATGCAGTTTTATGGACTGGCTATCGATTACCGACTGTCTTTCGCTGAGGTGATCGGTGGCAAACGCCAGCGCCTCTTTACTGTCAACGGGTAACGGAACGGCAGGGGGGATGGGTTCAGGAACATTAAGACCAATCGCGCGACCAAAGGCGCGCCAGGACCAGCGTTGCTCATCTTGGTTTTGCTGGATTTTAGATTCACGTGTGGAAAGATTGGAGGCGGACCTTTGGGCTCCGGTTGACGTTTCACGCGTCAGGCCTTTGCGCTCAAGGTCTTCATCGATTTGCTGACGCCGTTGGCTTCCGAGTTCGATCTGCTCATCGGAGACGTGCTCAAGCTCGAATCCTTCTTCGGTCTTCCTCAGAGACAGACCGAGGTCGTTACGCAAGTCGGCGGCAAGTTCGGCACGATAAACGGCCCCCATAAGTTTTAATCCGTCCGGCCCAAAATCCCAGTCGGGTGCGCGGAGTTCGCCGTCCTTCCCGCGCGTCACGTTCACATTGATGGCGTGGCTATGGATCTGGGCCGCCACAACCCCGTCCACGGGCCTAGAATCTTCGTGCCGATATGCAGCCCAAAGGGCGCTTCCGGTTTTCACCGATTCAGTACCACCTTTCCCATATCTGGCGCTCACGAAATGGTCCTGCCCGTACTGCATTGCCTTGGCCACTGCACGGTCGTGGGCGACTAGGATCTTGTCGCGGATCTCTGGGGACGCCTGACAGAGGGCGTATTCCGACACCGATTTGGGGGCAGAGAATGTGAGGTCCACAGCCATACGTCGAGCGTCAGACTCAGGAGCAAACCGCGTACCGTTTGGAAGGCGCCCCTCTAGGAGAGATTGAAGGTCTTGGGCACGCACCGCGCCCTGCAGGCCAAGCTCGGCGGCGAAGCTCCCGCCCCAAGCCGAGGGGGTTAATCCCTTACTGTAGTACCCGTCCTTTCTACCGTCTCCGAGTTCGTGTTCACAGTAGGACACGACCCCCTTTGCCGCGCCGGCACCACCCTTCAAACCCTTGAGGCTCAACATTCTACACGCTCCATATATAAGGAATCGGACCTATCTATAGAGTGGCCCGGATTGGAAATTCACGGAGAGCGGGCAAGTGGCGCCATGTCGGCGCCTTAATGGCACCGGCCCGGACGGCTGATTCAGACCGGACACAGAATTATGGAATCAGGGCAGGTCCGGCACACAGAACCTACGTTGAGATAAATCCGGCAAATCCAAACCGACGGCAATCCCGCAAACATGATATTGGCCCAGAAAGACCCATCTAGCTCCGCAGGAACACCGGCCCATCCCGCAGGGTGCGACGGTGTGTATAGCCCAACCCGAAGGGTGGGCGTCAAAGACAGGATCAACTAAAGGCAAAAATAGGAGCAAGACAAGGGCGAAACGTACTCAATACGGGACACTTCCTGCGCGTGTTAATCCAGGAATACCCATCCGACTTCACGTTTTAAGAACGTCCTGTACCCTGGCTAGCAGGTGTTCAACAAAGGTTGTCCCGAGTTGCGCCGATTTTCCACAAGCGACCATTAGATAGAAGGCCATAAAAAATGGAGGTGTTAAATGACGGTTTTAGCGGATCAAGCAACGCGGTTGACGGCGAGAATCGCGCCATACCGCGACGCTATCAAATCAGCCCGCGAGGCGGGCCTCACATGGCGAGACCTTGCAAGGATATTGGGGGTGAAAGACCAGCGCCACTTGCGGTGGGCGGTCGGGCATTGTGAGCGGTACAAAGCAGAGCAAGTGCCGTTACCACTTGCGACCCCCGAACCCGTGCCAACGCCCGAACAAAAACCAAACAGCACGGCGCCTGCTGCACCCACCGACGCCGCACAGCAACCATCGTCCACAATTAAGAGGATCTCCCTATGACTATCAACTATGTTCTGGCTTATAAAGGCGGCGCAGGTAGGAGCCATGTTGCCATCCTTCTCGCACGACTACTGGCGGACCCCATCGTGATCGAGCAGGCCGGTAGTGGCGCGGATGCGTGGCCCGCTTTCCCGGCGTCCGAGAAGATCCGGTTTACGGGATCGCCGGAGGAAGACATGCTGGCGCTGGAAAACGCGATTCAGCGCCATGCTGGACACCAAAATATCGTCATCAACACCCCGCCCGTCCTGGCATTTCCGTCACTAGTGGCCCACGCGGACCTGATCAGGCCGATGGGCGAGCAGTACGGGCATGCGTCGCGCGCGTTCCTGGTGGTGGACGACACGGCGCCATTCGACACGAGCGACATACTGACCGCCCTGTATACGTTTGGGACGGATCTCCGTGTCGTTTTCAATGAGAAAACAGCAGGACGGCAATGGGCCCGCGAAGGCTTCCTTGAGAACGGCAAGATCCGTGCGGCGATAGAGGAACTTGGCACGCCGCTGTGCACTATCCCCAGGCTTCCACACCGTGCTATCGGGGACTACCTGCGGACCCGGACGCCAGGGACGCCGCTTGTGACGCGTGTCCTGGCGCAGCGGTACCTCGACGCGTGCGACGTCTTGGCCAACCCCTAAACCAAAACCAACACCAACACATAAAGGAGACCCATATGACAACGCAAAAAACTGTCCTGATCGTCCATGGCGATAAGGGTGGCGTCGGAAAAAGCACTGTCGCGACGCTCGCCGCAGATTGGGTACTGCGGCAGTTCGGCGTCGTAACCGTCGTTGAGGGTGACGAGACCATCTTCGACGTCGCCCCCCGCTTCGATGGGGTCCACGGGGCAAAATGCATCGCGGTAGACCTGGCGCGGCCGGACATGAGCGAAGACGCGATCGTCGCTTTGCTCAACGAAATCGAGGCGGCGGCAGGTGACACCCATATCGTCATCAACACCCCGGCGTCGGCGAGCAAAACGCTCGATCCGCAAGCCGACTTGATGTTTCCCACGCTTAAGGACATGGGGTACCAAGTCCTCGTTGGATGGATCGTGGACGTGGGCGAAGACTCGGCCGCTTTAAGCCAAGTCAGCCAAGCATGTAACCTCGCCGACCACAAAATCGCGATCCGCAACGAGCGCCTCAAGCCTTCGGAAAAACTGCCCTGGGAGCACCACGCCGCCCGCGTCGCGTGGCGCGAGACTGGAGGCATAGAGGGGGTGCTTCCAGGGTTGACCGAGCGCGTAATCGCCCGCATGCGTGAGATGCCAAACATGCCATTCTCGGCGATGATCGAGCCGTCCGCTGGACTGACCATCGTCGAGCGGCAGGCGATCAAGAGGTGGGTCGGTAGCGCCTGGGCGACCGCCGTCGAGCCGATCTACAGGGCCGCCATGGCCGAGGAGCCCGCCCATGAATGACGGTCAGACACCGGAAAATGAGGCCCCTTCGGGGGCCGTTCCGCCCCCGGATTTAATAGGCGATCTCCTGAAAGCCGCCGGGACTGCGGCGCCGACGGTCGGCGCCATCATGGCGCGGTATGGGATACGGGATGACGACCCCGCGCTCCTGCTTGCCGCAGCGGTACGCGACGCGGCCGCGGCGGGCGTTGTTGCTGAACGCGCCGCAGGGCGAATCGAAGACGCGACGCGCGCTATAGGCGACCTGATCTTTGACCAGACCAGACGCGCGGGGGAAGACCTGCAGGGCGGGGTAAAAACCGCCGTCAACGCATCGATGTCTGCGGGCGCCAAAATGGTCGCAAAGATAATCGGCGACGCGGCAAGCGCGGGCGCGGCGACCCTTACGCAAGCGGCGGCGGACCTCGAGCAAAAGGGCGAGTCCGCAGGAGAAGACTTCATCCGGTCCTGGCGACTGCATGCGACAAAGGCGCTGGATAGCCATGCTCGATCGAGTCTCCGGCGGTCGCTTGTACTGATCGTCTGGTTTATCTTCGCCGCACTCTTATTGGGTGGCGGGGTTGTATGGGGCCTCTTGGACTGGACCGGCCATATCATCCCCTGGAAGTATCATCTAGTCATTTTTCAAGGCCGCCCGGATTGTGGCTACGCCGCAGCACTTCAACGCTTGGTTTGCGGCGTCACCCACTAACCCCCCGCCCGGCGATTTTCCACGGGGCCTCTTATATGAGGCCCCTTCTTTAAGAGGACAAGTATATGCTCAACACGACTTTACCCAGCGCACAGCAAGCAACCGCGTTACTCACCCCGCGCTCTAGCGACGCGAGCGTTTTCGGGTTGATAACTGCATTACCGGAGCGCGTGTTCCGATGGGTCGGCGGGCAGGGCGCGCAACTCGGCGGGGGTGATGAGCGGCAGGCTCGGTCATCATTTGCTGGCGCTGCGGCGGTTGTGACACGGCCCCAAAAACTCGCCGGCGCAAGCGCGGCGGCGGGTGGAGTGGCGGCTGGCGCGGTCGCGGTTGGTAGCGATGCGGCGACTGGCGCTGGCGGCGCGGAAGGCGCAAGTGGCGCGGGAAACCGGGTCGCGGGTGGCGGCAATCGCGCGGAGTTGAGTGCGGGCGATGTCGGGGGCCAGGCGAACGGCGCGGGCGCGTCAAGAGAGTAAACCCAAAACCCACGCGGAGAGGTTGTGGTGGGTGGAGTTCATCACACAGGCGGCCGAGGAGGGCCACCTTCTTTTTGGGCTGCAACCCGGTGGCTGGGCATACGATATCACAGACCACCTCGGCCCCGGTGCGTATTTTATATATACCCTTAAGGGCCGTGGTGGTTCAAAAAACCCCGACATTACCCCTCTCCACGGGGGTTTAGGTTTGGTTTTTCTCTGTGTCCTGTCAAGAAAACCCGGATTTCATAGAAAAACGGGCGGCGGCGCGGGGCGCGGTGCTGACGGCGGGCGAAAAGTCGGACGACGGGCGCGGGGCGGCCTCCGATGGGGCCGGATCGTGGGGTTGCGGGGTTGGGGTTCAGACCAGGGTTAGGGTCCGGCGCGCTGGAGACCGGGCGCGCGGCGGCACTGGTCGAGCAAATCGGCCACAGCAATCACGCCTGGCAGCCCGCCGAGTTCGCGTGCGGACTGGGCGATCTGCGCCGGCTCGTGTCCTGCAGTTAGGAGACGTGTGCAGGTCGCGCAGGACGCGCGTGCGGCTTCGTATAGCGACATGCCAGATTCGAGGGCCTGTGTCTTCAAATCCGCGACCAGCGCGTCCGCTTCGTTTTTAGATATGCCTCGACCTGCGTGCTGCTTAAAATACTCTTGCAATTTCGAGCGCGTCCGGGCTTCGCCGAGGTCTGTGACGCCTTGCGCGACGATCGCGCGCGCGTTGGTTTTACTGTAGGCGCGTCCGGACCGCTCTAGTCGGATTTCATTAACCCGCAGCCCAAAACCTTGGATAGGTAAGAACCCGTATATCTCAACAAGTAATGGAGAGGTTGCTTGGACCGCGCGCAGCCGCCCAACGCCCTGCATAATCTCTGCATTGAGCGCGCGGATGAGCCAGTCGCGAGCATCAGCAACGCTTGGAAGTCGCGCGGCGGCGATCATTTCGTGGGTATCGGTTTTGACCCATTCACGTGTTGTTGATCCGTCCCACTTTTCGATATGAATCCCGCGGGCCGAAAGCGCAGCCCTGTGGGTGGCGTACTGAAGAGCCTGCTCGCTCGGGTTTAGGAGCGGAAGCCCCCATAGGATAAGCCGTTTCTTCTGCTTCCAGTCATTGTGCCCGCGGTGCGTTCCCCACCACCGGATTCGCTCATCGTTAAGTGCTTTTGATAGCGGTTTGTGGGTTATAGCAACGGCGTCTTGGTCATCACCGATCGCCTCTAATAAGCCCGTCGCTTCTTTTTCTTTCCGGTCGGGGTCTTGAAGTCCGCCCCGCCCATGTAGGCGCGGACCGTATTGCACGATCCGTAGGTGTGGCTGTTCGCACTTCAGATCGATCACGATACCGCCCGCCGCCCGCACTTCGTCATCGCGTAGGCATGAGGCGTCAAGAAGCACGCCGCCTTTAGTCAAGAATCGCTCCCAGGAATCACTCGGGTTTGTGCAAACAATATGGGAACCATGTGGTGTGACGCGAACCCACGCGGTTCCCCGCTTTAGTGCGCGCGCCAGGGTGTGTATCCACGCAATCGGTACAACCGGTTCACTACCAAAAATATTCTCAACCCTCTCTAAACAGGTCGCGTCAGCCGACCGCGCGGCCTTGGGGATCTTATTCCCAAGCTTTATGAACTCATCGAGGTGGCTGGCTTCGATAGCGTGTAGGCCAGCCTCTTTCGGTGAAGAGATTACAAGCCCCGCGAGCACTTCAAGGTGAGGCGCGATCGCCGCCGCCCATTCTTTGGCCTTGCGAAAGTCGTCATCGTTATAGCGGGCTTCCAGCGGCTTGCCTTTCGTTTTTTTCTGGAAGTGGCGCTTCTTCTCATTTTTGGCCTTGAGGTTTGATATGTGGTCGTCGATCCGCATCGTCGCGGATCGTGCGGCCATGATGTCTACGACCTGGATCTCTGTTGTGACATCGGTCTGGATCGCTTCATCGATGATCGTTAGGTCCCTGTCGGCGAACTCGTCGCGCGGGTCCTCCGCGAATTTGTAAAGCGTCGATTCCCGACCCCCGGCGCCATGCTGGGCAAAAACCCGTCGTACATGCCCGATTTCGGAGAGATTCTTTTGAAACTGGCATCGCGTGTCGTCCGCTTCGCCGGTGGGCTTTTTGCCGTGCGGGCATGTCAAGCAAGCGTTTTGATGGGGGCTTCTTCCCCGTTCCATGAGCGCGCCCGTCACTTGTGGTAGATCGCACATACCTTCGATTTGGCGACCGTCCCACAACCAGCCGCCGACCCTGTCACAACTGGCGGCGGTAATTTCTTTGGTGGGACCAAGCCAAAAGACGCTTACTGGCCGCCCTTTTGCATTTTTAGTGATCGGCAAAAGTCGCTCGAGGATGGTTGTCTTGCCCCCGCCAGGTGGCGTCTTAATTAATACCGGCTTGCCCGCCATCGCCGCCTGCAGTGCGTCAGGTAACACCCTCTCCATCTCCTTCCTCATCTCTTTAAGAGATTGTAAGGGGGCGCTGTGGACTGTGTCGGTACGAGCCCGCCAGGGCATATGGGGAATGACGTTGTTCTCGATCGGCGGCGGCTCCGGCCCGAGGGGCCCGCCCGACAGGTCCGGGGTTGCCAAGAAGTCGTCGTGTACGCCATTCGTGGGGCGTGGGGGTTCCGTGGTAATAAAGGCGGACTCTGTGAGGATGTCGAGGAACTGATCGCCCCACGCCTCATATATAGAAACCGTAACCTTGACCTGTGGGGCGGTGAGGCGGATCTGTACGCCGCACGTCTCGCCCGCTTGCTGGTCCTTCTCGTCCACGACGATGACGACTTTGCGGTCCCCGATCTGTCTTGCCACCGCCTCCGAGATCCCTTTGAGTCCTGCGGATGTGATAAGGGAGAGGCATGGCCGCCCCGTAGCTCCGTGTATCGCAAGAGCCTTCTGTGGATCGGCTGTGATGTAGATGGTGTCTGTGTCGTCCGGGGATCCGAATAGAACCCCACCCGACCGCCGGTCAATAAACTGTTTGCCCCGCGTACTAACGCGGTCGGTCGCTGGCGTGCTGTAAGCTACACCGACGATTTGGCCCTTAGTGAATATCTCTGCGGGGTGGTATATGGGCCAAATGACAGCACTCTCGCCTGCGGGGTTGGTCACGCCCTTAGCCCCCGCCTGGATAGCAAGGGTCGTGTTGGCGTTATGGCGGTCAAGATATATGGTGAGTCCTGCAAAGTCTGTGACCTGCAGCGCGTTCTTATAGAACCGCACTGCTTGGCCAGAACGACGCGATTGGGGCTCTGGGTCGGGTTCGGGGTCGCCCCCGGAATCACCCCCGGAATCGCTCGTTGCTCGGCGCTCTGCAGTAGGCGACCGGCGGGCCCGCACGCGCGCCTGTATGCGCGCTGGGATCTTCCGTTTGGTTATCTTTTTTTTGTGAGAAAGTTGGCGGTGAATACTTAGGACTAGGCGTTGAAAACGCTCATTATGCGCAGTGTCTTCAATGCGCGGCGTGTTGTCTTTTACACGCTCTTCCGGGTAAGCATCCCATAAAGCATCAAGTATGTGTTGTGGGCTTGCATTTTGCTGGTGTTTGGCTAGAATCTTCATCAAGATCGGCGCTCCCACGCTGGTCAGTTATATAAAGCCTCCCCGCCAATCGGGGGGCTTTTCTTTTGGACTTCCCTTTATATACACCATCCGCCTTGATCTCGCAAGGCACATTTCGATCAATCGATAGACCCAAGCGCGTCTTGGTTAATATACCCTCAATAACACATTTTTATTTGCAGCGCCTCCGTTTCGGCGACTTTTCGAGGCCGCCCACGGCGCGTGGGAGCGCGGCGATTCGGGGCAAACCGGAAATCTGGATCGTCTTGCATATGGTCCTCACAAAACATCTGACCCTGAACATCGCCAGCGCCATCCTTAATCGCCTGCAGTTTACTTAAGTATCTGGCTGCGACGTTCCTGCAGGTCCGCTCAGATATGCCCAGATATATAGCGGCGGCGTGTGTGCTCAACCCCCGCGCAAAGCAGTACAGGACATCTTGTCCAGGACCGCCAGCGAACATAAGCGCGATTTGCCCCCACCGCGCGGGCGTAAGTCCCATCACTTCTTCATCCCGCACCTGCGCGCGGTCTTGTAAAATCTCTTCGCGGATGCATTCCGGTAAAGCATCGAGCCAGATTCGCTTCGCATGCCGCCTCGTTTTTGCCATCGCCGTAATCCTCGTGATTGCCTTGTTTCAGAGGATAACTCACAATTTCAGACATGCAAGCGGACATGGAATTAAGTGCATCACTTAACACAGTCCGCCACCGCTCTGTTTTCGCAAACCACTATAAAACAAGGCATTCCGCACAGAAAAAATATTTTTGTGTGCGGGGTCGTTGTGGCGATATTTTGAGCGACGTATGTGTTAAGTGGGGTGTATTAACACGGCGTACCGATCCAACTGCCGTGGCGCGGTAAAACACTGGATCAAACTGATCCAATGTTTTGTTATAGATGCCGACGAGGGCGACCCCGGCGGGGCGTTTTCGGTTCGACCTCGCGGATGGGGATCATTTGGGCGACCCAGACATCGAGATCGGCGGCCCGCCACCGCACGAGTCGCCCCAGGTGGACGGGTGGGCAGAGATCGCCGCTCGCCAGTAGTGTCCAGATATGGCGACGACTACAACCAAGCCTGGCAGCAACCTCGACGTCTTTAAGCAGGAGTTTGGGGGCACCGGTCGCGGGGATTTTGATCATTAGGATCTCTCCAAAAAACCTATTATTTCACCCCCAGTTACTGACGTGAAGGTCGCCACCTGTGGGACAATTTTGGGACACTTGGGACACAAAACCACACATTAGGGCGCACAAGCGACTGTGTTAAATGTATACAAAAACAAAGTGTTGCGTGCGCGAGTGTGCAGGGAAAAGCGGTTTTTTACGGCTCCTAAGCGGCAGGTCGCCGGTTCAACTCCGGCCCGGGGCACCAACAGAAACAATAGCGGTTAGCAGGCAAAAAACGGCCCGCACCTTTCAATCAGACACACCTGTATCACATCCGTCTTCGCAA
>JAJYGP010000044.1 GCA_021785035.1 Pseudomonadota bacterium
CCGTGAGCGTCGTTTTGCCATGGTCGACATGGCCAATCGTGCCCACATTCAGATGGGGCTTCGTGCGTTCAAATTTTCCCTTGGACACCGTGGGTACCTCAGTTTTTATGAACTTTTCTTACTGGTCGACTTCAGTCGCCAGATCTCGCGTATGGAGCCCATAATCGGAATCGAACCGATGACCTCTTCCTTACCAAGGAAGTGCTCTACCGACTGAGCTATATGGGCCAGGTCCTTAAATCAATTGTCTCCAAACTGGAGCGGGTGATGGGAATCGAACCCACGCTATCAGCTTGGAAGGCTGAAGTTCTACCATTGAACTACACCCGCCTACACTTTTGGGCCATTGCGCCTACAGTCACGATGGTGGAGGGGGGAGGATTCGAACCTCCGAAGGCAGAGCCGTCAGATTTACAGTCTGATCCCTTTGGCCACTCGGGTACCCCTCCCAAACGTAAGCCGCGAATTGTGATTAAGGGACCAGCCCTTGTCAACACCTTGAGCTCGCGGCTTAGGAAGAAAGCGCTTGCCGCCCGATCAGATTGAGGGCCGAGCCCGCCCAAAACCACGCAAGTTGCTCGGCGGTCAGGGTATGCTGAGCCATGAACTCCCAGCGCGCCCCACTCGCGGTCTTGATCACAAGCCGGACCGGCAAACCTGGCTGTAAGTCCTTGATATCAGGAATGCTCACCCGATCCTCGCGGCCGATGCGATCATAATCCGCGGGCTCCACAAAGGTCAGAGGCAGCACACCCTGCTTCTTTAAGTTGGTCTCATGAATGCGAGCGAAGCTGCGCACTAGGATGAGACGGGCCCCAAGATAACGCGGAGACATGGCGGCGTGTTCGCGGGAGCTGCCTTCGCCGTAATTCTGGTCTCCGACGGCCGCCCATCCGAGCCCTTGGGCCTTGTAGGCGCGCGCCAATTGGGCCAGTGCTATGCCCGATTCCTTCTTTAAGACATCAAAACCGGTCCCGACTTCCTCGCTAAACGCATTGATCGCGCCCTGAAAGAGGTTATCGCTAATGCGATCGAGGTGGCCACGGTACTTGAGCCACGGACCGGCCGCCGAGATGTGGTCGGTCGTGCATTTGCCGACCGCCTTCAGCAAAAACGGAAGATCCTGAAAATCGGCCGCCACCGGGGCCTTGAACGGCTCGAGCAGACTCAATCGTTCGCTGTCGGGACGGATCCGGATCGTGACCGCCTGCCCCTGCTCCTCGGGCGGTCTATACCCTTCTATGCCGGACACGAAACCCGCGGTCGGCAACTCCTCGGCCACTGGCGGCTCCAGAGTCACGGTCTTACCGTCCAGCACGAGACCCTCGAGGGGGTTTTCGGTCAAACTGCCGGTCAAAGCAAAGGCGGTCACAAGCTCAGGGCTCGCAATAAAGGCATGGGTCCCCGGATTGCCATCGTTGCGCCGCGGGAAATTCCGGTTATAAGACGTCAAAATACTGTTGGCCTCGCCCTTGTCCACGCCCTCACGCTCCCATTGGCCGATACACGGCCCGCAAGCGTTGGCGAGCACTGTGGCGCCAATGGCCGTTAAGTCGGCGAGCAAGCCGTCGCGCTCGATCGTGGCCCGCACCTGCTCCGAGCCCGGGGTCACAAGAAACGGCACCTTCGCGACAAGTCCGAGCGCCCGGGCTTGTCGTGCCACGTGGGCAGCCCGCCCGATATCCTCATAGGACGAGTTGGTACAGCTTCCGATCAAGGCTGCCCGCAAGACCGGCGGATAGTGGTGCTCGCGCACATCGTCCTTCAGTTGCGAAACAGGGCGCGCCAAATCCGGGGTATGAGGGCCGACCACATGCGGCTCAAGCGTCGAAAGGTCGATAGTCACCACCCGATCAAAGTAGTCGTCGGGACGGGCCAGCACCTCGGGGTCGGCCGTCAAATGCCCCGCCAGGGCCGCGGCCCGCACCGCGAGTTTCTGCCGCCCCGTCGCCTGCAAATACGTCCCCATGCGCGCATCGAAGGGAAATACCGAAGTGGTCGCCCCGAGCTCTGCCCCCATATTAGTGATCGTAGCCTTGGCTGTGGCGCTTAAAGCGCTCGTGCCTGGCCCGAAATACTCCACGATATGGCCGGTGCCGCCGTTCGTGGTCAAAAGGCCCGCAAGCTTCAAAATGACATCCTTCCCACTCGTCCAACCGGACAAGTTCCCCAGCAACTGCACGCCTATAAGTTTCGGCCAGCGCAGTTCCCAGGGCATGCCAACCAACACATCGACGGCGTCCGCACCGCCTACGCCGATGGCCAACATCCCCAGACCCCCGGCGTTGGGTGTATGCGAATCGGTACCGATCATAAGGCCGCCCGGAAAGGCGTAATGCTCAAGAACGACCTGATGAATGATCCCCGAGCCCGGCTGCCAAAACCCGATGCCATACTTGGCCGAGACCGAGGCGAGAAAGGCATAGACCTCTTCGTTACTCTGCTCGGCGATCGCGAGATCGCGGCCGGCGCCGACCTTGGCGCGAATCAGATGGTCGCAATGCACGGTCGTCGGAACCGCGACCTGCGGACGGCCAGCGCTCATGAATTGCAAAAGCGCCATCTGCGCCGTCGCGTCTTGCATCGCCACACGGTCGGGATGGAAGGCCTCGGTACTGACCCCAGGGACCGGCAGCGAGCCGCGGTCGACCCAATGGGCGAAGAGAATCTTTTCGGTCAGGGTCAGCGGACGACGCAAACGAGCGCGCGCGCCCTTTAGGCGCGCATCGAGGCTCGCGTAATAAGACAACGCGCCCTGTTCGGCATCGGCAGGATGTTTTTCCATGAACGTTCTCTGGGCGGCCGCCCTTTTCAACTGGGTATAAAGCCCGCAGAGGGATTTGAACCCCCGACCCTCTGATTCATACCCTCTACTGCTTTCGCAGCCCCTCTCAGGTTTGGGGTCTGGACTTTCTCTTCACCCTGCCACACGTGTGGTTTAGGTGGATGGTGTAAAGTCTCTACACTCGCCGCTTGCGCGGCTAGCACGGGATTGCCAGGGCCTGTCGGCCGGGAGGTTTCCCCGTTTTAGCCATCTCCACTGCGTACGTTTCCCCACGCAGGTGCAATTTTACAAATCAGATGCTCTACCAACTGAGCTATGCGGGCACCGAGAGTGGGGACCCATTCTAAGGAAACCGCCCGCTCCCCGCAACTCTACCTTTAAGAGCGGGCGCGCAAAACCATTGTATCCCCAGCGGAGCCCTTCCATGATGAGTCAGCAAAATGGGGGGCGCGTTCCTTATTCCACAGGTGGCACCCCAGCAGATTCGGCGGGAGGAAACCGCGTCCCGGTTGGGTGTGACCGTCCGTGCGCCCGCGCGGCGCGCGATCCGCCTTGAGGTCCACCTGCAAATAATCAGGTACCTCGGCCGACCCAGGGACACTCGCATTGGGTCTCAAAATACCCGATATACAAGCCGTTCGAGCGCGACCCTAAAAGAGAAAGCCCCACACAGCGCGCCATGCGGGGCCTTAGGGTCAATTTTCGGTCTCGGGATTATCGGCCGAAGTAATAGGAGGCCCCGACATCAAAGAGGTGGCCACCGTGGTTATAGGCGTAGTAAGCGCCATTGACGCTGACATTGCGCAGCACAAAATAGCGCACCCTCCCCATAGCATAGGTATCAGGGTTATTTGAGCAGTTACAATTCCAATCACGGTATCCCAAAGTCCCATCCACCTCGAGAGACGATGTCGCGAGCCAGCGTACGCCCCCCTTAGCCTCGTACCCATTATTGGTGGTGTTGATCGTCATGGGGCCGAAAAAGGGAAGGTTATAGGAAAAATTCACTCCCTCATGAAGGTACTCAACAGCCGCTAACACATCTAGGCGCCGCTGAATCCTCCCGTGCGCTTCAGCCCCTACGCTATAGACGGAGGTATGGCCGCTCGAGAGGTAAGGGATGTTACTAAAAGATAGACGCTGGTAGGCCCCAAGAACCGCGAAATGAGGCAGTACCCCCCATGAACCCGAAAGAATGGGGCCATCCGATTGAATCGTGCTGCTGGACCCTGAGACAACCGCTTGGCCAAATTCGTAGCCGCCGCTGATATAGCTGTAGTCAAAACTGCGCGCTTGCGCACCGAAGGTAATGGCGCAAAACCCGGCTAGGACAAGACCGCTTCCAATACGTTGCCAGCGTAAACTCATACTTTTTTCTTTCTCCCTGGTTATTGTTATGGCAGGTACGTCGCCACTTTCGTTTTTACGTCGCCGTTTTTGTTTTCGATGCGCCCGTTGCGCGACGATCATCTCGAACAAAGCATCGGTCGCCGGGCGCGGATTCTGCCGCAACGATACTGTCGAGACAAGTCCGTGCTTGATGCCGTCAACGCCTGTTGGAAGCGACCCTCTTGGTTGTCGTGTGGCAATGCCCCGCCTTTTCTGAAAGGCATTATGACAGCGGGTCTTGGGACCATGACGGAAATCGGCTGATTGTTGTTCCGTGGGAGATGGGGTGACAACTTGGTGTCAGAGCCGGCCAGACCCCGCAACGCAAGACCTCTGGCCCCACAAAACACACCGTTGCGGGATCGCGCGGCACTTTCCACGGCCCTCATCTCGCCTGCGCGCATACCGCATGCCCAATGGGTCCGAGCTTGCGCCAAAAACCGACCGAGACCCGCGCCAATCGCACCGTGTCGTAATAGTGAGTCGGGGCGCCGAACGGCGCGAGGCGCACCGCCAGATGCCGGCTTTGTAAAAGGCGGACCTCGGCCAGGGCTGCCGCACGCTTTAAAAATACCCCCAAGGACAGCACTTCGGCACCGGTGGGACCATGGGTCACATAGGCCCCGCGTACTCCATCACTGACAAGGACCGCAGCCGAAGGCCACGGGGCGCCGACCGGCAAAAAGACACGGTAGGCAGGCGGCCCAAGACGACTGAACACCTGGCCTGAGAGATGAAGACGCCGCAAAAGACTTACGGCTTGGGCCCGTTGAAGGACCGGCCCCAGTCGCCAGCAAGCGGTCTGAGCCGCGGCGGGGGCCGCTTTCGGGACGACCGGAGGCGATGACCGACCCCGAGCGGACGGGGCCGGCCGCCGGGCCTTCGGGGGGCGCTGGGCGACGGGCGCGACGGGCGCGACGGGCGCCGCCGCCAGCCCCGTGGCGGCTGGAGCTGGGGCCAAGGGCAGCGCAAGGGGCTGGGCGCCTGGCACCACCCATTGCAGACGCCTTGCATGAAGCGGGCGGGGCGCTGCGACCGGCTGCGGCGCCCAGCCATAGCCCCATAAGGCCAAACCGATATTCGCCAAGAGCAAAACCGCGACCCACCACTTCATACCGTCATCACCACAAGCCCTTCAAGCGTGAGATGCGGCACGATCTCGTGCCGCGACTTCAGGTAGGGCGAGAGAATTTCGGCATCGCCCCCCGTGACCAAGACGAGTGGATCGTCTGCGAATTGCGACCTCTGCTCGCCTAAAACGCGATCAATCGCCCCCGCAGCCCCGATCACAAGGCCGCCCCGCACAGCATCATGGGTCCGGCGTCCCAGGACGGACGCCACCGCCACGGAATCCGTCACTGCCAGACCTTCCGCTGTGCGCCGCAAGGCCTCGGCCGAGGCCGCCATTCCCGGCATGATGACGCCCCCCTGAAACACCCCCTCGCCATCAAGGGCGTCGACTGTGATAGCGGTCCCGCAATCGACGACCGAGACACTTCTGCGGCCCGTGCGAGCCCGAGCGCCTACCAGGGCCGCGAAGCGATCGGCACCCAAGGTCTCCGGCGGCTCATAGAGGCTTCGGATGCCGGCCGCTTCCCGGCGGGCCCGATACCAACGGGGAGTGACGCGCCAATGGCGCTCACAAAATTCGGTGAAAAGGGGGTGAAACCGGGGGGCCACCGAGATCGCAGCGACCAAGCTCGGAACCTCTTTCAGTCCAAGAAGGGCGCTCGTAAAATCGTGTTCGCCGACATAGCCCGCGCTG
>JAJYGP010000043.1 GCA_021785035.1 Pseudomonadota bacterium
GTCTTTGGGGCTGATTACGAGACCCCGGATGGCACCGGGGTGCGCGATTACATTCATGTCATGGATCTGGCCTTCGGGCACGTTGCAGCCCTGCGCTACCTGCACGCCCATGCAGGGATGCTGACCGTGAATCTCGGCACCGGCCGCGGTTATTCGGTGCTCGAGATGGTGCAGGCCTTCGGCCGGGCCTGCGGGCGGTCGATTCCCTACGAGGTCGTAGCGCGCAGACCGGGGGATGTGGCGCAATGCTACGCCGATCCGTCGGCCGCTCAGAAGCTTCTCCAATGGCGCGCCACTTACGACCTCGACGCCATGTGTCGGGATGCTTGGCGCTGGCAGAGACAAAACCCAGAAGGTTACGACGGCTGAGGGGCGCCGGCCGCGAAAGCGCGACCGGTCCAACGCAGATCGTGTCGTGCCCAAGACGATTGGCGCGCGCCACTTGTTGAGGCTAAGTCATGGGGCATCCTTGATGCCGTGAGAGGGGACGTGGTCGTCGTCGCGTCGACCAAAGGAGGAGGCCGCCATGCGCAGGTCTTCGACTTGGTAGGGCTTATTGATGCAACCGCAAAAACCATAGGCCTTGAAATTCGCCATGATGGGGTCGTTGGAGTAGCCGCTCGAGACGATGGCGCGGACCGCCGGATCGATGGCCAGCAGCGCTTGCATCGCCTCGTGGCCGCCCATACCGCCGGGGACGGTAAGATCGAGGACCACGCCATCATAGGGGCGCCCTTCTGCATGTGCTGCGCGATATCGCTCTATGGCCTGCTGTCCGTCTGCCACCGCCTCGACTTGGTACCCGAAGCTCGCCAAGGCCTTATGGGCAAATCGCCGGATCACCGGTTCATCGTCCATAAAAAGGATCCTCCCGATACCCTGAGGCGGTGTCCAGCCCTTGTCGGGTGGGGCCCCCACTTTTTTTTCGGAGGCGGGCAGGTACAAGCAAAAGGTGGCGCCTTGACCAGGTTCAGATTGGACTGTCATATGGCCGCGGTGTTTTTTGATAATCGCGTACGATATCGCAAGGCCAAGCCCCGTGCCTTTCGTTTTGGTAGTGAAGAAGGGGTCGAATATTTTTTCTAAGTGGGCCTTGATTATGCCCTCGCCCTCGTCTCTTATCGTCGTCCGTGCATAGTTGCCGATCAGGGATAGTCCGTTATCGTGGCCGAGGGTCACGTTCTCCGCGACTACGTGAATGGTCCCGCCTTGCGGCATTGCCTGTTGCGCGTTCAAGATAAGATTGTTGATAACCTGGCTCAATTGGCCTTCATCGGCCTCCACCGGCCATAGATCCCCTGCAATCGAGGAAAGAATTTTCGTATTCGAGCCGCGCACGGCGAAGGCCAGCCATTCTTTCAACACGCGGCCAAGCGAGACGGTCTTTTGGATCGGCGCACCGCCATGCGCAAAAATCAGTAGCTGTTGAGCAAGATCCCGGGCGCGCAGGCCGGCCCCCTCGGCGGCCATCAAGCTCTTAAACAACTCGCTGCTAGGATCCAGTGAAAGGCGTGCAAGGCCGATATTGCCTATGATTGCTGTCAAAATATTATTAAAATCATGAGCAATGCCACCGGCCAGGATGCCGACAGTTTCCAGTTTGCTAGATTTCGATAGATCTGTATCGAGCTGTTCACGCTCTGTCACATCGATGCACGAACCAATATATCCTGTGAGGCGACCTTCCCACATGAGCGGGATACCGACGTCAAGAATGAGGCGATACACACCATCGTGCCGGCGCAGGCTATATTTTAACTCGAACCGTTTTGTGCCTGCGAACGCCCGCGCGTAGCGTTCGAAGCAGTGCGCGCGATCGTCAGGATGAATTGCCGCTCGCCAATGGTCATCATGTGCTTGATCGGCGGCCTCACCGAAAAATGTCTGCCAGCCGGAATTGACATAGGTGACCTGGGTGTCGGGATTGCGCATCCAGATCATGACGGGGACGTTATCGGCGATGGCGTGGAAGCGGGCCTCGCTCGCCCGCAACGCTTCGTTCGCCCTCGCGCGCTGGGTCACGTCGCGGATATTGCATTGGATGACCCGTTTTCCGTCTTCCTCGTAGAGATTGGCGACAATCTCGATGATGTGGTGGTGGCCGTCTTTGACTTTCAGCGGTACGTTGTCGAAGCGGGCGTAACCCATAGTGCGGAGCTGCGTGAGCAGCGCCTCGCGGGACGCGGAGTCGGCAAACAGGTCGATATGCGGGAGTGCGCGACCCACAAGCTCGGCATGCGTATAGCCCCATAACTGCGTTATATAGGGGTTAGTATCGGCGATGCGCCCGCTGTCGGCATCAAGGATCAATATGCCATCCTGCGCCGCCTCGAACAGGCGCCGATAGCGGACCTCCGAACGCCGTATTGTCTCGCGCGATGCCAGCTGTTCCGTGACATCCTCGATAGACAGCACGATCATGTCCGTGGCGCCTGGGGCCCCTTCCAGGCGCCGGGCGTTTAGGCGCATGGTTCGCCGCCCCAGGTTCGGAAAGGCATGGGCCACCTCGTAATCCTCCAGAAAGCGGTCGCGAGGCAGAATTTCTAGGAGCAGGGTATGCAGGTCGGCGATATCCCATGCGCCGTTACTCAATTCCCAGATCGAGCACCCTTCGACCGTACTTGCGGACAATTGGAAGGTCTTGTAGAAAGCGTCGTTGGCGGCGCGTACATGAAGTGTGCCGTCTAGCGTCAGGAGCGGCACGCGCGCCGTGCACAGCATGGCATTGGCATACATCAGTGCCCGCTCCGCTTCCAGCATGCTACGCTTCAGGGCGTCTATGCTCACAAGCACCATGACCGCGCCATCGATTCGCCGGTCGAACGTCAGATAGGGCTGAAGGCGCAAGAGGTGCCAGCAGCCACTGTGATCCCGAACCTCGCGTTCATGGGCCGTGACGGTATCGATCACGAGAGTGGCGAGGCGCGCGAGGTCCGGGCAGTCGAGTTGATGGGGAATGCCGGCAATCGACTGGCCGATGTCGGTGGCGCTGAGATTGAAAAGTTGTGCGGCGAGTGGCGTAAAGCTGCGTATGCGCAGGTCGCGGGCCAGCACCAGTATGGGAAGATGGACGCTCAACTGAAGGTTGCTCAAGTCGTCATTTAAGCGGCCTAATTCCGCGTTGCGATGGGCCAACTCCGTGTTGATGGTGATTAACTCTTCGTTGGCCGAGTCAATCTCTTCCTGGGAGGTCTCCAGCTGTTCATTGGTGCTTTGCAGTTCCTCGTTTGCCGACTGCGTCTCCTCGTTGCTCGCCTGGAGTTCTTCATTGGCGGCCTCATATTGTTCCTGGAGGGCCTCCATATAGTCGCGTAGCTCGGCCAGTTCACGCTCGCTGCGTAGGGCGCGCCGTAGCGCGGCCTTGGGATCTCCGGGCGTAGGACTTTGTTGTGTCTCGAGGGCGGCCGCGCTCTTCCGGCGGGATGCCTCGAGCGGTTCAAAGAGGATCAGATAGTGGCGTTCTTTGAGGTTTTTTAACGGGATGACCTCGATCGTGACGCCCGGCACGCCTAGCCCGTCGGCGTATGTCGGCAAGTGGCGCTTACGGACCACGCCCTCGCTCTTCTTGGCCTTTGCGAGGGCCGCGCGCAACGGCATCCGCATATCCGCGTGGGCCATCTGCAGCACGTTAAAGTTGGCCTTGTGGCTCGGGGGTTCGAGGTAGGGGCTGGTCGAACCGCGAAACTGGAGGATGTCGCCATCGGCATTGACCAGTACGCCCGGTGGCGCAAAGCGCTTGACCGTGACCCGATCGGCCTCGCGTTGGGCGTTGAGCCCGGACGGCGCGCTTGTCCGGGGGGCGGTAAGGCTGGGCGTGGGCCCCGGGGCAAACCGCCGGGGCGGCGTCACCGGAAGAACCAGTCGGGGTCCGACGCCGGACTTTTTGGTGTAGATCTTGCGTTTCTTGTCGAGTGCCTGGAACAGCTCCGTGGCCGTCCCCACCGATTCGGATGTCCCGAGGAGCAGAAAGCCCTCAGGCTTGAGAGCGTAATGGATGGTCGTCAATAGGGGTTTCTGGATCGCGGGCTCCAGGTAAATGAGCATATTGCGACAGCTGATAAAGTTCATGCGCGCAAACGGCGGGTCGCTCAAAAGGTTGTGGCGCGCAAATACGATTTGTGCGCGCAGCTCTTTGCTGATGCGATAGCTCCCGTCCTCTTCCACAAAGAAGCGCCGCCGTCGTTCGAGCCCGACCTCCTGCATGAGGCTCTCCGGATAAAGCCCGGCCCGCGCCGTGTCGACGCGGCCGGCGCTGAAGTCGGTGGCAAAGATCTGGAGTTCGCGCGCAGCGCCCCCGGCTTGTTCGCTGAATTCGGTGACAGCCATGGCCAGTGAGTAGGCCTCTTGGCCGGTGGAGCAGGCCGGCACCCAGATGCGCAACGGGTCTTTGCGCCTAAAGGCGAAAAGCGCCGGGAAAACCATCTGTTTCAAGGTCTCGAAGACCTCGGGGTCGCGGAAAAAACGTGTGACACCGATCAGCATGTCGCCCGTGAGCCGCTCAATCTCCTGAGCATCCTCGCGCAGCAGTCGTGCATAGTCGGTCGTTTGGGTGATGCCGTGTAAGGCCATGCGTCGGCTGATGCGGCGCTCTATGGTGACGGATTTGTAGAGCGAAAAATCGATGCCTGAGTGCTTGCGAACGAGGCCATAGACGGCGCCGGCGTCTTGAGCCTCGAAAGAGTTAGTGTGCGTCTTTACGGCCTTGCGCAGGGTTTTAGGGGCGAGGATAAGCGCTTGCGCTGAAGACTCGGGACGGGCGGAATCAATAGACGGCGCCATGCCCGGCCTGCCTTGTGCGACATAGGGATGGCTTGCGATGCGCGCCAGTTCCTCGGCGATCGCCTTCGGGGCGAGCATGAGATCTACGCAGCCTGCTGCGATCGCGCTTTGCGGCATGGAGCGATAGGCGGCGGAATGGTCCTGCGCAAGCGTGATGCCGCCTTGGGTCTTGATGGCCTCTAGTCCGATGGTCCCGTCGGAGGCGTTGCCGGAAAGGATGATGCCTATGGCGCGTTCCCGGCCATCGTGCGCCAAGGACTCGAAGAAGATGTCAATGGTACGCGCCGCCCCCGGCGTGGAGTCACGCGGCTGCACCATCAACAGGCCCCGCGCGATCCGCAGGCAGGTGTTGGGGGTGATGACGTAGACGTGATTGGGCAAGACGCGTTGTCTATGCGTAGCCTCATGGACCGGCATGGCGGTCTTGGTTGATAGCAAATGGGCCAATACGCTAGGGTGCGCGGGGGCCAGGTGTTGTATGAGCACAAAGCCCATGCCGGTGTCCGCCGGAAGGCAGGAGAAAAGCTGGGTGAGCGCCTCAATGCCGCCGGCTGAGGCTCCTATACCCACGATCGGAAAGCGCAAACCGGTACGGAGTGCAGAAGAAATCTTTGAAAAAGTTTTCGGGGTTGCCACAATCGACTCTCCTGACTGCATGGCGTTCTGACGCACGCGGAAATGGATGAGCCATCAGGCCAGACGATGCTGAAGTATCCGAGAACGAGGCCTTGCACTGATATTTGAGGCCTGAGGCGCCAGAATATCCTAATTGTGTCTCCGCGAACAGGAAAACCTGCTGGGCGCAAGATTTTCCGGTCTCGTCCATCGGATATCCTTTCCGACATAATCACTGCGTCATGGTTTCACAGACACCAAAAGTTCACGGGTAATTCCATTATCCGAATTACTTTACCGGACCGATCATCGAGTCGATATCGTAAGGAGGGTCGGATAAGCGATTATTTTCCGGGTGCTTTACTGATGGTTGTCGCGAAGGCGCGCAGACCAACCCCCGCCCCGCCCTC
>JAJYGP010000021.1 GCA_021785035.1 Pseudomonadota bacterium
CTTGGCGGGCCTGGGGCTCACCCCCCCCCCAGGTCAATCCTCTGACGGCGGACCAGCAGCAGCGATTTCAGGCAATCCTGGCAAAGGCGCGGCGGCGATGAATCTTTCCCTCATCGTGACGGATGCGGGGCCGCTTGTGACGCTGGCGGTCGCGGAGTCTCTGGACACCCTGCTCCTGCCGCGGCTACCCGTCATCATTCCTGACATGGTGCGATTCGAGGTGACGCGCCATGCCGATAAGCCCGGGGCCAAGGCATTGCTCGACTGGATTCGCCGGCATACGGGTAAAGAGGTGCGCGTCGACAGCACGGAGACCTTCGAGGAGTTCGTGTTGCTGAGCCGGATGGACCCCTCGGCGCGTATCCGCAATCGTGGAGAGCAGGCCGCCGCGGAAATCTTGTCCCGTGAGCTCGCGCAGGGACACGCGGGGGCCCTCCTGCTGTTCGAGGACAGCGACATTCGCAAGACCTCCTTTTTGATTCGTCTACCAGATCAGGTCCTGGTGCTCTCCACATCCGCGTTTCTTCTGGGTCTTCAGAAGGCCGGCTTGATACCGGACGCCCAAGCCATTTTGGCGCGCGCCGTCCGAGTTCGAGGACCCGGCATCCACAAGCCCGTCGCCACCCAAACGGGGGAGGGGTCGGATATCCGGGACGAGTGGGTGAGCCGCGTAAAGCCTTCTTGAGTCCGCGTTTTACGCCCCGCGATCCGCTGATCGCGGGGACCGTCGCACCGCGCGACTCCTGGAGTCTGTTTCGGCCCGAAACACCCCGCGCGTTGCGGTGTCTGGCGGGAAAGCTGTCGGCCGCCAGATGCGGGAGGCGGAGACCTCCGCGGACGTGGGGTGTCGGCCGGTTGAAGTCCTGGCCCGCCTGGGGCGGCAGGATCGGAGCCCGCCACGCAACGGCCGGGCGTTCCATGGCGGGGCTCGGGCCGGGCTGCGGGAGTTCGCGGACGCGTGTGGTGCCGCGCGCGGCTTGTGATCGGAACAGCCCCCCCGGGATAGGCAGGCCTTCCCGGGGCGTCGGATATGTTCCACGTGGAACATACAAGAGACGTTATATCCCCGCCATAGAGGGTAGCCATTAACTGGGCCTCTCCGAGATCTCACCTACCCCTCCGAATAGCGGGCTGCGCCGTAGGCCGGGAGGCGCTACGCTGGGGCGACCATGGCCTGGCATACGGGGGAGGGGCGTGCAATGAACGACGATCTTGGTCTGTCGCTCGAGCTGTATCGTGATACGCGCACGGGCGACGTCTTTGTCAGGGTGCCCCATGAGGGGGCGGGGTGTCCTATCCACCTGCGGTTTCTCGACTCGGCCCCAGGCGATCCTGAGGGTGTCCTCACCTACGACGTCCGGACATTTCTACGGCTGGTGGCGACGGGTGTCCTGGAAAGCATCCCCTGTCATGTCATTTGCGACTCCTGACAAATTGCCCAGGGGGTCCCTTCATTTGGGGCAGCCCGCCGTCCCGGCGTCCTCCCTCGGGTGGCGGGGCTTATCCCCAGACCTATCCCCGGAGTGGCGACAGCGGGTCAAGCTAGCGGGACTGGGCGACCGGCGCGCGAACTGCGACGGTTGGTGTATGGCAGTGGGAGGGTATTGTCTGGCCTCGTCACACGTAGGCAAGGCTTCGACGACCGGTAGGTTTTCGGGAAGCGGATCGTCCAGGAGAACTCGCGATGGCACGCGGTCGACGGTTTCGGGAGGGCCACCACAATAGACGCAGCTTCCTTTCAGGCGCTCATCCACGAAGAGGCGTTTCGGGTCCACGTGTCGATTCCCTTTCAGTCGGTGTTGCCGCGCCACACCATTGCCCAGAGACGCCACCCCGGCACATGCGCGCTCATTAGTGCCTTGAACATTCTCCCATGGGTCGAGAAGCGCAGATGCAGGAGCTCGTGCACGATGACGTAATCTTGGAAGCACTCATCTTTGTTGACGAGATCCGATGCGAGAGCGATAGTTCCCGCCGACGAGCAGGAGCCCCACTTTCTACGCATCTCCTGCACTCGGATCACCTTGGGATTCACCGTATGCTGATCAGAAGGTGCTGGGGAGGGTGCGGTTTATTTAGCGCATACGACGAAACCAGCTACGAGACCTGCCAGATGTGCGGGAAAGTGAAGATCAGGTTCGTTTGTTCACGTTAACGCCCGGTGGAGGGATGCCTCAGGGTTCGCCTGGCGTGCTCAGGTGGTTAGACACTTACCGTTCTTCTCAGAGACAACCGACAAACATGGGGGGGAACGTCCTCCATCCGAAAGCCCTCCGTTTTTTTCCCAAGGGCTTCCAAAGCGACACAGCAGGCTCCCTGTGCCCCCTGTAAGATTGTCGGCAAGAGCAATGCGGCAACGCGGGGACTCGTCCCGGCGAGCGCTATGATGGCAGTTAGTTCCCGCAGAGCAGCCACGATCGTCTGGATATCCGTATCGGACAGTTCATTTTTGGCATCTGCCGTGCGGGACTGGATGACAGGCAACAACAGATCTCGGCCCGTCAGGATGTGTGTCCCAAGACCAGCCATAATGTGGATTTGTGAATGGCGTCTCTGGAAATCTTCCGTAAGGCGGTGGCACAATTCGGCATCCGCCCACAAAGCGACACATAGGGACATGCGGGCGGCTTGGGCTTGCGCTGTCAATTCCTTCGCTTTTAAATGCGAGCTTACCCAATAAGTCACTGCGCCACCGACCACTGTGCCCAAAAGGCTGGATATGAGCATTCCTACACCGTTATCAAACATTTCGCGTCTGCGCCATAGTGGATTGCTATCGACAGGTCATGTCTACTTTTCATCGTTTTTTATTCTTTGTAATGACCTCGCCTCTTCCGGATAGAGAATGGCCGAGACTATGCATGCATAGCCATTCACATAACGGCACGCCGTCTCTCAAAAGTTTCTCGTTGGTACGCAGTTGTACTTATTTATTGCCATAGACCTAGTGATCGTCCTGTCACTTTCAATCGGAACCGGATGCGCGATTTGGCTAGGCGCAATGAGTGATGTATAAACGGCCACATCCGCCCTTGTTGTAATTCGCGAATTTTGTTAGGCAATGTCCATCGTAGGTTAATTTCGTCGCGATTGATCTGTTTGCCTTGGCCATCGAATAAGTTGCCACTGGTATCCTCAATGCATATTTCGTATTCATGTCGCGGCTTATGTAAAGTAGTACCAGGCACAGCAATGGCGTTTTCCTGCAGTAACCTTTCGTCTGCAGTGCCGTTTATTGGAAATTCAAAAATTATCTTCAATTGTTTCGCGTCTTTCGGTGCAAAAGCGACTGGTAAATGGATCTGTTCATCTGTCGATCCGACCTTAACCGTGACGTCGCCATATCCGAATCGTAAGGCAGATGTTTTCTTCTTTGTGTTTTCCCAGACAGCAAGATAAAGCCGCGTTACGGTATTGGGGTCGAGACTAGGATTCCTTAGTATCACAGAATAGGAAATGCGGTAAAATTGAATACCGTCACGCTCAAACGTTTCACTGGAGCCCCCAATACAATCAAGCTTAAGTCGCGGACATCTCCGAAGAGATTGGAATATCAAATATACGAGAGACACCAACCCGGATACCGAGCCGGCCTTTAGAATGATATCAATCAGAAGCTGTATCATGTTTATGGTCTACGGCCTAGCTATATGAGAGAAACGTGATATGGCGTTGACGCAACACGTTGTCTTCAACAATGTGTGGTACATCACAAACTCTCGAACCACGCTTCATCGACAGTGACGTGCTGTACGAGTTCTGTTTTGACGCCAAGAGCCAGCTCTCTCAATTTTTGGGCAAGGTCGTCCCCGTCGACTAAATCGATTGGCGGCGCGCCGTCGCGGGTTGCTTCCTTTACGGCGGCTGGTGTAAAGGAGCCAGTGGTGATGAACAAGCCCTTGTCTGCGCGCCCCACCATAGCGCCGCGAAAATCTCGGATGTCTCCGGCTGTTACAGAGCCCTTGTAGCGCTTGCATTGAAATAAGACATGAAAGCTCATGAACCCATGAATACGGGCAATCCCTTTTCCATCAATACCGCCATCCCCCGTGCGGCCGGTGACTTCAACCTGGACAAACCCCGATTCGCGCAATATGCGTTGTACCAAACGCTCAAACCCGGCGGGATCAAGCTTTTGTGTAAGGACCGCGGAAAGCTTGTCTTTCCACCGCTCCTCCTCAGAGAATTCCCTTGTGGTTTCGTCGGGCGGCCGCCTTTTTGGAGCTTCTTGTTTATCAAGATTGCGGACAAAACGGACGACTTCGTCAGAATCTACGACTTCGAGATCTTTGGCTTTTTCTGTTAGCGACCATACCCCTCGACTGGAGTTTTCTAGTAAGCCATATTTACGAAGGTAGGTTCGCGCCCAAGCGAGACGGTAGCCGACTTCGGTTTGACTGCTTTTCTCGGGATCATGGAGGTGCGCAAGGATCTCTTCAGAGAAGCCCGTAAGTTCCACAATCTTGGCGTAAATTTCCTCGTTAGTGCCTGAGCCACCCAGCATGCGAAGCGCCCGGAGCAAGGGGTTCATTAAATCATGGAAGGCGGGGAGCGCTGTTGTCGTCATGGTTATTCTCTGATGTCAACTGTCTGATTGGCTCAACAATACACCCGCATCTTCATCACCACGACCCCCACGATCACCATATCCGCGGTAACCGGGAGAATGTGGTAACGGCGATTCGCCGGTTTGAGGTATCGCTCATCGACCTCCACCAGCAGTTGCTTAAAGGTCGGCTCCGATGTGGGCTTCCCTATGACGACCACATAATCCCGACCCTTAGGTTCCCGGTCAGGATCCACGATGATCGTGTCCCCTTCGAAAAAGGCAGGTTCCATGGAGTCGCCACACACATGGAGCGCGAACGTCCGGGGGCCGAACGCGCCAATGACAGCGACCCGCTCCATTATACCGCTCGTGTGAGACGCGCCCGCCGTCTCGTGCCAATCCCTCACCTGGGCCCAGGTGAGGAGGGGAATTAGCGATACTTTTGGTTCTGATCCCTGATCGATGTCTTGGGTGCGTTGTTTGGGTCCCCTGCCTGTAGCTAGCCAATCTGGAGAAACGTTGAGCGCTTTGGCGACCGCCAAGAGATGGTCAGCTTTAAGTTCTTTTGTGCTGCCATTTTCCCATTGGCTAACGGCAGATTTCGTTACCCTCGCTCGTTTTGCAAGCTCCGGCTGCGAAATACGCAGGTCTTCTCGTGCTTCCTTGATTCGTTGGCCGCTGGACATTTGTCAAGCCTACTTGTCAGGAAATACAGTGCGCTTGACCATAGAGGTACAGTGTGCTGTACTACTAACCATGCGTAAGTCCGAAGCAATCAGTATCTTCGGCCGGACCCAGAGCGATCTGGCGCGGGCCCTGGGTATCACAAAGTCCGCGGTTAGCCAGTGGCCTGATGAGCTCGACCAGGAAAAAACCGATCGTGTCCTCGGTGCGGCATTGCGGCTTGGTGTTGACATGCCCACCACTTTTATCAGCTACGACAGCCAACCGCGGTGTAGCGATGACGATCATGACTAACCATCTCTTCTCCCGCGGCAGGTCTTCCCTCGCAAGGACGCGAGGGCCTTTTAGGAACCGCGCATTATCCCACGCGCGTCCGGACACGGCCTACGAGGCGATCGAGGAGCGGCCTTTTGGGGGCGTATTACGGCTGAAGAGGGTAGGGCGGGAGCGGCGATCTGACGAGATGCCGGGACCGAGCCAGCAAAGGCCCAGCGTCCGTGATCTTGCCGGAACAGGGCATCCGACGAAATCCGCCCAAGGAGGGAGAGGGGAG
>JAJYGP010000105.1 GCA_021785035.1 Pseudomonadota bacterium
CGGCGCCTTTGCGGCCCACAGGAGGCCCGCCCGTCGCAAGACGTTTCGATCAGATAGAAAGAAGGGGGCTCCGGCAGGAGTGGCGCGTGGTGGTCGCACCCTAGGATCCTTAAAGGGCGACGACGATCGATCGCAGGGGACACGTTAAGTGCAGGCTCGGGAACTCTTTCCTTCAAAGGCGATTTAGCCCCCCCTGGTCCCGGGGCCAGAAGACGCGCTGTATGATTTCCGGGCCCTGTGTGTCTTCGCCGGTACTCGATCTTGTCCTCATTTCGCAGACACCGCACGTTCAGGCCTGTCCAAGCGACGTGGATCGGCCTCGTAGCCGAATGACATGATCGTCCGGCACTCCATTTTTTCGCAAGTGCACCCATCGCCTCAGGACTGTTGGCTATTTCCCCTTAATAACGCGGCTTTTTCTAATCGGTATTGGTCACGGTGACCGCGATGGGGTCTTTATGTGTATCCAGGGTCGGGCAGTACGTCGCCCAGATGTTGGCGTAGCACAGGGCGTCAGGATGTAAGACGTTGGCGACGATACCCTTCGGACCGGGATGCTGACGCGTATGATGTTGTCTTTTGAAAGGCGGTACGCAGCAGAAGACTTAAGCGATAAGGGTGTTGAGGGCGCGTATCAAGCTATCAGCGGAAAGGTCGTGAAGGCAGTCGGACCATCCACTATTGCCGCAGCCGTTTTGGTCGCATGGACGGCACGAGCGCGGGCTTGTGACGAGACGCTGGGCCGTTTGCCAAGGGCCGAACCGATATTCGTCTCCCGGACCAAAGCAGGCGACGACGGGGGTGTGCATGGCGGCGGCCACATGCATACTGCCCGAATCCGTTCCGACAAAAACCTGAGCGGCGGCTGTGAGCGCAGCAAGTTCAGCGAGCGAGAGGTCCGTGCCGAGCGTATGGACGAGGCCCCCTTGATCGCGGCACAAGGACTCAATGAAGGATCGCTCGCGATCAGTGGGCCCTGCGGTTAAGACGACAAACCGGCCATCGGCCACGCAGCGGGCGATAAATTCTGAGCACAGATCGAAGCTCAAGGTGCGTCCCATATTGCCGGCGGTGGGTGCAAATAACACAAAACGTTTGGGGGGAATTTTGAGGCGGGCCAGGTGCGCTGCTATGCGGGTTTTAGAGGCCGCGTCCGAGACGAGGCTCGCGCTGCGGCTTCCCGGCGCGGGCGGCAGTCCGATACGCCTTAAAAGGTCAAGATGCACCTCGGCGACATGGCGAGGCGGTTGGTTTGGGTGTGCTTCACCGAGCGTGTGCGAGAAGGTTTTACGCCAAAGAAAACGCTTCAAGGGCGACCCGTGAGAACTGGCGGCGGCGCCTACGGCGTAGGGGATCTGCAGTAGCCAGATCAGGGCTGGCCCCCACGAGCCGTCGGTGCTGTGTGGCGATTGAATCAAAAGGTCGTAACGATGCTGACGAAGGGCCCGAATAAGCGCAAACCGAGGCCGCAGAGTGCGTAGGACGCCGCGTTTGCGCCAATTCCCGTCGACCTTATGGAGGGCATTAACGGCGGGATTGTGGGCAAAGATATCGGACAAGGAGTGCGGCACCAAGACATCGATCAGGCAGCGCGGGGCCATGCTTTTGAGTGCCGTGAGAAGCACCGTCGTCGCCACGGCGTCGCCAAGAAGCCGTGGCGCTATGATCAAGACCCGCCGGATCTTATCGATCGGTATGGCGTCCGAAACTTCCCGAACACCGCGTTTTTGCGGATTGTGCGAGTTCGATGGGAACAAAAGCGTTTCGTCCATGAGCGTCTCGGTAGGCGGATTACATTTACCTGCGCCTAGAGGCTATCCGAGCGCCTGATCTTGGGCCTATTGGACCGCTTTGAGGGCTCGGGCAGGCCGGCGGTCCGCTACGGGGGCGTCAGGACGCGCTGCGCAGCGTTCGGCCAGGATAGAGGCGCGAGTCCAGTAATCAAGGAACAATTCATCTTCGCTACGCGCACTATAAACCGGAATTTGGCAGTCGCGCCAGTCTAGGTCGATGTTGTAGCGTCCGATCAAGGTCGCGCTGATCGCGCGGCGACCAGGTTCTGTAGATAAGGTCTCCATGGAAATGACCATGTCGGCGTGACGCCTGGATAATGCCGTCCCCAGGGCAGAAACGGCGGCAAAGGCACGCATAGTCAACGATAAGTCACGGCGTGCAATGTTTTCGACGTGTCGGCGCGCGTCTCCTGAGTCGCTGAATCGCGGCAGGCTTTCGAGGTTTAAAGCGGAAAAATAACGAGCGATCCAGGGGTCGCGGCGGGAAGTGAGTAAGATCATAAGGGGGCGAGCGAGGAAGTACACATCGTCATAGGCCTGTTTGCGATCGAGCGCCGATCGCCACATGCCAAGCGCGTCCCGCGTCAGAGCGATATGAACGCCGGGCATGTATCGGGAGAACCAAGGAGCCCTGCCTGTTGATCGGCAGAAGCCGAATACGGCTCGCCGGCCTCGCGCTTGGGCATGCCGGGAGAGTCCCTCAAGGTAAGTCTGCTGGTCGAACAGAGGCTCTTCATTCAGAAAATAGTTGAGGTAGGGGAAGGTCCATTGGAAATTCTTCACGCCCCCGCGCGTCTCCAAAAGCTCACTATACTCCCGGTAATACGGCGCCTCCAGGACCGGGTGTCGCGATGGCCACGATGTCGAGGTGGCCGCTCCTATGGAGGAGGGGGTCAAAGTCTCTAGCGACTCGTGGAACGGCTCGTAGTAGGCGAGGTACGCTGGAGATGAACGAAACTTGTTCCAGAAGTAGGTAGACCCGGTGCGCCACGCGCTATGTATGAAGATCGGTCCTTCGGTCGCAAGATCGGTGCCTTTGGTCTGGGGGTCTCGGTCTGGCTTTGGGGCGGCCCGCGGCGCGGCCAGGTTCTCGATTTCGCGGATCAACGTCAAGTGTCGACGGTTGAGGAGATAGAGCTTAGACTTCATGCGCCGCGAGGCGGCGTGGAGGGTGGCGAGGCGGGTGACCGCGGTCGCCCACTGCCAAACCCGCCAGACTTTGGGTCTTCTAGTTGCCAAGTCCGGGGCCTCGGAGTGAACCGCTCTGTGCCGGGCACGTGAACGGGTGGGAGGATTGAGCCATCATGGTCATCATCGGCATACTCTACCACCACGGTGCGATGGGCTATTGTAACGGTTTGTGAATGCGGCGTGAAAGACTCCGGGCATTGTGGCTGTGCGTGGCCGCTCGGAATGTTTAGACTAGTCGGGCCGTGCGTTATACCGACGCATTTAAGAATAAGAGCGACTATCAAGGAGATGATGATATGAAGAATTCTGTGACGAGGCTTGCCCTCTTGGCTTTATGCGCTTGGCCGATCACCAGCATGGCGCGAGTGTGGGTTGGCGCGGACGTGGGTCTCACGGGAGGCGCTCTTGCTGGAACATCGCCGGCCGGCGTCTACGGTGGGATATCGACGCGGTCCTTTCCGGTCGGGATCGAACTCGGCTACCAGGCGCTTAGCGCCAATCCCACTAAGGTGGGTATTTTTAGCGTGACGGGGTTGTATCGTACCCGCATTCCCCGGGTCCGTGGACTGCATTTTCTGGCCCGCGCGGGGGTTGCCCACATCTACAGCAGCAACGGTGCCTTCGTGGTCAATAGTACAAGGCCCATTATCGGAGCGGGCGTCAGCTATCGCGTTTCGCGGCCGCTTAGCTTGCGCGCCGAATACGATCTGATCCTGAACGCCCGGACCGCCTACGGCCCCAGTCAAAACGGCGACGAACTTATGGTAGGCGCCACCTACCATTTTGCCGTCCGCTGAGCAAAAAAGGGCGGGGTCACCCCGCCCTTTTCCCCTGTCCTCGAATTTTCCGGTTAGCTCGCAATCCCCCGCTCCTCAAGGGTCACCAGCCGTGCGTGTCCTAAGACGGTCCTTTAGATGAGGTACTGGATACCGACTACGGCCAGTAGGACAAGCGTTGCGTAGAGGAAGGTCCGTTGGTTGATGCGCATGTGTAAATGATTCCCGAGATAGAGCCCAAGGGCCGCGGTCGGGGCCAATGCGACGAAGGCCATGGCGAGGCTCCCATTCAAGAGCCCGAGAGCGATATAAAGCCCGCCACGCAAGACATTGTCTGAAAGCGCGATCGCCTGGAAGGTCGCGCGAAACTGGCGTTTGTCCAAGTGCCGCATCTGCAAATAGGCGACCAGGGGTGGCCCCCCGCCCCCATAAAGACTTCCTATAAGGCCGCCAAAAACGCCGAGTGGCAGCGCCCAGGGGCGAGAGATCTGGGGCATGCGTTCGGGCCTGGCAAGGATCGCATACACCACATAGGCCAGGATAAAAATACCCAAAAACCGGGTGAGGCTTTGGGCGTTGGTGTGCGCTAAGACGACAGCCCCCACTGCCAAGCCGACGATGCTTCCCGGGATAAGCCACGACAGTTCGCGCCATTGCATCTCATGAAAATCATAGGCCCCTAAGAGTATCGAGCCCAGAAGGTCGAGTAGTAGGACGACCGGGACGACCTCTTTTACCGGGAAACTGAGGGATAGGAGGGCCACCGAAATCAGCCCCGATCCAAAGCCTATCGTGGCGCGGACATAGAAGGCGCCAAAGACGACCACCGCGACAAAGAGAAGAAGGGCTGGCTGGGCGACGAGATGGCCTAAGGTGAGCGACTCAACCATGGGCAAACGGACCATGGGAACGCCGTGCCGGGCGCGAAGTGGGGCTCATAGGTTTCCTTAGGGATTTCTTGCTGTTAACGATTTACCCTGTGTCCCGGAGCGCGAGCCTAAGGCCCGCCTTCGCTCCGCACCCAGGCGAACATGCTGGGATACTATGACGTTACCGCACTAAGTTCAATTGGCCTCGCTTTCCGTGGCCCAACTCTGGAATAGGCATAATCCTTGCATACGTTATGGCTCGGCTATACTGAGGGGGGAGGAGAACGATGACGTGATCTGGGGCATTTTGTCTTATGGGGTGGGGACTTTGCTCGGCTTTGTCGGGCTTGTTTTCTTCATTGCGCTGTTTGTGCGCGATCTCACTCAGCGTGAACACACGGTGCTTCGTAATTATCCCGTGATTGGTCACCTGCGCTTTCTCGGGGAGCGCTATGGCGAATTTCTGCGGCAGTACTTCATTGTGGGGGACCGCGATGAACGGCCGTTTGATCGCGCCACTCGCCGTTGGGTGTATCGGGCCGCAAAGAACGAACCGGACGTGATCGGTTTCGGGTCTACGTATCCTGTGACCCAAGGCGAAGCGCTGGCCTTCGTTCCCTCTCCCTTCCCGCTCAGCGCCGCTGAACGTATGCATGCCCCGCCTCTTTTGATAGGCGCCGATTCCTGCGTTCAGCCGTTTTTGGCGCGGGCGGTCGTCAATATTTCCGGCATGAGTTACGGGGCCCTGTCTGAGCCCGCGGTGCGGGCCCTGTCGCGGGGTGCCCAGGGCGGTGGTTGCTGGCTTAATACCGGCGAAGGCGGGCTCGCACCCGCGCATCGCGAGGGGCATTGCGATCTCATCATGCAGGTGGGGACCGCCAAGTTCGGGATTCGCGATGCCCATGGCGATCTTTCGGACGAGCGCGCGCGGGCTCTGAGTCTTGTGGTAAAGGCCTTCGAGATCAAGTTATCGCAGGGCGCGAAGCCTGGGCACGGGGGAGTGTTGCCAGAT
>JAJYGP010000098.1 GCA_021785035.1 Pseudomonadota bacterium
CGCCGGCCAGCGCTTCGCAGGCCCATATTCGGCCCCGGGGCAGAGGGCAAGCACGCGGTCAGGGCTTGGTATACCCAAGCGTTTAAGGGCCGCGTGGCCGGCGTCTGGGTCTGTGACAAGACGGGGCCAACACCGGTTCAATTTGTCACCTTTTCACCGGTTTAAAATGTCCCATGTATGCCGGTGTTTCGGTCGATAGCTTTCTCCTTTGATGTGCAAGGCCGTGGCGTGGGACCGCAACCGGTCGAGAATGGCGGCGGCAAGCACCGGGTCGTCAAAGATGTCACTCCAGTCGAAACACTCTTGTTACAGGTGAGAAGGAAAGAAGCCTTCTCCTAACACCCAGCTAGGATCCTAAAAAATCTGCGTTCCCGCACGTTATCGGCAGAGAGCCGACTCGTCGATGATGACGGTCTTTGGGTAGGCGAGCTGCTGCAGGATCTGCGTGAGGCAATGCTCGGTAAGTGTCCGCTTCAGTCGTGTCAATGGCTCCCCCAGGGTGAAAAAAGCACGCGGTGGCCAGCCTTGCAGGCCTTGACCCCGAAACCGATGGCCCGGTGCGTTTTGTCCGCTCCCCGGCGGGCCTCAAAAAACACGTTCAAGGCGCGCCCGACGCCTAAGAGTCCGGCCAGCTTGCGCACGATCCCAGCCGTCCCTTCGGTTCGGCGGCGATCTCAGCGTCCACTTCGCTACGGCCGCTTGATGGAGTCCTTCCTATTAAGGTGCGCGCGCTGTGGCGCCTGGCGCCCCCCTTCTCACGGAAAACATTGCGCTTTTTTGTGCCGCCCCAACCTCGCGGCCCGCGAGCGGCGGCCCCGTTTGGGGGCGTTGACATTTTCAGACGACTGTCTGATTATGTAGTTATTCAGACGGTCGTCTGAATAACTAAGCGATGGACACACATTGAGGGGAGCTACGGCAATGGAGAGAAACGGGGTGATGCGGCCCAGCAAAATTCTCATGTTCGTGGTCGTTTGTGCGGGCTATGCGTGGCCATCTTGGGCCGCTGCGGGGGTTCGGTTGACGGCGGAGGCGATCATGCAGCGCAATTTCTACGCGACCAAGGTTTATCACATCAAGACGGCCAGCACTATGGTTTTGATGAATCGCGCCCACCAGAAGCGTATTCGAAAAATGGTGACCTTGTCCCGGCTACAGCGCAACGGGGTAGACTCCGATCTCCTCATCCGTTTTAGGGCACCCCTCGATATTACAGGAACGGCATTCCTGCAGATCCAGCATAGCGGCAGGCCAGATGACGAGTGGATATATCTGCCCGCCCTTCATAGGACCCGTCGCCTCGTCGCGGATGATAAGGCCGACAGTTTTGTGGGTTCCGATTTTTCCTACGGAGACCTTATGTTGCCTAAGGTCAGCGATTACAAAAACACGCGACTCCCGTCGCAATCCGTAAACGGCATCCCGTGCTATGTCATTGTCTCAACGCCGATCAACGCCAAAGTCGAAAGACATTACGGCTACAGCAAGAAAATAACGTGGGTCCGAAAAGACAACTTTGTCGAAAAAAAGGTCGAATATTTCGACAGAAGGGGCGCCCTCCTCAAAACCCAAACTATCGACAAAGACCGCTTAGTCGATCCTAAAACCCACCGCTGGTTTGCTATGTACCGAAAGATGATCAATGACCAAACCGGCCATGTGACCATCATTACTTTCTCTCACGTTGTTGGCGACAAGCCCATCCCCAGGTCCGCGTTCACTACGCGCCAAATGGTCTACGGATGACGCGCGCGCTCCTTGTGGCGGCTCTGTTGTCTGCACACCAGGCCGCATGGGCTACCACAGGACCCCGTATGGCGACCCGTGGGGCTTGCAAAGCAAAAAAAGTGAGGCGCGGCAATACCGGTCACTCACAAGGCCCGCAGGCAGAAGGTTGCCTGGCACGCGTCATAAGTGCTCAAAAATCTCAACGGAACAAATCAGAAAAAGTGAGCCCGACGCTCAAAAATGCGTCTGCGCGCTTGACTTCGCCACGCGTCGACAAAAAGCTGCTCGTCCCTCGTTTGGCCCCCGCTCCGACTCTTCTTTCATCTCTCCTGGGGGGCGCGGACCGCGTGAATGCAGCTCTAGTGCGCGAAGGTTTTTATGGGTCTGTCGGATTGGCCTACTTCCAACACTCCCGAGAATTTAATAGCCAGCACGATCTCTACGGTGGCGCCATCCAGTTTCATCTCTCGCCTCGTCTCCGAAGCGCGCACATAACTGGTAAGATTCAGGCGCGCCTCATGAATTCCGATATCTTGTCCGGAAACAAGTCGCAAAACGCGCTCGTCGAAGGCTATGTTACACGAAACTACCAGCATTCCGCGCTTCGGATAGGTAAACAAATTGTCGTTTGGGGGCGCGCCGATGGCATTAATCCAACAGATAATCTCACGCCTCGCAACTACACCTTGCTGCTTCCTCTCGGCAGAAATCAGCGATTTGGAACTACGGCGCTTAAGTACGACTACTTTCTAACGCGGAATTATACCGCCACACTTTTTCTAACCCCTTATTTTTCACCGTCCATTATCCCGCTTCCTCTCCCTGGAATCACTACGGTGAGCAAAGACCCAAACCCCTCGCTCAAAAATACAGAGGTGGCACTCAAAATTAATAAGACCGGGGGAGCGGCCGATTGGTCCCTCAGCTACTTCCATGGCTTCAACCTCCTGCCAGGGCTAGAGCCCAACGGCTTCACGTCCACCGGTCCGCAACTGGCTCTCGAATATAACAGGATCGATGTAATCGGCGCAGACTTCGCTACAACAATGGGTCGCTATGGCCTCAGAGGCGATATGGCCTATTTTCGTCCGGAAAATCGTTCGGGCTACCAGCCCTTCATCATGAGCCCTTACCTCTCCTACGTCGCAGGTGGGGATCGAACATTCGACCGCAATCTCAATATTGATGTTCAAATCATCGGAACGTGGGTCCATCATTACCATGATCCCATGACTGTCAACAACCCGTTTCTACAAGAAATTGCCCTCCAGAACGCTATTACTTATGGACAGCGAGACCGTACAAGTTACGGATTGAGCGCGCGCATCAGAAAGACATGGCTAAACAACACCTTAGTTACAGAAATTCTTATTATCGGCGGACTGTCCAGGGCCAGCTGGTATCTGCGGCCGCTTATAAGGTACTCGTTTACGGACAATCTCAAAGCCCTATTAGGAGCGGATATCTATGGAGGCCAGACCGATACTTTTTATGGGCGCCTGCGCCCACTGTCCGGAGGGTTCGGCGAGATGAAGTACTACTTCCAGTAACGACTTTTCTTTGCCCCCTCAAAATAGGTTTTGGGAAGAAAGGGAGTGTGTCAATATCAGGAAGCGAGGCTAGTATTTATGACGGGTCCAGATAAGCTGTTTATGGGAAATCGCGGCCTAAAAGACCGCGAAGCAGCGGGTGTCACCTTGACAAAACGCGAGCTCGAAGTTTTCTGGTGGATACAAAAAGGCAAGACCGGCTGGGAAATTGCGACTATCCTTCAGATAAGCACACGCACCGTCAAGTTTCACGTGCAAAACGTTCTTGTGAAATTAAATGCGGCGACACGCGCCCAAGCTGTTGCGATCGCACTCAAGCTTGATCTCATGGAACCGTAACCAAGATGTTTTTACCGACGAAAACAAAAGGAGACCATTGCCATGTCAGACAAGGTCGCGCAGGCGCGTCGCCACGTCGTTGATATTGCCAATCGGCTGTTTTATGAGCGAGGTTACAACGAAACCTCCTTTCGAGACATTGCTTTCGCTTCCGGCATACCAAGCGGGAACGTTTACTATTACTTTCGAACGAAAGACGACATTTTGCGAGCGGTGGTTGAGTCCAGGTTCGCAGAAACCGAAAATCTACTTCGTGCCTGGGACAAAACGGTGCCCGCGCCCACAAGTCGTATCCGCGCCTTTGTGAAAATGTTTAGGGATAAAGGCCAGGATATGATGCGGTATGGTTGCCCTATGGGCTCTCTCAGTAGTGAATTAGGAAAAAACCAGCCCCGTCTCATGGAGGATGCCCGAATACTTTTCGACTTGTTTCGTGACTGGCTCACGGAGCAGTTTGCCGCGATGGGATTTGAACCTGATGCGCGTCAGCTCGCGCTTCACGTCCTTGGTCGTATCCAAGGCATCGTTATGTTAAGCCACGTGTATTCCGACGAAAAGCTGCTTGTAAAAGAGCTCGACGATCTTGAGGCCCGCATTGTTTCGTTTGCGAACCCCACAAGCTTAGGCTTAGGCGGCGACCCACTGAAAGACCTCTTAGGAAAGCCGAACGGTTCCCGATAGACATTTCTCTTTCCGTGTGACTTTCAACGACCCACGTAAAATCGGCCTTCAAAGTGTCACAAATGTAAGAAAACGCCCAACTGAATAGCTAAATTACACAAGCCCACACCCAACTTTTGTTGACCGCCTCGCTTTCGCTAAGACACCATGGCCTCTTGGCGGGATGGCCTGCGTCCGGTACCGTGGATTGGCGGCAGCCCTGAAAAAATCCATCAAATGAACTGCCAAGTGAGCTGGACACAAAAAGCCAATTGCCACTGCTTATGCCAAGGCCAGCTCGCGCGACGAACCGCTCCTTCTAAGCCTAACGCCTTCTAGCGTGGTCTCGGTGACAAAAACGTTGGCAAGACGCGGTCCGCCCAAGGCGTTGAGTGCGGTGCATAAAACCGGCCTTTGGGCCACAAGCTTGTTCGCACCGTTTGGCACGCGGCTTTGGGGCGCAGGTAATCGCGCCGTCACGGGGCGCTCGCTACCAAGCCGATCACATCAAGACCAACTCAGGCGATGCCTTGCTGCTTGCTCAATTCCACGAAAGCTGCGAAATCACAACTATTGTCGTGCAAAAACCGACTAACAAAATGCTACGCGATCTCGCACGCGCTCCCTTACAGGTAATCCTGCCGCTTCAGTCAGATCGCCGCGCGCCTTCTTGCCGCGTAAGGCTCATCGCCAAAAACCTTCGTGAACCCATTGCGGCTGTAATACACACCTGTCCATGCGGACAGGTTACAGCCATCTAACCTAACATTACTATTCGCCAAACCAAAACACGGGAAAGAAACCGCGAAAAGTGATGCCGTCTCATGTTCAAAGAACCAGGGGCAAGCGGTTTCTGCGCTCGCTACACACCAAACCGCAAAGGGATAAGTCTTATGCAACCCGCTGATGAAGCATACTGGGATGTTCTGATCATCGGGGCCTCGATGGCCGGCGCCTGCCTTGCCCGCCAACTTAAAATCGCTCATCCGCACCTCGCAATCCTTAATGTCGATCGAAAAACGTCGTTCGACTACGGTGCCGGAGAATCGATGCTCGAAATTTTTTGGGACTATGCGGCCAAAGATCTTGATTTGGGACCGTACCTTGATTCGTGCCACCTCCCGAAGAACGGTCTCCGATTCTTTTTCGACTCCCCCGCCAAATCCCTTGCCCTCAGCGACAGGAGTGAAATGGGCCGTGCCTGGACCGACGCCATCCCTTCGCACCAAATAGATCGCCAAAGGTTCGATCGCGACATAAACGCCATGAATGCCGAATTAGGGGTAAACGTCTCCCTCGGCACCGAGGTAAGCACGATAGAAATCGACCGCCATCGTGGCCATCTCGTGACGTTGACAGATGGGCGTAAAATCCGCTGCAAATGGCTTGTCGATGCAGCAGGCTTCTCTGCCCCGCTTGCAAGAAAGCTAAAAATCCTAAAACCGAATACGGCCCACCCCATATCCTGCCGCTGGGCTCGAATCGAAAACATGAACGCGATTGACCACATGGGCCCCGCAGCGTGGCGTGAACGAGTGAATTACACAAGCCGATTTCTCAGCACCGTACACTTCATGTACTCGGGGTATTGGTTCTGGCTCATACCGCTATCACACACCGTGACTAGCGTCGGTGTTGTCTGGCATCACGATAAAGCCCCGTTGGACATAAAATCGCAAGCAGCATTCATTGACTTTATAAAATCCCATAAAGCCCTGTCCGATCTGCTTGGAAACTCTTTCCGTGTCATAGACTTCCATGGCCTCAAAAACATGAGTCGTATAGCCACCCAATTCTATTCAGAAGACAGATGGTTCCTGACTGGCATGTCAGCCGCGTTTCTTGACCCCCTGTTTTCATCAGGGTCGGCCTTCTTGGCAGACGCAAATCGCATGATAGGCGACCTAATAGAAACAGATATAACTGGGCAACACGATGTTCTCACAAAAAAACTCGTCGCCTACAACGCCCACTCACGTTGGTGGCTTGAAAATTTCCTATTACACATAACCGGTAATTATCACGGGTCTTTTGACCTTATGAGAAGCCTTTTCGAGCCGCTCCTCATGGATTTTTTCGGCCTGATCCTCCCAACATCCATGTCGCGCCAGTGGGGCTACGATCCGACGCAAAACTATGACGACAAAGATATCGTCCTCGAAACAAAACTCAAAATGGTCGAAACTGGACCCGCCAAACTTGTTCACAAGATTGCCAACGAACTTGCGGAATTTCTTGCCGAACGAGAAGGCCTGATGACCAACAACGCTGGCCACTTCGTTGATATAAAAATTAAAGACAACTATATCCACAACAGTCTCTCTAGAGGCCGTGATCTGTCGCCAGAAAAAATACAAAGTCTTCATAAAGACATGATTGCGGTAAGCGTCAGGCTTGCACTAGAAAGAATGGCTATAAGCACCAAAAAAACTCTAAATACGGAAGCAATGACGGCAGTCACGCACGCTATAACGCACAATAACATGACGCTCAAGGAGGCCTTCGCCGTATGTAGCGGGGCTACTAAGTGTCCTCCCATAAATGAAGCGCCAAACCTGGCAGGCGTACCTCAAAAACACACGTTCGCTGCTTATTGGGAGGGGTCATGATCACGCCTCCGGCCGTATTGTGTTCCTGCGCCACCGCCGATAAGACCGCGTCCAAAATCCTGATGGAGCTGTTTAGGCGAAGGCGCCTTCTGCCCTCGGAACCCTTTTCCGACAAAGAGTCGGAGGCCGAAGCAGCGCCCCATTACCCAGTTATCACCAGGGCGATTAACGAGGGGCGACCAATTACACTGATATTGCCGGCGTTTCCGGCCAAATCGCCAAGCCGGCGTAAGACGCTAAGCCACCTACCGGATCACGGAGAAGAGCTGGCTTTGATGGCCATAAATGCTCTGTGTGAGGATATTAGAACGCACCATGAGGCAGGCGCGAAGGTCATAATTTGTTCAGACGGCCGCGTCTTTGCCGATGTCGTACACATTCCCGATCAAGACGTCACCGCCTATAACGCGTCACTTCGCCAGCTCGCTGCCGAAATGAAACTTACGCACATCGAATTTTTCGGCCTCGACGATGTGTACTCGACCATAACTGATTACGCTACCCTGCGGGAGGAGCTTATGGTTGAGTATGGCGAAACCTTGGCAACCCTCCAAGACAGATGTCGGGCAGAAAATCATGCAGCTGAAATGTACAAAGGCATCACACGCTTCATGTTTGAGGATTTTTGCGGGTTGGACAAGTTTTGCGGCCTTTCCAAGTCGCATATACAGCGTTTGGCAAGGCTAGCCGCCTATCGCGTAATCCAGAGAAGCAATGCCTGGAGCAAGCTTCTGGCGGATCGATTTCCGGAAACTATTCGCCTTTCGATACATCCGCAAGCGCGAGTGTCGGAGAAAATTGGCATCGCTTTGGTCGACGCCACAAACGCCTGGGCCACTCCGTGGCATTCCGTAGTACTTAAGCACCGAAACGGGGTGTCACTCGTGCATCGCGAGACTGCTGAACGTATGGGTGCTGCGCTCATCTTCAAAAACGGACGTCCCAGTCATTTTCAAAGTCTGGAAACCTATGGTAATTGAGGCCGGTCATGGATAACTCAGACACATTCAAACCGTTTGGCGTCCTTTTCAAAGCACCGAATCCGACAGATTCGGTCCTTAATGTGCCACCACATGCTATTCGCAATGCGTTGAAACACGACAAGCTTGTCGTCTTGCGCGGGTTCGCCCCGCTCGATGATGGGTCGTTCATTCAATTTGCAAGCCAATTCGGCCCGCTTTTAAAGTGGGAATTCGGGGAAATATTTACTGTGGAAACCCGACGTAATCCCGATAACCACCTGTTTCGCAACGGTCGGGTTGAAATGCACTGGGACGGGGCGTACCTGCGAGAAGCCCCACGCTACAGCGTTTTTCAATGTATGGAGTCTTCAAGCCCAAGCGGCGGAGAAACCATATTTACCGACACGGTAAAACTGTTAGAAAACCTCCCGGAGCCGGATCGAGTTTCGTGGGAACGTGCACACATCACTTATGAAACCGATAAAAAGGCTCACTACAGCGGCCGGGTCACAGTGCCCCTGGTCAGCACGGACAAGTGGTCTGGCGCGCGCGTGATTCGCTTTATAGAGCCTTTTAACGAAGACAATATGGACATCAACCCTGTCTATGTACATGTTGCCGGACTCGATGCCGCAAAACAGCGCGCATTTCTCACATCCGTCACAAAAACGCTCTATGGCAGTGACGTAATGTATCGCCACCCGTGGCAAAAAGGGGATTTTCTCATTTACGACAATGCGACCCTACTGCATGGCCGCAATTGTTTGAAAGAAAACGTGTCACGGAAACTTAAGCGTATTCACATCATGGAAGACAAGGGGTCGACTGCGCCCGTTACGCCAGAGTTCATTACTGTGCGCGATAGAGACGTTCACCTATGAGCGCCCAGCAAATAGGGAAGCTGCGCGGTAGCTTCCAAATTATCGCTTTTATCTCTCTAACGGAACAAATTGCGCTTGGTGGGCAGCCGACGGCAGAGGAGCTTGCCCATCTCGCCGCCGCGGGATGCCAGACGGTCATTAATCTCGGGCTACACGACACCGAGTACGCTCTAGAAGACGAAGCTGCGGTTGTAAGCGAACTCAAAATGGTATACCACCATATCCCAGTCGAGTTTGAACGTCCGGAACTTTCCCAAATATACAGATTTTTCGATGTTATGGACGCATCAGCTGCCACCGCCACATTCGTGCACTGCGCAGCCAATTATCGTGTCAGCTGCTTTGCTTCCCTTTATATGCGTTCACGGCACGGATGGACGCAATCGCAAGCGTCGCGACTCATTGAAAGCGTCTGGGAGCCTAACCGCGTTTGGGCGACATTTTTAGACGAAGCAGCTCAGGAGCTCAGGCTTGTCGCCTGACGCTACAAAGCTGCCACGACTTACATCGTAAGCCTAAGCAGGTTTGTTCGCACTCTCGATCTTGCACCACACCAAAGGAGTTAGCGCTATGCAGCGTTATATAGAGTGGATTGTATCGCACCCAAAGATTGTTATATTGTGCACCGCTCTAATAACGGCCGCCGCCCTTTTCAATGCTCGCAGCATTAAGGTTGTAATAGACACGGCAAAGCTTATGCCGCAGTCCAACCCGTATGTCGCCGGCAGCAACAAAATAGAACACATATTCGGCCTCAAACACGTCGTCGTGATCGGCGTATCTCCCAAAAAAGGTAGCGTCTACCAACCCGCGGTTCTTGAAACAATTCGGCAATTGACACAAGCCCTTAGGAACGTCAAAGGCGTTGTCAAAAAAGATTTATTAAGCTTTGCCGCCAAGCGTGCAAAAAACATAGAAGGAACCACCCAAGGCCTTGACGTCACGCGCCTGCTTCCCTACGGTCCAATCACTCCAGCTACGGCGACTGCGCTTCGTGCAGCCATTGCCAAAAACCCCATCTATCAAAACCTCATTGTTTCCCCACATGGCCGCACCGCTGCCATTATGGTGGACTTTAAAAGCGCGCTATCCGGATATACCGCGATGATGAACAAAATCAAACCTGTTCTCGCGGCGCACAAGACCCCCGGAATTCGATTTTACGTGGCCGGCGAGCCCATGTACCTAGCTCACCTTGAGCAAGATTCTCAGCGCATGGTGTTTTTGCTGCCGATTTCGTTCCTCGTTCTGAGTCTTGTTCTTTACCGAGCATTCCGGACGTATCAGGGAATGTTTTTGCCTCTATTGACAGCTCTCCTCGCAGTCATGTGGGGGGTCGGAGTCATGGGCGCATTTCATATTCCAATGGACGCCTTTAACGCGACCACGCCGATATTGATTCTTGCCCTAGCAACCGGCCACGCTGTGCAGCTACTGAAACGATACTACGAGGATTACGGCCAACTGTGCGACCAAAATAACATGGATCGCTTTGCCGCCAATCGCCAAGCCGTGATTACATCCGTAACCAAAGTGGGACCGGCCATGATTGCAGCCGGAACGGTAGCCATGCTTGGGTTTTTTTCCCTTATTGTTTTCAAGATTACCGCGGTACGCAATTTCGGGATTTTTACGGGTCTTGGAATACTTTCGACATTAGTAGTCGAGCTCACCTTTATTCCGGCACTTAGATCGATGCTCCCTCCCCCGCGCATTACAAAAATAGCCGGCGCAGGACACGGTTGGGCCCGAGTCACCCAACGAATAGCGGACGTTGTCACCGGGCCGCGACGGAAAAATATTTATATAGCCGCCATAGCGATTCTCGCCTTCGCTATTGCCGGAGCATTCCGTGTTGTCAATAACAACTCCGTAAAACGGTACTTTTCGCCATCGCTTTCCTTTCAACATGCCGATCGTTACCTAAATCGCCACCTAGGTGGTACAAATACCGTTTACGTCATGCTAACCGGAAAGTCTCCAGGCACCATAAAAGATCCTAGCGTCCTCAAATCCATGGTCCAGCTCGAAACGTTTTTACAAGCCCGTCGGCGCGTCGGCAAAACCTTTTCAATTGCCGACCTCATTATGCGTATGAATGAGGCCATGCACGCGGATAACCCCGCGTTTTATCGAATTCCCGCGTCAAAAGCCTTGGTGTCCCAGTATCTTTTTTTATACTCAATGTCTGGGTCACCCGGAGATTTTGACTCCTATGTCAACTACAATTATAGACGGGCCAATATCGCGATTTTGACAAAGACCGATAGTACCGCATACACGCAGGGGCTGATTAGAAAGATACGGGCGTTCGCCGCACGCCATTTCGGATCCAATGTGCGAGTTCAAATCGGCGGCAGCGCCCCTGAGGACTTTGCGCTGAACCAAGTTATGGTTCATGAAAAATTGCTCAATATTTTGCAAATTGCGCTTGTTGTTCTGATATTGTCCAGTCTGGTATTTCGCTCACTTGTTGCTGGGATTTTGGTCCTAACTCCGCTTCTCATGGCGGTGATTATCAATTTCGGCATAATGGGCTGGGGCGGTATTTTGCTGAATATTCCGACGTCATTAACATCGGCTATGGCGGTGGGTATAGGGGCGGACTACGCCATTTATCTTCTCTTCCGCCTTCGGGAAGAGCTGGCGCGTACGGATTCTCAGAGGGTTGCCGTGCGCAACGCGCTGCAAAGCGCTGGCGAGGCCATTCTTTTCGCAGCATCAGCCATGGCCCTAGGTTACGGCGTATTACTTTTTGACATCCATTTTTACATCCATGTCTGGCTTGCAATCCTGATCGGGGCCGCGATGCTGGTTAGTGCTTTTGCCGCGCTGGTGCTTGTTCCTTCGTTCATTTTGAGTTTTAACCCGGCTTTTCTCGCTAAGCGCAATCTGGGTTTGAATGGCGTTGGAGACAAAAGTGCGGCCTACGACGAGGCAGGGACATTGAGTGAGGCTCGAGAGAACGACTAGAAGTTAGCACTTTGGCCGCAAAGCGGTATGTGCGTAGTCGGAGCCCTGCCCGGTCCAAAGGGTCTTCGTGTGGCGAGCTTAAAAAATTTGCGCAGCAGGTCAGCTCGCGTCGCGCCTACGGGCTGCTCCCCGAGGCGCTGTTAATAAAGAAAAGTGGCGAATGAAGTTGTCGACAAGAAGCCCTGCGCTTATAAGTACGGTGGCGGGGCTTTTGAGATGGACGTTTTGGGTAGCACGGCAGCATCTCGCTAAGCGCACGCGACCGACCCTGAGTACTCTAAACAGTATGATAAGCCGGCCGGCATAGGATCGAACACAAACCCGAAGGACCAAAAGGCGGTTTGTGGCTGCAGTGTGGCGGGCCAGGTGCTGGAGCTTTTTTGAATCGCAAGGACGCCTAATCCTATGTCTAAAAAGTTTTCCCTGCGCCTGACGCTTTTGTCTTCGTACCAATCCCGGGCCTGTACCCGCTCTGCGTAGGCCTCAGGATAAAAAGCAGCAGGCCCTGCTAGGGCTTGCCCATGCTCCCCCGCACCGGGTCGCACGACATACGGATGATGCCCCCTTGATCAATGCCCAACAACCGATGTTGTAGTCGGGCTTGGCATCAGGGCTTGGAGGTAAGCGCTCAGCGATCGCGGTGCAATTGTCTTTCGGCATGGCCAACGCGCGATCCTTTGTTTTTCGATGGATGTTCTCATGGAGGCGCTCGGCTAAGAAATATCTTAGGTAACGATACGCGATGGTGGCAAAAGCTTCTTTGAATCGCAGCTGTAAGCGGATAACCAATAAAGAAGGAAATACAAGCCGTGCACAGGCTTTTGAAGCCGCAACCGGGCCCCCAAAACTGCTATCAATCGTTGTGCCCCCCAAGCCGAATACCACGCAGCCAGGCCTCACCTCCCAAAAGAGACGTCAAGCACCCTTTGGAGGGCCTGTTCCACGCGATCCGGTGTCAGGCCTTCGAGACATTGAAGGTGTCCAAGCGGGCAGCGGCGCGCAAAACAGGGGCTACACGGAAGATGGAGAGAAAGGGCGAGCGCGTGTGGATCAAGCGGCGGAGTGTGCTCGGGGTCCGACGATCCAAAGACCGCGACGAGCGGCAGGCCTATGGCGGCCGCCACGTGCATAAGGCCCGAGTCATTGCTGACGACCGCGGTGGCCAGCCCGAGAAGATCGACGGCCTCAAGGAGAGTCGTGCGACCGGTCAAGTCGACGCAGGCGTTCTCGGACAGCGCCTGGATCGCCTGCGCCTCCTCCTGATCGCGAGGGCCTCCCATTAGCCATATCTGCCAACCCTGCGCATGAAAGCTCTGAGCGAGGACTGCGAAATGGCGCGCCGGCCAGCGCTTCGCAGGCCCATATTCGGCCCCGGGGCAGAGGGCAAGCACGCGGTCAGGGCTTGGTATACCCAAGCGTTTAAGGGCCGCGTGGCCGGCGTCTGGGTCTGTGACAAGACGGGGCGGCATGACTGCGGGGGGGCATTCGTCCGGCTCCAGCCCCAACATCAAAAAGCGGTCGACCGTGCGCATCTTGTGGCCGGCCGGTTCTTTGCGAATGTCGTTCAGGAGGCCCCAGCGAGCCTCGCCAAGAAAGCCTGTGCGACGCCGTGCCCCGCTCGTCCAAGCCGGCAGGGCCGACTTGTAGGAGCGCGGCAGCACCAGGGCTTGTTCATAGCGGCGGGGGCGCAGGTTCCATCCGAGCGCGAGCCTGTGGCGCAAGGCCAATCGTCCATGGGGTGCAAGCAAGGGAATGGCTTGTGCGACCTCGGGCATGCGGGTGAGTAAAGGGTAGGTCGCGGGCGGTGCTATCACGTCCAGTTCGCGATCGGGCCAGCGCGCCCTCAAGAGCAAAAAAAGGCTGTGGGCCATAACCATGTCGCCGACCCAAGCCGGACCTACGATGAGTATCCGCACCCCCGTCAAGAAACGTCCCTAGCGGTCTTTAAGGACGTAGAGGGTCCCACAGTACGGACACAGCTCCTGGCCTGATTCCTCTATCGGCAGAAAAACGCGCGGGTGCAAATTCCAGAGGCTCGTGTTTGGTAATGGGCAGTGAAGCGGCAGGTCCGCGCGCGTCACCTCGCAGCGACGGTCCTTGGGTGCGCAATAGGCCGGAGATGGATCCTTGTCCATGGTCAGGCTTTTTTCGCGCGCTGTCTGGCGCCGTCAGCGGTCACCAACGTCAGCCATTCGGAATGCGCCGTACGTCGTCCGTGAACCTGCTCGAAGTAGAGGGTCTGGAGCCGCTCTGTGATCGGTCCGCGGTGTCCGCAACCGATGGCGCGATGGTCGAGTTCGCGAATCGGCGTGACCTCGGCGGCCGTACCCGAGAAAAAGGCCTCGTCGGCGATATAGACCTCGTCGCGGGTGATGCGCTTTTCGCGCACCGGGATCCCGATCTCGTGGGCCAGTTCGATCAGCGTGTCGCGGGTGATGCCCTCCAGGGCGGCCGTCAGTTCCGGGGTGAGCAAGGCCCCATTGCGGACGATAAAAATGTTTTCGCCACTCCCCTCGGCGACGTAGCCTTCTGTGTCTAGCAATAGGGCTTCATCGCAGCCACATTGCTGGGCTTCGCGCAAAGCCAACATGGAGTTCATATAGCTGCCGTTGGTCTTGGCTTTGCATAAGGCTGAGTTGACGTGATGACGGTTAAAGGAGGAGGTCTTGATGCGTATGCCGCGCTCCAGGGCGTCTTCCCCAAGGTAAGCCCCCCAGGCCCAGGCCGCCACGATCAAGTGCACCTTCAGTTTGTCCGCGCGCAGACCCATGCCTTCGGCCCCGTAAAAGGCCATGGGGCGGATGTAGGCGGAATCGAGCCCATTTTCACGGACCGAGGCCAAGATCGCATCGCGTACGGCTTCCTTTTCAAACGGGATGTCCATGCCCATGATGTGGGCCGAACGGAATAGACGGTCTACATGGGCGTCGAGGCGAAAAATGGCCGGCCCCTGGGCGGTCGGATAGGCGCGCACGCCCTCAAAGACACCCATTCCATAGTGCAAGGTATGGGTGAGGACATGGGTCGTTGCTTCACGCCACGGGACGAGCTTGCCATCGTACCAAATGATGCCGTCACGATCCGCCATCGACATAAAATAACCCCCTCTGAATGCGATATAACTCACGAATTCTGATCAAAACCGCGCCATACTGAACCGAAAAAACCCACTGCGCAACGGGGACCGCGTCACTCTCGTCGGATGGCGCGAATGAGGTACACTAACGCCATGGAAAAACTCATCAACCAAGCCTTAGAGGACTACGCGCGTAGCCACAGTTCGCCTTTGCCGGACGTCCTCCAGGAGCTTGAGCAGTATACGCGCACGCACCGCTCGGACGCCCAAATGTTGAGCGGGCCCCTAGAAGGCGGTTTGCTGCGACTGCTTGTCATGCTGTCCTCGGCCCGGCGTATCCTGGAGATCGGTCTTTTTACCGGCTACTCGGCCCTCACCATGGCGACCGCGCTGCCGGTTAACGGCGAGATCATCTCTTGCGAAAAAGACCCGGAGGCCATCGCGATCGCGCAGCGGTTTTTTGACCGCACGCCGCATGGCCGTAAGATCCATATCCGTCCGGGGCCGGCCTTGGATACCCTCGAGGCTCTTAGAGACGAGCAGTTCGACCTCGCGTTTATAGACGCCGATAAGGAGAATTACCCGAGCTACTATGAACGGGTGCTTCCACTCCTGCGTCCTGGCGGCTTGCTGGTTATCGACAATACCTTGTGGTCGGGGCAGGTCTTGAGCCCTAAGACCCCGGCAGATCTTGCGATCGCCGCCTTAAACCGAAAGGTCCGCAACGACGACACCGTCGATGCCGTGCTTCTCACGGTGAGGGACGGTGTCACGGTTGTGCGAAAGAAAACGACCGCTTCTTACTAACGGCGCATTGAGTCGAAGAATTCGGCATTGTTTTTCGTCGCCTTCAGTTTGTCCAAGAGGAACTCGGATCCTTCCACGTCATCCATGGGATGCAGAAGCTTACGCAGAATCCACAGCTTTTGAAGTTCGCCCGAGTCGATCAAAAGCTCCTCGCGACGGGTCCCGGACCGGTTGATGTTGATGGCCGGGTAGACCCGCTTCTCGGCCAATCGCCGGTCGAGATGGATCTCCATATTGCCAGTGCCCTTGAACTCTTCGTAGATGACGTCGTCCATTTTGGATCCGGTCTCGACCAAGGTCGTCGCCAGGATCGTCAGGCTCCCGCCTTCCTCGATATTACGCGCGGCGCCGAAAAAGCGCTTCGGCCGCTGTAAAGCATTCGCGTCGACGCCCCCGGTCAAGACTTTGCCGGACGCCGGCACCACAGTGTTGTAGGCGCGCGCCAAGCGGGTGATGGAGTCGAGCAAAATAATCACGTCTCGCTTGTGCTCGACCAAACGCTTGGCCTTTTCGATCACCATTTCCGCCACCTGTACGTGGCGGGTCGCCGGTTCGTCAAAAGTCGACGAAATAACCTCGCCTCGTACCGAGCGGGTCATTTCCGTCACCTCTTCCGGCCGTTCGTCTATAAGGAGCACGATCAGCACGCATTCCGGGTGGTTCGCCGTGATCGAGTGCGCGATTTGCTGCAGCATGACCGTTTTGCCGCTTTTGGGCGACGACACTACCAGGCCGCGCTGGCCTTTACCGATAGGCGATATTAAGTCGATGACGCGCGAAGTAAGATTTTCCGCGGAGGCGTTGGCTTGTTCGAGCTTGAGGCGGGTCAGCGGGTGAAGGGGTGTCAGGTTTTCGAAAAGAACCTTGTTGCGGGCCTCTTCGGGCGACTGAAAGTTGATGTTTTCGACCTTCAACAGCGCAAAATACCGCTCGGATTCCTTGGGTGGGCGGATGTTGCCCGTCACCGTGTCGCCGGTACGCAGATTGAATCGTCGTATCTGGCTTGGACTGACATAAATGTCATCGGGACCAGCGAGATAGGAGCTGTCGGCTGACCGGAGAAATCCAAAGCCGTCCTGGAGGATCTCCACGACGCCCTCGCCTACGATGTCCTCGCCCTTTTTGGCCTGGGCCTTCAGGATCGCGAAAATAAGGTCTTGCTTGCGGAGTCGGCTTCCGCCCTCGAGATCAAGGGCTACCGCCATCTCCACAAGCTCGGTGGCGGGTTTTCGCTTCAGTTCAGAAAGGTGCATAGTCATTTTTTTGAGAAACCATCAGGCATGAAAACGCGGATGCTTCCGCGACCTGATCAGAAAAGGGGTTGAGAAAAGAGAAAGCAAGGGGAACCGCGCTTCCTACCAGCCAACCTTAGCACCTTGGTTGCCCAACGTCTAGTAGCGGCAGCAACCAAGGTGCCCATCTTACAGGTTGTCGTCCAGAAAGGCCGCCAACTGGGACTTCGACATCGCGCCGACCTTGGTGGCCTCGATGCTCCCATTTTTAAACAGCATGAGCGTCGGTATGCCGCGGATGCCGTACTTAGGCGGGGTCGCCGGGTTTTCGTCGATGTTGAGCTTTGCGACAGTGAGCTTGTCCTTGTAGTCGCGCGCCACTTCCTCCAACACCGGCGCAATCATCTTACACGGCCCGCACCACTCGGCCCAATAATCCACTAACACGGGGCCTGCGGCGTTCAGCACGGCCTCCTGAAAGGTGTCGTCGGTCACGTAAATAATGCCCTGGCTCATGTGTTGGTCCCAGCTGTTGGTGTTGAGAATCGTTGATTGAGAGGAACGAACTGCAGTAGAGCTATTGTGGACAGAACCGCCTCCCGTTGGCAAGACACCGCAAGATGTTTCCCCTTGCCGTCTGTTTTTGCTATTGTAACCCATTAATGGACAACACCCACCTCAGTAACCAGGCTTTTTCCGACCTTGGATTGCCGGCACCCGTTTTGGCGGGCGTTCTTCGGGCGGGTTTTACTTACTGCACGCCGATACAGGCCGCCACCTTGCCGAAAGCCCTCGCGGGCCGGGATGTGGCCGGCCAAGCGCAGACCGGCACAGGTAAGACCGCCGCCTTTTTGCTGGCGGTCTTTAACCGGCTGCTCCTCTCCGAGGCGGTCCCCGGGCGTCGACCGAACCAGCCGCGCGCGCTCATCTTGGCGCCCACCCGCGAGCTTGCGATCCAAATCCATAAAGACGCGCTCGTTCTAGGCGAGGAGTGCGGGCTGCGTTTACAGCTGGCTTATGGCGGGACCGGTTATGAGACGCAGCGCCGGGGCATAGAGGAAGGGGTCGATGTTTTGATCGGGACCCCCGGCCGATTGATCGACTACTTCAAGCAACACGTCTTCGACCTGCGTGCCCTCCAGGTCATGGTCTTAGACGAGGCGGATCGGATGTTCGATCTGGGGTTTATTAAGGATATCCGCTATCTGTTCCATCGCATGCCGCCACCTGCGGAACGCTTGAGCATGTTGTTTTCCGCCACTCTCTCCTACCGGGTCATAGAGCTCGCATACGAGCACATGAATAACCCTGAGCTCGTGCAGATTGAGTCGGAAAAAATGACTGCCGAACGGGTGCGCGAGCGGCTCTTTCATCTCGGGCAAGAGGAGAAGCTGCCGGTCCTTGTTGGCCTGTTGCGCCAGGAGCAGGTCAATCGGGCCCTGGTCTTTACGAATACCAAGCATGTGGCCGAGCGTGTTCAGGGTTGGCTTACCGCAAACGACTTTCCCTCGGCGGTGTTGTCGGGGGATGTCCCCCAGCAAAAGCGGCAAAGTCTCCTCGCCGATTTTCAAGCCGGTCGGTTCCCGGTGCTGGTGGCGACCGACGTCGCGGCCCGCGGCCTTCATATCACCGACGTGAGTCATGTCTTCAACTATGATCTCCCGCAGGATGCCGAGGACTACGTTCACCGCATAGGGCGTACGGCACGGGCCGGCGCTGCTGGCGAGGCGATAAGCTTAGCCTGTGACGAGTACGCCTTTTCCTTGCTCGATATCGAGGCCTATATTGGACACAAGATCCCGGTGATCCACGTGACCGACGATCTTCTGGTTGAACTGAAGCGGCCGGTGTTCGCGCCCCGCGGGGAACGCGTCAAACCCCGAGTGCGCCCGGGAGGGTCGGCGGGTTCGGGGTCGCGTGGTCGGCCGGAACGCCGCCCGCACGTCCAGAGCGCCCGTCCGCAAGCCACCCACGCCCAGCAGAAGCCGGCTCCGGCGGCGCACAGTGCGTCACCTTCCCAAAGCCCCGCGGCACCGGTGCGCCCGCGCGGCAAGAAGCTTCCTGAAAAGCCCGTCCTAGGTTAGAGGAAAAAGAGATGGCCGAGTTGCGCTTACAGGGCGGATCCACGGTGACTGCCCCGCAAGAGATCGCCAAGCTTCTGGCGCCGCTTGGTGTCCAGCTTCGCTACTGGCCCTTGCCGGATGGCCCCCGCTCCACCGAGCTCCGAGCTGCAAAGACGCTGTCGGCGAACGAACAGGACGAACTTCTGGGCCTTGTCGATCATCGTTTTCGGTCCTTACAGGACGAGTTTGGTTATGAGGCCCGCGATCTTATTGTTTTGCATGAGGACATTCCGAATCTCGCGGCCGCGCTCGCCAAATTTGCTGATATCCATTATCACGAGGATGACGAAGTCCGCTACGTTCTAGATGGGACTGGCTACTTCGGTTTCGTCACAGCGACCGGGGACCAAATGCTGCTTAAGGTCAGCGCCGGCGATTACATCAACGTGCCGGCGCGTACCGAGCATTGGTTCGTGATGCGCGATGCGCCACGCATCAAGGCCGTTCGCTACTTCATCGATAAGGAAGGCTGGGTGCCCGTCTACACGAACACGGCCGTTGCCTTGGCGTGACCCCACGCGTGCCCGATAGTCCCCCCGCTATTCTTGCGACCTACCGGTTCCCGTCAGGCGTCAATGCGCAAAAGCAGGCCGAGATCATAGCGATCGGTCAGACTCTGGGGAGTACCGGCGCGCACTTCGCGGGCCGCGAGGCGGCTCTCGCTGCCTGTCGCGGGGATGTGTTGAGCGTGGCGGTAAACGAACACGAAAGCTTTGCGACGGTGCGTTTCCCCGCCGCAAATACCGAGCGTGACATAGGCACCTTGCTTACCATGGTCTTCGGCAAGTACAGCCTGGCGGGGCCCGCGCGGCTTGTCGACCTGACGCTGCCGGAGGATGTGGGCACGCGTCCCCGCTTCGGTATCGATGGCCTACGAGCGAAGGTCGGAGTACCCAAGCGGCCGCTCCTCATGGCCATTTTCAAGCCGGCTCTGGGACTGACCGCGCACGACCACGCCGAACTTATTCGCAGTGTTGCCGATACCGAGCTCGATCTCATCAAAGACGACGAAATCCTCGGTAACCTCGCGTCCGCCCCCACGCTTGAGCGTTGGCGGGCCTGTCGGCCGCTCATAGAGGCCATGCGCGACCGCCGCGGCCGCAATTTTCTGTACGCAGTCAATGTCACGGGCCGTGCGGATGCGCTCCTGGCCCAGGCTCGCGCCCTGGTCGCCGAAGGGGCCAACGCCCTGCTCGTCAATGTCTTGGTCTACGGCTACCCGCTCCTCGAGGCCTTGGCGGCCGACCCCGAGATCCAGGTACCGCTGGTGGCCCATCCGGCGCTGGCCGGCGCCCTCAGTCTGGCCCCCGATCACGGCATCGACTACCGCCTTGTGCTCGGCAAACTCATGCGCCGAGCCGGCGCCGACATCGTGCTCCATCCCGCCCGATTTGGTTCCCTGCCCTTCTCCGCCGGCGATGAAGGGGCTGTCATCGCAGCGCTTCGCGAGCCGGCCGGGGATTGGCCGCGTGTCTTTCCGGGGCCCTCGGCCGGCATCAAGCCTGAGGTCGTGCCAGCCTTGAGGCAGGACTATGGCGACGACCTCGTGATCAACGCGGGATCGGCGATCTTCGATTTTGCCAAAGGCCCCAAAGCCGCTGTCACGGCCTTCTTTGATTCCCTGGAGATTTACTAGTCTATGGACGGCGATCCCCGCACTCTTCTAGCCGATGTCGGGCGCCAGTTTTATGACCGTGGCTGGATGTGGGCAACGGCCGGCAACCTCAGTGCGCGTGCCGATCCGGAGTCTTTTTGGGTTACGGGGAGCGGCGTCAGCAAGGGCACTTTGACGGCCGAACAATTCGTGCGCCTGAAGATTGCCGATGGCGCTATTCTGGAACGCGCTGATCCGGCGATTCGCCCCTCGGCCGAGGCGAGTATTCATCGCGCGATTTATCGAGTGCGGGGACAAGCGGTCGGCGCCTGCCTTCACGGCCACTCGGTGGCCGCCGTGCTCGCCGCTCGGTCTGGCGATCACCTGGTTCTGCCGCGTGTTGAAATGGTCAAGGCCTTGGGGGTTTGGGACGACAATACCGAGACCACTCTGCCCATTTTCCGAAATCACGCGCAGGTAGCCCGCATAGGCGACTTGACCGAAGAGTTCCTGCGGGCGACCCCCGGTGCCTTGCCGGCGCTCATCGTGCGCGACCATGGCGTTACCGCCTGGGGGCGTACGATACCCGAGGCCTTACAGCACTTCGAGGCCGTAGAATTCCTTCTTACCTTACTGAGTCGCGGGTTTTAGTTCCAAACCCCATACCTCAAACGGGAGGCCACCGAGTCTTGCGCGCATAACCCGAGCAGAAGACATAAGCAAAGCAAGGTTAGATGGGTTTTGCACCACAAAGACCGAGGAGGGTGTTCAGAAAGGCCTTCAGTTCTGGACACTCTTTTGCCGCCATCGCGAGGTTCTGTTCACGCAGGATCCTCGCCGCGTCACGCGTCTTGACATAGGACCGGCCTCCATTGCCCATCCGGAACACCTCTTTGAGATGGTAGGCTGGAGGATGGCCGTGGTTTACCTGTTCGGGATGGGGAGAGGCTTTTGGTGCGGTACTCCCGGCGAGGCGCTGAATGTCGCTCCAAAACGGCAATAACCATGCCTCAAAATCGTGCTGAGCTGCGTGGGCGTAAAAGCGCGGCTCCTTTCCGACCCAGTTTCGCATCTTATTTTTTGCATCTCCGGCATCCCTAAATTCGCTAGTGCCCGTGTAGACATCGGTGAGCGCCACCACGGCGTCCGCAGCAAATTTTCCCGACAGTAAAAGGCTCACTTTTTTGCGCAAACCGTCGTGGGTCGGTATGCGGCCATGGCAAGGTACAGCGTCCAGTTTGGGCATGGCCTGGCCGCCCAATTGCGTTTGTAAAAACCTGCGCACTGTCGGGATAAATACCTTTTCGGTGGCGCCTTCCACAATAATCGCGATGCGCGTGCTCACGACCGACCCCCCAATCGCCCAAGTTCCCAGAGCTGATCGAGACTATATTCCTTAAGCCAGGCGCCCATATCCATGTTGTCGGCGCGTGTCGCCACGGTGCCCTGATCGCGGTCCAAATCGCAGACGATCAGTTCGGCTGGATCTAGAAATCGGACCAATTGCTCGGAATGCGTGGCAATAAGCAATTGCGTACGCGTTGCGGCCTCTCGGAACAAATCTGCCAGTAAGCGCAGCATCTCTGGGTGGAGGCTTACCTCGGGCTCATCGATCAATGTCACGGTCGGGAGCCCCGGGCTTTGTAACAAGGTGATAAGCCAGAGGAACCGCAGTGTGCCCTCGGAAAGCTGGTGCGCATAAATAGGTTGTGTGTAATCGCGCTCCTTCCAGGCCATGGTCAAAGAGCCGGCCGCAACCGGAGGGAAGTCCATGCGTTCAAAATTTGGGAATGCGACCCGAATCGTATCCTCGACCGCTTCGAAGCGGTCGCGTGCGGTTTCGCGCAGAAAGTACAAGCACGATACGAGGTTTTCCCCGTCTCTCCCCGGCAGCGAAGCTGGTTGCATGGCTTGAGGCAGGCGCACAGGTGCTCGTGGCGACACATCAAGCGCGTGGTAGAGTGTCGAAGAGGCTAGTGTTTCGCGAAAGTGCTCGGGCTCGCGAAACATGTTAGGGACCTGAGCCAGCGACGTTTCCAGGGGTTTATGCTCCCATGTGGGCTGCACCAGCTTTTTTGCCCCGTTATCGTAATACCGGATATCGCGCCCATTCGAGTCGATGTATTTAAAAAACGGATCTTTGCCCTTTGAGTTATGCCGACGTTGTTTCAGTTGTTCACAGGGCAACATGTAAGCCAAGCCGCCGGCTTGTAAGTCGACCCTATATTCAATCGGCTCTTCGCCCGCGATGGGCATGGCCAACGCTAAGGACAGCGGATCCTTGCGGTCGCGGGTCATGAGGCTTGAGAGACCGCCAGCCAAGGATAATGTCTCCTGAAGATGACCATCTGCGGATGCCGCCAGTAGACTCATAACCTCCAGGATGGAGGTTTTGCCGACCCCGTTTGCACCGATGAGCACGTTGAGGGGCGCAAGCGGCAGATTCAGCTCGCGCAGATGACGGAACCCATTTGCTTGCAGTCTCGAAAACCCGGTTTTCATGTGTTGCCTCTAGGAAGACTCTCGGCAGGAGTGATCTTACGCCCGTTCCCAGCCTTAATGTACCAGGGGAAAAGGGATTGGGGGCTTCCATTTGGGGTGCCAACAGGGCCCATTGCCTGCGCGCCTTTTAGGGGCAGTGTATGATGCTATGTGCCAATTCTTGGCGGGCTTAAAGGGTCATGGTATGAGGGTGATTGCGAGATGAACCCAATCCTGTAGGAGTACCCATACCGTGGCCGCAAGAAAGCATAGCGCCAACATGGTCCCCCAGAAAGCCTTGATCGCGGAAGACCAGAACCTCTGGCGGGCCCTGATGAAACAGGTCCTGCCAGAGGTTCTAAGGCCGAGGTGACAAGAACGCCGAGGCCGGCCCCCCTTGGCGCGAGGAAGGCCGCCAAGGCTACCGGGCCGGCCACCCCAAACCGGGCCCAGCATGGGCATGACCGGTCGCCAAATTGTGTTTGCAAAAACCGCGCACGGTCGGGATGAATACCTTTTTGGTGGCGCCTTCCACGATAATCGCGCTGCGCACGCTCACGATCGACCCCCAATCGACCAAGCCCCCAGAGTTCATCGAGACCATATCCCTTAACGCGTACTTCGACAGTATCCTGCCCCGAGAAAATCTTATTTCTCGAACGGATTTAGTAGTGGTATTTGAAACCGCTCAAAGTCTCGGACATTTCTGGTAACGACGGTAAGCTTGTGGGTGATTGCGCAGGCTGCGATCATGGCGTCCTCATAAACCGTATTCGATTGCCGGTGCATCAGTTTCGCCCAGAGCCGAAAGGTCGCGGTATCCATGGGTAACACATTATGAGTAACGGCAACCTGATCGGTCTACGCCTCTATGGCCGCAGCCTTAACGGCGTCTTGCTCGCGCGTCATCTCGATGCCGGCCTGTATTTCGCCCAGCGTTACGGCGCAGAGGTAAAGATTGCCGTCGGCCACGCCTTCGAGCCACGAAATCACGGCCCCGTGTGGACGTACCTTGCGTAGCTCGGAGACGATGTTGGTATCAAGGAGATACACGGTGAGCTTACAAAACTACGCCAGGTCGGCGCCGGACGGCTCGGTGCTGAGGCAGCGCGAAGTCCGCGCGATCGCAGTCGGACAACAACAATGACTTGAGAGAGGGGGCGCGCACTATTGCTTAATCGCTTCCATTCAGCGATGGGCACGAAAACGGCAGCCTCCTCACCGCGTCGGGTGACTATTTGTGGCCCTTCGCTTACGCAGGCATCCAACAGTTGGCTGAAACGGGCTTTTGCATCGTGTACGGGCCAAGTGCGCATTTTTTAGACTGCCTTAATAACTAGTCATATGACTAGTCTAACAGGGCTATTTTACAAATAGTCACCAAGACAAATATGGGGCCGCTCTCGCCAAGCCTAGACCGATTTTTTTAGGGTTCAGTGTGGGATTTATGTGGTCCGCTTGTAAGCTCTTTCCGACGCAGGAATTATGCTCACAGCAGCGGCCCAGGGTGCCGTCCCCGGACCTTCAGGCATATCGCCTATGGCAGACGGCGAGACGCCGTCGCCCAATTGCCTTTCTTCACAGTCCTTACTATACTTGATAAAGTAAGGACGCGAGGACTATGCGATGAGCATCGAAGCCACACTGACCAGCAAGGGTCAAACGACCATCCCTAAGGAAATCAGAGACAGCCTTCACATGAAAGCGGGAGATCGAATGACCTTCACTCTCATGCCAGATGGCACCGTGGTTCTGCGCTTGAAAAGTAAGAGTCTCACGGAATTGGCGGGCGTGCTGCATAAGAAAGGGCGGAAGCCGGTTCCGGTTGAGCAACTGTCACGCTGATGCTGGGAATCGACACCAACGTGCTGGTCCGTTTTCTGGTGCGGGATGACGAGGCCCAGTTTGAAAAGGCACGCAGGCTCATCAAGCGGGAAGTTTCAGCAGGTCGCCGTGTTTTCGTCAATCCGTTAGTGATTATGGAAGCTGAATGGGTGCTCCGGAGCCGATACGCCGTGTCGAAGCATCAGATTATCGAAACTCTAACGGGCTTGCTGGGTGCGGCGGACGTTCAATTCGAGGACGAGCCCGCCATGGAACAGGCGCTTTTTCTCTGGAAGGATAGTGCTGCCGACTTCGCGGAC
>JAJYGP010000106.1 GCA_021785035.1 Pseudomonadota bacterium
GCGCCCCGCTGTCGGCAAAAGGCTACGGTGCGATCGGTGCTCCCCGAGTCCAATACGATGATCTCGTCCGCCCAGGCCACGGAGGCGAGGCAACGCTCGATCATGTCTTCCTCGTTGTGCGTAATGACGATGACGCTTAATGACATAGCGAAGCCTTTTGGTAAGCCCTCCGAGGCGCTAGGCGCGTGCGACGGAATCCCCGTCCCTAATGAGATGCCGCGGATGGTGCTTAATAACATTCCAGGTCCTATCTTACCGCCGCCGATGCAGCCTTATCTCATAGCTTGCGTGTAGCCGACGTAGGGCGCCACCTGCACGCGACTCGCCCCTGTCGCCATTGCCTACCGGTGGCATTAACAAACAACTCCGTCGTTCCGCATCTACCGGCGTCCGGAACACTTTACCGATCGACTTTTCAGCTACAGTGGACACAGGCCCCGCGCCAAACCACACGAAACCGCGCTGCGCAATCAGGCCGGTCGCCTACCCAAGCGTGGGATTCAGGCGGCACGTTGATAATCTTGCGATTGGCCAGCCAGCTCCCCAAAAACCGACACCTAAGTCATCGTTAATAAACTAAGTCAACCACGTGATCATCAAGCCGTCGCGCTTGGCTTACAGGACATAGTGCCACTTACCGTAGCACTTGTCGCGCTCGCGGATAACGCGCGTCATCTCCTCGCCGGTGACGTCGCAGCCGGCGGGATATTTCTGTCGGTCCCACCGCCACGTGACCTTAAAGACCCTTCACTCTCATGGTGGCGGAGATGAGCTCGACGATGGTCTTGTAGTCACGCCGCGGCCCACTACACCAGTTCGAGGCGGTGAAAGAGAACAGCCTGCGCTCGATCCTGTTCCGCTTGCGGGTGCCCGGAACGAAATGGCGGCAACTCCAGGGCCGCTGCCTCCACCCGTTGCTGCCGCCACTATCGGCTGTCATCAGGATCTTCCGGGTATCGGGGGGCGCGCCACCCGCCTTGAATCGAGACTATGGCGATGGCGCGCCCCTGCAGATCTACCGCAACGCTGATCCTGGGCGGCTAGGCGCCCGCTCGTCGATCAGCCCCTCCAGGGTCGGCACCGGCTCCGGGTCGCGCGACGTGATGGATTTGGAGTCTGTACCGGGGCTGCCGGCCAGCGGCGTGCCTTCCTTAAGTTCCTGCGCCCCTTTGTGGATCGTCTTGCGCGACCGACGATAGGCCCGCGACGTGATCGAGCCGCCACCGTAGTCCAGACGCCCCGTTTCGCTCGCGGCATTATCCGTCACGTGCGCCCAACCCCGCGCGGCCCCGCCGCACGAACCTCCTGCCCAAGCATCCCCGCCGCCGTGCCCATGAAACCCGGGCCTACCGCAGATGGCCCCCTGATTATCCCTTGTTTATTAGCGGTACCTAAGCCGCCTTCCGCCGGACCACCCCGCTGGCCAAAGGACAGAGTAGACCAATGAAATAAAGAAACTGCTCAAGCGTGTAGTTCTGCATGTCATTGTCCATAGCCATTCTTATGCCGAAAGAAAGTATGATAAGCAGCCAAAATCGAGCATAAAACGCGCCATGCCCGGAGAAGTTATGTATCGCCAATTTGCCCATCGAGAAAAACCACGCCACCCATAAAGCGAGACCGGGGATCCCGGTACCGATGCCGATCGTAATCAGCGAGTTGTTAAGGCCCGTATCGCCCACCAGACTTCCGTACTTAAGCCTAAGCGCGTGACCGAACGCCGAGCGCCCAAAGCCGACCCCGAGAGGGTGAGCGGCAATCGCACGCAGCCCCTCCTTGATCCACGCTATTCTCAGATAGTTCGATGCGCTGACGATTTGGCCATTGGGGAGATGCGGTAACGGGAAAATCCGTCCGTTCAACCACGCTAGGTGCTGTTTCGTGTCAAGCGCGATCGGGATCGTCGCCCATAAACTACTCCATCGCGGATCGAGTACGACATCTAGAGCGCTCGCCCCTATTATCACAATCAGGCTGACGGACGCCACAAAAAGTGCCCGCCCCGGCGCTGTCCGTGAGTACTTCCGGTAGCCGATAAACCCCACGAACAGCATAAAGATGCCGACATCAAAAAGCTCGTTACGCATCGCCTCGAAATAGATACTCAGCAAACAAGCGCCAAGAAGGCCCCATAAGGCTCCTGGTGCTAGGCGAAGAGCCCGCTGCCCCTCCATGCGTAAGCTCAGTTCAGCAATTAGGGCGCTTAGAAGAAAGTTGGTGAGATAGCTCGCCTTTCCGGGGCCGGCAGTCAAGCCCCCCAGTCGCGCCATGTGTGTCCAATCGCCGCCGTGGAGCAGCATCCAAAGCCCTTGGACATCGACCGCAAGGACCTGGATGCTGAGGATGCCAAGCAAGCCGATGACCGCCGCCGGCCCCAGGCGGTCACCGGCTTGCTTGGCGGTCAATGCCCCTAGCGCCAGAGCGACAGCTGCGCTAAACCATTGCCCGGTGATTTCGGAAAGGCTCCAGTGCGGAAACGGAGAAATAAAGAACGCTACGACCAGGATCCAGAGGGTGAAGAGCATATAAAGGCTTGTGATCGCCCTTGCGGGCCCGGCCACGAGCTCGCCCAATCGCGTCCGCTGGGTCCTGGGTATAAGGACGCTCAAAAGAATCACCATTAAAATATTCCGAAGCGCGATCGAGTGAGGCAGTGGCCATACGAGCGCCAGACAGCAGGTCAAACCAAGGATAAGGAGCATTCTCTTGTCAGCGACCGGCACGGCGTCGCACGGCGCGCCCTCTTGAAGCTGCGCCCCTAACTTCCTAAACATAATCATCTACGGTTGACCTCCTTCCTCATGCCGACGATGTTGGCCATAGCCCGGCGGCAGGCCGAGCCTTGCCCGGATCCGTTCGCCACGCCCCTATTTTCGCAGTCCCACTGGGCCCGAGTAACCCACGGCCCCTTCCCCTGAAGCGCTCGCGCCTTCCGATCGAGGGCGCATAAGCCAAGATTTGTCTGCGGCATCACTACTAATATCCGATCCCCTGATCGCCAACGGCTCGTGGTAGCTCGAGAAACGCCCCTAAAACCTTGTCCACGGTGATCTCCGGAACGCTCGCCGCGCCCACGATCCGATGCACCCCCCCCAAGGTCGCCAATCATTGATGAATCTATTGCAATAGAGGCCGAGCACCGGGACCCGCAGGGCCGCTGCCAAATGGCAGTGCCCACCGTCACAGGCGATGAGATTCGAGGATGCGGCCAACACGGCCATAAGGTCGGCGACCATATCCGTCCGAAAAAACGTGACTGGGAGGCCGACGAGCTCTTTGCTTAGCGTTGCTGCCCGGTCATCGTCCCCGGGGTGCCCTGGCTGCGATTTCGGGCCGGGAGACCAGAGCACCACGAACCGTCCGCCAAGCGCCACCGCTTTTTGCAAAAATTCGAGGTATCGTTCGAGCGGCCAACGCTTTTCCGGGCTCCGCGCGCTCAGATGAATAGCGGTGGGAGCCGGGCCTGCCGGGCTCCGTTCCAACAGCGCCCGCGTGCGGGCCACAGCCGTCGGGTCGGGATAGACGCAAGGCGCGGCAGGTTGCGGATATAGCCCTATCCCGTTTAGCACCGACAGGGTCCGGACCACTTCATGCCCGGTGTCCGGGTCATGGCATCGCGTCAAATAATGCCGACATCCAGCGAGATAACCCAACACCTTATCTTTGCGTCGCGTTGATCGGCTCGCTTGGATGACACACTCGAAGCGTTCTTTGCGTAATCTCGAAAGCGCCGCCATGTTTTCCGCAAGTCGAGCCCGAAGGTTCTGGCCGGGCCGCTTTTCCTCATGGCTTGGCAGGGCATAAACGGCGTCGATGAGCGGATTGCCATCCAGCACTGCCCGATTATATGTATTGACGAGGGCGCACAGGCGGGCGTCCGGGAAGCGCGTCTTCAGAACCGCGAAGAGTGGCGTGGTGCATACTAAGTCACCAATGTTGTCGCGCCGGATCACAAGGAAGCTTCGCATATCAGCCGCGTTATCCGTTCAGGGGCCAACGCACGCACGCGCTGCCTGATCCAGCACTTTCTGTGCCGCATCGAGAACGAGCCCCGGCGTCAAGTCGCGCATGCAGCGCCTGTCGTTTATGCATTCGTCGGCGCCTCTCATGCAGCGCCGAAGCCCCGCGAGGACGCCACGCCGCCTAAGGTACCATGGCTGATCGCGACAGCTGATGTCGGGCACCAAGAGCGCCTGGTAGGCCATGCCCTGCCAAAATCGCCCGGGATCGTAAAAGGCGGGGTCACACTGGCCAAACAGAACAACGGTTGGTGTTCGAGTGAGCTTTGCGAGGTGCGCTATCCCGGTGTCCGGGACGATAAGAAGTCGCGCCTCAGCCAACAGGTTCCAGAGGTCTGCAAGGCCCAATGTGCCTCGGTACTGGACATGTCGCTTTTCCGGATCGACGGCCTCGGCAATATGCCCTTGGCCTGGTCCCGTTGTCAGGATGACCGTAAGGCCGCGCCGCGTCAGCCACTCGGCGATCGCGCGCCATCTGTCGGGCTCCCAGTCGCGAACAGGCGAGCTGGCTGCGAGATGCAACACCGCGAAAGAACCATCGTGTGTCAAGGGTTGGCCGAGGGGGGGCGCCGGCCAATCGGCTGGATCGTAGACCGCCGATCCGTCCCCGCCTGCCAGGCGTGCCCACATGTCGCTCACGGGCTCGATCTTTGGCGGATAAGGGACTAGCTCATCGACGGGCAAGCGGTAGTGCCACTTGTCGCCTTCAAATCCCCGAACCCACCGCGCCCCCGCCGCGCGCGCAAGCCACGCCTGGCGATTCTCGAACGGAACCACCGCAAGGTCATAGGGGCCGCTGTCTCTGAGCGCAAAGAAGGTGGTGGGATCGCGCCGGTCGTAGGGGATGGCGGTGAGGCCATAAGGATGCTTGGCGTACAAAGGCGCGTAGGCTGGGGGGATTGTCAGAACAATCGAGGCGCCCGGATAAAGTTTGCGCAAATTCGCGATTAATGGCGTCAACAATATCACGTCGCCAAGGCCTTCGTAATAAAGGCTTACCAGAATCCGATTGACCCGGTGTGGGGAGGCGCGCCGCGCCAAGAATTGCGTGGCTGCAAAAGCGCCGATGATTAGCCGCGTTGGTGTCTTGCTATTTCGCTTGCTCATTGTCGATCGCTGCTACCCGGTCGCTTTTGGCAAGCAACGCCTCCACTCCCCTTTCAAGACCAAGGCCCATACGCCCCGCGAATTCGCCACATGCCCCACCGGCCGCGTCGGCGCCCGCGGAAAGCGAACGCGATCGCCCGCGGCCCAACTGTTTGGCTGCGAATAGTGTCGGGGTGTGAGCACCGCACCAGGGTAGCAGAAATCAACGGTGGCTGCAGGGCTCGCGTAGCCTACCGCCATAGGCGCTCGAGCACGGCGTCGACCGGTATGGCATCCACGCGCTTGCCGTGGAGGACGACATGGCCCGCGCCCCAGGGGCGCCACTGAATAACCTTGTGATTGCAATACAGGCCGACCACCGGTGTTCCCACGGCGGCCGCGATATGGACATGGCCCCCATCGGACCCCACGAGCACGCGGACGGCGCTAA
>JAJYGP010000051.1 GCA_021785035.1 Pseudomonadota bacterium
AAGGTCCGGATTGGGACCCCGGACATTCCGATCGCTATCGGCCCCACGGCCCGCAGGCCGTAGAGAAAGCGGACGACGATGATAAGTGGGGCTCGAAAACGAAATAAGAGCGCCTTCGCACGCTCGGCGGGAGGGACAAGACGAGGAAACTTCAGTAAGATGGCGTCCCCGTATTGTCGTCCCAGAAAGAATAACAATTGATCGCCCAAGAACCCACCCAGAAAGCCCGCTGCGAGCACGCCCGGTGCCGAGAGATAGCCTTTACCAACGGCGAGTGTACCCAATACGAGCGCTGTCTCGCCCTCGATCAGGCTTCCGAAAAATACGGCCAAGTAACCGTAGCGCCCGACAACTTCCGATAGATTCATGCGTTCAAAAGCCCTTTTATGTCTCAGCGGCTAGCGCTCATTGATTGGCCGCGGTCGGCCTTCTATTGGTTCTATTTCAGTGCGCTTGGTGCACTGGTTCCGTATTGGCCACTGTATCTTAAGGCCCGCGGGTTTGGCCCCCGTACCCTAGGGGACCTCATGGCGCTTTTGGCGTTGTCGCGGGTTGTCGCGCCTTATGCCGGGGGTTTCTTGAGCGACCACCTTGGGCATCGGGTCGCGGTCGTTCGGGCTGCGGCGTTCTTGGCCCTCGTTGTGTTTCTTTTCGCCCCGGCGGCCCATAGCTTTCTCGAAGTCGGGGCGTCGATGTTCGGCTTTAGCTTCTTTTGGTACGCCACGCTGCCGCCTTTGGAGGCGAGCACACTTGCCTTTCATGGCGACCGCTACGGCCGGGTTCGGCTCTGGGGCTCGATGGGATTTATCGTAGTCGTAATGGGCCTCGGGCCATTATTAGATCGGTATGGCGCCCGAATCATTATCCCTGTTATTGCCCTGCTTTTGGGCGGCCTATGGCTTTCGACGCTGCGACTGCCCGCGCTTACCCCTAGGATCGGCGAGACCTCCGCGCTCACTGTCAAGGCGGGTCTTGCCCCGTTTCTCCTCGCCTGCTTTCTTATGCAAGTAAGCTATGGGCCATACTATACCTTTTATTCTTTGTATTTGGCTCACTATGGCTACAGCAAGGCGGCCATCGGCGGCTTTTGGGGGCTTGGGGTCATTTGCGAGGTGCTTGTTTTTTGGCAAGCCGGGCGTCTGTTCGCGCGGTTTGCCGAGCGCCCGCTTTTTGCCCTTACCTTTGCGCTGGCCATTCTGCGTTGGGTACTGATAGCACTTTTCCCGAAGACTTGGGCGTGCTTGATCTTTGCCCAGACCCTCCATGCCTTTACGTTCGGCCTCTATCACGCGGTGGCCATACGTCTAGTGGGACACTATGTGGGTCCTGGCGCCAAAGGTCGAGCTCAGGCGTTCTACGGAAGTGCGGCTGGGGCCGGGGCGGCGGTCGGTGCTGCCCTCAGTGGGTATCTGTGGTCCGAATTCGGGGGGCGCGTGATGTTTCTTTGGGCTGCCGTGGCGGCGACTGTCGCCTTCGGTATCGTAGCGATTTTGTTGCCGCGATCTACGAACGGTTCAATGAGCTGCCCGGTGGCGGATCGGAAATAACAAGACCTGCCCGAGTTTGGTGTCGGGCCTGACCCGCCTCGGCGGGGGCTTCTGTCCGAACAAGGCCTGGACTGTCGCGACGAAGCTCTCCAGAAACCGATAGGTGTCGATATCCGTGTGGTCGGCATGGAGCACCGCGGCGTGAATCGGGCTGATGGCGCGCAAGGTAGCCTCGACCGTCACCTGGTCTTTGAGGTGGTGGCAACGGTTTTCGGCGTAGATGGCGCGCGCGAGCCTCAGCACCAGTTCATGATGAAGTCCGCAGCCTTCGAAAAGCTCATGAATGCTTGCGGCCCGCGCGCGCAGCGGCCAATGGATGCGTCCCATGCGTTCTTCTAAGGTCTGTAGCAGCTGTAGGAAGGTCATCTCAATAGTGTCCCATCACGTAAGGATAGACGCGTCCGCCCAGCCAATGGGCCGAAAGATCCCGGAAGGCGGACTTATTGTCCGACAGGCGCGGCCTGCTTGTCGAGGTGCAGGAGGTCTCTATTCCCGCCGTTTTCGCGGAAAATGTTGGCATCTGCGGGGACCTTGGGTACCATGGGCGCACACTCGGGGTAGGTCGCATTCATGGGAAAGACACTTTACGACAAGTTGTGGGAGAGTCATGTAGTCCGAGAGTTGCCGGACGGAACTTGCCTCCTTTATATCGATCGCCAGCTAGTGCACGAGGTGACGAGTCCGCAGGCATTCGCCGGTTTGCGGGCCCATAATCGGGGGCTGTGGCGAGCCGCCGCCAATTTGGCGGTGGCTGATCATAACGTACCCACCACCGAACGCGCCCGGGGTATCATCGATCCGACGTCCCGCCTGCAAGTCGAGACCTTAGAGCGGAATTGCCAAGATTTTTCGGTTCCGCTTTTTGCCATGGACGATGCGCGTCAAGGGATCGTTCATGTCGTGGGGCCGGAGCAGGGCGCAACTTTGCCTGGAATGACGATCGTCTGCGGCGATTCACACACCTCGACGCATGGCGCCTTTGGGGCACTCGCTCACGGGATCGGGACATCGGAGGTGGAGCAGGTGATGGCCACCCAATGCCTTTTGCAAAAGAAGGTGGGCGCGATGCGCGTGCGTCTTGAGGGAACGATTCCGAACCACGTGACTGCGAAAGACTTGGCGCTCGCCGTTATCGGGCGTATCGGCACCGCGGGTGGCACCGGCCATGCCATTGAGTTTGCCGGGTCGGCTGTCAGTTCGCTGACGATGGAGGGTCGCATGACCCTCTGCAATATGGCGATCGAGGCCGGTGCGCGGGCCGGTCTTGTGGCGGTCGATGATACGACGATCGAGTACTTGGCCGACCGACCTTTCGCGCCGGCGGGCAAGCTGTGGGATCAGGCGGTTCAGGCTTGGCGGACCTTGCACAGCGACCCTGATGCGCGGTTCTCGAAAGAAGTGCTCATCGATGTCAGTTCCTTGGCCCCGCAGGTGACCTACGGAACGTCTCCGGAGATGGTGATATCGGTCGAGGGCCACGTGCCCGATCCGTGTCAGGAGATTGATCCGGCGCGCCGCGAGGCCTTGGTGGCGGCCTTACGTTATATGGATCTGGCTCCCGGTACGGCTATGACCGACATAGCGATTGATGTTGTTTTCATCGGGTCCTGCACCAACGCGCGACTCGAGGATTTGCGGGCGGCGGCCGGGATGGTGCGTGGCAAAAAGGTGGCCGCGCACATTCATAGGGCCCTAGTGGTACCGGGCTCGGGCCTGGTAAAGAGGGCTGCCGAGGCCGAGGGTCTTGACCGGGTTTTTCGAGAGGCCGGATTCGAGTGGCGCGATGCGGGCTGTTCGATGTGTCTTGCTATGAACGCGGATCGATTGGAGCCCGGAGAGCGCTGCGCGTCGACCTCCAATCGGAATTTCGAGGGCCGTCAAGGTCAGGGTGGCCGTACCCATTTGGTCAGCCCGGCGATGGCGGCCGCAGCGGCCGTGGCCGGTCATTTCGTCGACATCAGACAGTGGATTTAGGAGGCTTTGTTGCAGCGTTTTGAGACACTCACGGGCTTGGTTGCACCGCTTGATCGGCTGAACGTCGACACCGATGCCATTATCCCGAAGCAATATCTGAAGGCCATCAGCCGAGCCGGCTTTGGCGTCAACCTTTTCGATAATTGGCGCTACCTCGATCAGGGCGAGCCCGGACAGAAGCGGGCCCGAGTTCCCAATCCGGACTTTGTGCTCAATCAGCCTCGTTACCAGGGCGCTTCGATTCTTTTGGCACGCGCCAATTTCGGGTGCGGTTCATCGCGTGAGCACGCCCCTTGGGCACTTCTTGAATACGGGTTTCGGGCCATCATAGCACCCAGCTTTGCCGATATTTTTTACCACAACAGCTTAAAGAACGGGCTGTTACCGGTTGTCCTGCCAGCACCGGAGGTTGATCGCTTGTTCCGAGTGGTCGAGAAGACCATAGGGTATTCTGTGACGATCGACCTTCGTCATCAGCGCGTGGTGGCCGAAGGCCAAGAGATCGGGACGTTCGATATCAATCCGTTCCGCAAAGATTGCCTTTTGGGGGGTCTAGACGACATCGGTTGGACCTTACAGTATCAAGCAGACATCAAGGCCTACGAAGAGCGCAGACGCCAAGAGGCGCCCTGGCTCTTTCCAGAAGCCAGGACGAAACAATGAGGCATGTAGCGGTATTGCCGGGCGATGGAATCGGCCCGGAAGTGGTGGCCGAGGCGGTACGGGTGCTCGAGTGCCTGCGCGACGAGTACGCGTTGGCGGTTGAGATCGAATATGGTTTGGTGGGGGGTGCGGCTTACGATGTCCACGGACATCCACTTCCCGAGGCGACCCTACAACTTGCAACCAGCGCCCAAGCGGTGTTGCTTGGAGCGGTGGGTGGCCCGAGATGGGAGTCCCTTCCAATTGTTGTACGTCCGGAAAAGGCCTTGTTGGGCTTACGGTCAGCATTAGGGGTGTTTGCGAATCTGAGACCCGCGATTTTGTACCCGCAGTTGGCGGGGGCCTCGACCCTGCGCGCCGAGGTCGTGTCGGGGCTCGATCTTATGATCGTGCGCGAGTTAACCGGTGGCATTTATTTTGGCGAGCCGCGCGGTGTCCGGACTTTAGAAAACGGCGAGCGCCAAGGATTTAACACCCTGGTGTATACGGAATCCGAGATCGAACGGGTGGCAGTGCGGGCTTTTGAGATTGCCCGCGCGCGTGCCCGTCGAGTATGTTCGGTCGACAAGGCGAATGTTCTCGAATCAACGGAATTATGGCGGGAAGTGGTCATGAAGGTGGCGTGTCGCTACCCCGATGTGGCCGTGTCTCATATGTACGTGGATAACGCTGCGATGCAGCTTGTGCGCGCCCCGAAACAGTTTGATGTGATCGTCACCACGAATATGTTTGGCGATATCTTGTCCGACGAGGCCGCGATGTTGACCGGTTCCATCGGGATGTTGCCCTCGGCGTCGCTTAATGAGACCGACCGCGGCCTCTACGAGCCGATCCACGGCTCGGCGCCGGATATCGCAGGCAAAAATATTGCTAACCCTTTAGCCACCATCCTATCGGTAGCCATGATGTTGCGCTATAGCCTGCATGAGCCGACCTTGGCGACGCGCGTCGAAGCGGCCGTATCGACGGTCTTAGATACCGGCCTTCGGACCGCCGATATTGCTGAGACCTCACATGCGTGCTGCTCGACTCGGGCTATGGGCGACGCAGTGATTGCGGCGCTGCGCGCCCCCCTTTCTTGACCAAAATAATCGTATGCCTTGACGGGCGGAGTTCCTGACATGTCGAAGACGTTTAATGTTGCGGTTGTAGGCGCAACCGGGGCGGTGGGCGAGGTGATGCTGGCGATGTTGGCGGAGCGTCGATTCCCGGCCGATAAGATTTATGCGCTCGCTTCGCAACGGTCGGTGGGAAGCCGGGTACGGTGCGGGGATCGGGAGCTGCTGGTTGAGGATCTGGCGACCTTTGATTTTCGTAAGGTGCACATCGGCCTCTTTTCGGCCGGTGGGGACATCTCCGCCGAATCGGA
>JAJYGP010000038.1 GCA_021785035.1 Pseudomonadota bacterium
CCTGATATCAGGTATCGCCTTTAGCCGCGATGAGGCCAAACTGACCATTAAGGGTATCCCGGACGAGCCTGGTATTGCCTACCGTATCGTCGGAGACATAGCGAGCGCCAATATCAATGTCGATATGATTATCCAGAATATAGGTGCCGATAAGACGACGGATTTTACCTTCACGGTGCCGCGCGCCGACTATCGGCAGGCCCAGGCCATTCTGAACAAGACCGCGAGTGCTTTACATGCCCGCGAGGTCCAGGGAGATGAACGCATAGCCAAGATCTCGGTGGTGGGCGTGGGGATGCGTTCGCACGCCGGGATAGCGAGTACGATGTTTCGGGTGTTAGGAGAAGAAGGCATCAATATCCAGATGATATCGACTTCGGAGATCAAGATCTCGGTGGTCGTCGAGGAGAAGTACCTCGAACTCGCGGTGCGCGCCCTGCATAGTGCCTTTGGGCTCGATGCCGAAACGGGGGCGCCAGCGCAATTGGCATAGATTCTGCATTACCTAGAGAAACTGCCAGACAATGAGTCGGCTTACGTCGCCTCAAGGACGAGCAGTGAGGGGAGGGTGGGCACACCCTCGAAAGGCCGGAGTGGGGAAGGCTTTGAACGATCAAGGAGAGTGGCGGCATGCTGATTTTAACGAGACGTATCGGTGAGACACTCAATATCGGCGACGAGGTCCAGGTGACGGTGTTGGGCATTAAGGGCAATCAGGTGCGCATTGGCGTCAATGCGCCGAAGGACGTGGCCGTTCACCGCGAAGAGATCTACGAACGCATCCAGAAAGAACGCGAAAACGGGGTTGTGGAGGGGGTTTCCAAAGACTAATACGCTTCCCCGAAGGGGCCGTACAGGGTATGCTGTCGCCCGCGGATTGGAGAGATGGCCGAGCTGGTCGAAGGCGCTCCCCTGCTAAGGGAGTATGGGGTCAAAAACTCCATCGAGGGTTCGAATCCCTCTCTCTCCGCCATTCATCCCGGATCGGCTGATCGGTTTTCTGGCCGCCGGGGTTTGCTAAAAGAGGCTGTTCTTGACAGTCGGGCCGTCAGTCCGCAGAATCGCCGCCTCACAATGCGCCCGTAGCTCAGTTGGATAGAGTACCTGGCTACGAACCAGGTGGTCGGGAGTTCGAATCTCTCCGGGCGCACCATAAAATCAAGCACTTAGAGCACATCCTACCGGTCAACCCCGAATATGCCGTAATCCTGCCATAACCCGTATGGCAAAAGGGGGTGGCATGACAACATTCCGCAACCGGCCGGGACCGTCGCCTAGTCGATAACAAGTACCCTCGACTTCTGACCGCCGCCGATTACGGCAGCGAGATCGGTCCCCTTATGACCTGGGCCCTCGAGATCGCCATGCGTCGCGGGGAGATCACAGTTGTGCGGTGGGAACATCTGGATCGGAAAACGCGGGCCTTGCTTTTACCAAACCAAAGGCGGGACACCTCGGCGCATACCGCTTGTTCGTTGCGACACGCGGTCCTGGGTGCCTTCCCAGGCGCACCGATGGAAAAGTGTGGTAAAAGTGTGGTCTACGTCCCGACTCGATCTCCCAGGCCTTTGAGAGGGTTTGTCGGGCGCCCCGTATTGAGGGGCCCACCTTTTGACTTGCCGCATGAGGCCACAAGTAGGCCTTTCGAGAAAAGGTGGAGCCCGATGGACGTCGCGGCGATTACGGGCCACAAGACCTTACAAATGTTGGAGCGGTGTACCCATGTAAAAGCGAACAATTGGGTGGAGATGTTGGGGTAAAACGACCTCCCTAAGGCACTATCGCCACTCGTCCGCCGCCTCACCCCTCTCAAAAATCAGGCCGTCCAGCTGACCATAACCCGCCGTGATCATGACCAACAAGGCAGGCTGCCAAAGCCGACTTGCCGAGTTGTCCCGCTTGTCTTCCCTAGAAGAAAGGTCCGTTCCCCGTCACGACTTAGGCGCCCAAACCCGTCTACAGGAAAACTTCGTCTTTATTCCAGCGACCACACGAGGTTCCACCAGCAACTATCCCGCAACCTCCTGTCCGCGCCACCGCTCGCAACCATTTTCACAGCGGTCTTCACGTTCTATCTTTAAAAGTTTTGATAGATTCTAGAAGTCGTACCCTATGCGCACCCCGATCACTGGCCATAGCTTATAGGAGCTTGCCTTTTGATTGGCCGAGGCTTGGGCTGCGGCGACATCGCTCGCAAGCTGAGCATTGGTGGATGAACCGCTGGCCGAAAAAGTCACTTGCGGCGAACCCGTAAAGAGGACACCTAAGTCAAAGCCCATGGAAAAACCTGTTGCACGAGCCGCCTTGCTTCCCCAGCCGATACCAAGGTAGGGGGCGACGCGTTTCCAAGCGACCTTGCCCGTAAAAGTACCGACTTGTTGGGTGGTGTAGGTATCATTATTGATAGTGTAAGTGCCATTGCCCCCACTGGCATTCAGTGTGAACTGATTCTGGTCAAACATAACGCCCCCGGTCACCCGAAAGACGCCATGAAAGGGATAGTAATTCAGCAAAACCGGAATGGTTTGAAGGCGCGCATTGCCATGATACGGGATGTCGGAGCCACCGCTCGTATAGTTCCCGTTACGATTATAGCTGTAGCGATTAATACCTAACGCGAGATCAAGCGATCCCGGAATGATCGGTGTAGAGACCTGCACGCCCAATCCTAAGGTCGAGACCCCGACCGAAAGATTAACGGGGCGCGCTAGTACCGGCGTTACGCCAGAGATACCGCATGCAAGGACGGAGCCGGCGATAAGCGCCCGCGAAATGGTAGTCATATTCCCCCCGATGACAGTTTTTTATTGGCTCGGCACTCTACCCCAAAGTTCCAATAGAGCCAAGGCCATCGCCATGAGAACCCCGCTCGCGGTAGGACCTGAAAGCCCGCGCGCTTCCTGACGCCGGCGCACGCCCCGAGAATTGGTGTGCTGCAGGTCGCCGTTTAGAGGAATTCCAAAAATTTGCAAGACAAAAGCGCAACGACCGTCGACCGCCCGATACCCACCTTGTAAGGCACCGTCCTATCGAAAGAAGCGGGCTCCTTAAGGCGCGCCCTGAGCGAGGCGTTCATGCCGCCGTAGCGGAATCGTTATTTGGCAAAGGTGGCACCGCTCATACCATGTTCCCGGCACCGGTGTGTCGGCCCAGGCGTGTTTTAGGACCGCCAAGATCTGGCTGTCGGGGAATCGGGACTTCTTCCTGTCGAATCTCTGGACGGCCCTACATAAAAATTCTCTTTCTGTGACCAATCGTTTTTCGGGGGCGGATTACCCTATTACTTTATGTTGGACGAGGCTACCGGTTGCGTGAGTGCCACAAAGGCGGCAAGGATGGCGGTGGGTGTCGGTGGGCAGCCGAGAAGAGTGATGTCAACCGGAATAACAGCGGAAACGTTCCCGACAGTCGCGTAACTGACTCCAAACATCCCGTTACCTGCCGCGCAATCACCGAGAGCAAGCACAAGCTTTGGGTTGGGTAAGGCTTCGTAAGCGGTGAGAAGAGCAGGGACCATATGGCGGCTAACCGGGCCTGTCACCATAAGAATGTCCGCGTGACGGGGGCTTGCGACAAAGTGTATGCCCAGGCCCTCTAGATTATAATGCGCATTGCTCAACGTATGGATCTCAAGTTCACACCCGTTGCATGATCCCGCGTCGACGTGACGCACGGCGAGGGCTCTACCAAGGCGGCGGACAAGCGCTTTGGCAGAATCATAGGTTTCTGGGGCCAAATCCATGGGGGCGGGTTTGGGCGCGGACACAATACCCGTGGTGATCATGCGCCTGATAAGTTTATGCATAGGATCTCTAGAGGTCGTGCCCGCTATAGGCGAGGTTGAAAGATTTATTAATCAGCGGAAAGTCCGGCACAAGATCGCCGATGACCGCATACTCTAGAAGCGGCCAGTTTTGCCAGGAGGGATCGTGAATATGGACGCGATGCGCATGCCCGAAAACGCCCCTCTCGATCGCTACAAATACCTCCCCACGCCAGCCCTCCACACATCCAAGGCCTGCCGTTCCGCTATTCGTATCACAGTCGCCCACAAGAGGGCCATCGGGTAGATCGGATAAAATATCGCGTATCAGTCGCAATGATTCGTATATCTCATCAAAGCGCAGTGCGATACGGGCAGCGACATCGCCTTCAGGGTGGGTCGTGGTATGGGCCAGTAGCGTGGAATATGGAAGGCTCGGAAACTCAGTGCGTATATCGCGAGCGAGGCCGCTTGCTCGTGCAATAAGCCCCACCGCACCCAAGGTCTGTGCCTGAACCATCGTCACTCGTCCGGCCCCCAAGAAACGTTCCTGTAAACCGGCGTGATCGTCAATAATCTCCTGTAAAATGCGCACAGCCGTCTGCAGGGTTTCGCATTCCTCTTGCATCTGTCGACGATTCTCGGGATTGATATCGTAAACGACACCCCCAGGGATAATCGTGTCCATAAGATACCGATGTCCGAAAACACACTGGTTCGTCTGTACCCAACGCTCTTTCAAAAGAAAAAACTGTGTTTGACCAAAGGCAAGCCCTCCGTCATTGCTCACCGCACCAATGTCCCCTAAATGGTTGGCAATGCGTTCGCGTTCCAGCAGCAGTGCGCGTAACCACTGCGCGCGATGAGGTACGCGACATTCACACAACGCTTCTACGGCCATAGCGTAGGCCCACGAGTAGGCGACAGTACTATCGCCACACACACGGGCCGCAAGTCGGATGCCCTCTCTAAGGTCAAAAGATTCAAACCGTTTTTCGACGCCTTTGTGAGCGTAACCAAACCGCTCCTCCAGGCGCAAAATTTCGTCGCCGATAACCGAAAGGCGAAAATGTCCTGGTTCTATAGTACCCGCGTGGATAGGGCCGACGCCGATCTCGTGAACCCCGTTTCCCTGGACCGCTACAAAGGGATAGGTGTCGGGGCTATCGCAAGCAAGAGCAGACACATCAAAATCGTGACGTAGCGGAAAGCTTGTGCAAGACCAGGCGGCGTGTCGCAGCCAAGGTCGCTTGTCGGTGGCGTCTGACTGAATTCCCAGAAGGTCATAGATGGCGCGCTGCAGTCGATTCGCAGCCGGAAAAATGTCGCTTATGTCGGGGAAGCTCGGTGCCTCGTCGCCTGCGCAGTAGGTAAGCCAAAGCCAGTGATCGCTCGATATGAGCACGGCATGAACCAAGAATCCCCGACCCTCGGGTCGTGCGTCTGTCCCCCAAAGAGCAGCAAGCCGCCCGCCTGCTTTCGAATACTGCAAACAAAATCGACGCCACTGATCCGCATCAACAAAGGCCCGATAGGCCGGCAGCGATCCCGGTAGTTCCTGCAGCTCTTCTGCGAGCGACGAGGTGTTTGTCATAATGATTGTATTCCTAATGTCCCAAAAGTTTGGCGGCTTGCGTATACCAAGACGCCAGCGTTGGTGGAATATAGAGTCCTAGCAT
>JAJYGP010000074.1 GCA_021785035.1 Pseudomonadota bacterium
TCTCGCTAAGGTCCTCATCCGTCAATTCGAGTTCTATGGCCCCGAGGTTTTCCTCCAGGCGATGCAGCTTTGTTGTTCCGGGAATTGGGACGATCGACGATCCCTGCGCAAGTAGCCACGCCAATGCCACCTGAGCAGGCGTCGCGTGCTTGCGTTTCGCGAGCGACTTGATCACGTTTACCAAAACAAGATTTGCCTTTCGCGCCTCACGCGAGAAGCGCGGCACACTGTTGCGGAAATCCGTCGGATCGAAGCTCGTGTTCTCATCTATATTGCCAGTCAGGAATCCGGCGCCCAGCGGGCTAAATGGCACAAAACCGATATTGAGTTCTTCCAAAAGCGGCAGGAGCTCCGCTTCGGGCCCGCGCCAGAACAGCGAGTACTCGCTTTGCACGGCCGTCACGGTAGCACCGCATGCGCGCGCCGGATCGTGTGAATACCTGCCTCCGACAGGCCGAAGTGCCTTACCTTTCCCTCGGCGATCAGGTCCTTGACCGCACCGGCCATATCTTCGATCGGCACCTCCGGGTCGACCCGGTGCTGGTACAGCAGGTCGATCCGGTCAGTGCGCAGACGCTTGAGACAACGCTCGGTCGCGGCCTTGACGTGTTCGGGGCGGCTGTCAGTACCGCTGCGACGGGCCCCGGTTTTAAGGTCGATATCGAAACCGACTTTGGTGGCTATGACCACCTCGTCGCGGATCGGAGCCAGTGCCTCGCCGACCAATTGTTCATTGTCGAATGGGCCATACGCCTCGGCCGTATCAAACAGCGTGACGCCGTGATCGTGGGCAGCGCGAATCAACTTGATCATTTCCTTCTTGTCATCCGGTGGCCCATACACCGCGCTCATGCTCATGCAACCTACGCCAAGAGAGGAGACCTTCAAGCCATTTCCAAGTGTGCGATTTTTCATATTTTCCCCGAGAAAACAATGAGATGCCACGAATGTCGTTTAAGCGGACCAATACCGATAGCGGTACGCATGAAACTTACTGTTGGCCTTGCCCCCGCCAAGCCTGGTCGGGCATTTAATTGACCGACGCCCTGATCGGCCTCCATTACGGAAATCGAAGGCAAGCAGGCCTTCCGCGCGCGATTGGCGAGTACGGGTGGGCCGTTTTTGAGTTCACAGCCCCCGTGAGCGATAAAGGGTATCCGCGTTTCCCCTGAACAGATCCTGCGCGGAGATGGGGGGATAAATAATCGGCGGCATGGTTTGCCCGCCGATCGAGCGGCCCATAAACACCGTGTCGCAATCCGGCATACTAGAAACCTCGGCCTCTCGTGTCTGCCTACGGCACTATCGCGTTCCCGTCGCGCCGGCCAGAGCGCCTCTAGCAGATCCCCCGGCTACGGTGCAGCAGGTTGAATCTCGGACCGGGGCCGCGGAGGCGCGCGATGGATGAGTCCGGCGACCACCCGTACACTTCCAGGGCAAAAAGCTCGGTACGGGCCTCCTTGATCCCGCCTGTTGCAGCCTGCCCCTTGACCAGATCTCATGGTGATACCCGGCATGGCATGAGCTGCAAACGCCCCCATAGGCATGCCGCGAAAGGCGTTGGAAGCGATCACCGCGGCTTTTTTGCCCTACCGCCCCACACGCGCCTGGTGGGCGGCGGAATAACGGTTGCCCACGACTTGCACCTGCTTTAGTAGCGCCGCGAGTCTACGTTCGTCATCTTCCGTCAGGATGATGGCTGCGGCACCGAGATTTTCGTCCAGACGATGCAGCTTGGTCGTGCCAGGGATCGGAACGATCCACGGCTTCTGCGCCAATAGCCACGCGAGCGCAATCTGCGCAGGCGTCACACCCTTGTCTTTTGCCATCTGATGGAGCAAGTTTACGAGAGCTTGATTGGCTTTAAGCGCCTCAGGCGAAAAGCGCGGCACCGTGCTGCGGAAGTCGTCGCTGCCAAAGGTGGCGCCAGCGCCAATTGCGCCGGTCAAAAAGCCCCGGCCTAGCGGACTAAATGGCACGAAACCGATGCCGAGTTCCTCCAATACCGGCAGGATGTCTCGCTCGGGCTCGCGCCACCATAACGAATACTCGCTCTGCAATGCGGTTACCGGTTGCACGGCATGCGCGCGACGGATTGTTTGCACGCCCGCCTCCGACAAGCCGAAATGTTTGACCTTGCCCTCAGCAATCAGGTCTTTAACCGTGCCCGCCACGTCTTCGATCGGCACATCGGGATCGACGCGGTGCTGGTAGAGCAGATCGATGACATCGGTACGAAGGCGCCTCAAAGAGCCTTCGACAGTCCGGCGGATGTGATCGGGTCGGCTGTTCAAGATCTGTTGCTTGTTATCTTTACCAAAGGTGAATCCGAATTTTGTGGCGATGGCTACCCTATCGCGTACCGGAGCAAGCGCCGCGCCCACGACTTCCTCATTGACGTAAGGGCCGTAGACCTCGGCGGTATCGAAGAAGGTCACGCCGCGATCCACCGCGGCGCGGATCAGCGATACGGCCTGTTGGGTGTCCGTGGCCGGCCCATAGCCATGGCTCAGGCCCATGCAGCCGAAACCGATGGCCGATACTTCGAGCCGAGTATTGCCGAGTCTGCGTGTTTTCATGATGCCCTCCAATAATGAAGGCGAATTTAGACGCTAACGACTGACAACACTAGATGGCATAATCGGAATGGGTTTATAACCGGAACGAATAAATGTCGATCGAGCGTTACGATCAGCTTGCGATTTTTTCGGTCGTCGCGCGGGAGCGCAGCTTTACCCGCGCGGCAGCCAAGCTCGGCATGTCGCAGCCCGCACTGAGCCGCGCCATGCGGCAATTGGAGGAACGGCTAGGCATTCGGCTTCTGGCGCGCACGACCCGTAGCGTCTCTGCCACGGAGGCAGGTGAGCGCCTATTGCAAGTGGTCGCCCACCGATTTGAGGAAATCGACACCGAACTGGCGCTGCTCAGCGAATTTAGGGACAAGCCCGCCGGGACATTACGCATCACCACCGGCGAACATGCAGCGATCACAGTCTTGCAGCCCGCGCTCGCGAAATTTCTGCCAAACCATCCAGACATCCACATCGAGATCACCGTGGATTACGGCCTGACGGATATCGTGGCCGAGGGCTACGATGCGGGCATCCGGCTGGGTGAACAGGTCGCCAAGGACATGATCGCCGTGCGCATCGGCCCGGACGTACGGATGGCCGTGGTCGGTTCTCCAGACTACTTCTCTTGGCATCGGCGACCCAAGACTCCGCGCGACCTCATCCGCCACAACTGCATCACCATCCGCCTGCCGACCTATGGCGGCATTTCCCCCTGGGAATTCGAGAAGAAGGGGGAAGAGCTGAAAGTGCGCGTCGAAGGCCAGCTCATCTTCAACAATATTGCCATGCGCCTAGACGCCGCTCTCAAGGGGCTAGGCTTGACCTACATGCCGGAAGACCTGGTGCAGGCACACGTCAAGACGGGTCGATTGGTGCGTGTACTTTCGGACTGGTGTCCTCCATACCCAGGCTACCACCTCTACTATCCAAGCAGACGTCAGAGTTCCCCCGCCTTCACGATATTGCGTGACGCCTTGAGCCACCCAAACTGACTCGCCGGATACGGCTTGGGTCACTAGCCCCACGCAATCGACCGAGCGCGCGTCAGGGGCTTTGGCCATGACAATATGCGTCAGGCGCGGCGCATGCAGCGCCATGCCGCGCTTGAACCCGGCAAAATCCAGACGATATTGGTCAAGAAGGCGGTTGTTGGTTCATGGGCAAAAACGGACACAGTGCCCATGTTTTTGCCTATGAGTTGGGCCGGGCGAAGTTGTACCCCGGGAGTTGATGAAGGCCCCTCGGCCGGCACTCTTCAGACCGGAATAACCAGCGGGCAAAAGCGCCGCGTGCCAACCAAATAAGCGTTCGCGCGCAACCGGGCCGCGCAGTTGGCCGTGGCATCGAGCACCATCTCCGCGGGGACCAGACACTCCCCATATCCTGCGCGGGGTTTATGGGCGTGATGTGACCTTCGGGCTCGAAAATATCGAGCCCCTCACCGGCATGAATGCGAACACGGTCGCACGATCCTTCTACCGTCATCCGGCATTTCGGGCTCCGCACGGGCATGGCGTGATCTTTTGGCTCGAGGGGCACCCAGACAGGGTGTCTTTACCAGGCCGGTAGCGAAGGTGATGATCACCGCGGACCGCGTCGTTCCACGCGCATCCTGGCCCGGGGGCGCCTACCAGCACGAAGGGCCGGGGTCTCGCCCCGGCCGGTCCGTGCTACATCCCCCTGGTCAGCTGTGGGTGAGTGCGGTTGTCGGGGACGAGCAACTTGTTCAAGGCGTTCAGATAGGCCTTGGCGGAGGCGAGCACGATGTCGGTGTCGGCGCCGTGGCCGTTCACGATGCGCCCCTGGCGCTCAAGACGCACGGTCACCTCGCCCTGGGCGTCGGTACCGCTCGTGATGGCGTTCACGGCGTAGAGCTGCAGGATGGCGCCGCTTGCCACCACGCCCTCGATGGCGCGAAACGCGGCATCCACGGGCCCCCCGCCCTCGGCGCGGGCCTCATGCTCCTCACCGTTCCAGGCGAGCCGCACCAGGGCATGCGGCTTCGTACCGGTACCCGAGGCGGTCTCCAGGGCCACGAGCTTCACGGACTCCACGGCCTCCAGGGCGCCCTCGCTCACGAGCGCCTGGAGGTCCTCGTCGAAGATCTCGTGCTTCTTGTCCGCCAGATCCTTGAAGCGCTCGAAGGCCTGATTCAAAGCGGCGTCGTCTTTCAAGGTGATGCCGATCTCCGCCAAGCGCGCGCGAAAGGCGTTACGCCCCGAGTGCTTGCCGAGCACCATGCGGTTCGCGGTCCAGCCTACGTCCTCGGCACGCATGATCTCGTAGGTCTCGCGGTTCTTTATGACACCATCCTGGTGAATGCCGGCCTCGTGGGCAAAGGCATTGGCGCCGACGATCGCCTTATTGGGCTGCACGGCAAAACCGGTGATGGTCGATACCAAACGGCTGGCCGCCACAATGTGGGGGGTCTCGATGCGCGTATCGCACGTGAACACATCCTGGCGGGTACGCACGGCCATGACGATCTCCTCCAGGGCGGCGTTGCCGGCGCGCTCTCCAAGCCCGTTGATCGTGCACTCGACCTGGCGCGCCCCGTGGTACACGGCCGCCAGGGAATTGGCGACCGCCAGACCCAGATCATTATGACAATGAACCGAGAAGATGGCCTGATCGGCGTTCGGGACGCGGTTTCTCAGCATCGCGATGAGTTCCCCAAACTGCGCGGGGACACTGTAGCCGACGGTGTCGGGTATATTGACGGTACGCGCACCGGCGGTAATCACTGCCTCCATGAC
>JAJYGP010000011.1 GCA_021785035.1 Pseudomonadota bacterium
GGATTCCTCGCCCCCCCCTTCTTGTAATAGACGCGAGTGGCGTCGAACCCACGTCTTTGAGACCGAAACAAAAAATACGAGCGGGACCCCGGGTCGTCGGTCCGGGGCGACCCCGACCAAGGGCTAGGGCGCCAAAAGCGTACTCTTGTACTGATAAGGCACTAAAAGCCGGCGCTCCTTGAGAAACGTTGTGACCTGCGCCACAGAGGAACCGGAGTCTTGGTGTTCGGTACGAATCCGCAGATCCGGAGCGAGCGGTTTCTCGTAGGGGTCATCCACCCCGGTAAATTGGTCTATCTCTCCGGCCAAGGCCTGGGCGTAATGGCCTTTGGGATCGCGCCCAGCGCAGACACTAAACGGCGTATCCATGTGGATCTCGCAATAGGCCCCACCCGCTTCCTCAATAAGACCACGGGCCAGCGCTCGCGCATCCCGGTAAGGGGACACGGCCGCAATCACAGCAATGCCGCCGTGGCGCACGATGAGACTTGCCGCAAAGCCGATACGACGTACGTTCTCATACCGATCCTGGCGGCTAAAGCCCATACCTCGGGACAACAGTAACCGCACGATATCACCGTCGAGCACTGTCACGAGTCGTCGATCAAAGCGATCGAGTTCCTGCGCCACGGCTCGACTCACGGTGCTTTTACCGCTCGCGGGGAGACCCGTAAACCACAGCGCCAAACCCCCTCCCCCGCGGTCGGCGTACTCCTCGTCAGCCTGCCGGCATCCCACTCTCGATTGGATACTCACCCTATCCTCCCTCTGGTCGGAGAATTCCACACGGTATGCACTTCACTGCCGTCACTGTGCCTCCCCCACACAGGAAACACAATCCGGGAAATCGCGCACCACAAAAGAGCTCGCGGCCCTAAACTTTAACATTAACCCCAGAGCACGGGGCATAGAGAAAGCGGCCCTCGTACGAGGAGGCGCTCACTCCGCATATGCGTTCTCCTCGCTTCCTAAGTACTTACCACGACCCTAGAGCAGCTCAATATGACCCCTATACGGACAGCCGGGCCGATGCTTCTCGCCCTTGGCTTTCCGGCGGTGAGGGCCTTGCCGCCTCAAGCAACCTGACCACCGCACTTTTGCCCATCCTCAAGCGCACAGGCCTTCCCATAAGAAAAAGCCCGAGGCCGCTTCGCCTTTGGTGCACTTGCTCTTAGCGGGCCGTGAGTGGTCGATCGGTCACCCGCCACGCGGTCTTCGGGAGGTCCGTCTCAGGGCGGCCATCCACAGCGCGAAGCCGGAGCTCTGCACACCCTGTCCAGCACCGGCGCGCAGTCTTCTATGGGTCCTCTGCCCCGATGCAGTCTTTTGATCGAAGCACGGACGACTTCCCCCTTCTCGCCTTAGCCAATCACCGCATATTGCGTGACCAAGTTCCCCGATAGCCGACTCGGATCCGGTTGCGTATGACCGGCGCGTAGCGGCGCCGATGCCGCTCCTTCCCGGGAGTGGGTCGCAGTCGTAATCGGGAACAAGGGTAGGCCTGAGGTGCTGGTCTCGGCGCCCACCCTGGCTCCGGTTTGGGTGCCAGCACCAGCAATCCCCCCAAATCCCCTACCGGCACAGCCCTTGCGCGCCCCAAGCTTCTCGAAAGCGGTAGACACACCGAACGCCCTCAGCACGTCTTTCATTATGATAAGTCCACCAAAAAGTGGCCGGCGAGAATGAGGCAGACACCTCCTTTGCGCATGGTTCCATTATAGCGGGAAATATTATAGTGGGAAATATTCCCACGTCAAATTTTATGGCATACTGTCACTATGAACACCAGAAACCGCTTCGGGACACCATGAACCGTGCCCTTCACCAGGCTATTCACCGCCTTCTGAGCCCGCTCGTCCGGTATATGATCGGACAGGGGTTCACCTTGACCGCCTGCGTGGAGCTCCTAAAGACCGTCTATGTGGAACAGGCCCTGGCGCGCGATGACCCACGCGTGCCCACCGATAGCGAGTTGAGCCTTGTGACCGGTATCCACCGTAAGGATGTGAAGCGTCTCCGGGCGCTGGTGGCTAACGGCGATCCTGAACCGAGCCTCGGCCGGGGGACCCACGTCGCTGCGCAACTGATCGCCGCCTGGGTCTCGTCTCCGGACACCCGCGAGGCCGATGGGACATTAAAGCGGCTTCCGATCCATGGCGCGACCACGCTGAGCTTCGAGACCCTGACGCGGCGCATCAAGGCCGACATGAGGCCGCGCGCGATCCTTGATGATCTGGTGCGCACCCAAGCTGCAACGATCGAGGAAGACGGCTGCGTACGCCTCCTCCGACACGCCTACGTGCCAGGGATCCCCGAGGAGAAGCTCAACTTCTTGGCGCAGAACGTGGGCGATCATATGGCCAGCGCCTTCCATAATTTGAGCGAGAGCCCGCCGTTCCTGGAGCGTGCCCTCTATATGGATGCACTGCCACAAAAAGCCCTGGACGCGGCACGGCCGCGCATAGAGGCAGCGGCCGACCAACTCCTTCAGACACTCCACCAGGAACTGAGTCCTCTTGAGGCCGACCCCAAGGCCGGGCCCGGGATGCGCCGCCTGCGTGTCGGCATCTATTACTACGAAGACCACTCCCACCTTCCACGCGAGAACCCCGATGAGAATTCCGGCTAATTCCTGGCGTCCCTTGCTCATCGTCTCCCTGGTGCTGCTCGCCTCGGGATTTACCGCCCCGCGCGGCGGGATCGGTGGCACTGGCCTTGCACGCGGGGGCATCGGCGGCACCGGGGTGACGGCCATCGGCGTGATCCAACGATTTGGCAGCATCTTTGTCAATGGTACCGAGTACCTGCTTCTGCCAACGACTCGTTACCAAGTAGACGGCCACCGCGCACAAAGCTGGGCACTGCGTCGGGGCAACGTTGTATTCGTGGAGGCCCGGACCCGCGATCACAGAAGCCTCGCCGAAACCGTGCGTGTCCAGCACGCCTTGGTCGGCATCATAAGATCTGTCGCGCACAATGGCCGCGCGCTCAGGATATTGGGACAAACCGTGCTCATGAGCCGCACCACGGTTCGGGGCCGTACGGCCCCGAACCCCCACTTTAGGGTGGGCATGGAAGTCCGGGTGAGCGCCCTGCCAAGCGCCCCAGGGAGGTGGCAGGCGACCCGTATCGAGGCACTAAAGAAACCGCGCTCCCGCGACATGTCCTTCCTGATCCGCGGGAAACTCACGGCCGTGCGCCGCCATGCCCTCGTCCTTGGCCGACACCTCTTTCTGTCGACCGCACGCACCACTCCGCCACCCGGCACTTCCGTGCTCGCTCGTGGGGTTTATCGATTGGGCCACGCCGTCATTACCCGGGTGCGGGCCGCCACTGGTCTATCACAGGCCCATGGCCGACGGGTCCTCATTGCCGGATACCTGACCCCTACCCGGACAGGCTGGCGTTACGAGGGCACGACCCTTAAGGGTCCGGTCGCCACCGCGATCATGTCGAGACCGGGACCGTCCTTTTTTGTTGCTGTGCGCACCGCCCGCGGGACGTTTGTGATTCGCCGCATCATCCCCGCCATCCATGTCATGAGCTATGGCCTAGCCCGCGTTCCTCATGGGCCTTCTCTTTACCGCGCTCGAATCGACCGACCGCGGATGGCAATGTCCCGAAGCCCTCGTCTACACATCGACCGGCCCGCCGTCTCAGGCCCGATCTTTATGCGCCCCCGGATCGATCTGTCCCGACCATCCCCGCCTTGACGCTGGAAATTTCGGATCAAAACACCACTTGGCCGCCGAGTCCCACCCCGATATCGGCGCTGCCGTTGGTGAGCCCCTTGTCGAGATAAACCTGGAACCCGCTACCGGCGACCGTCACGTTATGGTTCCAGGCAACGATGGCGTCCGCTGGCCCGGCGTAGCCGGGCTGCTCGGACTGTTCGCCGGAATACATCAGAGTCAGGATATTGCGGAGCGTGAGCGCGGCGCTGACTCCCGCATCGTAGGTCACAATGTTCTGTAAATTCTGGCCCGGCGGGCTCCCGACAAAGCGGTAACCGACGTGGGCAAACGGAAACATATTGGCGCCTATCGTAGTGTTCACGCCCAAACCAAACTCGTAATCGTTACGGCCGGTGCCCAAACCCTGGCTCGCCGAGGCCGTGCCGAATTCCACTTTGACATAAGGCACCAGGGCCGGGCGCAAGCCCTTTTCCGGAATTATGGTCTCATGGGCCGCCAGCCAGATGTCGCCAAGGCCACTTGCGTTGGTCGTCTTCTGGCTACTCGTGCGCTTCGCAAGGCCTCCGTTCGTGAGGGTCGCACCCATCGGCAAATGGGATACCGAAATATAAGGGACCGTCAACTTAAGACGCAGCGTCGAGGTCTGGTATTGAAGAAAGGTCGGATCATAAAAAATGTCGATCGTGTGCCGGGTCCCGAAACGGCCTTGATAATCTGATGGGATATTTCCCAAGGTCCAGGTAGGGGAAGCCCATGCCGACTACGATAGTAGCGCCAAAACACAACCCGTCCAGCCCAAACGCATACCGCGCTTCTCCTTGATCTACGGCCTAAGCGGCGCCGACGGTGCCGAGTATAACGGATTTTTTAATCGGTGCGGGCCTTGGGTCCGGAGAGATGCGGCCCTATCTCGTCCTCATCGCAATGCGGGGATCAGTACGCGGCTTGCAAGCCAAGACCGGGGAGACGCGCGTCTGCGCCCAAACAGCGAAGACGCAGGTAGGGGAAATAGACCGCTAGGGTTTTCGCCCCCTACCCATAAGCCAAGAGAGCAGCAGGCCTAGGGCAATGACTCCCGCGACCTCTTCCCCTAGGCGCTGGACCGCGATCGTCCGTGGAGCAGGAAAAACCGAATGCGGGGGCGACCAAAACGGGCCGTACGCGATCGGGGCGTGCAAACGGAAACCTTCGAAATTCGTCCAGACGTCGCGCCATGGTGGGTACCCGAGCACGAACGCACACAACAGCACCACAAACCCGAGCAGGCCCCAGCGAGCTCGCGCCTGAGAGCTTCCGCTTTGTGCCCTGCGTGGCACGGCACTTCTCTTTTTTGTAAACTTCTTGGATCGTTTCCGCGTTGTCATCACAATACCGTGACCCGTGGCCGCCTCGTGGTAGATTTCGTTACGCGGCCTATATAATCGGCTCTTCCGGGTTTTGTGTGGGGAGCCCCTAAAAGCCTCATGATGGACGCCCCGCCGGATAGAGGTCAAGCTTGCCGCAATGGAAGAGAATCGCGATGCGATATTGGGTAAAGTTGCGGTAGC
>JAJYGP010000103.1 GCA_021785035.1 Pseudomonadota bacterium
CAGGATCACCTGGGGATGGTATCCCACTTTATCGGCTTTGTGGGTCAAATAGTACGGGTCGACCCCAATACAGTGGCCCCCTACGAGGCCTGGCCTAAACGGCAGGAAGTTCCATTTGGTGCCGGCGGCCTCGAGCACCTCGGTGGTATCGAGGTCCAGCTTATGAAACAAGATGGCGAGTTCGTTCATGAGGGCGATATTGAGGTCGCGTTGGGTGTTCTCGATGACCTTGGCGGCTTCTGCGACCTTGATGCTGGAGGCCCGGTAGACGCCGGCTTCAATGATCGAGCCATAGAGGCGGGCGACCTCGGCTAAAGTCGCGGCATCGTCCCCGGCGACGATCTTGGTGATGCGGGTCAGGGTGTGCTCCTTGTCGCCGGGATTGATACGTTCCGGGGAGTAGCCGACGTGGAAATCGTGCCGAAAGCGCAATCCCGAGCGGTGTTCGAGGATCGGGACGCAGATCTCCTCGGTCGCTCCCGGATAGACCGTCGACTCATAGACCACGATAGCACCCCGTTTGAGGTGATCTCCCACGGTCCGGCTCGAGCGCACGAGAGGCCCGAAGTCCGGTTGATGGGCACTGTCGATCGGGGTGGGGACGGCTACGATGATAAAGTCCGCTTCCTTCAGGGCCGCGGCATCGGTCGTGACGACCAAGTGTTCGGCGGCGCACAACTCCGCGCTTGTCACCTCTCCCGTGGGATCGCAATAATGGCGATAGCTGTCGATCTTGTCCTGATCGAGATCGAATCCGATGGTGCGCCCTTTTTTTCCAAACGCGACGGCGAGGGGGAGGCCTACATAGCCTAGACCCACGACTGCTACTGTGCTCATAGAAACATCCTTTTATTCGGTCAGGAGTCTGTCTGCAGTGCCAATCCCGGCACTCGCTTCAGGCCGCTACGCTACGGACCAGCCGGCCTTCGGGCAATAAGCCGAAAGCAGGATAGCGTACTAGGCTGTGCCGGCTCACCATGATCAATCACGGTACAGTCGGGCCCGCGGGCTTAAAGGTAGGCAGGATGAAGGTGTTGATTACAGGGGGGGCCGGTTTCATTGGTTCTCATTTAGCCGATCGCCTCGTAACAGACGGCCACAGCGTAACGATCTTTGATAATCTTTCGACCGGCAAAAGGGTCAATGTGACGGGTCCTGCGGCTTGCGCCCGCTTTTTGCTGGGAGATGTGCGGGACCAGAACGCCGTCTATGAGGCGATTGCCGGGATGGACGCGGTCATCCACTTGGCCGCGGTCGCATCCGTTCAGACGAGCATGCACGATCCACTCGGAACCCATGCCACTAATCTCGGGGGCACACTCAATTGCTTATTGGCGGCCGCCCAGCAAGGGGTGCGAAGGGTCTTATACGCGAGTTCGGCGGCCGTATACGGGGACGATGCCCCGGTGCCAGTGTCGGAATTGGTGGCCCCGGTGCCGTTGTCGCCGTACGCGATCGATAAATTGGCGGGTGAGCAGTATCTATCTTATTTTGCTCGCGAGCGTGGGCTCAATGCGACCGCTTTTCGCTTTTTCAATATCTACGGACCTCGGCAGGACGCAGGGTCCCCGTATTCGGGAGTCATGAGTCTCTTTGCCGAGCGACTAGAGAGCGGCTTGCCCTTTGTAATTTACGGGGATGGCCGTCAGACGCGCGATTTTGTGTATGTCGAAGACTTGGTTGACCTTTTGGCCCATGCGCTGGTTCGCGAGGACTTGAAGGATGCCGTCATGAATGTCGGGACGGGCGTGGAGCAGGAGCTTTTGACCGTGATCGCGGCCTTCGAGGAGATCGTTGGGCGCAGGCTTGTGCGGCAGTTTTTGCCCGCGCGCAGCGGCGACATCCGACGTTCCAGCGCGGATGTGACGCGCCTTCGGGCCGCGATGGGTTTTGTGCCCACCACATCCCTACTCGCCGGGCTCAGATGTTTCTTGCGGGTCTCCGCTGAGGCCTGTTGCGGCGTGTAATCAGTTCAGGGCCATAGCAAGAAGATTGCGATACTGACGAACGAGTTCGTTTTTCGCGCCGAGAAGAGCAAAGGCGCTCAACAGCATACGGCGCCCCACATCGTGGTCGAAATGGCGATCCGCACGTACCACGGTGAGCCACTGCTCGAGCGCTGGCTCGTAGTCGCCTTTTAGCAGATAACGTACGCCAAGCCGCACCCGGGCTTCGAGATTCCCGGGTTCGTCGGCGAGAGTCTGCTCGAGTACCGGCAGGGGCGGGGCGGATGCCGCGAGCCGCACAAATTCCAGGCGCGCGAGCAGCGGTGCCAGTTCCTGGTCACCCTGAACTCGGGCTGCAATGCCATTTAATATCCGCTCGGCTTCCTCTGTGTGCCCCTGCTCCAGTAATATTCGCCCTAGGTGAATGGTGAGTCGGTTGTTTGCCGGGTCGCGGTCATGGGCCTCGCGGAGCTGGGTTAAGGCGCGGTCGATATGTCCCGAGCCTTCCTCGTCTAGCGCCGCTTCAAGTAGGGCGTCTGAGGGGCGCCCGATATGTTGGTCAAGGAGCGCCCGGACGGTCCGCTCAGATTGGGCACCAAGGAACTCCGTGACCTCGGCCCCCTTCTTAAAAAGCTTCACAGTCGGTAGGCTACGGACCTTGAAGCGGCTTGCCAAGGCCTGTTGTTCGTCGCTATTGACTTTCGCCAGGAAGAACCGGCCCTGGTATTCTTCGGCAAGCTTGGCGAGTAGGGGCATGAGCGTCTGGCAGGGACCGCACCACGCCGCCCAGAAGTCGACAAGAACCGGGGTGGTTCGAGAACGAGCTATGACCTCGTTTTCGAAGCTTTCGAGTGTGACGTCCAAAATATAAGGTGAAGTGACCATGCCGTATTCCTTCTTTTGGGCGCATGTGGGGTCCAATTCTTAGGATATCAAGAGGTAGGGCGGGAATGGCGCTCCCTAGGGGACTCGAACCCCTGTTACCGGCGTGAGAGGCCAGCGTCCTAGGCCACTAGACGAAGGGAGCAGAAGGCAATGACTCTTGGCTCTTGCGAACCGGTGCTATTATACAAGCCTTATTCCAAATTGAAACAAACTTGAGCTCGGGAGGATAAGATTTCCTTTGAATGATAACAGTAGGGCGCCCATAACCGTAGAGGCCACCGCGTGCGGCCTCACTCCAGCTCGCATCAGCTCTCAAGCCCGGCAGGTCATCGAAAAGCTCCAAGACGCCGGCTATACGGCCTACCTTGTCGGGGGATGCGTACGCGACCTTGTGCTGGGGCGGGAGCCGAAGGACTTTGATGTCGTAACCCAGGCCCGTCCTGAGGAAATCCGGCAGATCTTTCGCAATGCCCGCTTGATCGGGCGGCGATTTCGCTTGGCGCATGTTCATTTCGGCCGCGAAATCATTGAGGTCGCAACCTACCGCGCCGCGCCGTCTCTTGTGCCGGACGATAGTGATGCGAACGTCTTCGGGACGGTTGAGGAGGATGCCTTCCGCCGTGATTTTACGGTCAACGCCCTCTACTACGACCCTGAGGCGGGACTCGTGCGTGACTATGTCGGCGGGTTTCAGGATCTCGCCGACGGTCTGCTGCGAGTGGTCGGAGACCCAGAGGAGCGTTTTCGCGAGGACCCGGTGCGCATGCTGCGCGCGGTGCGTTTTGCCGCCAAGCTCGGCTTGCGCCTGACACCGGACAGCGCGGTTCTTGTTCCGCGCCTAGGGCACCTACTGTCGGGCGTGGCGCCGGCCCGGCTTTTCGAGGAGATGTTGAAGCTTTTTCACGCCGGAAATGCGGTCGCCACCTATGAGGCGTTGTGCGAGCACCGATTGTTTGGGGTGCTTTTCCCGTCTGTCGCGGCGGTGCTCGGGACCGAATCAGATCCTAATTCCTTGTTGTTGCAGGCTCTAAGGAGTAGCGATCGGCGTATCGCCGAGAATAAGCCTGTGACCCCGGCCTTCTTATTTGCGGCGCTTTTATGGGAGCCGGTTCGGGAAGAGGCCCTTCATGCCATCGCCGAAGGCATGGTCCCTGTGGAAGCTTGGCAGAAGGCCGCCGAACGGGTGTTGCGCGAACAATTGCAGATTGTCACGATCCCTAAGCGCTTTAGCGTGCCGATGCGCGAGATCTGGAGTCTGCAAAGTCGATTTGATCGCCGTTCCGGGCGTCAGGCGTTTCGGTTTCTGGAGAGTAAGCGGTTTCGGGCAGCGTATGATTTTCTCGGGCTGCGGGTCGGGGCCGGCGAGCTTGAACCCGAGCTTTTCGAGTGGTGGACTCGCTTTCAGGAGGTCGAGCCAGCCGAGCGTGAGGTGCTGGTCCAGGGGCTGTGCGGGCAGGGGGAGAAGCGGGTGCGCCGCAAGCGTCGACGAAGGGCTTCCGGTGGCTGATGCCGTGGTCGGGCTCGGAGCGAATCTCGGAGACCCTTTGGCCACCTTGAGTGCCGCCCGGGCCGCCTTAGCCGTCCTGAGCGAGACCACCCTCGTTCGGTGTTCGTCGATCTATAAGACCGCGCCCGTGGGATTTCTGGACCAGCCGGATTTTCTCAACGCCGTCTGCTGGCTGAAAACTGCCTTGACCGCCGAGCGTCTAGCGGTCGAGCTTTTTGCGCTGGAGGGCCGATTGGGCCGGGTGCGTACCAAGCTGCGCAACGGTCCGCGTACGGTCGATCTCGATCTTCTTTTCTACGAAGGCGTCAACTGTGCCCGCCCCGATCTTGAGCTTCCGCATCCCCGTCTGCACGAGCGCGCTTTTGTGTTGTATCCTTGGTTTGAGATCATGCCAAGTTTCGTGCTCCCCGAGCATGGCCCCCTTCGGGAGCTGTGTAGGGGAGTGCTGGGGCAGCGCGTGGAACGCCTAGAGGCCGTGTGGTGAGGGAGGGCTTGTGAAGGGAGGAGCCGTAGCAACATCTGTATCCCCGGGATCTTTCATCGTCATCGAGGGGCCGATTGGGGTCGGTAAAACCAGTCTTGCGCGGCGGCTTGCGGCGACGATCGGCATGGAGGCGCTCTTGGAGGCGCCCGAGGACAACCCTTTTTTGGCCCGATTTTATGAGGATCGGCGCGCTTTCGCCTTGCCGACCCAACTCTTTTTTCTGTTTCAGCGGCTGCGGCTTTTGGACAGTCTGACCCAAACCGATTTCCTGCGCTCGGGGGTGGTTGCAGATTTCTTGTGGGCGAAGGATAGGGTGTTTGCGCGCATTACCTTGGACGATGATGAATGGCGACTTTACGAGCAGATCGCAGCCGGCCTCGGGGCGCACGCAAGGAGTCCTGATCTTGTGATTTTCTTGCAAGCCCCGGTGGACGTGTTGATCGACCGTATCCGCCATCGGGGACGGTCTTACGAACGTCTCGATCGTGATTACTTGGCTGAGCTGGGAGACGCCTATACCGATTTTTTCCATCGCTACCAGGATTCACCTTTGCTTATGGTGAATGCGGCAGAGGCGAATTTCGTGGAAAGCGACGAGGATCTCGCGTCCCTGATCGATTGCGTGCGCCGCATCCACAACGGCCGCCACTTTTTTAACCCTCTGCCCTCGGGACTCGGCGTATGAACTCCCCCCTTAGCTCACCACTTACCGTGCCGCAATTGATAGTCATGAAGAAGGAGGGCCGCAAGATCGCGGCCATGACCGCTTACGACGCGACCTTCGCGCGTGCCATGGACGAGGCCGGCATGGACGTGATCCTGGTCGGCGATTCTCTGGGTATGGTCGTGCAAGGGCAAAAGAGCACATTGCCTGTGACGCAGACCGATATGGTCTATCACACCCAATGCGTGGCGCGCGGGGTCACGCACGCGCTGCTCATGGCCGATATGCCGTTTTTGACCTTCCAGGGTCCCGCGGCCCGAGCCTTGGAGTGCGCGGGCGCCTTGATGCAGGCCGGGGCCCATATGGTGAAGGTCGAGGGGGCTGGGGTATTGACGGAGAATGTGGCCTACCTTTGCGCGCGTGGCATCCCGGTATGCGGGCATATCGGCCTGACCCCCCAATCCGTGAATACCTTGGGGGGTTATAAGGTGCAAGGGCGCGGGTCGCAGGGGGCGCAACTGACGGCCTATGCCCAAGAATTGGCCGAGGCGGGGGCCAGTGCCTTGCTCTTGGAGGCGGTTCCCGCGCCTTTGGCGGCGGATATCAGCCAAAGCATCGCCATTCCCACGATCGGTATCGGGGCCGGAGCGTCGTGCGATGGCCAGGTGCTGGTCATGCATGATGCCTTGGGCTTAGGGGGCCGCCGTCCGCGATTCGTGCGCGATTTTTTGTCGGGGCGCGGCAGTATTTCCGAGGCCTTCCATGGCTATGTCCAGGCGGTGCGGGACGGCGGCTTTCCGATGCCTGAAGAGAGCTACTCCGGATGAAGATCGTGGGTACTGTGGAGGCGCTGTCGCAGTGGCGCGCCGCCGGCCCTGACGATGTCGGTTTCGTGCCGACTATGGGTGGTCTGCACGAGGGACATCTGGCCTTGGTCGCGATGGCCCGCGCCCGCCACCCACTCGTGGTCGCAAGTGTCTACGTCAACCCGCTCCAGTTTGGGCCGCAGGAGGATTTCGGGGCTTATCCGCGGACTGAGGCGGCCGATGCCAAGAAGCTTGAGGAGGCCGGCGTTGATGTATTGTTCTTCCCGAGCGATGCCGAGATATATCCCCGCGGCCGGGCCCAGCAGACGCGAGTCTGTGTTCCGGGGCTCTCCGAGGACTTGTGCGGGCGGTCCCGCCCCGGTCATTTTGAGGGGGTGACGACCGTAGTGGCCCGGCTTTTCGGACTCGTGCGTCCGCGCGCGGCCTATTTCGGGAAAAAGGATTACCAGCAGTGGCGCCTCGTCCAGCGTATGGTGGCGGACCTCGGTCTGGGTGTCGAGGTCGTAGGGAGGGAGACGGTAAGAGCCGCAGATGGTCTTGCGCACAGCACCCGCAACCAATACCTGGGCCCGGAGGCGCGTCAAAAAGCCTCGGGCCTCTACGCCACCTTGAAGGCCGGGGCGGCTTTGGCCTGTTCCGGCATGGCTCCGACCGAGGTTGAGAAGACATGTCATGAGCGGCTCGGGTATCTCGGTTTTGTGCCCGATTATGTCGCGGTTCGACGCGCCTCCGACCTTGCGGTCCCGGCGCCCGAGGATCAAGACTTGGTCATTCTGGCGGCCGCGCGTCTCGAAACTACGCGTCTTATTGACAATCTGGAGTTGAGCCGACCTTTGCGCGCCGATGGCGGGAGTTTGCAGTCGCCTCCTAAACCGGGATAATAGAGTCATGCAAAGAACCTTACTTCATGCCAAGTTGCACCGGGTACGCGTGACCCGAGTCGAAATCGACTACGAGGGTTCGGTGGCTATTGACGCCCTGCTGCTAGAGGCGGCGGGAATACGCGAATACGAGCGTATTGATGTGTTCAATGTGCGTAACGGCGAGCGCTTCAGTACCTACGCGATCCGTGGCGAGCCCGCGTCCGGTCTCATCTCGGTCAACGGCGCCGCCGCTCACAAGGCCCAAGTTGCAGACCTCATTATCATCTGCGCCTTTGGCGTGTACGATGAGCGCGAGGCTTTGACCATGAAGCCGCGCTTGATCTACGTAGACGAGAACAATAAGATCGTTCGCAGTAGCCACGCTATCCCGATGCAAGCAGCGGGCTAGGTTTAAGTAGCCCCGAGATACCTGACTAGTGTAGTGCGTCAGAAATAACGGAACTTAGGTAGGCGTCTCACCCGAGCTAGGTCAGAGGTCTTACTGCCTGAGTGTTGCCACGTCAGTTCTGTTAAATGCAAAGGCCGATCGGCGTCTGCGCGTTCTTTTCCGTCGCAAACATGTCGAAGCCTGCGTTTCGATGCGCGCACGGATTGTGCTGTTAGCCGCCAAAAGAAGATCGGACAAAGATATTCCCCTCAAGCTCGACACGGAGCGCTGCGTGGTGGCACGCTGGCGTGCGTGGTTTCTGGCGGTGGCCGTAGAAGGGCTGTTGTAGGATGCCACACGCGCGAAGCGGCTCACATGCGCGAGGTCGTTTGCGTCACGCTTGAGGAGACTCCCTCAGGGGCGCACACTGAGTACACGGACCTTACTGCGCACCTGGGTACCAGTGACTTGGGCACCAGTGTTCCGGCCGTGGCTCGCATCTGGGGCGACCACGGCTTAAAGCCGCATCGGGTTGAGTCCTTCAAGCTCTCCAACGACTTACACTTCGTCGAGAAACTCGCAGACATCGTGGGTTTGTATCTCGATCCACCGGAATATGCGCGGGTTTTGTGCTGCGATGAGAAAACGCAGATCCAGGCGCTCGACCGCACACAGCCGGGTCAGCCGCTCAAGCGCGGAAGAGGAGCCACGGTAGTCCCGCGAGTATTGACGCGGCCGATCAGTCCTTGCTCCCATAGAGGGCGCCGCGCCACAACAAAAGGGGCGGGACCCAGGTGGCCCCGCCCCTTTTTTGTTGGGTCTCGTGCTACATCAGGTCGATCGGCTCGCCATGCTCAACATCACTACGTACATCCTTTTTCGCCGCCGACAGCACGGCTGCTACGATATTGATCAAAAGCAAAGTGATCATAACCGGCGCAAAGCCGTGTAAAAATGCCTCTTTGCGGAGGGTAACCGGCAGGTCCTTGAATGCCGTGACTTTATAGCCATGTTCTACTATGTAGTGATGTTCGATGGAGGTGAAGATCACGCCCGATATGTCGACGCCAAAAATCAATCCCAAGGCGCGCATCATATTCAAAATACCACCGGCCACGCCGAGCCGTTCTTTAGGCGCTGAACCCATGATCGCCGAGTTGTTGGGGGGCGTAAAAAGCCCCATGCCGATGCCAAGAACGATCAGCTCCACGACTAAAATAAAGATGTTCGGGTTCTGGCCGGTGAAGATCAAAAGTAAGGTAGCCAAGGCGCACACGCCCATACCCCAGGTCGTCATGAGTCGCGAGCCGTATTTGTCGGAGATATGACCAGCAAAGGGTGCGACAACGGCCATAGCGAGCGGTATTGGGGTAAGAATCGAGCCTGTGATCGCGGGGCTGTAGCCGGCGATCTTTTCGAGATAAAACGGCATCAGAAACAGTACCGCGAAGAGCACGTAATACGAAAGCATGCCGGTAAAGTTGCCAGCCGAGAACGCATAGCGCTTGAAAAGGCTCAAATCGATCATCGGGTGTTCGACGCGCATTTCCGTGACCAGGAAGGCGGTGATCAAGACTACAGACAGTGCGAAGTAGGTAAGGATGATGGGCGAGGTCCAACCTATACCTTCACCTTCGTTGACCGCGAGCACCAGGAACGCGAGCCCGCTTGCGAAAAAGGCTGTGCCGAGGTAGTCCACCTTTTCGCGTTTGCCGGACGATTCGGCGGCGGGCAGACAATAGAGCGCGGCAAACGTACCGATGATACCGATTGGGACGTTGACGTAAAAGATCGCCCGCCAGCTCACGGCCGAGATCAACATGCCGCCGACAAAGGGCCCGATCGACATGGCGATGGCCTGGACGGCGCCCTGGATGCCAATGGCGCGGCCGCGTTCGTTGGCCGGGAAGGCTTGGGTAATGAGCGCCACCGAGTTGGCTTGTAAAAGCCCGGCGCCCACGGCTTGGAGGATGCGGGCCCCGATTAGGAAACCGGCCGTGGTTGCGAGTCCGCACAGCGCGGAACCGATCGTGAACACGACAAAACCCGTGTTGTACATCTTGGTCCGGCCAAAAATGTCGGCTAAGCGACCAAAAAGCGGCAGGAAGATCGTAAGCGTGAGCATGTAGGCCATCGCCACCCATTCGATGACGGCGAGATTGACCTTAAAGTCCCCCTGTAAGGTGGGTAGGGCGACATTGACGATACTGACATCGAGCGCCGACATGGTGGCGCCGACAAGGACCGTAGACAGAATGAACCAGCGCCATTTGGGATGCGAACTAAAGTACGGGTGGGGATACTTCGATTCCACGTGATAATTCCTCATCAAAAGCAGCGGCTACCCTGCACGTGTCCCGAAGGACCCCGTTTTGAGTTCAGCAGCAAGCCACTTTTGCCAATCTGCCGAAGCCGCTGGAGCTATGCCAAAGTCGCCCGGCGCACCTCGTCGTAGCCAGTTTCAGGCGAGACTGGCCGGATCCAAAAATGGGTGCCGATTGGGTCGCGGAGTATACGCGCCTCGGCCGTTTCATGCCAGTATCTCAAGGGTTTTTGTGGCGATATTTCCGACGGCCGTCGGCTCCTGGGCCGTGGCCCCGGTTTCGCTCCGGATAAAGCGTGACCACGGTGTGTGAGCCTCGGCGGGCGCGTCGAGCCGGGACGCCGCGGTTTGGCGCCAGACGGCCGCTATCCCCGTGATGTCTCGTATCGTCCCATCCGGGGCGCGGCGCTACGCTTCCCTACACTCTGGGCCAGGGGGAGCACGAGCGCTTGTGCCGGGGCTGTGAGCGCCCACGGCCGTTGGGACGCTTCTCCCCACCCATGCCCGTGGGGCCTCGGTATAGACATCCGGCGGCGGTTTGCGAGTCCCATAAATGTCAGCACCACGCGAGTCTGGTAGACCTCATGGAATGGAGCAGGCAGGCCAAAGAGGCCTGCGGCCTCGATTGTCTGATGTGCGAGACTTGCCAGCCGCGGGTTCTTGCAAGCGAGGAAACGGGCAACAATGACCGTCCGACTTATCACCCTTGCGTGTCCTAGGCGCGGGATCGTTTCGCTTAAGGCGGTGTTCAAGGCGTGCGGACGCTCATCTGGTCACCGGCAATATGCCATTTGCGACCTAAGCATTGGACGTGGGAAAAGTTCCCACTAAGATAACGTTTAAGCCCGGTCGATTGACCCACCGGACTTCTTACAATCAGATCCTTACGGAGAAGGTGACTATGAAAACACGTGTTTTAGTTGCGGCGGTTTTGTCGGCCACCTTAGGTATGGCCATGGCGGCTGCGAGTTACGCAGACACCGATACTCATGCCGCATCGAGCGCCCAGACGCATGCGGCCACCGGGAGTCTTGTCGCGGCCGAGGCATCAGCTGAGGGCACCACCAATGCGGCGACTCCCGCGGTGCCCGGGTCTGATGGGACTCCGGCCACCCCTGCGGTTCCGGGAAATCCGGTAGCGAAGGCGGCCTATGACCAAAGGGAATCGACGTTGCGGCATGAGCAGCTGGAGGCGAGAGATCCCGATGAGGAGCGGCCCACAATTACGCATGCGCATATCGAGCGGCCCGAGATCACACGCCCGGATATCGAGCGGCCCATTATCGAGCGGTAACAAAGCAGGGATCAGGTGGTGTTACCGCTTGATCCCTTTTTTCAGTGTGATAGGGGTCCCTAGAACTCTGCGGTTGGGGGCCTTTTAAGCGTCGTTTGGGGCCGTCCGATTCCACGCTTCGCGCGTTCATATGACATGCCTCGGGTTGGCGATCGTGACAGGCGTCTTAGGGCCCGGCTGAACCAAGCCCGTTTTGACTTTGCCGCTCCTTGCCGTGCCTACGCTTCAGGATAAGGAGACTCCCGGATTCCGGCGGTACGCGCTGCAGGGCACCGAGCGGGTTCGCTGATCGGTAGGGGTCAACGGAAACTGGCGCCTGACGTTTGCGTTCGAAGACGGTTACCCCTACGTCGTGGACTCCGAGAACTATCCCTGATGGTTAGGTACAATCCTTACCGTCCCGGGGAATGTCTCACGGCTCTCTATCTAGAGCCCAACGGATTGCGTGCGCGGGAGCTCGCGGTCAAGCTTGATGTAGCGGCTTCGGCCCTGCATCGCGTCCCGAAGCGACAAAGCGCCATAAGCCCGGATATGGCTTTGCGGCTTTCGAAGGCGCTGGGGCGCTCTCCGGAGAGCCGGCCCACGTTGCAGTCCTGGTATGACCTCTGGCAGCCAAGCCGTGCGCGCAATTGAGCCGGTCGGTCAGGTTCGGCTGACCGCCGTCTGATGGTCGGGACCGGCCGGCTACGGTCTTTGGTCGGTCCGACAGGGCAGTCTCTCGTCGCGCCCAGAAACCGCGCAAAAAGCCGAGCAGACCAAGCGCTGTCTCTCTTCCGGTACGCACGCAGGGGCCTCACAGTGACTATTCGCCCCTTAGGACGCCTGGCGTGCTTCGGTATTTGTGTTTAGGTGAGCGTCCGTGTGCTGTCGAATCGGCCGCGAAGTACGGGCGAATCTCCGAGCTTTGCCTAGCTGCGCATCAGTAGCGGTCTTTGCCTTCGGTGACGGTTTCCTCACCGGTTTTCGCGAGCCTCGCGTCAAAACATCATGTCTCTCCAGTCTCGGGCTAATACCGGCGGCTGGAGTACAGGCCGTGTGGTCTGCAATGCGCGAAAACTTAGTTTCAGTCTTCGGTGGAACTGGCCCTGTGACCGTCGTGCCGGGAAGCGCTTTTTGTATGATGATGGGACTGCCGTGTTGGCGTACTGCGACAAAACCGTGTTGGGCCCGGATGATGCACGCTCCCTTGTCGGAGAGGACGCGCCGAATGAAGAAGGGTGATTGCCCAAGCGGCGTGACCGCCGCTTTCGGATCCTGCTCGATATGAATACGCTTCCCAAACGTGTCCATCGCAACCGGTTTTCAGGTCTTTAAAGCCCTCCGTTTGGCTTCACCCATGGGAAAAGTCCTCGGCACGCATAAAAACCGCCGCACACCGGCGTCGGCCTGGGCTTTGACCGGTTAGGAGGTGAAGTCAACTGCGGTTTTTAGGATCACACAAAAAACGGCGAAATATTCGGGGGTCTTGGCGCAAGCGATCTTTGACTTGTGTGGTGGCCTTTGAAGACTGCTTAATTTCCGCCAAGTGCCTCCCATAACGTCAACACGGTCTGGCCGCGGCCACTGTTGCTGATGTGGGCCCATAGGCCCGATGTCGACTGGCTTTCCTGGACGCCCTGGGCTACACCAAAGGCGGCGGCTGTAGGGTAGTACCCACAATGCGTGAGATAACACCGCAAAACAGTATTTGGCAGGGTTTGGATCAAGGTCGCGACACGCGTTTTGGGTACGCGTAATCCTGCTAAAAGATGCAATATGCGTGTGCCGGCAAGCTCTGCGCAGTAGTCCCGCAGTCTTTGCCAATCGGCCGTTTGCGATGTCGCAAACCAGCGCATGCCAAGGAAGCGACTGTGTGCCCTCTCGCGTTCAGTTGTCAGCACAAGCCAGGCACTTCCTTCCCCTGGGCGTTGTTCGTCTTCTAGGTGGAAGCGGCGCGCGCGTTCCCGTGGGGTAGGAGCCTTTTCGTCCACACCTCCGACTAAGGCATGGCTGAGTCCGCCCTTGATCTCCGTCAGCGCAAGACGCAATGCCCATTCAAATGATAGCGCCCCCTGGCTTATGGTCAGGTTGGGTCCGGCGAGACCGGCAAGGCGGGCGATAGAGTAGGTTGCGGTATTATTGTTTACATTCACAAAATCGAATGGCGACACGCGTCCCGTGCCCGTATGGGTTTGGGCAAAGAGTCGGGCCCCCGAGCTTTGATCGCCTAGACCTGTCGCCAGATATACACCGCTCGTTGCGGGTAGGACTGCCATTTGGGCGCAGCTCAGCGCGCCCGCTGCTGCCAAACGGATAAACCGTGATGCCTGTCGTAACTGTTGCCCACAGAGTGCTTGAACGGAATCGGTTATGGCGTGATCGAAACGATCGGCCTCGGTGTTCGGGGGTGTAGATTGGAGGGTGTACGGGTATCCCAGCGCTACAGGCGCGTGGATGTAGATATCAGGGTTCACTTTTTCCACCCTATAACCAGCGACACATAGCTGGCTCCAAAGCCAAAGAAATTGAGCTGGTAACAGCCGTTACGGGCGTTAAGAGGGGTGCGAATGGGATGTATGAGAAGCGTGGGATCGGGCTCTGTAAAACCCGTTGTTGGGGGAATGAAGCCCGCTTGTAGGCAGGCAAGAAACGCCGCTGTCTCTAAGACCCCACTTGCCCCCAGCGTATGCCCAAAGCTTCCCTTGAGGCTTGTTACGGGCGGTAGTGGGTTATAAAGCCTGTGTAAAGCCTGGGCTTCGGCAGAATCGCTATCGGCGGATCCTAAGCCGTGGGTTTTGATCGCGACAATATCGCGGGGCTCACGCCCGGCCTCACGAAGGGCTCGATCCATCACGGCAAACATAGCATCAGCATCCGGTGCCTGCGCCGTAGGGCCTGTGGCCGCACAGACGTGGGCCCCGCCAAGCAGCGTGCCGCCATCGCGCCGTGTCCCAGGTGTCAGGGGCTCAAGGCTTTGGGCGGCTATCGTTTCGCCAAGATGTAGGCCGTCTCGGTCGCGGTCAAAAGGGCGACAGCCTTCGGGATCTAGCAACATAAGGGAATGAAAACCCTCCAGTACGATAGGGCTCAGGGCTTCAAGGCCCACTATGAGTGCCGATGGATAGTCTTTGCGGCTTATGGCCTGAGCTGCAAGGACGAATGCGTTCGCGCTCGATGAGCAGGCTGTCGATAGGGTCAGTGGTGGTGCAGTAAGCCCAAGGTCTTCTGCCAAATCATCGGCAATATCGCCGCTACAGCCGAGCCAGGCCTGATTTTCACCTAAGTATTCGCCCATAAAGAGCACGCCGGACGTGCCGAGGATGAGCCAGGGCTGCTGGAACGAAAGATCGGCAAGGGCTGTTTGGGCAATGGCGTATAGGCCACGCCGGACCCCCAAAGGGCTCGGCGTGAACTCGCTTGGATCCATCACGCTGACTAAACCATAGGTGGTCGTTACGGGAAATGCAGCGAGCCCTCTTTGAGGCGCCCGGCGACTTTCACGTAACGCCTGCACGGTCGCACTGAGTCCCCGACCAAATGGAGTCTGTAAGGCTCCGAGACCAAGCCGTACCCCCCAAGTCACGCAACACCGGCTGTCCGCAGGAAAAGGCTCAAAGACCGAATTGAACGCAAAGCCCGGCGAGCCTCTTTACTGTCTTCAAGACGGACATTGTATTGTTGGCTTAGCGCAAGACTCACCTGTAATACGTCTAGAGAATCAAGTCCCAGGGCGCTCGCAGGTCCAATCAGTGGCGCATCATCGTCCAAAGTGTGAGCGCTTTCTGGCCGGTTGCAGGCCACCAAGACCAGTTGCTTTAAAGCGTCTAGCAGCACCCTGTCGTTGTTGGCTATGACATTTTCCACTTCCCCCCCTTTTATTGTGGTCGCAATTCATGACGAAATCGCGCGGCTGCGACTATCAAGCAAACAGTCCCAAAACCAATCAAGTGCCATGTGTCAGGCAAGATGGTAGTCAGTCCCTCGTTGCGCACGAAAATTGCCTGAAATCCGTCCAGTCCCCACGACATAGGCGAGATGGCTGCGAACCGTTGCATGACGGGGGGCATCACCATCGTAGGAACCAAGATGCCACCGATGGCGGCCATGATCAATACGGACACAGCGCCAAAGCTTGTCGCCTGCTCTTGGGTGCGGACAACCGTGGCGACCAGTAGGCCATAGCTGATGGCAGCAAGGTTTGCGGCGGTGGCGATCACCCCTAAGGCCAGCGGCGCGTGGCCAATAGTAAGAGCGTCGCCTCCCAGAAGTGGTAAGAGATACATGCCTTCAAGTAGAACGACCGCCAATTGGATTGTGTTAACCACAAAATAGGGCAAGATCTTGCCGGTAAGTAGCACCCAGGAGGGCACTGGTAGGGAACGCAGCCGTAGAAGGACGCCTTGTTGGCGTTCTTTGATAAGTGATACGGACAGCGGGATCGCAAGAAAAAACATCGCGAGTAGCGCCCAGGCCGGAACATTTTGTTGAGCGGAGGTTGGGGTGGGTGCCCCGTTTAAGCCTTGTTTTGCCACTTCCAGTCGCGCAGCCCCTTGAGTGAGCGTTAACAAACCGCTTGGTGTACCGCTTGGCATCAGCTGTTGTAATGTCGATGCTAGACGTGTTGCGTCTAGTTGCGCCATCGCTTGACGTACTAGCGATATCCCAAGGGCCCGCATCTGCGCAGGGAGTGCCGGATTCGTGTATAGGGTGACTACTATAGATGGCGTGTGCGTGTGATGCGGCTGCGATTGAGACAATACCAAAGCGACTGCTACGCGTCCGGTATGGACAAGCTTTCGAACATGGGCGCGGCTCGCTCGATTGTCCAATGCCTGCACAGACACGGCAAGCGATGGATCCTTGTGTAACGCCGCAGTAAGTCGTGGCGCGAACGTTGTGTGGGCTTCATCTAAAATGACTAAACGCATCGGTTTGGGAATCTGATGAGCGAAAGTATCCTGAAGAGCAAGCGACATGATCAACACGAAGACTGCCGGCATGACAATTAAAATGAGCAAGGCCTCGGTGTCGCGTATGAGCGCCAGAGCTTCTTTTCCTAGTGCTGCTCTGAGTTGGTGTAGTCGCCTCATGGTGTGTCTCGCAAGCGAGTGCCAGTTAGGTTGAGAAATGTCTGTTCCAAATCACGGGCACCGACCATCAGGGTAAGAGGGCGCAAGTGCGCGACCTCGAGCGCAGAAAGCACTTGTGGCAGGCGTTGATATGGGTTATCAGTCATAAGTGTAATGAGCGGTGTGGCAACAGTCATATCGTAAACGCCGGCTAAGGCTCGAAGAATTGGTGCCGCCGTGCTTATGCTCTGAGGCTCAAAGCGCAGCTCGATCTGATTGCCAGTGAATTGCGCAAGAAGTACCCCAAGACTACCTTGGGCTATCAGGCGGCCCCTGTCCAAAATCGCAATTTCGTCGCATAGCTGTTCGACTTCGTCCAGATAGTGGGAGGTGTATATGATCGTCTTGCCTGTGCGACTCAGTTGGCGCAGATTCTCGTGGATCGCGTGACGGGATTGCGGATCGATGCCGACCGTGGGTTCGTCGAGTACTAAAATTGGAGGATCTGGTAACAAGGCTGTCACGAGGTTAAGTCGCCGTTGTAACCCTCCGGAGTAGCGCTCCACACGCTGATCAGCGACTTCTTCTAAGCCTGCGAAGGCGATCGCAAAATCCATTCGTGCATGAAGTTGCCGGCCGGCAAGTCCGCTCATGCGACCAAAGACCGCCAGATTCTCTCTTGCCGTCAGGCGTGAATAAAGCGCTAAGGACTGGGGAACGAGCCCGATCAAATCTTTGTAGGCGTCTGGATGATCTTTAAATTGCAGGCCGTGTACCTGGATGGTTCCCGAGCGCGGGCGCATAAGAGCGCATAGCATCGAAAGAAGTGTGGTCTTGCCTGCGCCATTGGGGCCCAGTAAACCGAGAATGGTTCCTGCTCGAACCTGGAGGCTAACGTGGTCGATGCTCGCGCGATCCGCTCGTGGGTAACGGCCGACGACCTCGTGGATATCTATGGCAAGTTCTGAGGCGGTGTGTGTATTTGCAAAAGCAGAAACGGTTGTAGGTGTGGGACGCGTCAGCATATCGCGGAAGAATAGACGCATAAGTCGCCTAAGACCAGACTAAGTGAAAAGTGGTTTGCAGGCCAAGACCCTGGCTTCTGAGGTCCTGGGTGTATTTTTTTGCCGCAATAGTGTTCCAGAACCAGATTTTTCTGCCTGCGGATTCTTGGTATGAGGGCGCATGCCGATCATAGTGTTTTCTTTAGTGTCTGGAAGAGGGTCTCTTCACGGGCGGCTAGCTTGTAAAGCAGGTCGGCAAGTTCCTGGTAGGCGTCTGGATCTGGCCGCGAGCCCTTGCAGATGTGGGCGCCGATCAACGCAAATTGGCGCCACTGATCGCCGATTGCAGTCATTTCCTTCGACAGGTCGGAAAGCAGCGACCGCTCAATATGGTCTGCCGCCTCGCGTAAAAAGGCCGCGAATAGAAATCGAAACCCAGCGCCTCCAGTACCGATTTCTTCTTGCATCCGTACGATCTGAGTGACGTAGGAGCGAGCTCGGCTTGGACCTAGTTGCCCTGGCCACTGGCCGATCCGCCGCGCTAATGCGCGTATGCCGCGAACACCGGCGGGTAAAAGCGGGATATCCAGCATCTGCCGACATGTGCTGCGTAAGCCGGATCGTATGGCCTTCGGAATATCGGGAATCGCAGGAATGGATTCCGGATAATACAGTAGTCCACGGGGCGCGAAAGCTCCCTTGGCAAAACGTGCACGCTGTAGGGCGTCCGGAGGACAGCAGACAACATGCTCAAATACTGGATCACTTAACCAAAATCCGGACTCATTACGGGCAAACGCCACCAAGTTGTGCCCGTTAAATTGGAAGCGCATCTCCGTTGGGAAATAGGGAAGCCAGTAAACGCAGGTTTGTAGCCCGACAGAAACCCCTTGGTCCAAAAGGACATCGAGGCGTTGGCGTGCGCGTTTTGGATCCCGAAAGTGCTCGTAACGCATTACGATACCAAGCCGCTGAGAGGCCTTGCGTACTATAGCCAATGGTGCCACGCGGTAGCTTGTGAGGGGGAGGCCACCAACTTTGATAAGTGCAGTGTGCAGGAAAAAAATCCCGCTCCCAATGCCAAACCACATCGGCTCACTTAGGTCTAAATGGCGATCCCTAAGTAGGGCACTGATGGTGCCGCTTTCGCAATGCCCAGAGTGTTGGTGCGGAAATGGGCGCAAAGCGGTGGTCGTGTTCATGTGTGGCTCACCGGCAATCGGGCTAGCTCATCAGATGTAGTCCCAAGCGCTCTAGCGTAGCGATGTATCATGTCACTGCGGAGAGAGGAAAATATCCGTGGTTTGAGATGCCGGCGTACCTGCCACCGGTACAAACCTACATTTGCGGCAAGCAGCCGTACGTCCATTTGACACCGAACCATGTGGTAGGCAAGGGTGCTCAAACGGCCCGCAACCACGGCTTTATGAGTCTCTGCAAGGGCCTCGCGCAGGGCTTTGTTCGCATGCTCGTTAACGACGCGTTCGACTTCCCATCCGCGGCTTGGCACGACCACGTACCGACCCTCGCTGTCTTCCGCATAGCAGGCGCGACGCAATCCCTCCAAGACGGAATCATCTTGTGGTACATCGGCCGCTTTCATAGGCGCATCCCTAGATTCATACCGCTGTGAGGTGCAGATAGCATGCAGAAAAGCGTGCGCTTTCCGGTATAAGACACAAAAGTCGATCACCCTTTTTGAGTGAGCCAGAATAGAATAATTCTTCTAATATAACGTATATCATGGCTGACCCAACGTTGCCACGCCGAGCCATATTAGTAAACCAACGTTCGTAGGGTATGGGTAGTTTCAAATCTACCAAGGCCTTGTATAAGTGCGGTCGAAAGTATTCTGATGAATAGTGAGGCAAAAACCAGTCGATGTTGCGGGAGTCAAGTTGGCGTTTAGTGGCGATGGAGCCTAGGGCGCGGGTGACGCAGGCTTCGATGATGTGCTTGTCTAGTAAGCGTGTATCTTGTTTGACAGCGAAGTAGCCGTCTTGCGCTGCGATCTCCGGTGTCACTTCTCGCCAGCCCCGCAGCTGTCCATCCGCATCTTTTTGTGCGCCGCTATGCATGCACGTTGGGAGCTCGCCTGCGTAAGAAATGCAGTCAATCCAATCGATGCGTAGCGACAGACCTTGAGCGCTAGGCATGGAACGTAAGACCGCGGCACCCGCGCCATCCGAAAGCATCCACCGCAAGAAGTCCTTCTCGAAGGCCAGTACCGGCTGTTTCTCTAGTGTGTCTGCGGGGGGCTCAGGACCAAATTGCTCGGCACGCATAAAGCTTGACGCAAGCTCGGATCCGGTGCTTACGGCAAGTTCCGCGCTACCTGTTGCTATTGTCATCCAAGCGTACTTCATGGCAGTCATGCCCGCGGTGCACACCCCGGCGATAGAACTGATTTCCATGGGCGGCGCGCCGAGAACACCTTGTACCATATGGGCGTGCGCTGGCTTAAACTGGTCGGGACTGCTGGTACCGCAGGCCAGACAGTCCATCTGATCTGGGCGGACGGCTGCACGATCGAGTGCGGCGCGTATAGCGCGGGCCGTCATGTCGGCATTGGTGTGTGTGAGACGCTTACTGGCGGAATCGATGGCGTAGTGGCGTTGCTCTATGCCGTTGCGGGCAAGAACCAGTCGCCGGGCACGGGATGGTTTCCCGCCCACCATGCCGAGAACGGCTTCGATAGTGTCATTAGTAACGGGTGCGTTAGGAAAAAATGCCCCAAGATCGGTGATGTATACAGCCCGTTGTCCTGGTTTATTCACAGGTACTCAGTGCAACGGTCTGCGTTGCTTCCGGAGGGGCCTTCTAGATGGCGTGCCGCAGTTTTGAGGCGTTCGCCGACGAATGGCCGCAGAAGTATCGCGAAAAATAGGGTGATGGGTACAACAGTCATGATCATAAGGGCCAGAAAGAAAGCATAGAGTACGAGTACGAACCGGCGCACGGTGGAGTGTGGTGGTCCTAGTGCTCGCAGTAAACGCCCCCATAGAAGAAAGCTCCGATGGCCAATACGCTCGCTTGCTATGTAGCGAGGATCGACGCGTGCTGCCGCCAGGCCCTGAAGCAAAGCCTGTTTCGGTTGTGCGGGTAGGCTCGGCAGGGCATTGCGTAGCGCCCGCCCAAAACGCGCGGTATCTGCGATGTCTTGGGCGCTCACGCCTGCGCTGGGAAAGATCTTCCAAAACGCCTCTTTGCGGCCCGTCAGTAGCCATCGCGGGGTTGTAATGAAGGTGCTCCAGGCTGGCGCGCTGTCCACTAGCACAATATTATCGAGGACGTAGGCGCCTCGTTTGGCTAAGGTGGCGACCATTTTGGCTTGGGCTGTCAGCCACATGTTTCGGCAGGCAATCAAGGTGATCACGGGTTTGCCTCTAAGCACGCGCGCGGACTCCGAATGCAGAAAACCTGTCATTGGCAGTGAGGGCGACAAGAACCACACCTGGTAGGCCAAAATGATAAGGTCGAAATGCTCGTCTGGATCAAAATTTGGGGGAGCTATTTCCGGCGGATCCATGTAGACGGACTCCGGAAATACGTCTAGAAAGTCCAAAAAACGCCACGGAAATCGGTAGGGCGTTCGCGGAGTGATACGGGCCTCTACGAGCTCTATGTCTTGTTGATTTCTGAGGGGCGCCAAAAGAGCATCAACGGCACGAGTCAATTGATTCGTCTGAGAATAGTGAACGATCAGAAGGCGCTTCCCTGCTTGGGGCGTAGGCATAACTCAGCTATTCCCTACAGTGTTACGAAGTCTGAGCCATTCAAAGACGACGTTCGTCGAACGTTCTCAAAAAAGCCGCAGCAGATCGCCCAATCATACTGTGGTATCGGTTCGCGGTAAAGTCCGCGTCGCGTCCGGTGCGCAATGCATTGTGAGTAAAGATAGGGACGTTTCCCTACCTTGTTCAAGTGCGGTTTGGCCGTCGCCTGGGTCCTGCGGGGGTGTCAAGGACCAGGGCTCACCGTGCGCAGGGGCGCCCGTTGGATACAGTGGGGCGGAGCCTTGCGGTTAGGCCACAAAATCATCCGTCTGCACCTTCGCGTGCGCAGTGTACGGCATCTACCGACAATTCGTTTGCTTAAAATCAAAAAAGCGCGACACGATCCTAAAACGCGCCCAGCCACTTCATTAACGCTTGCAACATTCAGGAAGGGTAACGGTGCCCGCCTCCCCGAAACACAGTATGGCTCCCTAGGAAGACGAGGTGCCTCGCACACCTCTGATGTGTGCGAGACCCTGTGTCGTCAACTACTTGCTATAGCCCGTAGCTTTGCTGTTTACGCGGATATAGATCAAGTGTTCCCCGCGTCCGGCATAGCTGACGTTGGCGAACGTTAACTCGCCTTCGTTTTTGTAGTACCAGTCTGTCCGATAGGTATCGCCACCATAATAAAAAGGAATAAACTGTTTACCAGTGATGTGGCCATTAATGCTCGTCGGTGGACCAATAAGGCTTTCTACTTCTTGTCGGCTCATGCCAGGATGAATCTTCGCGAACTTGCTCCCGGCCCTTGGTTTGCCTGTCAAATAAGCGGTATGTACGGGCTTAGGTGTCGTACCAGCGTGTTTGGTAGACGAGCCCCCAGACGGCATGGCGCAGGCACTTAATGTTGTAAGTGCCACCACAGATATAAGCTTCCACGAACGCATACTTCCTCCCCAATTTCACGAGATGTTTAAGAAAGAAATGACCACAATTTTCTCCTAAATCCGGCGGTTGATGTGCAGTGTCTTCTGCGACTTTTTCAGTAGAGCGCTCGGAACTCAAGCTCGTCTTTTTACTCATTGCGTGGGTTAAGCCGCTTGTAAAAATCCCCCCGGGATCTACCAAAAGAAGCGCAGCCTTCCCCAGACCGCCGCATGACGAGGTTAGCAGGTATATGAGTATCGGCCAACCGATTTATAGCGTTCGTGGTATTTATTATGAGGAGGGCAGAAGGGTGTTTTCAAAAAAGTGACCGCGCTTTCATCGGATACCTTCGCAAACGTCGCGGTATTGGCGGAAGGGTTTTGCGCCACCGCACGATATTTTTTGTTTGTGAGGCTTGGAACAGCAGCGCATCACGGGGAGTGCGCTGCTGTTCCAACGTGCATAACGCTGCGAAGCGGTACCAGAAAGACATCGATGCGCGCCGAACAAAGAAGAACGACTGGGACCACTACGGGCACAAGACTTACATGCATGTGGATCGGAAGACGAGGCTCATAATCGAGGAACGCTCGACGGCGGCCCATAAGCATGACAGCCAGGTTTTCGACAAGTGGCTTGGTAACCCAAGAAACGAGGGCCGGAGGTGTGGGCCGATAGCGCGTACTGAAGCGCCGAGCAGGAACAGCGCTTGAAGCGTCAAGGGTTTCGCAGTCATGTCCACGAGAAAGCCTATCGGGGTCGGCCGCTCACCGCAACGCAGCCGCGGAAGAATCGACGCAAGTGGCGCGTGCGCGCGCGGGTCGAGCCTGTGTTGGCGACGATGACGCAAATGGGTGGCATGACGGTGCGCGCCATTGGCACCGAGCGGATGCGGGTCTGGTCAACGATGAAGGCGCTGAGCTACAACCTGAAGCGCCTGGAGGTTCTGATCAGGACGCGGAAGATCCCGATTGACGGGATCGGTGTGCCTGCCTGATGGGCAACGGCACAGGGGAGGCAACGGAACGCCTCCGCAGAGTCAAAGCGATGGCGAAATTCAGGGCGAATTGCCCGGTGTATCGATTCGGCCAGTAATTTTCCTCGCTTTCAGTCCTCATGAGACTACTCTTGACGACCGATTGATAGAGGTTCCCTTAAAGATCCGGAGATTTTGTCCAAGGGTTGGGGTCCACCTCACCCTCCTACAGGACACTGGGTTGATCTTCATAATCTCCCTCATTGCCCTGCACGCACAGCGACCATGACCTCTTCATGATCGCCAAGAATTTGCACATAAGTCGGTATACTACCGCCTAATGGGGAATCTGGGCTGAATTGCCCCGATCCCGCCCCAGGCAGGGGCCCTCATCCAGGATGTCTTAGGGACGTGCAGCCTATCGCTGCCGAAGCGACCTTTTTTGGTGCCCCCACCCCCAGTTCTGTACCTGCTAGGCGACCTGACGTCGATTGAGCCGAAGACGATCCAGGATCTCTTGGTTCAGGTCTTCCTGACATAACCACGGCGAATATTATAACACTATGATTTATATTGTATAACGACCATAACACTAGACAATAATAAGAGGCGTATAGTGCTGTACCACACAAAACGTAAGCTGCTTTAAAAAGGGATACGTGAAATCGGGGTGGTTGTTCACAAGGCATAGGACGTGCCCCATGAC
>JAJYGP010000002.1 GCA_021785035.1 Pseudomonadota bacterium
GGCTCATCAAGACCATGCCCAAGACGTACGACCAGGACGGATCGGGCATGGAGGCCGTGGCATACCTGCATTATTTTACCGCTGGTTTTGACTGGTATATCACAGAGAAAGACATGACAGGTGCAGGCACAAACCAGGCTTTCGGGCTCGCCGTCGTTTTCGAGCGCGAGCTTGGTTACATCAGCATCCGCGAGATCATTGCAAACGGAGCCGAACTGGACCTGCACTTTGAGCTTGCGACTTTGTCCAGGCTGGTAGACGGTCGGACAGTCCAGATCTAACCATTGACGGCCCCGAACGGGGCCCTTGTTCAGTTACGCGCCCGGGCGCCGATCTCAATAGCGAGATCGGCACTAAAGCCCGACAAGCTCGCCCCAATGCCCTTATCGTAGTACCCCCCTTTTTTTAGCCTTAAGCCCGGCGTCCGCGATTGTTCTTATTCGCCTCCATGGTCCTGCAAACCTCAACCGTCGCCCAAGGTTGCTTACGCACACAACTCCCTATCAATCCACGCGCCAGCGGTAAAGACGCTGTCATGCGGCTTGCCGGTCGTAAGACCGCGTGCTGACGCAACCTTTTTCGAGGGCGACGGTTGACGCAAGACGCAGGACCACAAACAGGAGAATCACCATGAAAATGAACAATCGCAAACAGACGCCAGACCACACAAGCCAAGTCGAGGGTTCGGGTCTCAACAATCCGCAGGGGGGTAAACAGGATATCCACCAGGTTATAACGGATCGTATTTTGGAGGCCATGGAGCAAGCCCGCAGCACTGCCAAGCGCCTATGGGACAGTCAGCCGAGCCTTCCCTTAAACCTCACCACCGGCAAGCCCTACCAGGGCATCAACACCCTGATCCTTTGGGCGGCAGGCCTTCGGAGCGGGTATACGTCGCCCTACTGGTTGACGTACAAACAGGCCTCAGACAGGGGCGGCCAGGTACGCAAAGGCGAGGCCTCGGAATTGTGTGTTTTCTATAAGCCTTGGGAGTCGCAGGACACCAACGTCACCACGGGCGAGATGGAGACCACCAAAGGCGCGATTCTGAAAAGCTTTCGCGTATTCAACTTAGACCAAATCGACGGCATAGAAGCGCAAGCCAAGGAAGAACGCCCCGCCTTTATCGCCATCGAGGACGCCGAGCGCATCTTGCAAGCGAGCCCCGCCGTCATTCACATAGGCGGAACCCAAGCTTGTTACATCCCGAGCCGCGACGAGATACACCTACCGGCCCGCGAAGATTTCATAAGCGTGGAAGCATTTTACTCGACCGCTATGCATGAAATTTGCCACAGCAGCGGCCACAAGAGCCGCTTAGGCCGCGACTTTAGCGGGCGTTTTGGGACGGAAAGCTACGCTTTTGAAGAACTGATCGCCGAGCTTGGGTCAGCCTTCCTCAACGCCGACCTAGGGATGCTGAATACAACCTTACCGGATCATGCCGATTACCTGTCGAACTGGATCGCGATTCTTAGGAGTGACAAGAAGGCCATCTTGACCGCCGCCGCGCAGGCCTCCAAGGCGCATGGATTCATAAAGGGACTGATGGCCGACCAGGAGCAAGAGGCCGCCGCTTAACAACGCAGGCCCCGGCCATGGAGGGCCGGGGCGCCCTGTCCGCTGACCCGGTTACCAGGGCGTGGCGAACGGACTATTATCGGTGACGCGTCATCGAAACGACTTGATTAAATATGACGCGTCACCGATAATAGGTGAGTATAATACAGTGGGAGATCGTGCCATAAGCAAGAAGGTCGGCGATCAGGTCAAGACCCCCAAGAGAGGCCGCCCCGCCAGCCTCATAGGACGCCGCGTCCGCAACGCCGAGGCGGCCCGGCGCTATCGGGCGCGCAAGAGGACGGAGAGGGAAGCCCGGCGTGATCCGCGCCAGCCTTTGCGGTCGGCGATTATTGACCTGTCAGTATTGCCGGCGTGGCGACGGGGGTAGAGTATACTGATGGTTGGAGGCCAACAGAGTGATCCCCCCGCTTGTTTTATCAGAAATTCCGCGGCGCTGATCAAGGGGCACTTATGCGGAATGACCTTGCTGTTCTTACGATTGAGCAAAAGGACAGGGGAATGATGGTCATTTTTTGAGGTCTCGCTATAATCCCTAAACGCGTTGCGATAATGTCGTTTACTAGCGTAGGAATCCCGTGAGATACACCGCTGAAATCTTCGGTTCCACTATTGTCGCCGTCGGGATATTCAACCCGGCGATGTTTTCTGTCGATATGCTGAAGGAAAACGGTCTGCTTGGCACTGAAGATGCGGATCTCGCGCGAGACCAGGGATCTTATGTGCTTACTCGTCAAGTAAGCACAGTAGAAACGGAGTGGGTCCGCCTTCAGGTGCTTGAAAATCAGCTTTTGATAATGAGCAAGGGCGCGCTATCGCCGGCGGTGAGGGATATAGCGGTTGGCATCTTGTCTCTTTTGTCGTACACGAATATTTCAGCCGTCGGGCTCAATTTTTTCGGACACTACAAGATGTCCTCCCGGGCCGATTACCATAGGGTTGGGGATGTGTTTGCACCGAAGACGATTTGGAACGATATTTTTCCTACCGAGAATCATAACACGGGGATGGAGACTCTGACGGTCGTTGTGCAGCCCGTGCGCCGAGATGAGACGGCCGTGATGGGCAATGTCAAGCAAATTACTCTTCAACCTTCTAAGCTCATCTCGGACGGCTTATTCCTTTCATGTAATGATCATCATGTTGTAGAAGCAGATGATCACACGAAAACAGGAACAGCTGAGCGTGTTGCCCGGCTCATTGAGGCGAAATGGGAGCCTTCTTGGGTGGAGGCGGGTAAGTTGTTCGAGAGTCTCATATCCAAGGCCTTGGGTGAGGGGAGTCCATGTTAAAGAGCAGAGTCGCTTTGCCTAATGTTCCATTGGATGGGGTGGGTGCGGTGTTTGTAACGCAAGAACCACCGCCGGGAGTTCGCGTTGCTTGGAAGGCTCGGGAAGCCAACTGGTCTCTCCAGGATGTAGCCGTGAATCCGGACTATGAGATCGCGAAGCGGCAGATACCCGATTCTCCTCTGTTCGACGTATTGCCACCACCGTCGGTTTTCGCGCCCTCACCAGGAGAAATCGTACGGTCTTCGCTTATTCAGACTTGGGAGGGCACGGTCGTTAGGGTGAATGAGGAGAGTCATGCCATGGAGGTTCACCTCAATGCCAAGATCGGCCAAGTGCCTGAGCATGCAGGGGAGATTGATCTCCAGTGGGTATCAGAACAAGACAAGGATCTTGTCCAGCCGGGGGCTGTTTTTTATTTGACGCTCTCCCGACGTGTAAAAAGGGGTAGTGTTGAAAATAACCAGGAACTGCGGTTTCGCAGGTTACCGTCCTGGACAAAACGCCAGATGGCGCAAGTAGAGCAGGATGCGTGCATGTTACTTTCCAAGATGAAGGCAAAACCGATAGCAGAATGAGTGATTATGGGAAGCCGCCAGCAGCCGATGAAGTGGAAGTCACACTATTTGGGCCAGGGTTTGGCGAAGCCATTGCTGTTCATTTAGGAGAAGGTTCTTGGATGCTGGTCGATTCGTGTATTGACCCCGATTCAAAAAGGCCCGCCTCGTTAACCTATCTTGATCGTCTTAACGTGAATCCGGCTCACGTAAAAGCCATTATTGCCTCCCATTGGCATGACGACCATGTGCGGGGCATTTCACAAATATCAGAGCGCTACAAAAGTGCCGAGTTTTTTATTTCCTCTATCTTTAACGATCCTGAGGCTGCCTCTTTTTTGGCAGCCTACAGCGGTAGCAGCGCGCCGGGGCAGGCTCGTGGCACGAAGGAACTCTTTGATGTCGTCAAGCAACGCGATGCCGTATTTCCCGTGCAGCAACGCAGTACAATTTTCGAGAGAACGCTAGCGGGCCGACAAGTGCGAGCAACGGCTCTTTCGCCGGTGCCGGCCGCCGTTTGGCAATCCATTGCTCATATGGCGTCGTACCTACCAGGACCTCAGGGGGGTACGCCAATCAAACACGCGACGGAATTAGCGCCCAATATTGAAGCTGTTGTCATCCATATCGATTTCGGTGACGATGCCATTTTATTGGGCGCGGACCTCGAAGACCATCAGGTACACGGATGGTCTGCGGTAGTGGCGGATAGTTGGTGTAAAGACCGAAGGCCGTCTACGGCCTATAAGGTCGCGCACCACGGTTCTCGTACCGGGGACACGGATCAAATTTGGACCGTGCTTCTCGCCCCCGATCCCGTAGCCTGTCTGACGCCCTTTAATCGGGGTAAACACAGGTTGCCGACAGAGGATGATAGGACACGAATAAGGGCCCGTGCGCGGCAAAGTTACATAAGCTCGAATGCCACGAGGAAGCCAGACTTACCGACAGACCAGCTAAAGCGTCTAAACGATATCGGTAGGAATTTTAGCCAAGTGAATTCGGGCTTTGGGTCCGTACGTCTCCGTAAGAAGCGGGGAGCGACGCGCTGGATGGTCGAGTGTTTCGGGCGCGCTCAAAGACTCTGAGGGTCGGTGTGCCGCTTTGAGACTAAAAGGTTTGGTCGAAGGGCGACGTGTTGAGCGGGGCTTCTCGGGGTGCGCTCGACGATATGGAGCTCGTGGCGGTTTCCTGCCGTTCTCGTCATGGTTGGCGCGTGGGCGAGGGCTCCTACCGTGGTTCACTGCACGTTCTCTCCCCTGTTTGTGGCATAAGGAGTCTCCTTATGGCCATAATGTCAAGCACGGGCGACAAGCGCGAGATATCCCACGGGGATACCGCCGGAACAACGTGCGTCTCAGCGATCCATCGCGTTACCGCCGGCACAGGGCCTGATAAGTCAGGATTTTAGAACAATAGGGCCGCATGCTGAAACTTGAGGAGATCGAGAAAAACGCCGCCATCACGGGTATTGACCCCGGACACGTCGTGCGGGTCGTCACGACGGAATTAGTCGGCGACAACGCCCTCACGGTTTACTACAAGACGCCCGATGGCCGGGTCCTGGAACGTATGCTGTTCCGGACCGACGAGACCCAACTGTCGTTGGCCGAGGTGGGTAGGCCTTGGGCCTTCGATGCGCCGGGCGCCGCGTTCAAGCTCGCAGCCGAGGCTTATCGGATCCATCTGGCCCACCTGTTCGACCCGATGATGGCCGTCCACACCTCGAATGTGGAGCCGCTCCCGCATCAGATTACCGCAGTCTATGAGTCGATGTTGCCGCGCC
>JAJYGP010000058.1:0-20430 GCA_021785035.1 Pseudomonadota bacterium
GATTTCGGGCCATGCAGTCATGGCGTTTAAGCGTAGGCCACGCGGGCGACTTCTGTCGGCGCGCGTTGTGCGCTCAAGCGGAATTGCGCTCATCGATCGAGCGGCTTAGCCGCCGTCAAAAGCCGCGTTTTTCCGCCGTTTATGCGCCCGATGCCCCATCATGCTGGGGTCTTTCGCGTCAGTGTCGGTGGAAACGACCACCGTAATCGTTTCTAGCGACGTAGGATCCGAGGACACAGGCCTTCGGCGGCGGCGCGATCGAGCCACCATTCGACCGGGGCCTGCCGTAATAGGGCCGTGATCGGGGTTGAGACGTCGGGCTCAAGGGCTTGGCTTACGGCCAAGGCCTTGGCTGCGCCTTGTACGAGCACGATACGCCTGCGGGCGGCGACCAAGGTCGCCAGTGACAGGCTGATGCGACTACTGCGGTCGGCGGTAGCCGGGACCGGGACGACTAGACTTTTTGACGTGAGATCCATGCCGGGGAACAGAGACGCGGTATGGCCATCGGGCCCAAGCCCAAGAAAGACGATATCAAAACCGCGCGCCGGTCCGAGTTGGGCGGCCAGGGTATGCGCGTACTCACGAGCGGCGGTCTCGGCACCCTGTTCCCCTGGGATACGGCATATAGAGGTCCCGGGTGGCGCATGATGCAACCAGAGGGCGTGGGCATGGCCGAAGTTGCTGTCCGGGTGGTCGGGGGGCACGGCCCGCTCGTCGCTAAAATAGATGTCGAGAAGGGCCCACGGAATGTGCGCCGAACGACGCCCCAGTTCCTGGTAAAAGAGTGTGGGGGTCGACCCTCCAGATAAGGCGATCGCCAAACGTTGCCCACGTCCTTGGGCGGCCTGCACTTCCAGGAAAAAACGATCAGCGAGTCCCTGGGCTAGGGACTGCGGGTCGTCGGCCAGGGTGAACATTATGTCGACGAGACCGGGGGATCGAGGGGGTACCAGGCCCGGCCGTCCGCGGCTATGAAGTCGTGCGCAGCCTTTGGGCCCTCGCTCCCGGTGGCGTAGTTGGGGAAATCCGGAGACGGGTTCTCGGCCCACGCCGTCAGGATGGGGGTAATGAAGCGCCACGCCTCCTCGACCGAGTCGCGCCGCGCAAAGAGGGCGGCATAACCGCGCATGACATCAACCAACAGCCGCTCGTAGGCCAGCGGTATTTCGCCTTCGTAATGGCTGCCGTAGGTGAAGCGCATGCGGGCGTAATCGACCTGAGCCTCGTTTCCTGGGGCCTTGATGCCAAAGCCGAGGCTGATGCCATCGTAAGGCTGGATACGGAGTACGAGGCGGTTTGGCTCGATGCGGGAACACACTTGGTCTTGGCCGAACAGGCAAAACGGGATGTGGCGGAACTGGATCACGACCTCGGTCGTACCATAACTCAAGCGCTTGCCCGTGCGGATATAGAAGGGCACTCCTTGCCAGCGCCAATTGTCGACGAAAACCTTAAGGGCCACGTAGGTCGGAACCGATGATTGCGAGTCGACAGCTGGTTCTTCGCGGTAGGCCGGTTGCGAGCCGTCACTGCTTTGACCGTATTGGCCACGGACGGTCGCTTGTAAGATCCCAGGCCCTAGCAAGGGCCGTAGGGCCCGAAACACCTCGATTTTTTTGTCGCGGATGGCATCGGCATGAAAAGATAAAGGTGGCTCCATGGCCACGAGGCTCAAGATCTGGAGGAGGTGGTTCTGCACCATATCGCTTAAGACGCCGGTCTCTTCATAATAGGCGCCTCGGCCTTCGACCCCCAGAGTCTCAGCGGCCGTGATCTGCACATGGTCGATATGGACGCGGTTCCAGAGCGGCTCAAAAATGGCGTTGGCGAAGCGGAATACCAGGATGTTTTGAACGGTCTCCTTACCCAGATAGTGATCTATGCGGTAGACCTGATCTTCCCGGAACACGGTGGCGATTTCCTCGTTCAAGGCCACGGCTGTGTCGAGGTCGCGTCCGAAGGGTTTTTCGACTACGAGCCGCGTAAAGGGGTGGTCGTTGACTTTGTTGATCATCTCGGCGCTGTCGAGTTGTTTGACGAGCAGTGGGTAGCTGCTCGGTAAGGTTGCGAGGTAGAAGACTCGGTTGCCGTGGGTGTGATGGCGGTGGTCGATCTCGCGCAAGGACATATTCAGGCGCTGAAAAAGCGTCTGGTCGGTAAAATGCCCGGCCTCGTAGTAGAGGCGCGCCGCGAAGCTTGCCCACTCACTGTCGCTTGGCGGATGACTGCAAAAGCTCTTGCAGGCCTCGCGCATAAGGGCCCGGAACTGCTCGTGGGACAGGGGCTTGCGGCTGGCCCCGAGGATCGCAAAACCGTCGGGGAGCAGGCCTTTGGCGTGCAGCCGGAAGAGTGCCGGTACCAATTTGCGGCGGGCTAGGTCCCCTGTGGCTCCAAAAATGAGGAGGACGCAGGCTTCCGGTGCTTCTGTCATAGGTTTTACCTCGGGTCGTGCGGTATGCGGTTGGCGGCGCTCATGAATGGCGCGTTTTGGGGTCGGGCCGATCCCCAAGCCGAGCGCCTTCCGGCTCCTCTTGGGGCCTATTCTAGTCTTTATCCCCTGTGGCGGTCAGCCTTGGTTTTCGGATCAGACCCAAAGCAGGTAGGAACCTCGCAAGGACGTGGCCGGTTTCCGGGGTCGTCGCCGACCGTCACGACCGTCTGGGGTGCGCGCCTAAGGTTTGGTTCCGGAGATAGGGTAGCGGTCGTGCGGTGTCGAGAGGCCAAGGACTAGGGTGCTGCAAATCTGCTCGCTATCGGGTACATTGCCGACTTTAGCCCCGGGGCCCTTCATGCGCGACTTCAAGATTGCACCGTCTATCCTTTCCGCCGACTTTGCTCGCTTGGGCGAGGAGGTCCATAACGTCCTGGCCGCCGGAGCGGACATGGTCCATTTCGATGTGATGGACAATCATTATGTTCCCAATCTCACGATTGGCCCGCTGGTGTGCGAGGCCTTGCGCAAAAACCAAGTCAAGGCCGATATTGATGTCCATCTCATGGTGAAGCCGGTCGATCGACTGATTCCCGATTTTGCCAAGGCCGGAGCCACCTATATCACGTTTCACCCCGAGGCGAGCGAGCATATCGATCGGACCTTGGGACTGATCAAGGCCAGTGGTTGTCAATGCGGCCTCGTCTTTAATCCGGCGACGCCGCTGTCTTATCTCGACTACGTCATGGACAAGGTCGATATGATCCTGATTATGTCCGTGAACCCGGGGTTTGGCGGCCAAAGCTTTATTCGCTCGGCCCTCGATAAGTTGAAGGCGGTTCGGGCTCGCATTGATGCCAGCGGCCGTTCCATTCGTCTGGAGATCGACGGCGGGGTCAAGATCGACAATATCCGTGAGATCGCGGCCGCCGGAGCCGATACCTTTGTCGCGGGGTCGGCCATTTTCGGGACCCCCAATTACCAAGCCACCATTCAGAAAATGCGCGAGGAGTTGGCGAAGGCATGACCTCCGTGTTCCCTTTAGCGGCCCTCCTGTTCGATTTGGATGGTACCTTGGTCGATACCGCGCCGGACCTGACTGCGGCTGCGAATCACATGCTGCGGGCCCTGGGTCGGGCCACGTTCGATGAGGCGACTGTGGCCGGTTGGATCGGGGACGGCGTTCCCCGCCTTATCAAAAGGGCCCTAACCGGCGAGCGCTTTGGGGAACCGGATCCAGCGCTCTTTGCCGAAGCCGAATCCTTGTATGGGCATTACTACGCGAGCCACGTAGCCGACCGCAGTGTATTGTATCCGCATGTACGGACCACTTTGGCAACCCTCCAGAAACGCGGCTTTAGGCTTGCCTGCGTGACCAATAAGGCGGCTCGTTTTACGGATCCCTTGTTGGTGGCGCTCGAGCTCAGGCCCTATTTTGAGGTGGTCTTGAGCGGCGATAGTCTCGCGCGCGCGAAGCCCGATCCCTTACCGCTGGTTGTCGCCGCCGACCGATTGACGGTCATGCGTGAGGGGGCGGCCTTGGTAGGCGACTCAGGGAACGACATGCGCGCCGCCAAAGCCGCCGGTATGCGAGCCCTTGCCGTCAGCTATGGGTATAATCACGGAGTGGATCTCTTGAGCCTGGGGGCGACTGTGATCACAGAAGATTTTGGGAAGCTTCCCGACCTTGTGCGGTTTGATGAGCAGTTCTTGCTCTCGAAGGCGCTGCCATGATGGGTCTACGATGGCGCTCTTAAGGAGATTGTTATGACCATCTACTCCTTAAGGAAAGAACGCCATGTCCGAAAATCGCTGTCTGACATTTGATGCCATAGGGGGCCGCCGTGTCCCCGTCGTTCGCGAGGTCTTGGCCGACCTTGACACCCCGTTAAGCTGCTACCTCAAACTGGCATGTGGCCGGTATTCCTATCTCCTCGAATCGGTGCAGGGGGGCGAGAAGTGGGGCCGCTATTCGCTGATCGGTCTTCCGGCCCGCACCTGTCTGCGCTTATCTGGCTATACCGTGACGCTCGAGCATGACGGTGAGCTTGTAGAGCGCGGGGCGACCCGCGACATCCTGGCCGTGGTGCGCGAATTCAAGGCCCGTTATCAAGTCGACGAGCACCCGGCCCTGCCCCGATTCCATGGCGGCCTCGTGGGGTATTTCGGTTACGAGACGGTTCGCCATATAGAGCCTGGCCTCGGCGAGAACGCGAAGCCCGACGAGATCGGGATTCCGGATGCGCTGTTTGTGGTAAGCGATGAGCTTGTCATCTTCGACAACCTGCGCGGGATGCTGTCTTTGGTTGTGCATGCCGACCATGCTGAGGGCGAGGCCGGGATCGCGCAGGCGCGCAGGCGCTTGGACGAACTCGAGGACCGTTTGCGCAGGCCCCTGCCATGCACCGAAAGCCAGCGTAAGCCTCAGGTGGTCCAGGAGTCGGATTTTGTTTCCGGATTTACTCAGCGCAGTTTCGAGGCCGCGGTTTCGCGTTCGCGCGAGTACATCTACGCCGGCGATATCATGCAAGTGGCCTTGTCGCAACGGCTATCGGCCTCGGTCCAATTTACGCCGCTCGATCTGTATCGGGCTTTGCGCCGCATTAATCCGTCGCCGTACATGTATCTCTTGGATTGGGGCGACTTCCATGTGGTCGGTTCGTCGCCGGAGATCTTGGCCAAACTCGAGGAGCGCAGCGTGGCGGTGCGGCCCATCGCCGGCACCCGGCCTCGGAGCGGGGATGAGAAGCAGGATGCAGCCTTAGCCGCCGAACTTCTGGCCGACCCCAAAGAGCGGGCCGAGCACGTGATGCTCGTGGATCTCGGCCGCAACGACGTGGGCCGCGTGGCCGAGGTCGGGAGCGTGGTCGTGTCGGATCAAATGACGATCGAACGCTACTCGCATGTGATGCACCTCGTATCGCACGTGACCGGGCGGCTCAAAGCCGGTCTCGACGCCTTCGACGTTTTGCGGGCCACGTTTCCGGCCGGGACTTTGACCGGTGCCCCCAAGGTGCGGGCCATGGAAATTATCGATGAGTTGGAGCCAATCAAGCGCGGCTTATACGCGGGCGCGGTCGGCTACATAGCTTGGGGCGGGAATATGGATATGGCCATTGCTATCCGGACGGCCGTCATACGCAATGGTCGTCTCTATCTCCAGGTGGGCGCCGGGATCGTGGCTGATTCCGTTCCCGAGCGGGAGTGGGAGGAGACCATGAACAAGGCGCGGGCCATGTTTAGGGCGGCGGAGCTTGCGGCCGCCGGGCTTGATCGGCCCATAGAACGTTAGGCATGGGCTTTCAGTCGAGAACGATAGGTGGTTTATGATCCTCATGATCGATAACTACGACTCCTTTACCTACAATCTCGTGCAGTACCTCGGCGAATTGGGGCAGGAGGTGCACGTGGTGCGCAATGACCAAATCCAACTCGACGAGGTCGAAAGACTGGCCCCGGAGCGGATCGTCATATCGCCTGGCCCCTGTACCCCCAACGAGGCAGGCATTTCGCTTGATCTCATCATGCGCTTTGGCGAATTCATCCCCATTCTCGGGGTGTGCTTGGGGCACCAAAGTATAGGGCAGGCCTTCGGCGGCACGGTGCGCCGGGCCAATCGGGTTATGCACGGGAAGACCTCACCCATTCAGCATGACGGTCTGGGGGTCTTTAAGGGCCTGCCGGATCCGTTCACCGCCACTCGCTACCATTCTCTGGTCGTGGCTCGGGAAGACCTACCGGAATGCCTCGAGGTCACGGCCGTCAGTACCGACGACAACGAGATCATGGGGGTGCGCCACAAGTGGTGGCCGGTGGAAGGCGTGCAATTCCATCCCGAATCCATTTTGAGTGAGCACGGCCACGTCTTGCTCCGGAATTTTTTGACGGCCAAGCGACCGTGAGCGCCTTGCAGCAGGCTTTGGCGCGACTGGCCTTGGGTCGTGATTTGAGCGGCGAGGAGATGCGTGCGGCTTTGGCTCTGGTCATGAACGGCGAGGCCGCCCCGGCGCAGATCGGTGCCCTCCTTATGGGTTTACGGGTCAAAGGCGAGTCGGTCGATGAGATCGTGGCGGCGGCCGAGGTGATGCGTGATCTCTCGCAGGCCGTCGTGGTCTCTGATCGACGTCATTTGATTGATACTTGCGGGACCGGAGGGGACGGCGCCTCGACCTTTAATATCTCGACTGCCGCCGCGCTCGTATGTGCTTGCGCCGGTGCCAAGGTCGCAAAGCACGGGAACCGTTCGGTATCGAGTCGCTCCGGAAGCGCGGACGTGTTGGAGGCGGCAGGCGTGGTCTTGGCCTTGCCGCCGGAGCAGGTCGGGCGCTGCATCGACGAAGTCGGGGTCGGATTTTTGTTTGCTCCGCGCCATCACGAGGCGATGAGACATGCAAGCGGCGTGCGCAAGGATCTGGGTATCCGCACTGTGTTCAACCTGCTGGGGCCGCTTACGAATCCGGCGCGCGCGCCGCGTCAGCTCGTGGGCGTGTACGCACAATCCTTACTTGAGACCTTTGCGCAGGTCTTGAAGGCTTTGGGCTCCGAGCATGTGCTCGTCGTGCATTCGGAGGATGGCTTGGATGAAATCAGTCCGGCGGCCGCGACCGAGGTGTGCGAACTGAAGGCCGGACAATTGACGCGCTATCGGCTGCGTCCAAGCGATTATGGGCTAAAGGAAGGGGCCCTGGCGGACCTTAAGGTTGCGGACGCTGCGGAAAGCCTCGCGATGCTGAGGACTGTTTTGGCCGGAGTCGAGAGCCCGGCCGCGGTGGCGGTCGTCATGAATGCGGGTGCGGCTCTCTATGTCGCAGGATTGGTGACCGGAATCGCAGACGGTGTGGCGCTCGCGCAACAGGTTTTGCGGGAGGGGCGCGCGCAAGCCAAGCTTCAGGAACTTGTGGCGTTTACGCGAGCCTCTGTATGAACGGTATCCTGACGCGCATTATGGCCGACAAGGCCGACGAGGTGGCACGGGCCAAGAAGCGTGTCACCCTCGTGGCCTTAGAGCAAGAGATCGCGAAGGCGAGTCCGGCCCGCGGATTCATACCGGCCTTGACTGCTCGCGCCTCTCGTGGGGCTCCGGCCATTATCGCCGAAATGAAGAGGGCTTCCCCTAGTCGCGGGGTGCTGCGCGGCGATTTGGACCCCGCTTCCGTTGCTCGGAGTTACGAGGCCGCCGGCGCCGCCGCCTTGTCGGTGCTGACCGATGAGGTCTATTTTCGGGGGAGCGCCCAGGACCTTAAGGCGGCGCGCAACGCCTGCCGCTTGCCGGTGTTGCGTAAAGATTTCATGCTTGACCCCTATCAGATCGCGGAGTCTCGCGCCTTGGGGGCCGATTGTGTACTGCTGATCGTGGCGGCCTTGTCTGAGGCGCAGCTTCAGGAATTGTTTACCGCAAGCGAGGCCTATGGTCTGGACGCCTTGATTGAGGTCCATGATGCACGTGAACTGCATGTTGCCTTGACGCTCCCGGGGGGGCTCATTGGGGTCAATAACCGCGACCTCCAAACCTTTACCACGTCGATCGATACCACGATTGACCTTATGGGCGCGGTTCCTTCGGGACGACTTGTGGTCAGCGAAAGCGGGATCGGAAGCCGCCAGGATGTTATGCGCTTAAAGGCGGCGGGATTGCGCGGTTTTCTGGTGGGTGAAGCCTTCATGGTGGCAGAAGACCCAGGGGGGAGTTTGATTCAATTGTTTGAGGGATGGTTATGAAAGTAGCGGTGGAATGGGATGGGGAGGTCGCTTTCACCGGGGCCACGGAGAGCGGCCATAAGGTTGCCATGGACGGGCCATCTGAGCATGGCGGCCGCAACCGCGGGCCGCGTCCCACGGAACTTGTGTTGGTGGGCCTAGGTGGGTGTACGTCGTTCGATGTCGTCCATGTCTTAAGAAAGGGCCGCGCCGACGTCCATGGTTGTACGGTTCGCATCGAGGCCGAGCGCGCCGAGGAGGACCCCAAGGTCTTTACCCGTATTCATGTGCATTTTGTCGTGAGTGGTCGCGACCTGAAGGAGGCCACCGTCGAGCGTGCCATCCGCCTGTCGGCCGACAAATATTGCTCGGTTTCCATCATGTTGGCGAAGACCGCGGATATCAGCCATTCCTTTGAGATCGTGGACGTCGAATAGGGGGGGCAGCGCGATGGCTACAGGAACGCTGCGCCTTTGCCATGTGGCGCTGATCTGCTCCGACCTTCCGGCCAGCGAGGATTTTTATGGCCGGGTGCTTGGGCTTAAGGTCGTGTGGCGGCCCGACGCCGACAACGTCTATCTGTCAAACGGCCAGGACAACCTGGCCCTTCATCGGGGGGACGCATCGGCGGGCGGGGCTCTTGACCATATCGGGTTTGCCGTGGACAGTGCCGATGAGGTGGATCTCTGGCATCGCCGCCTCATGGACGCTCAGGCCGTTATTACCGCGCCGCCGCGCACCCACCGCGACGGATCGCGCAGCCTGTACTGCCGTGATCCGGGCGGGGTTTTGGTTCAGGTCATTTATTTGCCCGCGATTTAGAGCCAGAAGGCTGTTCGCGTCATGACTTGGGAGGCCAAGCGCATGGCCCAACGCATGGGGAGAGGTAATGATCGACCACCCGCCTCCAAGGCGCGGGTCGCGTGCCGGGCCTCGTCGGCCACCATATGTTCAAGGATGACGCGGGTTTTCTGATCGGTCTTCGAGAGACGCGCCAGATGCCCCTCTAGGTGGGTTACGACCTGACGTTCGGTTTCGGCCACAAATCCCAGGCTCATGGCGTCCCCCAGTAAGGCCGTGGACGCCCCGATCGCAAACGATCCCAGATACCAGATTGGCGTCAAAAGGCTGCGGTGGCCGTTGAGCTCCTTCAGGCGTGCCGAGGTCCAGTGCAGATGGCTCAATTCGTCGCGCCCGGCGTCCCGCATGGCCTCGTAGACGCCGCTATGCGCGGCGCAGAGGGCGTGGCCCTGGTAGAGCGCCTGGGCCGCCACTTCGCCGGCATGGTTGACGCGCATCAGTCGCGCCCCAAGGTCCCGGTCGGCGGGGCTCAGCGCTCCCTCCTCGCGCGGTATGGTCTCCGGAAAGGGGTCTCGTGGGGGCGGCACGAACGCCGCTTTAAGCGTTTGGTCGATTTGATCAATGACGCGATCAATAGCCGAGAAGTTTCTCATGGTCTTACTCTATCACGGCCCTACCGGGGGCGGGAGCTGTCGCGCCAGGACTAAAAGCGGATGCACGACAGGAATATTCCGTCCCTGACGGGCCAGGGCGGCGCTGATATGGAGCACGCAACCGATATTGGCCGAGACGATGATATCCGGGTTTTGTCGGATCAGGGCCAAGGCTTTGGTATCGGAAAGCGCTTGGGCGGTCTTCGGTTCACGCAAAAAATAGTCGCCAGCGGCGCCGCAGCAGAGGTCGTTACCCGGGGCGGCCACGAGCGTGATTCCCGGAATCTGTTCCAGGAGCCGGCGCATGTAAGCGGCTTCCTTCAAATCGTAACGGAGCGAGCAGGGCTCGTGGATGGCCACGGTTTGGGTAAGCGGCATGAAGGTGAGGTCGGTAAACGCCGTCCTTTCGACCAAAAAGCGGTGGATGTCGTATACCGGCGGGAACGTGCCCTCGGCCGGGGGGTCGTAATGGTGAAGGGCACCGGCGCAGCCGCTTGCGACCGCGACGAGGGGGGTGGTAGTGGTAAAGGCGCGCCGATTCCGCCGTTCCTGGCGCTCGGCCAGGGCGCTAAAACCCGCGTGGCGAGCGAGCGCCCCGCAGCAAGCCTGGGTTTTTGGGATCTCGACCGTATGTCCCAGGGTTTCGAGGAGGACGATGGCGGCATTGAGAGTCGCGGAATCAAGGTTCGCGGTGCACCCCAGAAACAGCGAGACCAAGGGGCCTGTGGGTCGCGGCCGTGCCGGGGTTCGCCTGCGGATCGAGGGGCGATGGGGTAGGTCTTTGAGTCCGCGCGCCAGGCGTCGGCCGAAGATCGCGAGCAGGCCCAAGCGGTCTGCCGCACGAGCGAGGCGGTAGCCGAGGGCGACAAGCGCTCGCGAACGGGTTCCGTGAACGAGTCCGCGGTAAAGGGACGGGAGCGGATCTCGGGCGCTGCGGAGGAAGGCGCGGCCGTCTTGCAGAAGGGCTCGATATGGGACGCCGCTTGGGCAGGCGGCCTCGCAGGCCTGACAGCCGAGGCAACGATCCACATGGGCGACCAACGCGTCCGACACCGGAAGCCCCCCTTCGGCCACGGCGCGCAGCAGGGCTATGCGCCCACGCGGGGACTCGTTTTCGTTTAGACTCTGGCGGTAGGTGGGGCAGTGGGGTAGGCACAGCCCGCAGGCAACGCACCGGTCGGCGCGCGCGCGAATACGCGCAGCAAGCCCCGGGACGGTCTCGTTTTCCGAACCTTTATGATGATGTGGGAGCGATATGGAGACCCCCTTGTATTATCGACAGCATGTCTTTTTTTGCACCAACGAACGGAGCGACGGCCGACGCTGCTGTCAGCAGCAGGATGCGCGCGGCCTTCGCGACTATGCAAAGCAAAGGATCAAGGCCCTAGGGCTCGCCGGTGAGGGCGGCATACGCATCAATACCGCAGGTTGCATGGATCGGTGCGAGGAAGGCCCCGTGCTGGTCGTCTACCCAGAAGGCGTATGGTACACCTACGTCGACCGCGAGGACATTGACGAGATCATAGAGCAGCACCTCGTGGGCGGGCATCCGGTCGAGCGCTTGCGGCTCGACCGCTGACGAAAAAAAAGCGATAGAGGGGGGAACATGCCCTTCTATCGGTGGTCCTAACGAGCAGAGAATAAAAGTACGAACAAGACCCTTGACAAGAGAGCTCTTATATTAGATAATTATTATATGCTTCTTGCACAGGTGACTTAAGTCCTCTGTGCGCTACAGGCTCCTCCATCCTCCTAGTGGTGGTTCAAGGCGTGGCTCACCCCACGCCTTCTTTTTTTCTGCCCTATATACCACAAAAACAAATCTGGTCAATAACGGGGTGTGCGATACCGTTGACAGACCGCTGTGTCCTCCGTACCATGCGGCCCTTCGCCCTATTTGCCTCGGAACCCTTATGACGACGTTCTCGGCTAAGTCAGAGACAGTAAGGCACGACTGGTTTGTCGTCGATGCCTCTCATCATGTTCTCGGTCGCCTCGCGACCGAGATAGCCCGCCGTTTGCGTGGCAAGCACAAACCGGAATTCACGCCGCATGTGGATACCGGAGATTATATTGTGGTGGTTAACGCCGAGAAGGTGCAGGTGACCGGGCGTAAAGCACAGAATAAGCTTTATCACCATTATTCCGGGTATCAGAGCGGATTGAAGACCCGTACGTTTACCGAATTGAAGGGCCGTGCCCCCGAGCAACTGATAGAGACCGCGGTACGCGGGATGTTGCCCAAGGGCCCGCTCGGCCGCCAGATGTTACGCAAGCTCAAGGTCTTCGCCGGCGAGTCGCATTGCCACGCCGCTCAGCAGCCCAAGCTCTTAGAACTCAGAAAAGTATAAGGAATCTGTATGGCCGAAGCCAAGCACTACGGGACCGGACGCCGCAAGTCAGCCAATGCGCGGGTCTACTTGAGCCGGGGAAAGGGCGTATTTTTGGTGAATAACCGCCCGGTCGACGAATATTTCGGACGCGAGACCTCGCGCACCTTGGTGCGGCAGCCATTCGCCGTGACCGAGACCCAGGACCGCTTTGACGTCCGGGTGAATGTCCGAGGCGGCGGTCCCAGCGGGCAGGCCGGCGCGGTCTTGCACGGCATCTCGCGGGCCTTGCTCGCTTATGACGAATCCCTGCGCTCGACTCTCCGGCGCGCGGGTTTCCTGACGCGCGATGCGCGCGAAGTCGAACGGAAGAAGGTGGGTCTTCACAAGGCGCGTAAGCGTCCCCAGTACTCGAAGCGCTAACCCCATATCTTTTGGGGGATCGTCTAGTGGTAGGACAGCGGACTCTGACTCCGTTAACCGAGGTTCGAATCCTCGTCCCCCAGCCAATAGAAATCGAGGGCTTAAGGCCATTGCCTTAAGCCCTTTTTCTTTGGGTCTTCGGTAAGCGTAAGTCTCCCGGGCCACGCTTCGCTGACGCGCCTTTGAGCGGCCAAGTCGCTTCGCCCCTTATTGCTTAGGTCCACCGCGCATCAAATAGTCCATAAGCCAAGCATCCAGCTTTTCTTCGGCGGTCTGCAGGGTGTTCAGAGTGGCAATCCGGGGGCCCGTGGCATCGGTGTGCTCAAGAAGGCTTTCCGTCATGAGATGGTGAATGGTGGCGTGCAGCGCCGTAAAGCTCGGGTCGTTCGCGGTTTCGAGCCATGCATGCAGAGGGCAGCGATGGGCATCTAGTATCTCGGGAGGAGCGGACCCCTGTCCGTGGCGCACGGTTTGCTCGGTTTTGTGGAAATGGGCGCGGTGAGTGGCGCGGGCAAGCCAAGCCGATGTATCGGCGGGCGTGCGCCGCTTTTTTGTCCAAGGCGGCGGCGCTTGCCAGTGGCGCATCCATTCAACCACATCCGCAGCTGGGAACGGTCTATTGATCACATAGCCTTGGGCATACTGACAGCCGAGATCGCGTAATAGGATGCCTTGTTCGATTTGTTCGACGCCTTCTGCGACGGTGGCGACGTTCAGGACCCGGGCCGCGGTCAAAACCGCGCTCACGATCGCGAAGTCGCGCGGATCATCGGCCATATCCGCCACGAAGCTTTGATCGATTTTTAGGACGTCGCAGGGCAGTTTCTGAAGGTAGTTCAACGAGGCGTAGCCGGTTCCGAAGTCGTCCAGGGCTACGGCGACCCCAAGCCCCCGACATTCTTGTAAGATTGTGCTCGCCTGGGTCAGATCGGAAAGTTGGCCTGTCTCGGTGATCTCGATCTCGAGCAAGCGCGCGTATTCGGTGTTGTTTTTGAGTACCGCCTGAAAATCTTTTAGAAAGTCGGGGTGTAGGAGATGCGGGCCGTGGATGTTGACGGCCACAGGGAGAGAAAGGCCTTCTTTTTTGAACTGGCGTAGGGCGTCGAATGCCTGCTCTAGCACGAAGATGTCGAGCCGGTGCATGAGTTCAGTATCTTGAACGATGGCATGGAAGTATTCGCCGGGAACCCATACCTTGCCGTCCGGCTGCGGCCAGCGGAGCAGGGCTTCGAGGCAGCGGACGCGCCCGGTTACGAGTTCGACCTGGGCCTGAAAATACAAGACCGGTTCCCGGTTTCGCAGGGCGTTGGCAAAGTTGTGCTGCAGTCGGTGTCGGTTCAGTAAACGCTCTTCCAAGGCCGGCGTGAAGAATCGGTACATATTCTTACCGAGTCGTTTGGCCTCGTAGAGCGCGAGATCCGCGCGTCGGATGAGATCATCGACGTGAAGCCCGTCATTCGGCATCAAACTCATCCCTATGCTCACAGCTACCAGGAGTTGTTCGTGCCCCCCGGCGGAAAACGGGGCGTCGAGCGACCACCGGACGGCCTCTATGGCCTTGATCGCCTGTTCCCGCTCCGCTATGTCCGAGAACAGGATTCCAAACTCGTCTCCTCCCAGGCGGGCCAGGCTGCTGCCCGGCGGGACCGCGGTTTGCAGGCGGCCTGCCACGCGGCGTAGAAGCTCATCCCCTACAATATGCCCGAATTGGTCGTTGACCCCTTTGAAACCATCCAGATCCAAGATCGCTATCGCGGCGCCGCCCTTTGAGGCGGCACTCGATGTCGTGAGTTTTTCGATCCGTGCGCGAAACACCGCGCGGTTCTCTAAGCCGGTCAACGCATCATGCTGGGCCTGGTGTGCCAACTGCTGTTCCCGCTCGGTGTCGTCGAGCGAAAAGGCAAGATCTTGGGCGAGGCCCTCGAGGAGGTGTATGAGAGGCGGCGAGAAGAGGCGGAGCTGTTCCGAACCGAGGGCCAAGACCGCGACGACCCCGGCTCGGGTGCGGATAGGGAGGGCGGCGGCCGATTGCGTCCCGGCCTTGGTGTGCATGGCGCGCCAGGCGATAAAGTGTTCGTCGCCCACGAGATCATCCGTGATCTCGATGTGACCGCTGCGTACGCACCGGCCCACCGGGCCCTGTCCCTCGAGGCGGTCGGGGTTGGACGTGAATAAGCAGTGAAACCAATCGATGCCGAGCGGGCGTTTTTCGCTGACCGCGACCACCGTGATGTCGCCCGAGCTCTCGACTCGCCCGATCCAAGCGAAGAGTAGGCCGGTGTAGGCAATGATGATGCGGCAGGTTTCCGCGAACAGCTGTTCCGGGTCCGGGTGTCGGGCAATAAACTGGTTCAACTCGGTGACCGCGAGGTAGAAATCGCGTTGCTGTTCGGCGAAGGCGCGCTCTTTGCGAATCTGAAGGTCGGTGGCGGTCTGGAGCGCTTCCACCCCGCGAATTTCGCGGTGTGCGTAGTGGTAGTAGAGAGTGGCGCTGGCAATCAAAATCAAGATGAGGGCCAGGGGAATCGCGAGGCGGTGGGCGAAGGTCTCGATCTGGGTTTGTAGTGGCAGACTGACGGCGGCGATAAGGCCGTACCGGGATGATTGATAGGCACCGAGTCGCCAGCCGGTGCGGGTCTCCCCAGCAAAGGTTCCGTGTTCGTCATAGCGCGATTTTCGGAGTGCTCGTACGAGCGCCCCATGGCGGAGGTCGTAGTGGGCCTTGAGCGGGTGTGGGAGCCGGTATTCGAGATCGCCGCCTCGCGTCAGGATGAAGATATGAAAGCCTGGCGGTAACTCCCGAAGCAATTGGTGCAGCTGCGGCCACGAGGACAGCGGCCGCTCTAGGACGATGGTCTCGTGGGGGGAAAACGGGCGCGCAAACAATAGGTAAAGGCTGTGCTCCTGGAGGAAAGGAGCCGAGACACACATGTGACGATGCAGTAGGCAGAGAGTGGCGACCGGCGGAATCGCGGCCTTGACCCTGTTTGGCTTCATGTGGAAGAGCCCAGCTGTAAGTACCGCATGGTCACTGGCATTCAGGATGGCGGCTCCCACGTTCCGGGGATGGTCGACCAGATACTGGCGTAAGACGCGCCCGCGGGCGGCGGGCGGGAGGGCTTTCAGGGTTGCCTTGAGGCGAATGAGGTCGTGGGTGACCGATTGCAGATAAGACTGTTCGATACGGGCTATGGCGGTGGCGACCACCGTGAGACGGTGGCTTGTAGCGCTTTGCAAGGCCTGCCAGGAGGCCACGATGAAGGCGAGCGTGGTGATCAGGATTCCGAGCACAAAAAACGCCCAGAGTTTGTTGATGGCATGCGGGACGGGGCTTCGGGGGCGCGAACTCATGGCCACTGAGACTCCGAATCGGTTCCGGACATTCCATGGTGCCTACGCGTGCGCCGCGGTCGCCTGTCCGGAGCGTGTGAAAGAGGACTTAGCGCGAGCAGCAGCGCGTCCCGGTGTATCGGTAACGCTTTTCCCATCGTCAACCCCTTACCCTCCTTGTGACAGGTGTCGGCCCTGAGCACCCTCCGTGAGGGCTTATAAGCGAGTTCTTCTATATTGCATTTCGGTGCCCAGCTTGCTATATGTGCAGCATAGACGTTCTGGCGTCTTGGTGTTTACTAAAAAAACATTCCGTTCGGTGAGGAGGCAATACCTATTATGAAGTCTAAGATTTTAGTGGCGGCAGTAAGCGCGGCTATCGCGCTGGTCCCCGTAGCGGCCATGGCGGGCGTTACAGTAGGCGGTATGGCTCAGGGGGAAATTGGATACTGGAAAGATACCAGTAATGGGGCGGTCGCGAGCCAAGGCACCAATACGACCGATAACGGGGCTGGCCGTTTGTGGGTATCGGCCAGCCAGAAATTGGGCTATGGCCTCACGGGTTTGGCCTTCGACATGTTCAAGGTCAACACCGTCGGGAACGGCAACTTCAATACCTCGCCGTTTGGCACCGGTGCCAATGCTGGCGAGTACTACGTCGGTCTGCGCGGTGGCTTCGGTACCATCGAGATCGGTAAAGTGGCCAGTCCCTACAAGTATGCCGGCGGTGTCGATTGGGATGCCTTCTTGTACACCGACTTGCAGGCCCGCGGTAACGGCGGCATGGCCGGCGGTATCTTTGGACAGAACGGCTTCATGAGCGACTCCATCCGCTATAGCTCACCGCAGTTCTCGGGCTTCAAGATCGGGGTCGCGTATAGCCCGATGAACCCCGGTGTGAACGGCAGTGCGAGTAACGCCGGCGGTGCGAGCGGCCCTGGTACCGGTATGACTGCCCAACACGGCGATTACAGTGCCGCCTTGACCTGGAAGGCCATGGGCTGGGATGCGGTCGTGGCCCACGATCATGCCGGGACCATCAATGGTCTTGCCGCTTATAAGCCTTATGTCCAGCTGGTCGGCGTGGGTGATGGCCTGACGTATGCGACCTTCAACAAAGCCCAGAACAACACCAAGTTCGGTCTTCGATACAACTTCGGCCCGGTCGCTGTGATGGGTCAGTTCGAGAACTTGGATACCGCAGGCCAAGCCGCGGCAACCCATGACATCTTCGTGGGCGTCGACGGAAATGTGGGTCATTGGGCCCCGATCGTGCAGGCCGGTGAGACCACCGACAAGTACTACGGTCCGGACGTGAAGGCAAGCTATGTGGCGGTCGGCGCTTGGTATCACTTCAAGAAGGGCTTTGGGATCTACGGCGGTTACCGCCGCACCCAGGTGTCCGGGGTGAACACGGTCGTTACGACGGCCGACCCCGCCGCGGCCGATGGGACGCAGAATGTGTTCTCGATCGGTATGCGCAAGGTGTTCTAAGTCGTCTCTTGTTGTGGGTGTGAGAAACGGGGCCTTAAGGCCCCGTTTTTTATGGGCCTCTGCTACAATGGCCCGCTCAAAAAAAGGGGGTTTTATGGTGAAGGTCGGGATTATCGGCGGGGCGGGCTACACGGGGTCTGAGCTGTTGCGGCTTTTAAGTCGCCACCCGCAGGTCACGATCGCGGCCATCACCTCGCGCGCCGAGGCGGGGAAATCGGTGGCGAGCCTCTTTCCGAGTCTCCGGGGTCATACCGATCTTTGTTTTTCCGATCCCGCGGACGACGGCGTTTTGCAAGCCTGCGATGTCGTGATGAGTGCGACCCCGAACGGAGTCGCCATGACGCACGCCCCGCGGCTTCTTAAGGCCGGGGTTCGTGTTATTGATATCGCGGCCGATTTTCGGATCAAGGACGTGGCGGTCTGGGAGCGCTGGTATGGGATGAGTCATGCCTGCCCCGAATTCGTGGCCGAGGCTGTATATGGTCTGCCAGAGAGGCATCGGGAGGCGATCCGGTCGGCGCGCTTGGTCGCGAACCCCGGGTGTTATCCGACCGCAGTCCAGTTAGGCTTTTTGCCGCTTCTGGAAAACGATCTCGTCGATCCGACGACGCTCATGGCCGCGGCTATGTCGGGGGTCAGCGGCGCGGGCCGCAGTCCGCATGTGCCGACCTTGTTCGCTGAGGCCTCGGAATCCGTGAAGGCCTATAATGTGGGTGGTCACCGCCACCAGCCGGAGATCGCCCAAGGCCTTGCGCAGATGGCGCAAAAGCCGGTGGATTTCGTGTTTGTGCCACATCTTGTACCCATGATCCGCGGCATCCATGCCACTCTCTATGGGCGCTTGAAAGACCCGGCGGTCGATCTTCAGAGGCTCTATGAAGAGCGCTATCGGGATGAACCCTTTGTCGACGTGTTGCCGGCAGGCGCTCATCCGGAGACGCGCACGGTCAGGGGGACGAATCTCTGTCGTATCGCGGTCCACAAGGCCCCAGGGAGCGACAAGGTGATCGTGTTGAGTGCCATCGATAACCTGACGAAGGGGGCGAGCGGACAGGCGGTGCAGAACCTGAACCTTATGTGTGGTTTTGAAGAAACGCTGGGTTTGACTGATATCGCGCTCTTTCCGTGACGTTGCCCGAGAGCTTAAGGTCGCTATAATGCCCGCAAGCATTGTGGAGGTAGTGTGGGCAATCGCATAAGTGATCTGGTAGTCAAACGGCGCACATCGCCGCTCGTGCGTTATGGGCTAATGACCGCAGCTGCCGCCTTGATCGTCTTGGGAGGTCTCGGGCTTTATGAATACGGGGAGTCCGTGGCCGGGTTCAATGCTCAGGCCGCGAGTCACGCCAAGACCGAGGCCGATGCCAAAATATCCCATCTCCATCGACAGCTTGGTCATCTACAAGCAAGTCTTGCAGTAAGCAAGCGCTTGCTTCAAACGGATCAAGTGGCTTACGGGGATTTGGCCGCAGCGCTCAAGCGGTCCGATCAACAGGTGATAAGCCTGCGCGAAAAGCTCGGCTTTTATCAGGCGATTCTCGGCGCTTCTCATAAGGCTGCAGGTGTCAGCATCGACAAATTTCACCTCGTGCGTAAAGCCAAGACCTGGTATTACAACCTGGTGCTGATCCAATCCTTGGCGTTTCAGCGGTGGGTGTATGCGAGTGTTCGCTTTACCGTTCAAGGGCGGATGGCGGGCCATTCGTCGGATGTCTCTTATCCAAGACTTGTTGACACGCCGCTTACCGTGCACTTTAAATACTTTAGCGATACGCGCGGGCGCCTAGCCTTGCCGGCCGGATTTATCCCGCAACGGGTTATTGTGACAGTGGCGGCTACAGGGCATACGATCAAGCAGGCCTATCCTTGGCCCCATGAACAGTGAGGATGAATACCATGTTGGGAAAGAAGTCGGGCGACAAGCCCTGTAACACCATAGACACTCTGGTCGGAGAACAGACGACCATTACCGGCAACTTGGTCTTTTCCGGGGGGCTGCGCATAGACGGCAAGGTCCACGGCGACATCACCGCCCAAGGCGAGGGGAGCACCCTCATTCTCAGCGAGCGTGGCGAGGTGGTCGGGAATATGCGCGTGCCGCACCTCATTATTAACGGCTCGGTCAAGGGCAACGTCCATTCGATGGAGTGCGTGGAACTCCAGGCCAAGGCCGAAATTACTGGGGATATGACGTACAAGACCCTGGAGATGGCGCTGGGCGCCACCGTCAACGGCAGCTTGATCCACGAAGCGGAGAAGGCGACCCCTAGGCTTAAGGCCATAGGCGGGGTCGATCCGGTCATATCATAAGACGGTTTGACCCTAGCGGCGTCCCGGGCGGATAATACCGCCATTGGATCGCAGAGGATTGATGAGCATGAACGAAGCTGTGGCTACAGAGATGCCGAGCCCCTTGAACTTTACCGACAGCGCCGCCCGCAAGGTCAAGGAGTTGATTACCGAGGAAAACAACCCGGCGCTCATGTTGCGGGTGTTTGTGTCGGGCGGCGGATGTTCCGGTTTCCAATACGGGTTCACGTTCGACGAGCACGCCAACGACGACGATGCCCGAATCGATAAGGCCGGAGTCACTTTGTTGGTCGACCCTATGAGTTTTCAGTACCTGGCCGGGGCCGAGATCGATTATCAAGAGGGCTTGGACGGGGCGCAGTTTGTGATCAAGAACCCCCAGGCGAAGAGCACATGCGGGTGCGGATCGTCGTTCTCGGTTTAAGGATCGCCACCCCTAAAAACACCCCTCCTTGAGGGGTGTTTTTTTATTTTAAGCTGGGTATACGCCTCCCAGGATCGCGGCATGGCGGGCCCCGGTTGCCGAGGGGGCGTTCCCGGCCTGACCCTCGAGAGTTTGATGCGCAAGCCAGGCGAAGGCCACGGGCTCTACGAGCTGCGGGTCGAGGCCCAGCTCGCGCGTGGTGCGCACCGGCTGTCCGGTGGTCTTGGCGATAAGACCGGCCAGAACGGGATTGGCAACACCCCCGCCGCACAGAAAGATCTCGGCCGGACGGTGGGGCGCCAGGGCCTCAGCTATGGTGACCGCGGTAAGCTCGGCGAGTGTCGCCTGCACGTCCGCGGGTCCGAGCGTGCGCCCGGTAGCGCGTATCCCGTCTTCCACCCAGTTCAAGGTAAAGTGCTCGCGCCCGGTGCTTTTGGGTGGCGGGGCGGCGAAGTAGGGGTCCGCGTGCAGTAGCGCTAAGAGGTCGTTTTGGCATTGGCCGCGCGCTGCGAGCTGGCCATCGGTGTCCTGGGC
>JAJYGP010000058.1:20440-20760 GCA_021785035.1 Pseudomonadota bacterium
CCCCGGTTTGGGCGCGTATCCAGGCATCGAGCAAAGCGTTCCCGGGTCCGGTGTCAAAGCCTAAAATGGCTTGGCCGCTGACCAGGGCCGGGATCAGGGTCGCGTTGGCGATGCCGCCGATGTTGATGATGGCGCGGGTCTTTTGTGGGTGTTGGAATAACCATTGATGGAACGCTGGTACCAGCGGCGCGCCTTGGCCGCCGGCGGCCATATCGCGGCGCCGGAAATCGGCCACGACCGCGATCCCGGTGCGTTCGGCGATACGCGACGGATCGCCGATCTGCAGGGTAAAGCCGTGCGGCCCCTGGGGTCTATGGCGG
>JAJYGP010000058.1:20770-22954 GCA_021785035.1 Pseudomonadota bacterium
ATGCGATCCGATGGCCCGGATAGCGGTCGTCGCGAGGCCGGCCTGTCGGCAGGCCTCGAGGCTCACCGCAGCGAAGATCTCCGCGAGCTCGACCTCGATTGCGCCCATGCGGTCGATTTCGTCCGGACCCGAGACCATGAGCGCAAGCAGGCGCGCGCGCAAGGCCTCGGAGTAGCGTTCGTAGCAATGGGCGTGGATCGCGACCGATGGGTCTTTTGCACCCAGTTCGACACAGACCGCATCCACACCGTCTGCGCTGGTTCCCGACATAAGCCCAATGTAATGCATAGAGGATGCTTAGGTTCCGCTCTGAAGTGATGGGTATGGTACCCTTTGCGCCGCAAAGGAGGCTAGGTTTGACTGAGACTATAGACGCAGCGCTTTCCATTATTCGTGGCGGCACGGCCGCTATCGTGTCCGAGCAGGAGCTCCGGGCGAAGCTCGCCCTCGGCCGCCCCCTGCGGATCAAGGCCGGCTTCGATCCCACGGCCCCCGATCTCCACCTGGGCCATACGGTCTTGTTGCGCAAGCTCCGTCAATTCCAGGATCTCGGACATGTGGTCGTCTTTCTCATAGGCGACTTCACCGGTCGTATAGGAGACCCTACCGGTAAGAATGCCACTCGGCCGCCGCTATCCGCCGAGGACGTCGCACGTAATGCCGAGAGCTATGAGCGCCAAGTCTTCAAGATCCTCGACCGGAATCGCACTGAGGTCGTTTTTAATTCCCAATGGATGGGGGGCATGAACGCTTACGACCTCGTCAAGCTCGCCTCTCACTATACGGTCGCGCGTCTTCTTGAACGCGACGACTTCGAGCAGCGTTATGCGGCGCGTCAGCCGATTGCCGTCCACGAATTCCTATATCCCTTGATTCAGGGCTACGACTCGGTGGCGCTTTCGGCCGACGTCGAACTCGGTGGCACAGACCAACGATTTAATCTATTGGTCGGCCGCGAGCTCCAGCGCGATTACGGCCAGCCGCCCCAGGTCGTGATTACGCTCCCGATCCTTGAGGGCCTAGACGGCGTTCAGAAAATGTCGAAGTCGCTCAATAACGCGATAGCGGTGAACGACCCGCCGGACGCGATGTTTGGTAAGCTTATGTCGATCTCCGATGTTCTTATGTGGCGCTATTTCGACCTTTTGTCGCTGCGCCCACAAGAACAGCTAGACGAGCTGCGCCGTTCTGTGGATAATGCCGCCAATCCGAGGGACGTGAAGCTTCAGCTCGCTCATGAGCTGGTGGCGCGTTTCCATAGTGTCTCGGAGGCCGATAGCAGTCAGGAACGTTTTCTGACCGTTTTTAGTCGCAAAGCTTTACCAGATGCCATCGATGAGCGTAAGCTTGTCGTTTCCCCGGAAGGGTTACCTCTCGCACGGGCGCTTAAAGCGGCCGAGCTTGTGGGCTCCACTTCCGAGGCATTGAGACTCATCCGGCAGGGTGGAGTGAAGGTCGACGGCGAATCTGCCGCCGAAACCTTGGTGTTTCTGCCCGGTACAGTGAGGTTGGTGCAGGTCGGAAAGCGGCGTTTTTTACGGCTACGAATGAGCGAAAAAGACGCTTGACGGACCAAGCCAACTGCGTATAATGCGCGTCTCTCCAAGGGTGCCTTGGACATGTTCTTTAAAAAATCGGATCAAGTAATTTGTGTGGGCGCTTTTGTCGAGCCGGGTCTTCATGAAAGACCAGTCGATACCCGCAAGGGAATCGACTAAAGATTTGTCTCCTTAAGGGACACCAAGTTTTGCAATTGGAGAGTTTGATCCTGGCTCAGATTGAACGCTGGCGGCATGCTTAACACATGCAAGTCGAACGCGAAAGGGGGCAACCCCAAGTAGAGTGGCGGACGGGTGAGTAACGCGTAGGAATCTACCCAGTAGTGGGGGATAACCCGGCGAAAGCCGGGCTAATACCGCATATGCCCTACGGGGCAAAGCAGGGGATCTTCGGACCTTGCGCTATTGGATGAGCCTGCGTCGGATTAGCTAGTTGGTGGGGTAAAGGCCCACCAAGGCGACGATCCGTAGCTGGTCTGAGAGGATGATCAGCCACACTGGGACTGAGACACGGCCCAGACTCCTACGGGAGGCAGCAGTGGGGAATATTGGACAATGGGGGCAACCCTGATCCAGCAATGCCGCGTGTGTGAAGAAGGCCTTCGGGTTGTAAAGCACTTTCGGT
>JAJYGP010000006.1 GCA_021785035.1 Pseudomonadota bacterium
CACAAAAACATGTTAGACTCCCGAAAAATAATCGCCCTCTGTGCGCTGGCATTAAGCCTCGCCCCTACGCTTTCTTCCGCCGAGACTCGTATCGAGTCGGATATCGGCTACCGGAAAGATATTATGATGGCAATGGATTGGAATCTTGTGCGAATAGCGCAAGCGGTGAGGCACCAAATTCCCTACAATCGCGATCGCGTTTTAGCCGAGGGACGGGCCATACGCACCTTAAGTACACTTTCTTGGGTGGCGTTTGTTCCGGGGTCCGATCACGGACCGACGAAGGCGGAGCCAAAAATCTGGCAGCAAGCGGTTCAGTTCCAGGCCCATATTCGGAAATTCGAGCAGGTCGCGGTGCAACTGGAGAAGTCGACAGCTCAAGGAAATTTGAGTGGGATCGCGCAGCCCCTTACTGACGTAGCGCAAAGCTGCAGATCCTGTCATCACCGATTTATGAGGTGATGATGATGGCCTAAGACGCCAGGAAGAAACCGCCCCTTACCTGCCGTTTTAAGCCGGTTTTTCTAGGCGTTAATAATAAGCCAGGTAATGACTGCGGATAGACCGAGCGTCATTAAGCCCACCCATGGGCGCGAAAAGGCGAGCGGGGCCCTGGACATGCTGGGGGCTGCGGCAGAAGTGTGCCCTGTGATCATCGGCGTCAGAAGATTCTTGCCACCTAGTACCTGATGAAGAGCAATGGCTACGATGTGGACCGCAATCAGTCCCAGCAAAATGTCGAAGTTAACCTTATGAACGAGCGTGAGGAAATCCGCTGTTCGATTGCGTACAAGAGCGTTCAAGGGCCCCGCGTTCAAAATGTCGTCAGTCGCAAAAAGCCCGGTTCCGGCTTGTATTGCGAGCGCTAGCAGAAACGCAACCACGGCCCAGCCACCAAGAGGGTTGTGGCCTGGGTTGGCATGATGCTGGTGGCCCCTAAGTGTCATAAGATATCGCCATGTCCTTTTTGGCGAGGCGAGGAAGCTAGAAAACCTGGCGGTGGTGCTTCCTATAAAGCCCCACATGACGCGAAAAATAATCAACATCAGGACTATGTACCCTCCCCACATGTGGTACGTCATCCAATTCCCGCCAAGATGGCTAGAGGCCCATTCCCATCCGATGAGAATAACTAACGACCAATGAAACGCGCGGGTCGGAAAATCCCACAGCCGTCCGGCCGAAGTAGTACGGTGTTCATTGTTGTGCATACGCACTTCGCTCATTCGCCCGCCCAATTGCCTTAAAGGGCCGCGATCATAGTCGACGCCCAGGCGACTGGCAATACCGAAAACGCCAAAGATCCTCAGAAAAGTGATAAACGGGACGTGTATCCGCGACCGTCATCGATTTGTCACGCGCAAGCCGCGGTCGTGTCACATTTGTCGGGCATGCTCGTGCCCGCTAAAACGTACCGCACTGGAACACATAAATCGGGAGGAAGTATGGATATGTTTCATCGGTCAAATCGTTTGCCTCAAAGTCGGATCTCCCTAGCTGCGCAAATCTCGTTTGCTTTGTGTGCCATGGGTATCGCGCCGCATGGGTATGCGGCTTCCAATATGTCTTCTGTCAACGTAGGAACAGTGAATGCGAAGCGCGCCAAAAAAGCGAAAATACTGCTCGAAAAAACCAGCACTAAGCTCACAAAAAAGCAAATATTGAATTCTACGCAGACTGAGCGGGTCATAGGGAAACGCCAGATTGCAAGCAATGGGCCGGCGGCCGGGGCCGCGCAGGCGCTAGCGCTCGCCCCCGGCGTTGCGGTCCGTGGTTACGGCGGGATAAGCGGTACGGCACGCTATGAAATCGCCGTGCGGGGAGTCAAGGTCGGTTGGTCAAGCGTTAATGGCGACGTCGAGCGTAATGGCATCACAGTTTTGTTTGACGGCGTTCCGATGAATAACCTTACTGCCCACAATGGTGGCTGGGATTCGAACGAGATTCCTATCATGTCCCTTATATCGGCCGTCAATGTCATTTATGGGCCAGGGAATCCGGCGACCAGGTGGTTCGACAGTGTCGGAGGAACCGTTAACTTTGTGCCCGTCCAGCCCACACCAAAAGCCTCCGGGACGGCCAGCATCACATATGGTAGCGACCAGACAGAAGGGGCGAATCTCATTGCTAATACCGGCACTCATGGGGGATGGTCTACCGTCGTAGCCGCGGGTTTTGTGCGCGACAACACGTTCCGGACGGGATCGTTTTCAGCGCCCAGTCGTTCGTCTGCGGTGTTTGCAAAGACCGTAAAGACATTCACGAACGGGTCGCTGAGTATCGGCGGTTACGCCGACGATACGACCGAGTTTCGGCCGAATTTCATTCCTGTGGCGCCGATTCCCGCGGGTGCGGGGGGTACCGCTATTACAGTTGATGGGACGCCGAATACACCGTTGTACAGCGAATCGACTACTGGTTTTTATTCGTCGCTGCCAGAATCCGTGTGGTTTAAGCAGATTTTGGTGCGGGATCGCATGCTGTATTCTCAGCTCAACCTGCGCCTCGACAAGGATCTGACATTTCACGACATGTTCTGGTACCGCCATGGTCATCGCGTCCATTGGCGCGTCGATAATTACAATTACAATGGCGCGCCTCCCGGAACTGTGAATTCGGAATACTACAATCCGCGCTCAGATACGTACGGTAATAGTCTGCATTTTGATTGGGATCTTCCCATGAATAAGGTGAAGTTCGGTGGGTCGTGGATAAACCAAACGTACTCGACGCCTTATACCGGATACAACGCGACCGACGGAACGAGTCCATCTAATCCAGTCCAGTATAATAACGATACCCTAAACAATACCTATCTTACGGCGTTTGCGCAGGATGCGATTTCGCCGATTTCGGCGCTGACCATCACACCGGGCATAGCCGGGGTTGATTTTCAGACGGAGTTCTTTAATAACGGTGCAAGCTATTCTCCGCCTGGGTCTGTGAATCAAACGGTAGCGCCAAGTGACAATAAGGTGTTTACCCGCGCGGAACCATCTTTAGGGGCGCTCCTTAAGATCGATAAAGGCTGGTCCTTGTACGGGAACGCCGCGGAGACTTATCAGAATCCGGCTGATAATGCTTTCGGTGCCTATAGCGGGACCAATACCATAGATCTCGCAAGCCTAAAGCCGGTTAAGAGTTTGGATTATGAGATCGGAACACGGTTTTTGATCCGCAAGTCCGGCTTGCTGCGACATTTCGTTATGGACATGGACCTCTATCGAGACACTTTGAGCCACGAAACCTTGGCTACCTATATCTCGACTGGGGGAAATTTTTCGACAACCGAGTTTGCGTCCGCAAGTGCGACCTATGAGGGCTTGAATCTCAGCTTGCAAGATAGTCCGAGTTGGCACTGGCACCTTATCGGAAACGTGGCTGTCACGCATGCCCATTTTAATTCCTATGTGCCAAGCGGGAGCACTCAGAACTACGCGGGTTACCCGGTATCGTATAGTCCTGATCTGACGGCGGCAGCCGGCCTTGACTATCGGATGGCTGTAGGGGGAGTGCTTATTTCACCAAGCCTGTCGGACCAGTTTACGGGGACGCAGTATCTTTTCAGTAATCTGGTGAATGCGCCGACTAACAACGTCAAGATGCCATCGTATAACGTTGTGAATACCCAGGTGGCCGTAAAGACCGGCGCCCGGGTGGCCGGTTTGTCCGCAGTGACCGTTACGGTGGGGGTCACCAACCTCTTTAATAAGAAATACAACCCGATTGAGTACGTCACGAGCGGGGGTTATTTCGGAGGCAATAGCGCTGGAGCAATTTTGGCAGACCCCGGTGCACCGCGCCAATATTTCGTAAATTTGACGGCGAAGTTCTAAGTACAGAAAGCCCCTCCTTTCGGGCCCCTTATGGGGCCTTTTTTTTGTCCGCTTGGTGTCGACGCGCTCGTGATTGCGAGACCGCGTAGGCTGCACGGCCCATATGCAGCCATGATCGGCGCATAAGAGTGACCCTATCTAGGAGGCATGATTCTCTATGTCCATACAAGCCCTTCCCTTTTGGGCGCTGATGGCCACTCATTTGAATAGGCCTTACGGCCCGATCGTGATCCGGAAGATATCGAGCAAGCGCGGGTTTCCGGGACGGTGGTTTCAGTTCAGGGCAGAACAGGCCCGCCATTGTGCCGTGTCTTTTTCAAGAGCGTATGCAAGCCCTGATCTTGCGCGCGGGGCGAGAGGTGTACGCCAGGATGCCGGCGCTTTTCTCGCTTTACCATGACAGTATCGCTCTGAAGTCGACGTGTTTCGCCGTATGGGAAGCTTTCGTCTAGTAAGCGAGAACGCTTCACGGCGCACCCATCGCAGCTCGCCCCCGATGTCGTGGACTCGTGTCACAGGTTCTTGGCGGCGATGCCATCTTGCCCTGAATTGTGTCGCCAGCAACTCGTGACGGTTCTCGGCGTCGATGCGCCAGGAATGACTCCCACTCTTTTCAACGAGTCGCGGGATGATTGGATACGGCCTCGCTTGGGGGCCCTACAGCAGAGATGGTGATGTGGCCCGGATCCTACCGGGAGGCCTTGCCCGGGCGGTGCAATCCGCGGCGGCAAGGAGTCGTCGCCGGTGACATAACGGACTCTTTGCCGCGCACCCGTCCCGATGAGTACCTACTGCGATTGATAGGATCTCGCATCCTTCCTGACGTCGATTTCTCGAACCGCCCGGTACGGAGTCGCCGGCCAGTTGAGAGGGCTTTGGGTGGGGCGATAGGCGAAAGGGCCGCTAGCAGGGCGTGCACGGTCTGCGCCCGAGGCCTGGCGTTCGGCCCGTTGACGGCGTTTGGTTAGTGCATAGTGGCGCGCGGTCCGGCAGGGTCTGCACACTTATAGATGGGCGTGAGTCCGCGGCGCGAAGGAGACGCAGTAGCCCATGGGGGTGATGCGGCCAGCGACTTTTTGGCAATGTCCGAAAGCCATGGTGTTGTTTGCCTTCATCCCGCCCATCATAAGACCCTTGGAATGCCCCTTTGTGGGTGCGAAGAACCGGCACATGCCACACATCTCGTGGCCTTCGGGGTAGGTCGATAGTGCACCACAGTCTTGCTGAACTTGGTGGGGTGGTTTTGGCGAGCGCCAACGCGGGCTAGGCACACTCTACGGTGGCGAAGGTGGGGCGGAGAAATAGGCGTGGCTTGTTTCGGCACGGTGGTCTCTTCCTGTTTTCCGGGGCCGGGGCTCCCTTAGGTTCGTGATAGCGGATGCGCGGCACATGGTTTGGTAGGGGGGAACCTTATCGGCTGAGGGTTAGGATCAGTGCCTGATGATCCGATAAGGGTTCGCCCGCTTCTGGGACCGCGCGAATGTCCAGGAGCCGCTGTGGGTCGACGCCGCTTAGAAAGATGTAGTCGATGCGGCGATGCGGGTCTGGGGCCGGGAAGGTCATCCCCAGGCCCCGCCCGGCGACCTCGTAACTGTCGGTCCAGCCCGTTTGTACCAGATACTGAATACCCGACCCATCCGGTGTGGCATTAAAGTCCCCGACCAAGCACTGAGGCCCGGGGAACGCCTGGAGGGCGGCTTCCAGGGCTGTGATTTGGCGCAGGTTTTGCGGGGCGACCCAGGAGCAGTGGGCGTTTGTGAGTTGCCACACTTCGCTATGCCAGGCGAAGGTGGCGCCGATCGCGCGCCGAAACGAGGGGTCCTCGTCGTCCTTGCGACGAGGCAGGGCATAGGACCAGGGTGCGCTTAAGGGGACATCGGCGAGGATCGCGCTGCCTTGATGGGGAAGCGATTCGCTTGCCGCCATGAAAAGCTTATGGCGGTAGGGGTACTCGCGGGTCAGGGCCTCCACTTGATCAAGCTGCGGACCAACGTGCACCGCCTGAAGGGCAACGATATCGGGTTTTTCCTCTTGGAGAAGCGTTTTGATGCGCGCTTGGCGCTGCGGCCATGCGCCCGCCCCGGCATGGTTGCAATTCAGCCCAGATTTTCCATTAGGCCCCTACGCCGAGGAAAAGGTGGGCGTGAAACGGACCGGCAAGGAAAAGGTTTTGGAGCGATCCCAAAGACCTTCCATCCACTCTCTTTGGCGCATAGCGATCGCGAGTTTCAAGATGTCTTTACGGCCTTCGGTGGTCGTGTAACCGGCCTTGGCAAAGAGTTTATAACGGAGAGTCTTTAAGGTGTGTTGGACATCTTTGCCGCCGCTTTGCAGGACGCTTGCCCGCAACACCGCCTGGCGGAAGAGGCTCATCAGATTGTAAGCCAGAAGCGCGGTGTTGAGAGACGCTTCGGTGGCCCAGAAATCATCCAAACAAAAACTATCGGCAGCGAAATCGTACTTTAATTCCTTGATGCGGTTCTCACAGTCCGCCCGCCCGCGATAGAGGCGCCAGATCTCAACAGCCGGTAACGTGAGATCAGTCACCAGGGCAGCGAATCGATATTGGCCCCACTGGGGGTCGTCTGCGAATAAGGACAGGGTCTTCCCTTTGGCGGTTGCGCGTCTTTCGATATGTTGACGGATACCGACCACGCGGCGCGGCTGTGACCAGCCTGGGGCTTGATAGGTGACGCTCACAAGGTCAATACCGTCGTCTAGCATCCACCAGCCGGAGGATTCTACCAAGGCCCGTTGGAGAGGCTGGTTCAAGCGCAGAGCGATGATGTGATGGAGCTCTTTTTGCTCCAATTTCTGCAAAAAGGCCTGATCACTAAAACCGCTGTCGGCCCGTAGCAGCGCGACACGTTTGTCCCCCAGGTTCTCGAGGGTGTTATCGAGAAATGCCGAGGCGTTGTTGGCGGTATGACTGTTGCCAGGACGCAACCAACAGTTGGCGATCATGCGCACATCCGAGATAAAGGCCATCAAGGGATGATGGGAGGCCCGTCCTCGCTTGCTGGGATTGTAACCACGGACCGCACCCTCCTGACTTCCGTAGCGCGTCATAACCGTGGAATCGAGATCCAACGTCAACCCATCCACAGCGATTTGGGCAAAGAGCCAGCGATAGAGGGCACCGAATACGTGATCGTTGGTCGCCTGCGTGAACTTGCGGAAGAGCCGCATCACCGCCTTGAAGTTCGCCATGCGGGAAAAGCCAAACAGACGCTTTAGGACCGGGTCATGACGGGTGACTTCGCCATGCTCAAAACGATTGGCGCCACACCAGACAGACAGCATAAATTGGGTGATCAATTGTTCGGGACGATAGCCGCGATTGCTGCCCGTTGAGGGAGACCGCTCTCTTGTAAAGCCTGATCAAAGTGGAGGTGATCGAGCATCCGTTTCATAAGGCCCATACCACCCCAGGCCGTGATTTCCTGGTCGGTAAAGCGAAGCTCAAACCCCATAACACCTCCGTACGAAAAAAGTGCATTGGCTCGCCGCCCAAATTTACCCCTGAATCGTAACGAACTCCACAGCTTACGCTAATGGCTTCCATTAGGAATAAGGGGCTAATGGGAAATGTGGGTTCAGGTTAAGGGTCAGGATTTTCAGCATTTTGTTACTGTAAGAATTCACCGACGTCGGCACTATCCGACCGGGGGGCGATGATGGCAAATCGCGGGATTCTTATGATCGATAGGAGGCGCGCCCGCTTTTGTGGGTTGAGGGTGTCACGTTTGGACTGTTCGGTGATTTCTTTGCTCAGCATCAAGGATGACGAAAGGGACGACCGGGCGTGCCTCGGGGATGCGGTGCGGGTTCGAGATCTTAAACCAGCGGATGCCGGGGACCAGAAAACGGGCTTTCAAGAGTCCCAAAATACGGTTGGGCGCCGTAGGCTTGGGTTTCGGTCTTTTGTGGCCTATCCGGCTACAGCGTAGCGGCCCTTGTAATTGGTAGCGGGGGTAGGATTTGAACCTACGACCTTCGGGTTATGAGCCCGACGAGCTGCCAGACTGCTCCACCCCGCACCGAAGGGCGCAGAGTCTACCATGTTCCCTGGCAATGGCAAGTCTAAAACGCACGCATTGAAGTTTGGCGCGGAAAGCTTATAATCCAGCTTTATCTTGTACAGGTTGTGGCGGAAGTGGGCTTATGCCCACTTTTGCGTTTATAGGCTATGGAGAAACGGAGTCAAGCGGATCGTTTACGAACCTTGGTCGAGCCTGCGGTCGACCGGCTGGGTTTCGAGCTCGTGGACGTTGAATTTATCAGCGGCCAAAAGACCTTGAGAGTCTATATTGACGGGCCGGACGGCATCCATGTCGACGACTGCGCGCGAGTGAGTCGTCAGCTGAGCGCGCTTTTCGATGTCGAGGACCCGATTCCTGGGCAGTATACGTTAGAGGTGTCGTCCCCGGGGCTCGATAGGCCCCTGGCCCGGCGTCAAGATTTCACCCGTTTTACCGGTTCCCAGGTCAAAATTAAGACGCTGACCCCGATCGAAGGACGCCGAAATTTTCAGGGGCGTCTTATGGGTCTGAGCGGCGAGTGCGTCGTCCTTGAGACAGAAGAAACACGTTATGATCTAGCCCTCGCTAATATCGAGAAGGCTAGGCTTGTGCCCGATCTTTAGAGCGGGCGGAGGTTGTGATGGCAAATGAAATTTTGATGGTGGTTGAGGCCGTTTCTCGCGAAAAGAATGTCGATCGAGAGGTCATTTTTGGCGCACTCGAGGCGGCCCTCGCGACGGCCACGCGGAAGCGCCATAAAGAAGACATCGACGCGCGGGTAGAGATTCATCGCAAAACCGGCGACTACGATACCTTTCGGCGCTGGATTGTGGTGGCGGACGAACAGGAGGTACTGGAGTTTCCGGGGCGGGAATTGCGCTTGAAGGAGGCACAGGCGCGCAATCCCGAAGCGGTGGTTGGCGATTATATCGAAGAGCCGCTGGAGCCCGTCGATTTTGGGCGCATTGCCGCCCAAGCCGCGAAGCAGGTGATCGTGCAAAAGGTTCGCGAGGCGGAGCGCGAGCAGATCGTCAATCAGTTCAAGGGCCGCCAGGGTGAGCTCATTACCGGTGTCGTGAAGCGTCTTGAACGCGGTGATGCCATTATCGAACTCGGCGCCGCCGAGGCGCTACTGCCTAAGGCGGCCATGATTCCGCGCGAGGGCCTGCGCCCCGGTGACCGTGTGCGGGCCTATCTTGAGGACGTGCATTCGGCGCCCCGCGGCCCGCAGTTGTTTTTGAGCCGCACGACCCCTCAGCTCTTAGTGGAGCTTTTTAAACTGGAGGTTCCCGAGGCGGGGGAAGGTCTGATAGAGATCCATGGGGCCGCGCGCGATCCGGGTTTGCGGGCCAAAATAGCGGTCAATTCAAAAGACCCGCGCATCGATCCGATCGGCGCGTGTGTGGGCATGAGGGGTTCGCGGGTCCAGAGTGTATCGAATGAACTCGGCGGGGAACGCGTCGATATCATTCAGTGGGCCCCTGATCCGGCCCAATTCGTCATCAATGCCTTGGCCCCGGCCGAGGTATTGTCGATAGTGGTCGATGAAGAGCTCCACAGTATGGATGTCATAGTGGACGAATCGCAACTTTCCCAGGTCATTGGCCGGGGCGGGCAGAATGTGCGTCTCGCCTCCGAGCTTACCGGGTGGGAACTGAATATCATGACCGAGGAGGCGGCTTCGGCGCGCGGTGAAAGCGAGGCTACGAACGCCGTCCAGATGTTTGCCGATCAGCTGCGTATCGATGTCTCCGTAGCCGAGTTGTTGGTGCGCGAGGGGTTCATGACTCTCGATGAAGTGGCTTATGTTCCGAAGCAGGAGATGCTGGCGGTCGAGGGTCTGACCGAAGAACAGGTCGATCAAATGCGTGATCGGGCCCGTGATATCCTTTTGACGCGGGCGATTACCCTCGAGGAGAAGATCGACATGGCCGAGCCGGCCGCCGACTTATTGGCGATGCCGGAGATGGATGAACATATGGCGCGGCTGTTGGCGAGCCATGGGATTAAGACCATGGAAGAGCTCGCCGATCAGTCAGTTGATGATCTGGCCGCCATTGAAGGGTTAGATGAAGAGCGGGCGCGGTCCTTGATTATGGCGGCGCGCGCCCCATGGTTTGCTGGCCAGGGCCAGGGGGCCTGACGTATAAAAATGCCTGAGACAACAGTCAAGAGCTTTGCTGAGCAAATCGGGGTAGCGCCAGATAAGTTGCTACAGCAGTTGGTAGCGGCCGGAATCAACGGAAAGAAGACCGGCGATCCTCTAAGCGACGAAGAGAAGATGGCCCTGCTGAGTTTTCTCCGGACTCATCACGGCGCCGGGGAACCGGAGGCCAAGCGCATCACACTCACTCAAAAGTCAACGAGCAAGATCGTACAAAATTCTCGCTTCGGACAGTCGCGCGCGGTACAGGTCGAGGTGCGTAAGAAGCGTACGTTCGTGAAACGATCGCTCCCAGGCGAGCCGGAAGCCCAGGTCGTGGCTGAACCCGAAACGGCGATTGTTGAGCCGGTAGTAGTAGCCGGGGCGGTCCCGGTCGCCGCGCCTGTTGAGGCGGTCGTGGCACCACCTGTGGTGCCCGAGGAACGCATCGAGGTACCGGCGCCCAGTGCCGCGTCGCCTGTCGAACTGCCCGTAAGCCCAGTGCCCGCGAACGAGCCCGCTAAAGCGGTCCCCGAGTCGCGCGTAAAGAAGGATGCGCGACCGGATCGCGTCGAGCGGGATCGCAACGATCGCCGCGAGCGCCAAACGCCGAAGCCTGCTGGTAATGACCGTAAACAGAGACCCCGCAGTGGCAGTGGCCCACGTGTCCCGGGCGGTAAACGGGTTGTGACGAGCATGAGCGGCCAACACGCCTTCGAGATGCCGACGGAGCGCGTGGTGCGTGACGTCTATCTGCCCGAGGCCATTACTGTGGCGGAGCTGGCGCAGCAGATGTCCATCAAGGCGGCCGAAGTGATCAAGGTCCTGATGCATCTCGGCATGATGGTGACCATAAACCAAGTGCTTGACCGCGATACGGCGACTATCGTCGTCGAGGAATTAGGCCACGTCGCCCGCGAGGCGCGCAGCCACGATCCGGAGGCGATGTTAAAGAGTGGCGAGCAGGCCGGCGCGCGCGAGCATCGTCCCCCGGTGGTGACTGTAATGGGGCATGTCGATCACGGTAAAACTTCCTTGCTTGATTATATTCGGAAGACCAAGGTCGCAAGTGGGGAAGCGGGTGGGATTACCCAACATATCGGTGCCTACCACGTCGAAATGCCGAAGGGAATGTTGACCTTCTTGGATACCCCGGGCCACGAGGCGTTTACCGCCATGCGAGCGCGCGGGGCCAAGGTCACCGATATCGTGATTTTGGTCGTGGCTGCCGATGACGGGGTCATGCCGCAGACGATCGAAGCCATCCATCATGCCCGTGATGCCGGCGTCCCGATCGTGGTTGCGGTCAATAAGATCGATAAGCCGCAGGCCGATATGGAACGCGTGAAGCAGGAATTGGTCGCGCACGCGGTGGTTCCGGAAGAGTGGGGTGGTTCCGATATCTTCGTTCCGGTGTCCGCAAAAACCGGACAGGGCATAGAGGAATTGCTGGATGCGGTGTTGCTGCAGGCCGAATTATTGGAGCTGACAGCGGTGCGCGCGACCCTGGCTGCAGGTATCGTGATTGAGGCCCGTCTGGATAAGGGGCGGGGGCCTGTGGCCACGATCCTGGTCCAAGAAGGGACCCTACGCAAAGGGGACGTAATCCTGGCCGGCCGCGAGTCGGGACGGGTGCGGGCCATGACCGATGAAAACGGTCGGTCGATCAAGGAGGCTGGTCCCTCGATTCCGGTTGAGGTTCAGGGGCTTTCCGGTGTGCCGAATGCCGGGGAAGAGGTAACAGGCGTCGAGAACGAGCGCAAGGCGCGCGAGATCGCCTTGTTCCGCCAGGGCAAATACAAGGACGTCAAGATTCAGCGCCAGCAGGCCTCCAAGCTCTCGAACATGTTCCAGCAGATGCAGGACGGGGACGTGAAGACCCTGACCCTGATTGTGAAGGCCGATGTTCAAGGGTCGGTCGAGGCCCTGACTGACGCACTTGAGAAGCTGTCCACAGACGAGGTCAAGGTTCGGGTGGTGCATGGCATGGTCGGCGGGATCAGCGAATCGGACGTGAATTTGGCGGTGGCTTCTAATGCTATCGTAATTGGGTTTAACGTCAGGGCCGATAGCGGCGCGCGGCGACTGATCGATTCCGAGGGGGTCGACATTCACTACTACAACGTCATTTACGACGCTGTTAACGAAGTGAAGGCGGCCATGGCGGGGATGTTGAAGCCGCAGTTCCGCGAAGACGTCGTGGGCGTGGCCGAGGTCCGCGAGGTATTCAAGACGCCGAAGGTCGGTGTCATTGCCGGCTGCCAGGTGAGCGAGGGTGTGATCCGGCGTGGCCGCAGTGCTCGGGTGCTGCGCGATAACGTAGTGGTCTTCGACGGAGAGATCGAGTCTTTGCGTCGTTTTCGGGACGATGTGTCTGAGGTCAAAGGCGGTATGGAGTGCGGCATGACCATCAAGAACTACAATGATATCCATATTGGCGATCAGATTGAGGTGTACGAAAAAGTCGAGGTCGCGCGCTCGCTTTGAGACATCGTCCGCGTAGACCTGGCTCGCGTTCGTCCCGTATCGGAGCGCTTATCCAGCGCGAGATAGCAACGCTCGCGCTCACCGTCATGCGCGATCCGCGCGTCCTGGGGGCAACGCTGACGGAGGTGAGCGTCAGTCCCGATTTGAAGCAGGCGCGGATCTTTGTCACCCATTATCTCGGACGGGACGCCGCGCAGGCCGCGGTGGCGGGCTTTAATAGCGGCGCTGCGCGGTTTCGCCGGGAACTCGCAGCCAGGCTCGCATTGCGGGTGGTGCCAACGTTGGTCTTCGCGTATGACCCGTCCGCTGACCAAGGATTTAGGATTGATGCCTTGTTAAACCAGGCGCGCCGCGAGGATCGGGGTGGGGGAGGATCGTCATGAAGGAACCGTGTCTGCGCCGTGACGGCTTGCTCGTTCTCGATAAGCCCGTGGGTTTAAGTTCCACCCAAGCCCTGGGGCAGGCGAAGCACCGTCTGCGGGCATGCAAAGGCGGTCATACAGGCACGCTCGATCCGCTGGCGACCGGGGTGTTGGTCTTATGCTTTGGCGAGGCCACCAAAGCAGCTTCGTTTCTGTTCGAAAGCGATAAGTGTTACCGGGTCACGGTCACGCTCGGCGTGACGACCTCGACCTTTGATGCCGAAGGCGAGGTGGTGGCGCGCCAAGCGGTCGCGGCCTCCGATGGAGACATCCGCGAGGCCTTGGTTCGGTTTACGGGCGATATCGAACAAATTCCGCCGCGCTTTTCGGCGATCAAGCAGGCCGGCGTGCCGTTTTACGAGCGCGCGCGGCGTGGCGACATGGCGCTGCCTCCGAGCCGATCGGTACGGGTGCATGCGATTGAACTCCTTGATCGAGTAGGAAACGATGTCACCCTTCAGATCGACTGCGGAAAGGGGGTTTACATACGAAGCCTAGCCCACGATCTCGGCGTGGTCCTGGGCTGTGGGGCTCATGTGAAGGCCTTGCGGCGCATGGCGGTCGGCCGTTTTACGATCGAACAGGCGGTGCCCTTGGCGGAGGTGAGCCCGGACACCCGCTTGGTGGAGAGCGACGCGGCCTTGACGGCGCTCCCGGCGGTCGTCCTGCCCTCGTTTTTGGCGCGTTCGGCACGGCGCGGTCAAGCGGTGTTTATCGGGGGGCGTAGCCATGAGGGCTGGGCCCGGTTGTACGACGACGAAGGCGCCTTCCTCGGCATCGGCTGGTCCGATCTCGGGGGGGAGATTCGGCCGAAGCGCTTATGGGGCCTAGGGTCCCATGTTGAGCCGGTGGGCGCGGCCGGTTAGAATGATGGTTTACCCAATTCCCAACAGTTTCCGGTAAGTGAGGGCGGTATGGCGTTTACAGTGGATAAGAAAATGCAGGTGATCAAGGAGTACCAACGTGGCGAGTCCGATACGGGGTCCCCGGAGGTGCAGGTGGCGTTGATCTCGGCGCATATCGAGGACTTGTCGCAGCACTTTGCGGTGCATAAAAAAGACAATCACTCACGTCAGGGTCTTTTGCGCATGGTCGGCAAACGGCGCAAGCTGCTTGATTACTTAAAGCGTGTAGATGCGGCCCGCTATCGGGAGCTTGTCGCGCGTCTTGGCTTACGCAAGTAGGCGCACAGAGACCGCGTAGCCGGCATTAATACGGAAACACAGAGGACGAGCGAGTTGGGTAAAATCACAAAGACATTCCCGTATGGTCAACATACGGTCAAGATTGAAACTGGGGAAATCGCTCGTCAAGCGAGCGGTGCTGTCATGGCCAGCATGGGCGATACGCTAGTCCATGTCACCGTGGTCGGTATGCGCCAGTCGGCGCCCGATCGCGACTTCTTTCCGCTGACCGTGGATTATCAGGAACGCGCCTACGCCGCAGGCCGGATCCCCGGGGGCTTCTTCAAGCGCGAAGGTCGGCCTTCCGAAAAGGAAATCCTCACCTCGCGCCTCATTGATCGCCCCATTCGTCCCTTGTTTCCCAAGTCCTTTACCAATGAAGTCCAGATCATAGCGACCGTGATGTCGCTTGATCCCGACATCGATCCGGACATTATTTCTTTGATCGGGGCCTCGGCAGCGCTGTCTCTTTCGGGTATGCCGTTTAAGGGACCGCTTGGGGCCGCCCGAGTAGGCTATAAGGACGGTCAGTATCTTCTGAACCCCGGAATGGCGGAACTCTCCACCTCTTTGTTGGATTTGGTGGTAGCCGGTACCAAGAACGCGGTGTTGATGGTGGAATCAGAGGCCAAGGGCTTGTCCGAAGACGTCATGTTGGGCGCGGTCCTCTTTGGCCACGAACAGATGCGCACCGTCATTCAGGCAATTGAGGAATTGGTCGCCGAAGCTAAGGTGCAACCGTGGGACTGGAAGCCAGCCGCCAAGGACGAAGGCGTGATGACGAGCGTCGCCGCTCTTATCGGGCCGGACCTCACTGCTGCCTACCAGATTCGCGAGAAGTTAGCGCGCCAGGATCGGGTGGCGGAACTCCGGGACCGGGTTGTGAACGAATTGTCGGGCGAGGCGCCCAAGCCGCATGCGGATAAGGTGCTGGCGGCGTTTGGCGATCTCGAGAAGCGGATCGTGCGCGGCCGGATCCTGAGCGGTGAGCCGCGTATCGATGGGCGCGATACCAAGACGGTGCGTCCGATCACGATTCGTACCGGAATCCTTCCGCGCGTCCACGGGTCGGTGTTGTTTACTCGTGGCGAGACCCAGGCCTTGGTGGTGACCACGCTCGGCACGGGACGTGATGCGCAGATGATTGACGCCCTGGAGGGTGAGCGTAAAGAACCCTTCATGCTTCATTACAATTTCCCGCCATCGTCGGTTGGCGAGACGGGCCGGGTCGGGAGCCCCAAACGCCGTGAGATTGGCCATGGCCGTCTTGCCAAGCGCGCCGTGGCCGCCGTGCTTCCTGATCTGAGCGATTTCCCCTACGTTCTGCGGGTGGTGTCGGAGATCACGGAGTCCAACGGTTCGAGTTCCATGGCGACGGTATGCGGCACTAGCCTGTCTTTGATGGACGCTGGCGTGAAGACCAAGGCCCCCGTGGCTGGTATTGCCATGGGCTTGATCAAGGAAGGGGACAAGTTTGCCGTCCTGACCGACATTTTGGGTGACGAAGATCATCTCGGGGACATGGATTTCAAGGTGGCCGGGACCGCCGACGGGGTCACCGCCTTGCAGATGGACATCAAGATCGAAGGAATCAATCGCGAGATCATGGATACAGCCTTACGCCAGGCGCGAGACGGTAGGCTCCATATCCTAAAGATCATGAACGGCGCGATTCCCGCCGCTCGCCAGGAGATGTCGGAATATGCCCCGCGCATCATTACCTTCCGGATCAATCCGGAAAAGATTCGCGACGTCATAGGTAAAGGGGGGGCGACCATTCGGGCCTTATGCGAGGAGACCGGCGCCACCATAGACATAGATGACGATGGTACGGTGAAGATTGCGTCGGTCGATAACGCCGCCGGCCAAGAGGCTCGTCATCGCATTGAGCAAATTACGGCCGAGGTCCAGGTTGGTATGGTGTACGAAGGTAGGGTCGCGAAGCTTATGGATTTTGGCGCCTTCGTTACGATTCTGCCGGGCAAGGACGGACTTGTGCATATCTCCCAGATTTCCAACGAACGAGTGGAAAACGTCAGCGATAAGCTGAGCGAAGGGGAAACCGTGCGTGTCAAGGTCTTGGAAGTGGACAAGCAAGGTCGCATTCGCCTGAGCATGAAGGCGGTCGAGGGGGCCTAAGGGCGCCCGGTAGCCAGTCGAGCGAAAGCGGGTTTTGAAGGGAAGGGCAGGGGGAAGTTCCGTCTGCCCTTTCGTTTTTGAATGGGGAGGCGAGAGCGATGGCCAACGGGCGCCGAAATACGGTGCGTTGGCGCAGGTCTCGTCGGTTCTCACAAGGAAGGAGGTAGCATGACCGATATCCCAGTACCAAACGCTTTACGCGAAACCGCCATGAAGGACGTCCAGGCCGCGGTACGGCTTGCGATAGCCTTTATTGGCGTTGCGGGCGGGCTACTTCAGGCGCTTGCCGACCTAAAGCATGGGTCTGCCGCCGATATCGCTGCGGCTGCCGGGAAGGATAGTGGCTATGTGGTGCGGTGGTGTGATGCGGCTTATGCTTTCGAATTTTTGGATGAAGGCGCGCGGGGTTTCGAGCTCACCGATACTGGCCGGGCGTTTTTGCCAAGCTCCCTCGGTACGCTCATGCCTTTTGCCGTTCAGGAGGTCCTGACCACCCATATGGCCGAGCGGGTGGTAGGGCTCATGGCGACAGGAGAGCGGCCCGGCGAGTCCGTATTGGCCGAACGCGAAAGCGTGCTGCCTTGGTTTGGTCCTATGCTGGAGGCCCAGTTTGGTCCATTGTTTGAAAAATCCGTGATGCCTGGCCTTAAGGTGTACGAAGAGGTGGCCGAGCGGGGCGGTTTGGTGATCGACCTTGGCTGCGGAAACGGTTGGTATCTTTTACGGCTGGCGCGCGCCTTTCCGGGTTTGCGCTGCTTAGGGGTGGACGGGTTCGACGAGAATATTCGCCAAGCGCAGTCTCGGGTCGCCGCCGAGGGTCTCGCGGACCGCATGCGTTTTTCGGTCGGTGATATTTACCGCTTCGAGAGTGGGGAGGGCGCCGATATCATTGCGTTGAACCGCGCCCTGCATCACGTATGGGACCAGAAAGATGTGGTATTTAAGATCCTGAGAGATTGTCTGAAGCCTGGGGGCTCGGCGGTCATCTGGGAGCCCCATTGGCCGCAAGAGCGCGCCGCCTTGCGCGAACCCGGTCGGCGAATGGTGGCCTTCCAGAATCTCACCGAACATGTGCAGGGTAATCACTTTTTGCGACCTACGGAGATCGCGGAGGCTTTCATGGAGGTCGGTCTCCTGCCTGAGATCTTCTCGTTTGCCGATGGTCGCGAGGCGGTTGTGGTCGGCAAACGGCCTTAAGGCCGGTGTTTTGGGGAGAGTCACGGCTTGTTCGTTGCCATATAAGGCGACAAAAAGGCGCCCAAGCGCTCGTCCAGCCAAAAGTGTGGGGCCCAAGGCCAGCCGCCGGCAATAAACCCGACATGGCCACCGTGGGTCGACAGCTCGAACTGAATCTGGGGACTCAATTCGTCGGGACCAGGCAGGTTGGTCGGCAGGAAGAAGGGATCATCGGCCGCCTGAATGACCAGCGTGGGCACAGCGATCCTTCGGAGATAAGGGCGGCAACTGGCCTTTTGATAGTAGTCGGTCGCATCGGTGAAGCCGTGGAGTGGGGCGGTGATGGCATCGTCGAAGGCGCGGAAGTGGGTGAGTGCACGTAACGGCGGGAGGCCCTGCCCGAGGCTTAGGGCCTTGCGTTTGATTGAACGTTTAAGCCAACGCAATAAGACCCACTGGTAGACGCGTGAGAAGCCCCGATTCAGTCGCTCGGCAGCGCTTTCGAGGTTAAACGGGACCGACACGGCCGCGGCCGCTAGGAGTCCGGCGCGGTCCCCCTGTTCGCCCAGCCATTTCAGGAGCACCCCGCCACCAAGCGAGTAGCCGACGGCGCAAAGGCCTTTTGGGCTGCGACCCTTCAGATGACCGATTATGGTGTCCAGGTCCTGCGTTTCGCCGCCATGATAGCTGCGCGCGAGGCGGTTTGGTTCTCCACTGCAGCCCCGAAAATGCATGACAACCGCCGGCCACTGCCGGGCTTGGCAGGCCGCAAGCAGCCGGTGGATGTATGGTGACCGGGAGGAGCCTTCGAGACCGTGCAGGATCAAAATCGTTGGGCCCCCACGTTGCGGCGCGCTCAGCCAATCGAGATCAATAAAGTCGCCGTCTGGCAAGTGGATCCGTTCACGGTTCAGTGGCTGGAAGTGGGTGCGATCAATTAGCGCGCTGAACAGCGTTTGGTAGTGAGGATTGCGCGCCCAAAAAGCCGCGGTGAAGGCCCTCACCGGCCCGCATCTCCTTGCAGCTGCTTTATGATATCGGGATTTTCCAGCGTCGAAACGTCTTCTTCGACGGTCGTTCCGCTTGCGACTGCGCGCAAAAGTCGACGCATGATCTTCCCCGAGCGGGTTTTTGGAAGGTTGTCGGCGTAACGAATCTCGGCTGGTTTGGCGATCGCCCCGATCTGTTCGGCAATCCATTGTCGCAAGGTCTCGGTGACCCGGGCCTGTTCGCTGGCGCTAGGCCGCGGGCCGCGGGTGACGATGAAGGCGCAGATGGCCTCTCCTGTAATCTCGTCCGGACGCCCCACGACCGCGGCTTCGGCCACCAAGGGGTGGGCTACCAGCACGGATTCGATCTCCATGGTCCCAAGTCTGTGACCGGAGACCTTCAAGACGTCGTCGACGCGCCCCATCACCCAGAAATAGCCATCGGCATCGCGTCTTGCGCCATCGCCACTCACATAGTAGCGGTTTTGGAAACGACCCCAGTAGGTTTCTTGGTAGCGGGCCGGGTCGCCCCAGATGGTCCTCAGCATAAACGGCCAGGGACGGCGAATCACGAGATAGCCGCCCTCCTGCGGTTTCGTAATGCTCCGCCCTTCCGAGTCCACCACGTCGGCGAGTATCCCGGGTAGGGCCTTGGTGCAGGAGCCCGGCTTTGTCGCGGTGATGCCGGGAATCGGGGCGATCATATGAGCGCCGGTTTCGGTTTGCCACCATGTGTCTACGATCGGGCACCGCTTCTGTCCGATGACCTCGTGATACCACATCCAGGCCTCGGGGTTGATCGGTTCTCCCACGGTCCCAAGCAGGCGCAAACGATCGAGATTGTAGCGGCGGGGATACTCGTCCCCTTGCTTCTTTAAGGCGCGGATGGCAGTCGGGGCTGTGTAAAATATGCGGACTCGGTGGCGCTCGCAGATTTGCCAGAAACGCCCGGCATCCGGGGTGGTGGGTGCACCCTCGTACATGACCATCGTGGCGCCGCAGGCGAGGGGTCCGTAGGCTACATAGCTATGCCCCGTGATCCAGCCCACGTCCGCCGTGCACCAATAGACGTCGTCTTCGCGGATATCGAATACCCAGCGCATAGTAAGAATGGCCCCCAGAAGGTAGCCTGCGCTCGCATGTTGTATACCCTTGGGCCGGCCTGTGGAGCCCGAGGTGTAGAGAAGGAAAAGCGGGTGCTCGGCGCTGACCGTTGCTGCTTGGCAGTGGGGGGACATCCCAGCTACCGCGTCATGCCACCAGACGTCGCGTCCCTCGCGCCAGGAAATAGGATTGCCGGCCCGCCGCAGTACAAACACGGTGCGAACTGAGGGGCAATCGTCTAAGACCTTGTCGCAGATGGCTTTTAAGCCGATGATGCGGCCGCCGCGGTGCCCGCCATCGGCGGTGACGACTGCTACGGCCTCGGCATCTTCTATCCGGCCCTTCAAGGATTCGCTGGAGAAGCCGCCAAAGACCACCGAGTGGATCGCGCCGATCCGGGCGCACGCTTGCATAGCGATCACGGCCTCGGGGACCATGGGCATATAGATCACGACTCGGTCGCCCTGCTTAATCCCCTGGGCGAGAAGGGCATTTGCGAAACGACAGACTTCCGTCAGAAGTTCGGAGTAGCTGATGGTGCGGGTGTCGCCCGGCTCACCCTCGAAGACGATCGCTGCCTTATCCCCGGATCGGGCGATGTGGCGGTCTAGACAATTGGCCGAGACGTTGAGCGTTCCGTCTTCAAACCAGCGATAGTGGGGTGCTTTGGTCTCGTTTAAGGTGCGGGTAAAGGGTGTGAGCCAATCTATCTCGGAGCGCGCGAGGCGCGCCCAAAACCCCTCGTAATCCTGGTCTGCTTCGCGGATCAGTTGCTGATATAAGTCCTCGCTCATGCCCCCATTGTGGTTGAAGGCGGGCGGCGGGGGAAAAAGGCGATCTTCCTTGAAAAGGGATTCAATCGGGTCGCGCGACTCGTTGGTCATGGCCACCTCACACTGTCAGAAAGTTTTGCTGGTCGTCGGCGCGCCGACACGGCGGCTCAGTCATGGCGCCTCGCATGGCGCACGAGAGTCGCTGCGACCAAGATAAGTGCCACGACCACGACACCGATGTCGATTCCATGCATATAGGGTCCCAGGGCCCGCCAATGCCGGCCCAGCCTTAGGCCCACCCAGCCAAGTCCCGCACACCACACCAATGAGCCGGCCGCGGAGTACAGAATGAAGGGTAGCAACGGCATGTCGCCCACCCCGGCCGGAAGCGAGATGAAGGTGCGCAGGACGGGGAGCAGGCGACCCACGAAAACCGTCGCTTGGCCATGGCGTTCAAACCAGGTGTGGGCGCGATCCAGATCCCGATGCGAAATCAGGATATACCGTCCATAGCGCACGAGAAAGGGCTGGCCCCCATAGGCACCGAGGGCGTAACCGACAAGCGACCCTAAGACGCTTCCCAGCGTGCCGGCCAGCGTAATCCCGGTCAAGGTCAGGACGTGGGTCGAAACCAAGTACCCCGAGAAGGTCATGATGATTTCTGACGGAATCGGGATACAGGCGCTCTCTAAGGCCATGAGCGCCACGATGCCGGCATAGCCGAGGTGACGGATGACGCCCAGTATCCAGCCGGCGGTGAGGTTGACGATGTGCGCGATCACAGTCGCGATCCGGGGAGGTTGGGCGTGGTGAGGGCCCGAAGGCGGCTGGAACCTTCGCGGCGTCGAGGAGGTCTCGTCTTTCGAGCCCGGGAAGAGGAGCTAGCCGATCGTGTTTGGATGGGATGGAGTCGCCCGAGAGAGGCCGCGCACGGCGTACGTGGGCGGAAGGACCAAGGATTCGTACGATGACCCTGAGCCCCCTGAAGCGGGTCGAGATGACCCGCGGCGAGGTCACGGGTCCGTCGCGGGACTCCCATGTGTCTAGGCCATTTGCTTTTCGCGTATTTCGTCTAGGGTCTTGCAATCAATGCACAAGGTCGCCGTAGGACGGGCCTCAAGCCTTTGCACGCCAATCTCGACCCCGCAGTTTTCGCAGTAACCGTAGTCATCGGCATCGATTTTGGCCACGGCCTCCTCAATCTTTTTGATCAGTTTGCGTTCCCGTTCGCGATTACGCAGCTCAAGCGACATGTCCGTTTCTTGGCTTGCGCGGTCGTTCGGATCCGGGTGGTTGGCGGTTTCGTCCTGCATCGCGTGCATGGTGCGCGAAACCTCCTGCATCAGTTCCGCCTTCCAAGCGAGCAGAACCTTGCGGAAGTGGTCCCGTTGCCTGGTATTCATGTATTCTTCGCCCTCGGCGACGAGGTAGGGCTTAATACCGTGCAGTAGAGCCTGAATTTCCTTCTTTTTCGTGACCGCCATCGGGTGACTCCTGCGCTCAAGACGATTGGGGCTTGCGAGCAAGCGCGAATCTATACCAGAAAGCTTACGGGGGCGCAAGGAAGGCTCCGACAGGTGGATGCCATATCGTGTGAGTTATAGCTAAGGGGTTAGGGATGTTGAAGGCACTGATTTTCGATGTTGACGGCACGCTCGCTGATACCGAGCGCGATGGCCACCGCGTGGCCTTCAATCAAGCGTTCGCCGCCGAGGGGCTGCGGATCGTGTGGGATGAGGCGCTATACGGCGACCTGCTTTCCGTGACCGGCGGTAAGGAACGTCTGACCTATTTCTTTACTCATACTCGGCCCGATCTCCGACCGCCCGGGGATTTGCTGCCGATCGTGCAGCGTCTCCATGCCCTGAAAACCAAAATCTACGGCCAGCTTCTCGGCGCCGGCGCGATCCCTTTGCGTCCCGGCGTCCTGCGTCTCGTGCGCGAGGCGCGGGCCGAAGGTCTACGTCTCGCCATCGCCACGACCACCACCCCTGAGAACTTGGAGCCGATCTGGAAGGCCATGGCGCCCGATGCCCGCGGTTGGTTTCAATCGGTGGCAGCAGGCGACTGTGTGCCGGCCAAGAAGCCGGCCCCTGACGTCTACGAGTACGTTCTAGCAGAGCTCGGTCTCACGGCCGATGAGTGCCTGGCCTTCGAGGATTCGGAGAATGGGCTGCGCGCGGCCCTAGGAGCCGGGCTTAAGACCATCGTGACGGTGACCGATTATACCAAAGCCCAAAACCTGACGGGCGCGCTCCTCGTAGTGGATCACCTGGGCGAGCCGGATCGGCCCTTGACCCGAGAT
>JAJYGP010000001.1 GCA_021785035.1 Pseudomonadota bacterium
GGCACTGCGCATCCAGGAGGCTAGCTCCGAGGGGCGAATAAAGCGGCCGTATTCGTGGGTTCCGCGCGGCAGAAGGTTGAGTAAATACTCAGCGCCTACCACTGCCAGGATCCAGGCCTTAGGGGTCCGGTTGATAGTCGAAAAAAAGACATAACCGCCGGGCTTGACGAGGCTTGCGCAGGCGCGCACGACCGAGACCGGGTCGGGGACGTGTTCTAACATCTCAAGACACGTGACGACATCGAAAAGCGGCTTCGCCTCATGTTGCGCTAGGTCTTCGACAGCGGTCTCTCGGTAATCGATCGAGAGGCCGTTTTCCGCCGCGTGCAGGCGCGCTACGAGCAGCGCCTCGTGCGCCAAGTCGATCCCGGTCACATGGGCCCCGGCTTGCGCTAGGCTCTCGCTCAAGAGGCCGCCGCCGCAGCCAACGTCCAACACCCGTTGACCGGCCAAAGGGGTCTGATTTTTGATGAACTGAAGTCGAAGGGGATTCATGCCATGAAGCGTTTTGAGGGGGCCGTTTGGATCCCACCACGTACTGGCTACGGCCTCAAATCGCTGAAGTTCTTGTGGGTCGGCGTTGTGAGTGGCTGTCATGGTTGTCCTCCTTGATCGACGCTACGTATCTTATCACGCCAGGAGGTGGCTCGGCTGAGGATGGCCCTTTCGTCTAGGGTTAGGGCCTGGCGCCCACGCATCAGCAGGCGCCCGCCGATCCAGACGTGGCTCACCTGTTCGCGGCAGGCGGCGTAGACGAGTTGGGATATGGGATCGAACACGGGTTGGGTGGCGGGCGTATTGAGATCGATCGCGATGATATCCGCGTTCTTGCCGGCCACCAAGGACCCAATGCGATCACCAAGCCCCAGGGCGCGGGCCCCGTTGAGAGTTGCCATCTCGAGGGCGATTGGTGCCGGCACCACGGTGGGGTCGCCGCTTATACCCTTGGCGAGCAGGGCCGCTGTGCGCATTTCCCCGAACATATCGAGATCGTTATTACTTGCGGCCCCGTCTGTACCGAGGGCCACGTTCACGCCATGCTGAATGAGTTGCGGGACCGGGCAGATGCCGGCTGCAATCTTGAGGTTCGATTCCGGGCAGTGTACGACGCTTACGCCGCGTTCGGCGCATAAGGCCATTTCCTCGGGGGTGAGCTGCGTCATATGCACAGCCACAAGCCCCGGGTGAACGATGCCCAGGCGGTCGAGGCGGGCAAGCGGGCGCATGCCGTGGACCGTCAGGGACTGGTCGATCTCGCCTACGGTTTCGTGGATGTGCATGTGTAGGCCGATGTCGAGTTCATCGGCTTGAATGCGAACCCGCGCAAGTGTGGCGTCCGAGACCGAGTAGGGCGCATGGGGTGCCAAAAGCGGTTTTATGAGCGGGTTGTGCCGCCACTTGTCGCATAAGGCGACCCCGCGGCTCAGATATTCCTCGGGACTGCGCGCAAAGGCCGTTGGGAGGTCGATCACCACTAGGCCTAAGGCGGCCCGTAGGCCGGCGGCGCTCGCCACGTCGGCGGTCGCGTCGGGGAAGAAGTACATGTCGCTAAAGCAGGTGACGCCGCCTTTGATCATTTCCAGGACAGCGAGTGCTGTGCCATCGCGGACGAAGTCGTTATCGACAAGGCGGCCCTCAGCCGGCCAGATGTGGTCGTTTAGCCATTGGTGGAGCGGGAGGTCATCCGCAAGCCCTCGAAATAAGGTCATCGCGGCGTGTGTATGGGCATTCACGAACCCGGGCATCAGGACGTGGTGGGCCAAATTGAGGGTGGTGGTGGCGGTCACTCGGGTCGATTGCGGAACGATGGCCGCGATTAGGCCCTCGCGAATCACGAGCGCATGGTCATGGAGGACGACGCCGCGTGGTTCGACCGGGACGATCCAGGGCGCGCGAATACACAGATCAGCTTCCATAAAACCCCTTATCAAAGTGACCCAGACGAGCGTAAGAGGAGGCCATGTCTTACGCGCCTACCCGCGTCTTGGTGTTCACGGTGCTAGATACGTTCATGGCCCCCGGTTCTCGCTGGATAATGGCGGCCGCGGAGCGCCGTGGACCCGGGGCGCGCGGCGTCCCTTGAGGGGACGGATAGTGCGAAAGGAAGGTGGTGCCCGCGACGTTTTGGCATAAGCCCCATGAAAAATTCGGCCTCAGCCATGATACATTATCCAGGGTCTTTAGTGTTTGTGGCTTTCGGGGGTTCAGTGCTCAGTGATGTCTTGTACGACAAGGTTCGCGCCGTCGAGCTTCGTGATGGCGCGGTCCATCTCTTGGATCAGCGCGTGCTGCCGGGGACGATCCGCTACGAGGTGTGCACGACCGCGCGCGCGGTCGCCGAGGCCATTACCGCCATGGTCGTGCGCGGGGCACCGGCCATTGGAGTGACCGCGGCCTACGGAGCGGTCCTGGCCGTGAAGGCCGCTTACGAGAAGGCTCCCAATCGTTGGCGTCGCGAGGCGGCGGCGGATCTCGCGTTATTGCGCTTAAGCCGGCCCACGGCCGTCAATCTCGCTTGGGCGCTTGATGTTATGGAGCGGGTTATGGCCGAGGGGGGGGAAGAGAACCCGCTTGAGCGGGTCGAGGCCGCCGCCCGCCGCCTGCATGCCGACGATATCGCCGCCAACCGGCGCATGGGGGCCTACGGCGCGGCCTTATTGCCCCCCAAGGCGCGGGTCTTGACCCATTGCAATACCGGGGCGCTGGCGACCGGGGGTTTTGGTACGGCGCTTGGTGTCGTGCGGTCGGCCGCGGCCGACCGTGGAATCGCGATGGTATATGCCGATGAGACCCGGCCCTGGCTTCAGGGCGCGCGACTCACGGCCTGGGAACTTATCGAGGAGGGTCTGCCCGTCACCTTGCTTGCCGATAGTGCGGCGGCCGCACTTTTGCGCACCGGCACTATCCAGGCGGTGCTCGTGGGCGCGGATCGGATTGCCGCTAACGGCGACACCGCGAATAAGATCGGCACCTATGGCTTGGCAGTCCTGGCCCGGCACCACGGGGTTCCCTTCTATGTCGTTGCCCCCTTGAGTACGATCGATAGGCATTGCCCGGATGGCTTGTCCATTCCTATAGAAGAGCGTTCGCCCCAGGAGCTTTTACAGTGCCAGGGGATAAGCCATAGCCCGGCCACGGCCAAGGCCTGGAATCCGGTCTTCGATGTCACGCCTGCGAGCTTGATTGATGCTTTGATCACAGAAGGCGGTGTGGTCGAGCGACCCAGCACCCGGACCATAGAAAAGCTATTTGCCGCGAAGAAGCGCTAGAGGCGTGTGGCTTGGGTGACCCTAAGAGTCAGGGTTCTTCTGTATACAATGTGACTAGTCAGCGCGGTTCATTGAGGTTTTGAAGGACGATTTTTTGGATATCCGGAAGTGGTCATAAGTTCCCTCCTTGCCCCCGCCGTCCATTGGCGAGCGGGCGGCCGTTCCCGATGCGGCGCTTCTCGGTCCTGTCTGGGATGCGCCAAAAAATATCGCCCGCTATCAAAACCTGTTGGGTGTCAGGGACTATTTTGCGGCGGGCGATCGTCTAGTTACCAGACAGCACAAGGATATGGTCATGAAGCGAGCCGCTACGATGGCATTGATAATCTTCGCGAGTTGGATCCTCCCACATCGTGCGCAGGCCTCCACGGCCTCCACGGCCTTGCGCCAAGCGGTCCACGCCGGCGCTCGGTTATTTCAGGAGGCCCACTTTGGCGGCCATCTGCAGGTACCCTTGAACGCTCAAGCCGCCTTTGCCAGTGCTCTATCTGATCAGGCACCCGCCCAGAATACCGGTATCACCTGCGCGACCTGTCATTTGCACGGCGGGCGTACCGCCGGGCGGCTACCGGACGGCCGGCAGATCCCGAGCCTGCGTAACGCGGCCGCCATCTTCCCGCGGGTCGCACACGGGCGGGTCGTTACTTTAGGTCACCAAATTCGCCATTGTGTCCGTCAGGGTCTCGGCGGCACCGCCCCCGCCTATGGCAGCGCCGCCCTCGTGGATCTCACCGCCTATCTCGGCGCTTTGGCCCATGGCCAACGTATCGCTATCGGCACTCCGCCCCACTAAACCTAAGGATCTGTAAGCCGTCGCCGACACCGGTCACAGCGTGTCGTGTCGGCAATAGCGTTGGCGCCGTGCCTGCCTTATGTGTTCATCACGATTGTGCGATTCTGGATGGTGACTCGGGGACCGTTCCCATAACCCTAAGGGGCGAACGCACGAGCGGCCCGCAAGGCCCCCTCCTCGAGGGGTGCGGGGCAAAGTCGCCTCGGTTTCCCAAATCATCACGCGCTACCGGTGCTGTCCCGCCGCCGATCTTCGCAGGAAGGTCATGGGTCGGCCAGGATCTGGAGCCGGGTCCGTCTGGCGGAGGGAAGCCCGAGGACGCAGAGTGGATGACTCGTTATTTTGCGGACGCTTTGGCCAGCACCCGGTTCTGACCTTCGGAGGCCCTCTTCAGTACTTTGAGGGCTCGGCCTTGCCGGTGTCTGGAAAGCCTGCCTTACATATCGACACGGAATGGATTTTGGGGGAAATCCCTTTGGGTTAGTGGGATTCCGCGCGATCTTGGCCCGGTGCGCTTTGGCATAAGCGCTCACCGTCTGCTTTGTGTTTTTTCCGCTGTCATATTCACAACGCGAAAGGTCGAAAAGCCTGGCTCATGGCATCACGACCAGGGCCCTTAAGAACCGGGGGCCAGGTTCTCAGCCCACGCCTCCGCCCGCCCTTGTCGCCTAGCCCGTGGGGCCGCTGAAGACGCTCGGCACGCTTTAGGTCAGGGGGACCCTATGGTATAGTGGGCGACCGGCTTTTCAGCACCCCATAAGAGGTCCCAAGGCCGCACTCGCAGCCTAAATTTGATGGATCAATTCGCCAAAGAAACTATCCCAGTTAATCTGGAAGAGGAGATGCGCCAGTCGTACCTCGATTACGCCATGAGCGTGATCGTCGGACGCGCCCTCCCCGATGTGCGCGACGGCCTAAAGCCCGTCCATCGCCGCGTACTCTATGCCATGCAGGTCCTGGGCAATGAGTGGAACCGGCCTTATAAGAAGTCGGCGCGTGTCGTTGGTGACGTCATTGGTAAATACCACCCCCACGGCGATACCGCGGTCTACGACACGATCGTGCGTATGGCCCAGACCTTCTCGATGCGCTACCCGCTGGTAGACGGGCAGGGAAATTTCGGTTCGGTCGACGGTGACGCCCCGGCGGCTATGCGGTATACCGAAATTCGCATGGCCCGCATCGCGCACGATCTTTTGGCGGACCTCGACAAGGAAACGGTTGATTTCGCACCGAACTATGACGGTTCCGAGCACGAGCCCCTGGTGCTTCCTACCGCTTTGCCGAATCTGCTCGTCAACGGCTCATCGGGTATCGCCGTCGGTATGGCGACCAACATCCCGCCGCATAACCTCTCCGAGGTCATAGACGCGCTACTCGCCTTGATCGAAAACGGCGATCTCTCAGTGGACGCACTGATGGCGTACATCCCCGGGCCGGACTTCCCGACCGCCGCCATCATCAATGGGAGCGCTGGCATCCGCGAGGCCTACCTCACCGGCCGCGGCAAGATCTACGTGCGCTCGCGGGTCGAGATCGAAGAAGAGCGGCCCGGTCGTCGCCAGGCGCTGATCGTCACCGAGCTCCCGTATCAGGTCAATAAGGCGCGCTTGCTCGAAAAGATCGCCGAGCTCGTGAAAGAAGGCCGCATCGACGGGATCGCCGAGTTGCGCGATGAGTCCGACAAATCGGGCATGCGCATGGTGATCGAGTTAAAGCGCGGGGAAAACGCCGAAGTCATCTTGAATAATCTCTACCAATTGACGTCCCTGCAGACGGTTTTTGGCATCAATATGGTGGCGCTCGACGACGGCCAGCCGAAGCTCTTGAACCTGCCGCAGATCCTGAAGGCGTTCTTGAGCCATCGGCGCGAGGTCGTCACCCGTCGCACCCTTTATGATTTGCGTAAGTCGCGCGAGCGTGCCCATGTCTTGGAAGGTCTCGCCGTGGCGCTCGAAAACATCGATGACATCATAGCGGTCATAAAGGCTGCCGAAGATCCGGCGAGCGCCCGTAAACGTCTTCTCGAGCGGTCGTGGTCGGCGCGATTGGTCGGGGCCTTACTGAAAGATGCCTCCCAGGCCTCACGGCTGGAGGGCCTCCCGCCCGGGGCCGGTTTGCAGGGGGAGGGCTATGTCCTGACTGAGGTTCAGGCCCAAGCGATCCTGGATCTGCGGCTCCATAGGCTGACCGGGCTCGAACAGGAAAAGATTCATGGCGAGTACCAGGAGATCCTGCGGCGTATCGAGGCGCTGTCTGAAATACTGCGCAGCGATGGCCGCTTGATGGAGGTGATTCGCGACGAGCTTTTGGTGATCAAGAATCAATACGGGGATGCGCGACGCACCGAGATCTACGCCGGTCGCGTGGACCTGAGCCGCGAGGACTTGATTGCCCAGGAGACCGTGGTTGTGACCTTGTCGCATGCCGGCTACGTCAAGGCTCAACCGCTCGCGGACTATCGGGCGCAGCGCCGAGGTGGCAAGGGCCGCAGTTCCGGACGCATGCGCGAAGAGGACTTCGTCGATCGGCTCGTGGTGGCTAATACCCACGACACCATTCTGTGTTTCTCGAACCGCGGCAAGGCCTATTGGCTCAAGGTTTATGATTTGCCGCAGACCGGTCATGGCGCGCAAGGTCGTCCTATCGTCAATTTCCTGCCGCTTTCCGAAGGCGAGAAGCTCACGACGATTCTCCCCTTGCCGACCTTTGAGGAGGGTAAGTCGGTGTTCATGGCGACCTCGGATGGGACCGTTAAAAAGACCCCGTTGGCTGATTTTTCCCGGCCGCGTACGAGCGGAATCGTGGCGATCGACCTCGTGCCAGGTAACGTCTTGGTTGGGGCCGGGATCGCGAGCGGACAAAGCGATATTCTTTTGTTCAGTAATGGCGGTAAGGCGATCCGTTTTCGCGAGCAGGATGTGCGCTCCATGGGCCGTAACGCCCGGGGCGTGCGCGGTATGAGCTTGCGCGACGGCCAGCGCGTGGTGTCGCTCATGATCGTCGATCCGGCGGCCCAGGCCCAGGCCGTTTTGACCGCTGCCGAAAACGGTTATGGTAAGCGCACCCCATTCTCGGATTTCCCCTGCCATAACCGAGGCGGCCAGGGCGTCATCTCCATGCAGGTCACGGAGCGCAACGGCAAGATTGTGGGCGCCGTTCTGAGTGGCGAGGATGACGAGGTCATGATGATTACTGACAGTGGAAGCCTGATCCGCATGCGGGCTGCGGAGATCTCCATGACAAGCCGCAATACTCAGGGCGTGCGACTCATGGGCTTGGATACAGGGGAGCGTTTAGTGGGGCTTGAAAAGATAGAGGAGGCTCTGGTCTTGGGTGATGCCGAGACCGGCGCGAGTGGCCAAGCGACAGCGACGGATGGTGATCATGACGCAGATCTTTAATTTCGGGGCGGGTCCTGCGGTCATGCCGCAGGCGGTCTTGCGCAAGGCGCAAGAGGAACTCGCGGAATGGCATGGCAGCGGCATGTCGGTTATGGAAATGAGCCATCGCGGCAAGGAGTTCATGGGTATCATGGCCCATGCCGAGTCGTCGTTGCGGGCGCTTTTGGGGATCCCCAGCCACTATAAGGTCCTGTTCCTCCAGGGCGGCGCCTCCTTGCAGTTCGCGATGGTGCCGATCAATTTATTGCGGGGCAAGACTGGCGCCGATTACATCAATACTGGCGAGTGGTCGAAAAAGGCCATAGCCGAGGCGCGACGGTTTTGCGACGTCAATGTGGCGGCGAGCGGGGAGGCCGACAAGTTCACCGACGTTCCCGCCGAGGAGACCTGGAAGCTCAAGGCTGATGCCGCTTTCGTTCATTACACGCCCAATGAAACGATAGGTGGGGTGGAGTTCCCCTTTATCCCCGACACTCAGGGTGTACCCTTGGTGGCCGATATGTCGTCTACGATCCTCTCAAGACCGCTGGATGTCAGCCGCTTTGGGTTGATCTACGCTGGCGCCCAGAAGAATATAGGCCCTGCGGGTCTGACTGTCGTCATTGTCCGCGAAGACCTTCTGGGCGGGGCTTTGAAGACCATGCCGCTTATGCTTGATTATCGGATTCATGTCGAGAACGACTCTATGTACAACACCCCGCCGACCTTTCCCATCTACATGGCGGGCCTTGTGTTCGATTGGCTGCAGGGGCAGGGCGGTTTGGCCGGCATGGCGCGCATAAACGAGCGCAAGGCCCGCCTCCTGTACGATTGTATCGAACAATCGGGCGGCTTTTACACCTGTCCCGTCAAGGCGCGCGCACGGTCCTGGATGAACGTGCCCTTTACCTTGAAGGACGAGCGGCTAGACGATCCGTTCTTGAAGGAGTCGCAAAAGGCGGGGCTTTTGCAGTTAAAGGGGCATCGCTCGGTGGGCGGAATGCGGGCTAGCCTCTATAACGCTATGCCGGAAGAGGGCGTGACTGCTCTCGTCTCGTTTATGCGGGATTTTGCGCGGAGGCACGGGTGATGTTTAGGGTCCAGACGCTGAATCAAATCTCGCCTCTGGGCCTTGCTCGCTTCGATCGCGATCGTTTTCTCGTCGGTCCGGATGTGACCGATCCGGACGCGATCATATTGCGGTCTTTTAAGATGCACGATCTCGCTTTGCCGCCGACCTTGAAGGCCGTAGGCCGCGCTGGAGCCGGCGTGAATAATATCCCGGTGGCGGCTTTAAGCGCGCGTGGCATACCGGTTTTTAACGCACCCGGCGCCAATGCCAACGCGGTAAAAGAACTGGTGGTTGCGGGTCTTTTGATCGCGGCTCGGAATCTTCGCGGGGCTTGGGAGTTTGCCGAGCGCTTAGAGGGCACGGATGCCGAAATCAATAAGGCCGTGGAGGCCGGTAAGAAGGCCTACGCGGGATTCGAGTTACCAGGGCGAACGCTCGGGGTCGTGGGCCTTGGGGCGATCGGGCACATGGTCGCCAATATCGGTCTTCGCCTCGGCATGCAGGTGGTGGGTTTTGATCCGAGCTTGACGGTCGAAGGCGCTTGGCAGTTGTCAGCCGAGGTTCGCAAGGCCAGCAGCGTCGATGAGCTGCTAAAGCAGGTGGATTTCGTGAGCTTCCACGTACCGCTCATGGATGCTACGCGGCATATGATTAACGCCGCGCGGCTTGCGCTCATGAAACCCACGGCGACGATCCTCAATTTCGCGCGTGAAGGCATCGTCGACGACGCCGCGGTGGTTGCAGCACTCGATGCTGGCCGATTGCACGCCTACTTATGCGATTTTCCGTCGAATCAACTGAAAAGCCACGCGAAGGTCTTGGCGTTGCCGCATTTAGGCGCATCGACCCAAGAGGCCGAGGATAATTGCGCTATCATGGTGGTAGACGAGGTGCGCGATTTCCTGGCGCACGGAAACGTACGCAACTCGGTCAACTTCCCCGAGGTCGTCGTGCCCCGAGAAGGGGACTGTCGCCTGGTGGTGGCGAACGCGAATGTCCCGAATATGGTGGGCCAGATATCGACGGCCATGGCGAGAGCCGGGCTTAATATTCATAACCTTGTGAATAAGTCGCGTGGTGACCTAGCATACACGCTTGTAGACCTCGATAGCGCGCTGCCTGACGCCGTGTATGCGCAGATTGCGGGTATCGCCGGGGTCATGTCGGTGCGTCGGATAGCCGCCTGAGGTCGTTATGCCAGAACATCCCGAAGATCCCGAGTGGCGTCTGCGTGAACTGAGGGCGCGCATCGACTTGATAGACTCGCAGCTGCAAGAGTTGTTGGCTGACCGCGCGACGTGCGCGCAATTGATCGCGAAAGCCAAGCAAGAGCAGGCCGATCCGATCTTCTATCGCCCTGAACGCGAAAGGCAGATCTTGGCGCAGGTCGCTTCGCGCCACCGGGGACCGCTTCCCAAAGACGACGTGTTGAGAATCTTCCGCGAGATCATGGGCGTGTGCCTGGCGCTCGAGCACAAGCTCGTGGTCGCATACTTTGGTCCCGAAGGAAGCTTCACCGAGGGGGCGCTACGCAAGCATTTCGGGGGCGCCGTGGACGCGCTTGCGGTCACTACGATCGCTGAGGTCTTTCGCTCGGTCGCGGCCAAGACGGCGGATTTCGGAGTGGTGCCGGTCGAAAATTCGGCCGAGGGCATCGTGAGCCATACCCATGATCTTTTCGTGCAGTCGGCGGTCGTGATCGTAGGTGAGGTGGTTCTGCGCGTCCACCATCAGCTGATGACGAAAGCCGCCACTTTGCCTGAGGTGAAACAGATCGCGGCCCACCCGCAGGCCTTGGCCCAATGTCGCGATTGGATAGAGGGCCATCTGCCCCATGCGGAGCTTATCGCGGTCTCGAACAATGCCGAGGCCGCACGTCGGGCGGCGGCGGATCCGACACTTGCGGCTATTGCCTCGGTCGAGGCCGCGGCCCGTTGGCAAGTCCCAATTGTGGCCCACAACATCGAAGACGCCCCGGACAACACGACGCGGTTTTTTGTTATTGGTCGCGATCCCATTGGCCCGAGCGGTCAGGACAAGACCACCTTGCTACTCGCGGCCCCGCACCGGCCGGGCTCCTTACACGCGCTTTTGGAGCCGTTTGCGCGCCGCGCCATTAGTCTTTTGCGGATTGAATCGCGGCCCGCGCGCCGCGCACTCTGGGAATACATTTTTTTTGTCGATATCGTTGGGCACCAGAGCGATCCCGCAATTCGCGAGGCCCTGGAGGAACTCGAGGCCGATGGACGCGTCGTGAGGCGGCTTGGGTCGTACCCGCAGGCGATCTAAACCGACAAGAGTGGAGGGAAGTGTAACCTTATGATGTGTGATCCCCTGATTTTGGCCGTGCCGGGCGTGCGCGGTCTCGTGCCCTATGAGCCCGGGAAGCCAATTGAGGAGTTAGAGCGCGAACTGGGCGTGAAAGATGCGATCAAGCTCGCCTCAAACGAAAATCCCTATGGCCCAAGCCCGCGAGCGCAGGCCGCCGCAGTGGCGGCCTTGGGGCACGTGAGCCGCTATCCTGATGGCGGGGCGTTTGCCCTGAAGCGCGCGCTGGCCGGGAGGCTCCATGTGGGTGAGCGGCAGATTACGCTTGGGAACGGGTCCAATGACGTCTTAGAACTCATTGCCCGGACGTTCTTGAGCCCAGGCGAGGTCGCGATATGCGACCAGTTCGCCTTTGCCGCCTACCCGATCAGCGTGCGTGGTATCGGTGCCGAGATGATCATGGTCCCGTCTCGCGATTACGCCCACGATCTCGAGGCTATGGCCAACGCCTTGAGTCCGGCCGTGCGTATGGTGTTTTTAGCCAATCCCAATAACCCGACCGGGACCTGGTTTAGTCGGGACGATCTCGAGCGGTTCCTGGCGGCCTGTCCGAAATCGACGATCGTTGTGTTAGACGAGGCCTATTTCGAGTACGTGGCAGATGCCGCTTACCCAGACGGCCGCACGTTTTTGGACCGCTACCCGAATCTTATCGTGGTACGAACTTTTTCCAAGGTCTACGGCCTGGCCGGTCTGCGTCTAGGTTTTGCCCTGTCCTCGCCAGCGCTCGCGGATTTGATGAATCGCCTCCGCCAGCCCTTCAATGTGAACGCGGTGGCCCAGGCCGCGGCGATCGCGGCTTTGGATGATCAGGCCTATGTCGCGGAGATGGTGGCGGTCAATGCCGAGCAGCGCAAGGCCCTGTGCGCTTCCCTCGGCACCCTGCGTGTCACAGCCTTGCCCTCGGTCGGCAATTTCTTGTGCCTTAAGGTCGATGATGCACCTCGCCTCTATCAAGCGTTGTTGCGCAAAGGGGTGATCGTGCGACCTCTGGGGCCCTACGGCATGCCCCATCATGTGCGGGTGACGGTCGGGCGGCCGGAAGAGAACGCACGCTTTCTGCGCGAACTGAGCGCCTTGTTGGATCCGGTCCGTGAAACCTAGTGTTGCAATCATCGGGGTTGGGCTTATGGGGGCCTCGCTTGCGGCGGCCTTGCGTGCCGTCGATTTCGCCTCCCATATTGTCGGCATCGACGAGAACCCCGAGTCCTTGGCGTTGGCGGTCGAGCGGGGATGGCTTGACCGCGGCGCGGCCGAGCTCGGGCCGGACGCGGCCGACATCGTGGTGTTGGCGACTCCAGTCGGTGCCATGCCGGACCTGCTTGCGTGTCTTCAGCCGCTTATATCCGCACGCGCTGTGATCACCGATATGGGCAGCGTAAAAGGTCCCGTGGCGCAGGCCGCGGCCGAGCTAAGCTTGCCGCGCTTTGTGCCCGGTCATCCAATCGCTGGGGCCGAGCGATCGGGGCCTTCGGCCGCGTCGGCCGCGCTGTTCGTGAAACGGGTGGTGGTTTTGACGCCGCGCGAGGGCTGCGACCCCGAGGCGGTGGCGGTAGTGCGCGCGATGTGGGAGGCCGTCGGCGCCTATGTCTTGATCACCGATGCCGGTGTCCATGATCGTATGGTGGCCTACACGAGCCATTTGCCGCACATCCTCGCTTTTGCCTGTGCTGATTTTTTAGCGGAGGAAGCGGAGGATCATGATCTTTATCCCTTCGTCGGAGCGGGCCTGCGCGATTTCTTGCGGATTGCGGGCAGCGACCCCGTGATGTGGCGCGACGTGTGCCAGGCCAATGCCGTACTTCTCGCCCCGGCGCTGGTCGCCTATGGCGAGCGGCTGGCCGCTTATGGACGGGCGTTGGTGGCCGGAGATTTTGCGAGCTTGCAAGCCCGATTTGCTAAGGCCCGGGATTTTCGCGAGACCCTTATTCGAGAGACGGATCGTGGCGAGCATTGATTACATCGTAAAAGCAGGTGGTCCGTTGCAAGGGACTCTCAAGGTGGCGGGCGACAAGTCGATCTCCCACCGGGCTGTGATCCTGTCGGCCCTGGCGGAAGGCCAAAGCGTCTTGACGGGCCTTCTTGAGGGTGAAGACGTTCTCGGCACGGTCAACGCTTTTCGCGCGCTTGGCGTGGCGATCGAGGGACCAATTGCGGGCCGCCTCGTCGTAAATGGGGTCGGGCTTCATGGCCTGAAGGCCCCGGCGGGTCCCTTGGATCTTGGCAACTCGGGTACGAGCATGCGGCTCTTAGCCGGGCTTTTGTGCGCCCAAGACTTTGCCACCCAGCTTGTGGGCGACGAGTCGCTTATGAAAAGACCGATGGAGCGGGTAGCGGGCCCGCTGCGTCTTATGGGGGCTGTTATCAAGACCGGACGCGAAGGGCGTCCGCCGCTTGAGATCCAGGGCGGCCAGCCACTGCGCGGCATACGTTACGCGTTGCCGGTCGCAAGCGCCCAGGTCAAGTCCGCGATCCTGTTGGCGGGTCTCTACGCCGAGGGTCGAACGACTGTGATTGAGCCCGCGCCAAGTCGCGACCACACCGAACGAATGTTGCAAGGCTTTGGTTACCCGGTCGACCAGGATAAGGCCGCGATCTCAGTCGTGGGTGGTAAGGGCCCGCTTACGCCGGGCGCATGGGAAGTCCCGGCCGATCTGTCGTCGGCGGCCTTCTTTTTGGTGGCGGCGAGTGTCGTTCCCGGGTCACGTCTTCTGTTAACACGTGTGGGTATGAATCCGACCCGCACCGGGGTCGTGGCGATCCTGCGCGCCATGGGCGCCCGTATCGAGGTCGAGAATGAGACGGTCGTGAGCGGTGAACAGGTCGCGGATCTGGTCGTGAGCGCAAGCCCCTTGCACGGGGTGGTGATTCCGCCCGCGCTTGTCCCCTTGGCCATCGACGAATTCCCGGCCATTTTTATCGCGGCGGCCTGCGCTCAGGGCACGACGATCCTGCATGGGGCCGAGGAGCTGCGCGTGAAGGAAAGTGATCGTTTGGCGGTTATGGCCCGTGGTCTTAAAGCCCTGGGGGTCGCGGTTGAGGAGTTCCCGGATGGCCTTGCGGTCACAGGTTCGCCCCTGCAAGGCGGAGTCATCGACTCTGGGGGCGACCATCGTATCGCCATGGCGTTTGCGGTCGCGGGCCTACGCGCGCAGGGGCGAGTGGAGGTTCGAGACTGCCGCAATGTCGCGACCTCGTTTCCGGGTTTTGTAGAGGGCGCTCAGGCGGTCGGCTTCGATCTCCGGGTCATGGCGTCATGATTCCGGTTTTGGCTATCGACGGGCCGTCCGGCTCCGGCAAGGGGGCGGTAGGCTTTGCCGTCGCCCGGGCGCTGAGTTGGCATTATCTCGATAGCGGGGCCGTCTATCGGGCGCTGGCGTTGGCTGCGGTGTGGGCAGGCGTTGCTCTGGACGATGAGTCGCGCCTGAGCGCTTTGGCGAGCGAGCTTCGACTGCGTTTTGACAGCGGTTTGACAGGAGATGTCAACGTGTTCGTGAATGATCGCGACTGTGGGGCCGCTTTGCGTGCCCCGGAAGTAGCGAGCGCTGCCTCCCAGGTCGCGGCGCTTCGGGCGGTACGCGCGGCCCTGCTCGATCGCCAGCGGGCCGCGCGCCTGGCCCCAGGGCTTGTGGCCGATGGGCGGGATATGGGCAGTCATGTGTTCCCGGACGCCTTTTTGAAGGTGTTTCTAACCGCAAGCGCCGAGGTACGGGCTCGTCGGCGCTATGATCAGTTGAAGGGAAAGGGCTTCAGTGTTACGCTTCCGCAGCTTATAGGGGAGATTCGGGAGCGGGATGAGAGAGACGCTCAGCGTGCTATCGCACCACTTAAGCCGGCCCTGGATGCCGAGTTGCTGGATTCTTCGGCACTTTCGCTTCAGGAGGTGATTGATCAGGTCCTTGTTATGGTCAGAAAGCGCCTTATCATCTAGCCCGCCCGAATCCAAATAAACCAATTCCGCTTCACGCGGGACCACCCGCCCTTCGGGGCCCTTGATCAAGAGAGATACATGAGCCAAAGCTTTGCCGAATTGTTTGAAGAGAGCATGCAGTCGTGCCAAATGCGACCCGGAAGCCTCGTAGTAGGTGAAGTGGTGCATGTCGATGACGAGGTCGTGATAGTCAATGCGGGCCTCAAGTCGGAAGGCGTGATTCCCACAGAACAGTTTCGCAACGCCAATGGCGAGATCGGGGTCAAGGTCGGCGAACGCATCGAAGTCGTCATTGAGTACATGGAAGACGGTTTTGGGCAGACCCGCTTGTCGCGCGAGAAGGCGTGTCGCGTCAAGGCGTGGGATGTGCTCGAAGAGGCGTTCGAGAAGCAGAGCGTGATTACCGGCATCATGACCGGCAAGGTCAAGGGTGGGTTTACCATCGCCATTGATACCATACGCGCGTTCTTGCCTGGCTCCCTGGTCGACGTCCGGCCGGTACGCGACCCCTCGTACTTGGAAGGCAAGGAGCTCGAATTTAAGGTCATAAAGCTCGACCGCAAGCGCAACAACGTGGTCGTATCTCGTAGGGCTGTGGTCGAAAACGAGATTTCGGCGGAGCGCGATCAGCTACTAGCGAATCTCGAAGAAGGCCAGATTGTGAAGGGTGTGGTCAAGAACTTGACCGATTACGGCGCGTTCGTGGATCTAGGGGGCGTCGATGGCCTCCTGCACATCACGGATCTTGCCTGGAAGCGCGTCAAGCACCCCTCTGAGATGCTGAATATCGGCGACGAGGTCGAGGCCAAGGTTCTGCGGTTTGATCGCGAAAGGAATCGGGTCTCTCTCGGTTTGAAACAGCTGGGTGACGATCCGTGGGTTGATCTGGCGCGCCGCTACCCGGTGGGCACACGGATCTTCGGGAAGGTTACCAATATCACCGATTACGGTGCGTTCGTGGAAATCGAAGAGGGCGTCGAGGGGCTGGTGCACGTCTCCGAGATGGACTGGACCAACAAGAACGTACACCCCACCAAGGTGGTGCAGTTGGGCGACGAGGTCGAGGCCATGATTCTCGATATCGACGAAGAGCGCCGACGCATATCGCTTGGGATCAAGCAGTGTCAGCCCAATCCTTGGGAGGAGTTTGCGACCACCCATAATAAGGGCGACATGGTGAGGGGCCAGATTAAGTCGATCACCGATTTCGGTGTCTTTGTCGGGCTGGATGGCGGGATCGATGGCTTGATCCATCTGACCGATCTGTCCTGGACGCGAGCTGGCGAAGAGGCGGTGCGCGACCTGAAGAAGGGCGATGATTTAGAGGCTGTTGTTCTGGCGGTCGATCCCGAGCGCGAACGCATCTCCTTGGGCGTGAAGCAGATGGAAGGCGACCCGTTCAATAATTATTGCGCCGAGAACGGAAAGGGCGCTGTCGTTTCCGGGGTTGTGACGGCAGTCGATGCCAAGGGTGCGACCATTAAGTTGGGTGAGGATATTGAGGGCTACTTACGGGCGGCCGAGGCTTCGCGCGATCGTATCGAGGACGCGCGCTCGGTCTTGAAGGAAGGCGATACGGTCGAAGCGAAGATCATGACGATCGATCGCAAGAACCGCAAGATCACCTTGTCCGTCCGAGCCAAGGATATGGAGCGGGAAAACGAGGCGGTTCAGGAGTACACACGCAAGGCGTCCGTTACCACCTCCTCTTTGGGTGATAAGCTAAAAGAGAAGCTTGGCCAGAAGGATTGAGGGGAATGATAGCGTGGCTATGACGAAGTCTGAGCTCATTCAGTCTCTTGCGGCCAAGCAGCCGCAGCTCGACCAGCGCGACGTGGAATTGGCCGTAAAGGGGCTCCTCGAGCGCATGTCGGTGGCCCTGGAAGCCGGTGAACGCATAGAGGTCCGCGGTTTCGGGAGTTTTTCGCTTCACCACAGGCCTTCACGGTTGGGGCGCAACCCCAAAACCGGGACGAGCGTGCAGGTACCGGATCGCCGTGTACCTCATTTCAAGCCAGGTAAGGAGTTGCGGGAGCGGGTCGACCTGTAGGCCCGGGTTGCATGGAATGGCAAAAGAGCGGCATGGGTGAGCGCCCGTGCCGTTTTTTTTAGAGGGGTGGTAACGACCATGAAGCGTATCCTCTATGGGTTCATCGTAGTCCTCGTGGTGTTCCTGGGCCTCGGGTTTGCTTACAAAAACGCCGCAGATGTGACTGTCCGTTACTACGGAGGCTTGGCTTGGCAGGCGCCGCTTGCCGTAGTTTTGCTGGTAAGCCTGTCCTTGGGTGTGGTTTTCGGGTTTATCGCGAGTCTGAACCGAATGATACGTCTTCGTCGCCAGCTCAGTCTTGCGCGCAAGGAGGTACGTCATATGGAACAAGAAGTGGCAAACCTGCGAGCCCTCCCCATTAAAGATGTTCTTTGATCATGCGTCAGTCCTTATATCGCTGTTGCTGCCTTTGGCGGCGGGCTCAGGATGGGTAGCAGGGCGCTATGACCATAAGCGTCAGCGGGCCCGTAAAGACTTGCCGAGCGCCTATTTCAAGGGCTTAAACTTCCTTCTCAACGAACAGGCCGACAAGGCGATCGAGATTTTCATCAAGGTCTTGGAGGTCAATTCCGAGACGGTAGAGACCCATCTTGCCCTCGGGAGCCTGTTTCGTAGACGGGGTGAGGTCGAGCGAGCCATCCGTGTCCATCAGAACATCATCGCCCGGCCCGCTCTCGACCGTGACCAGCGCGCCCGCGCGCTCCTCGAGTTGGGTCAGGACTATCTCAAGGCCGGCCTCCTCGACCGCGCCGAAAACCTGTTTCTCGAGCTGGCCGAAATTCGTATACATAATGGCGAGGCCTTGCGTTTGCTCATGCATATTTATCAGCAAGAGCGCGACTGGGAGAAGGCGATCAGTGTGTGCCGGCGACTTGGGCGCGCCGGGGGTCCCGGGCTTTCCGACATCATTGCCCAGTACTATTGTGAATTGGCCGAGGAGGCGTACAAGGCCAACGACCAGGAACTCGCCTTCGAGCAGGCCCGCCGCGCCTTGCAAAGCGATAAGTCGTGCGTGCGCGCCAGCATCGTGCTGGGTCAGATCGAGGCCAAGTCCGGGCGCCACAAGGAGGCAATCAAGGCTTGGCGGCGTGTGGAAGGCCAGAACCCCGTGTATCTCGGTGAGGTCGCCCAATTGCTGGCTCAGAGTTTTCGGGCCTTGGGCGACGAGGATGGCCTCTACCGGTTTTTCCAAGAGGCCTTGGCGCGACATCGGGATATTTCCGTCATGTTGGTGTTGGCTGATGTCGTCGAGCGGCGAGAGGGTGTGGTCGCGGCCGAGGCGTTTGTCGTGTCCTGGCTTCGGCGTCAGCCGTCCGTGCGTGGCTTGAATCGACTCATAGGCCTCCATATGGCCCAGGCGACAGGCGATGTCCGCGAGGACCTAGCCATCCTCAAAGGTATTATCGAAAAGATTGTCGAAGGCCGGCGCCGCTACCTGTGTCATCACTGCGGCTTTTCCGGACAGTCCTTGCATTGGCAATGCCCGAGCTGTCATCGTTGGAACACTGTTATGCCCTCGGGAGAGGATGATGTCGTCTAAAGCCCCGGTTATCATTGTGGCCTTGGATTTCGCGAGTGCTCGAGAAGCCTTACGTCTTGCGGAAAGGCTTGATCCGAAGGACTGCCGCGTGAAGGTGGGTTTGGAGCTTTTTACCGAAGCCGGTCCTGGGATTGTCACCGATCTCAAACGAAGTGGCCTCGAGGTCTTTTTGGATCTCAAGTTTCACGATATCCCAAATACCGTGGCGCGTGCTTGCGCGCGGGCCTGCGAACTCGGCGTCTGGATGCTCAACGTCCACGCCCTGGGCGGATCGCGCATGCTAAAGGCCGCCCGCGAGGCCGTAGCGCCCGGGACCGCGGCCTTGATCGGGGTCACGGTTTTGACAAGCCATAGCGCAGACGAGCTGGCGGCCTTAGGCTTAGGGGACCCGCTGTCGCGAACCCAGCAACTCGCGGCCTCCTGTCGCGAGGCGGGGCTTGACGGCGTCGTGTGCTCGACCCACGAGGCGGCTTTTTTACGCGAGATCTACGGCCCGGAGTTTGTTTTAGTGACGCCCGGCATCCGGCCAGCGGGGTCGACCCAAGACGATCAGCGGCGCACCATGGGGATAGCGGATGCCTTGCGGGTGGGCGCCCACTATCTTGTGATTGGTCGGCCCATCACAGCCGCGCCGAACCCGCAGGCGGCGCTCGAGGCGTGTTTAGCCGAAGTCCGTGGTTTGCGGTCCGAATTTCGGTAAGAAGGAAGGCAAGACGTGTTAAAAAAACTGACCACTGTCTTAAGTCACATGGCCAAGGCCCGGGTGACAGTGATAGGGGATGTGATGTTGGATCGTTACTGGTACGGGGGGGTCGAGCGGATCTCGCCCGAGGCCCCGGTGCCGGTGGTGGCGATCAATCGCTCCGAAGAGCGCCCGGGGGGCGCTGCTAACGTCGCCCGTAATATCGCGAGTCTTGGCGCCCACTGTCATCTCGTCGCCCTGTGCGGAGACGATCCGGCGGCTGATTCCCTACAGTCCTTATTGACAGCGTGCGGAGTCGATCAGGGCCTCATTCGTGATCCGCTCGTCAATACCACTGTGAAATTGCGCGTGGTATCGCGCAACCAACAGTTGATACGGATCGACTTCGAGACCCAGGCCACGCCTGACGGTTGTCGCGGGCTGCTCGCAGCCTATAAGGCCGGACTTGCACAGACTTCGGCCGTGATCGTCTCTGATTACGGCAAAGGCGGGCTTGGGCATGTGCGCGACATCGTGAGCTCGGGTCGCAAAGCGGGTTTGCCGGTCATCGTCGATCCTAAGGGCGACGATTACAGCGCGTATGCGGGGGCTACGCTCATTACTCCCAATCGCAAGGAGTTTGAGCAGGTGGCCGGGCGTTTTCGCGATGAACAGGAGCTCGAGCGTAAGGCCCGCACGCTTATCTCGGAGTTGGATCTTAAGGCCTTGCTGGTGACCCGAAGTGAGGAGGGGATGACCCTCTTTGAGAAAGGGGGCGCGCGCACCCATGTGGCTGCGCGGGCGCAGGAGGTCTACGATGTCACAGGCGCCGGCGATACCGTGATTGCCATGATCGGTGCGGCCCTTGCTGTGCAGGCAAGCTTTATCGAGGCTATTCATATTGCGAATGCCGCAGCCGGGATAGTGGTAGGCCATCTGGGCGCGGTTGCCGTGTCCTGGGCGGAACTTGAGGCGGCTCTAGCCGCGGAGGACGAGGTCTTATGATCGTTGTGACAGGGGGCGCCGGATTTATCGGCGCCAATCTCGTGAAGGGCTTAAATGACCGTGGCTACGACGATATTCTTGTCGTCGACAACTTAGAGCATGGTGACAAGTTTCGCAATCTGACGGATTGCGAAATCGTTGACTATCGCGATAAGCGGGTGTTTCTTACGGAGCTTCAGCGCGGCGATTACAAAGGGCGTGTCGAGGCGATTTTCCACGAAGGCGCCTGCTCCGACACCATGAACCACGATGGCCTTTATATGATGCACAATAACTACGACTACACGAAGGCCTTATTAGCGTTTTGCCTCAGTGAGCATGCCCAGTTTCTCTATGCATCCTCGGCCTCGGTGTATGGCGGCGGTCGGATTTTTCGGGAAGAGCGGGCCGTCGAGGCTCCGCTCAATGTGTACGGGTACTCGAAGTTCCTGTTCGATCAGTATGTGCGCCGTCAAGGGCCTACGACGAGCCAAGTCGTGGGCTTTCGGTATTTCAACGTCTATGGGAGCCGCGAACAGCATAAAGGCCGCATGGCTTCGGTGGCCTACCACTTCTTTCACCAATATCAGGCCACAGGCCAGGTGCGGCTCTTTGAGGGGAGCGACGGCTACAAGCCCGGTGAGCAACAGCGCGACTTCGTATCGGTGGAAGACGTGGTCAAGATCAACCTGTATTTCCTGGATCATCCCGAGAAGAGCGGTATCTTTAATATCGGTACGGGATCAGCCCAAAGCTTTAACGATGTGGCAGTGGCGACCGTGAACGCGATCCGGCGCGCGAAGGGCGAAGAGCGCCTCAGTTTGGCGGCCTTGCAAAAGCAAGGAATCATAAACTACATCCCGTTCCCGGAGGCCCTCGTCGGCAAGTACCAGAGCTTTACTCAGGCCGATATCGGCGCCTTACGACAGATTGGCTATAAGGACTCCCTTTATTCCGTAGAGGAAGGGGTGGGGCGCTATGTCGAGCGCTTGCTTGCGGCGTCAAGGCCACTGTAAGGAGGTACGGCACCTATGAAGCTTCACCCCATCATTCTTTGCGGGGGCACCGGTAGCCGCTTGTGGCCGCTTTCACGCGACGAGCACCCAAAGCAGCTTCTGTCGCTCATGGGCGGACGCACACTCCTTCAGGAGACCGCCCTGCGCATGGATGGGATGCCTGATGTGGCCACCCCTTTTGTCGTCAGTAACGCCCAATACCGTTTTTTGATTGCAGAACAGATGCGCGAGATCGACAAATTGCCGTGTCCGCTGCTGCTTGAGCCGGTCGGACGCAATACGGCCCCGGCTTTGACGATTGCCGCCCTGAGGGTTTTGGCCGAAGAAGGTGATGCCTTGCTCCTCGCGATGCCTGCCGACCATGCAATCAACGATCGGGTTGCCTTTCAGGGCGCTATCGAGAAGGCCGTCCCACGCGCAATCGAGGGGCGTCTTGTGACTTTCGGGGTTGCCCCCGACTGCCCCGAGACTGGTTATGGGTATATCCGTCGGGGCCCAGAGGATACGATTGCCGAGTTCGTGGAAAAGCCCGATGCCGAACGCGCGGCGCGTTATCTTGCGGCCGGCGACTATCTCTGGAATAGCGGTATTTTCCTTATGCGAGCCGAGGTCTGGATCGATGAGCTGAAGCGTTATCGGCCAGATATTCTTGCCGCTTGTGAGCGCGCATTGGCCGAGGGTCGCGAGGATCGCGATTTCATATATATGGGCGCGTGTTTTGACAACTGCCCAAGTGAATCGATCGATTATGCGGTGATGGAGCGGACTCGTTTGGGTGCGGTGATCCCTTTGGCGGTGGGCTGGTCCGATGTCGGGGCGTTTGGGGCTTTGTGGGATCTCGGAGACAAGGATGAGGCCGGCAATGTCGTGCGCGGCGATGTGGTTGCCTTGGGATCACGGGATAACCTCTTAATTGCAGAAAGTCGCCTCGTTGCCGCTGTGGGTGTCCACAACCTCGTCGTAGTCGAGACCAAGGACGCGGTTCTAGTCGCGGACCGGTCATCGCCGCAGGCGGTGAAGGAACTCGTTTTGAAATTGAAGGGGCTCGCACGCAGCGAATGCGTAGCCCCCAGTCGAGTGTGGCGGCCGTGGGGATTTTATGAGGCGCTGGATAGCGGAGCGCGCTTCCAGGTTAAAAGAATCATGGTAAGACCGCAGGCGGCACTGTCCTTGCAAATGCACCACCACCGCGCTGAGCATTGGGTCGTGGTCAAGGGGACGGCGCGAGTGGTGCGTGGCGACGAGGAGTTTTTGGTGACCGAGAACCAGTCGACCTATATCCCGGTCGGCGTCCGCCATAGGTTGGAGAACCCTGGCATTATTCCGCTTGAAATGATCGAGGTGCAGTCCGGGGGCTATCTCGGCGAGGACGACATTACCCGTTTTGAAGATCGCTATC
>JAJYGP010000081.1 GCA_021785035.1 Pseudomonadota bacterium
GGTAGCCGCGACACCACGCTCGCAATGATGTGCTGCACGTTTTCCAGGGTCCGCTCCAGCCGCCCCTTAATTAGCACCATATTCGCATGCAAGAGTGGCAACCGAAAAGTCGCCACGATCCGTGGATAGACAATGACATTGGCCGTACCGGTCTCGTCTTGAAGCACCAAGAAAACGAGACCTTGCGCCGATGTCGGCCGCTGCCTGCTCATCACAAGCCCGGCCACCGAGACCGATGTCCCGGGCCTCATGCCGCTTAAATGCGTGATGGGACTCACTGACGACCCGAGCCCCGATCTCATGAGAGCCACAGGGTGGCCGCGCAAAGAAAATCCCAGAGCCCGATAATCGGCCTCCACGTCGGCGACATACGACCCACGACCCGGCCACGCCTTTGGTTCTTCTGGGTCCGGAAACAAGGCGAGGGGTGTCTTGATATCCATACTCTTCCACAAGGCCTCAGGGCGTGACCGTGACAGCCCTTGCAACGCTCCGCCACGCGCCAACGTCATCCCATCGCCACGAGACAAGCCGCCGATTTGGGTTAAGGCGCCAAGGGACGCGCGCGGGGCGGAATCAAGGGCCCCCAATCGTTGGGCGCTCTTTCGGGAAAGGCCTCTTATCAGATCAAGGCCCAAACGCACGGATCGCCCTTTGGGACCACATTCGAGACTGCTTTCCGCGCGACTATAGCGAATATCGGGTGGTAAAACCCGAACGCCGTGCTGACGCGCATCGGCAATAAGCTCGGCGGGACTATAGAATCCCATGGGCCGACTATTTAACAGCGCACAGAGATAGGCGTCCGGAACGTAGCACTTAAGCCACGCGCTGGCGTAGGCCAAAAGCGCGAAACTGGCCGAATGGGATTCGGGAAACCCATAGGCGCCAAAGCCATGGATCTGTCGATAGAGGCCTTGGGCATAATCGGCGCTATAGCCACGCGCCCGCATCCCCTCGAGAAGACGTTCCTTAAAAGCCGCTAGATCCCCCTGTCTTTTCCAGGCCGCCATGGCCCGCCGCAGCTCGTCCGCCTCACCCGGGGAAAACCCCGCCGCGACGACCGCAAGCTTTATCACTTGCTCCTGAAAAAGGGGAACACCCAGGGTTCGGGACAAAACCCCCTCAACCTCGGGACTCGGATAGGTGACCGGCTCACGACCTAAGCGTCGTCGTAAATAAGGGTGGACCATATGGCCCTGAATAGGCCCGGGACGCACCATAGCGATCTGAATCACAAGATCATAAAATGTTCGCGGCTTGAGTCGCGGCAAAAGCGCCATTTGCGCTCGCGACTCAATCTGAAAAACGCCGACCGTGTCAGCGGCCGATATCATCTGGTAAACAGCCGCATCCTCGGCCGGAATCTCATGAAGATTACTCGGACCCAAGCCGTGTTCCGAGATCAACTCGAAGGTCTTGCGTAAAGCCGTCAACATGCCAAGGCCCAGGCAATCCACCTTCATGATGCCAAGCGTATCTAAGTCATCCTTATCCCACTGTAATACCGTGCGCTCAGGCATGGCGGCCTGCTCTATGGGAATGAGCCGCGTTAAGGGGTTTTGCGACAGAACCATGCCGCCCGTATGTTGCGAAAGATGGCGCGGACGACCGATCAAATCATCGACTAGCGCGATCAGTTGGCGCCAAAGCGGGGCTCGCACATCATAGCCGTTCTCGCTTAAGCGCTGAGCCAGCACATCGGCCCCCTCCCACCAACCGAGCAGGCCAGCCAGACGATCCACGAGCGCTGGCTCGCATCCAAGTGCCTTGGCCACGTCGCGCAGTGCACTCCGAGTCCTGTACGTTATGACGCTTGCTGTCATCGCCGAGAACTCCCGCCCGTAACGCGCATACAGATACTGAATCACCTCCTCACGACGGTCATTCTCAAAATCAATATCGATATCCGGGGGCTCATTTCTTTCACGCGATACAAATCTCTCGAACAATACTTGTAGCCGAGAAGGGTCCACGGCGGTGATGCCTAGCGCATAGCACACAACTGAATTGGCAGCCGATCCGCGCCCCTGACAAAGAATCCCTCGAGATCCAGCAAACCGCACGAGATCATGGACCGTCAAAAAATAGTCGGCGTAACGCAGCTCCCCGATAAGGGCCAACTCGTGCCGGGCCAGGTCCTCTACCGACTTTGGCACGCCGCCAGGATAGCGCCCCTTGAGACCTGCGCGCGTAAGCTTGATCAACGTGCCCAAGGAATACCTGGCGCTACGCGCCTGCTGCGGATAGTCATAGCGCATTTCAGCTAAGGAAAACTGACATAAATCCGCTATCCGATCGGTCTCGCGCAGCCACTCTTCGGGATAAATGTCCCTTAATCGCGATAGCTCTCGCAAGTGTCTTTCACCATTCTGAAAGAGGGCAAACCCGGCCTTGGCGACTGATGTCTTCAAGCGAATCGCAGTCATCGTATCTTGTAACGCACGCTGCGCGCGCTTATGCATATGGACGTCTCCTGAGGCAACAATCGGGCGATGCAACTGGAGAGATAAGCGGCTGAGTCTGTCTTTATGCGTCTGATCGTCGCCCGTCCTATGAAGCTCGCCTCCTATCCAGAAACGAGACCCGAAGGATGCCGCAAGCGGCGCCACCGATCTGTCAAGGCTTTGGTCACGACCCGGATACCAAATGAGGAGACAATCTGAGAGGCGCTCGATATCGGCCATTCCGAGATCATAGCGGCCCTTTTCAAACCTTCTCCCCTGGGTTATAAGGGCAGAAAGGTCTCCATATCCGCGCTCATGGCAGACCAACACCACGCACTTAAGGCCCTCTTTTACGGTAATTTCCGAACCCACGATGAGCTGTAGGCCACATTCCTTTGCCGCTCTATAGGCATGCACGATGCCGGCAAGAGAGCATTCATCTGTTATGGCCAAGGCTCTGTAGCCCAGGCATGCTGCCTGCCTCACCAGTTCTTGCGGCGAGGAGGCCCCGCGGAGAAAGCTAAAATGGCTGAGGCAATGCAGCTCGCTATAAGACATCTACCCAAAATATCCCTGTAAAAACCATCGACCATCCGGCGACTTGAATATCCACAGACGCTCAGCGCGCGGTGTGACCGCCACGAAATACTCGCGCGAGGCGGCACCATCCCACCAGCCCGTCTCCAACCTCTCGGGATCGCCCACGAACTGTAATGGACCAGAGAGTTGGGGGACCTTGTCGACGACCGTCAGCGGGTGCGGCGGATCGACTAGCCACAAGGGATGGGCGGGGCGACCAGGATCGTCCCGTAAGAGGTAATCAGTGGGCGGCCACAAAACCTCTACCGCCGCTCTTTCTGGTCGATAATCCGGATACCAAGACACGGCGCGCACGGCGTCGTTTCCAAGGCGAGCACGCAGACGATCCAGCAGCCCTTTGACCTCCTGCCCTTGCGACTCTTCTTCGCGCCAAAACGATAAATTGCCTTCCGTATTGGTCTCGAAGGGTGCCTCAAGAGAGATCCATACGATCCCGGAATGCGTCTTCGCGCGCGCCAGCCTTTCACGTACAAGCCTCGTCAATACAGCCGCATCACGTTCGGGGCGCGCGAGCGTGAACTTTTCGGAAAGAGCCGTTTTATCTTCGTATCCTAACGCTACGGTAAATTGCCTGACGTGGGCGTCTCGTCGCCTTATAAAATCGCACAGAATCGTCGTGATTCTATTGAGATAGTAAAGAACCGCATCCTCCGTGCCTGCAGGAAAAGGCAAGGGAATGCGACTTTTGAATACCGGCGGCGGAACCCAGTAGGTGTTTATCTCCGGTCTTTCGCCCATCAGCCTCTCCAACGTATGGACGACATCAAGGCCGAATCTTCGTCTCAATCCCGCACGCGGCAAATCGAGCAATTCGCCTATCAGAGACAAACCGAGATCCGCGCAGGCCGCGTAGACCGGCTTTGGAAGCGACAAATATTCCCAAGGCAAAGACCGTAGAGCAAGACGCCAGGCGTCGTTATGAGTCCACAAAGATAAAGCGCCGGAACGGGCAAAAATTGAGGCCCCCATAGCCGTGGGGGCCAAGGCCACGTGGGCACGGTATCCGCGATGTTGGAGATGCCCCGCGACCTGGGAGATAAGCACGCGCGCGTCTCCTACCGGGCTCAGGTCGTCGGTAAAGTTCATCAATACGCCCGTGGGATTTACGACGATGCGAGGGGTCAGGCCGTACGCAAAATCCGCTAAATGCTCCAGTAGCGCCTCCTCGGCCACCCGGTCGCGGGTCCGTAACACCAGAGGCGGACATAAGGCACAGGCTTGGGCCACCGACATACCCGGCAAGAGGCCGTAAGTCTTGGCCTTATCATCGCAAGCGAGGAGCGACCTCTCCTCGACCACCCCAAAGGGCGTCTGGCACGCAGGAAACACCTCTAGCGGCAACGCGGGAAACATAACGGCAAGCCATAACATACAGACTCCCGTCCAGTTAGAGCGTCACAACAAGTGGCGGTAGAGGTCGTTTAGCCTTTTGCGAAACCCTAATGCGCAGGGCGCCCCGCGTGGACTGCAGCGCGAGACGCAGATGAGACGGTTGGGGTGTTGCGCTCTCCGGCAAAAAGCAAAAGCTCCAGTGGCTGCCCTCGGATGCCCGTCGTTGCAAGCCCCGAAATTCCCCCTCACGAATACCCGAGAACCAGCTGACAACGGCCCCGATAGAGGGGCAGAGAAGTCCTTGGCTCACGGCCCACAACGCCTCCTTGTGGGTCCGTGGACGAGCCAGGAGTAAACGATTGAGGACCATGTTCTGGGCCACAAGAGCCGGGGCATAAGGCCGGTACGGCGGAGCCACCCACAGCACATAATATTGTCGGCTCAAGGCCGACAACGCGGGCATGAGTAAACGCATCTCGCCAATACCCGTACGCCCCAGGCGCAACTCCGTAAACACCCTGTCAGGCCACCCTCCCCCCAAATATTGGTTGAGCGCCGGAAATCCCGTAGACAGGGTCGCGGCCTCGACCCGCGTCCATCCGCGATGAACCCCGAGCCCTTCCCTGACCTCTTCTAAGTCCAGCGGGACGGCCCTCATACAGCCCCCAGACTCGGGCGCAACACCCCTACCCCAACCCCCTCGATGGCCAAACCATCCTCGGGGCGCACAACAAGGGGGGCATACGCCGGATTCTCCGGTAGCAAGACTATCCGCTCCCCTTGCTGGCTTAAACGCTTGACGGTCACCTCGTCCTCTAAACGCGCCACGACGATTTGTCCGTCACGAGCCGTCGGGGTCTTATGGACCGCCAATAAATCCCCGTCCCGAATCCCCGCATCGCGCATACTCTCGCCTACGACCGTCAAAAAATAATCGGCCTTGGGCCGAAAAATGGTCGGATCGACGCGATGGTAAGCCGTGATGTGGGCCTCTGCGAGAATCGGCCGACCCGCCGCCACCCGTCCTATGACCGGCACGCCCTCCTCACGCTCCCCCGGTAAACGGATGCCACGCGAGGTCCCGGGCGTCAATAGAATCGCCCCTTTACGCGCTAACGCCCGCACATGCTCTTCGGCGGCATTGATCGATCGATAACCAAGGGCGGTCGCGATTTCCGCGCGTGTAGGCGGACGTCCCGTCGCGTCGATGTACTCCCGGATCCAATCCAGAATCTGTTCTTGGCGAGCTGTAAGAAATGACATACTGTGAATATATACAGTATTTAGGCCAAAAAAAAGGGGGCGCCTTCCTTGCCGCTCCCCTCATAGTGAAGAAGCGCTTCTCGGCATCCTTACCGATAACATCCCTGTACCCATAGGCCATCCTGGCCAAGCGCCTCCTGCCTTCGACATCCTGTCGAAAATTCCTTTTCCGCTCACGCCATCCCAGGCCCGTGTACGATAAACCCAGCACCCCTTCGACCCTATCCGCCAAAGGTCGGATGATCGCCGAGCACACTCAGATGCACCCCGATTCCTGATGATCTCGTCGTTCATGGGCCCAGGAGAGTCATAAACCATAAGGGTTTTTAAGTCTGTAAGTAGGCGCTATCATGCAGATGCGGCCGAAACCATCCGACCGACTGCGCCCGCCTACTGAGACACCCGCGCCACGCAATAAGGCATGGGCGCCTGAGGCGATCCCCCTCAGGCCGAATAGCGGTGGCTCACAAAGCCTGTCAAATCGCCCTAGGCGACTGTGGATGGGTACGATTGTCCGGGACAAGCAATTTATTGAGGGCATTCAGATAGGCCTTGGCCGAGGCCAGCACGATATCAGTGTCCGCCCCGTGGCCGTTGACAATGCGACCCTCGCGCTCCAGGCGCACGGTCACCTCACCTTGGGCATCGGTCCCACTGGTAATGGCGTTTACGGCATACAGCGATAAAGACGCCCCGCTTCCGACAACGGCCTCGATGGCCCGAAACGCGGCGTCAACGGGACCACCCCCATGAGCCTCCGCGGCCTGCTCGCGACCATCCCATGCAAGACAAATACGCGCATGCGGTTTGGTGCCCGTCCCTGACGCCACCTCGAGACTCGTCAGCTTGACCGACTCCACCGCCAAAATCGCTCCTTCGCTCACCAAAGCCTGCAGATCTTCGTCAAAGATCTCGTGCTTCTTGTCGGCCAATTCTTTAAAACGCTCAAACGCCTGATTTAAGGCGGCGTCGTCCTTTAAGGTGACCCCGATCTCCGCTAGGCGCGCACGAAAAGCATTACGTCCGGAGTGCTTACCCAATACCATTCGATTGGCAGACCAACCGACATCTTCGGCGCGCATGATTTCATAAGTCTCGCGATTTTTGATAACACCGTCCTGGTGGATGCCGGCTTCGTGCGCGAAGGCATTCGCCCCGACGATGGCCTTGTTGGGCTGTACCGCAAAACCCGTGATGGTCGAAACCAAGCGGCTCGCCGTCACGATATGGGCCGTTTGAATACCGGTGTCGCAGGCAAAAACATCGCGCCTTGTACGAACCGCCATTACAATCTCCTCAAGAGCGGCATTGCCAGCCCGCTCGCCTAGGCCGTTGATCGTGCATTCCACTTGTCGGGCGCCCTGTAAAACCGCGGCCAAAGAATTGGCCACCGCAAGGCCCAGGTCGTTATGGCAGTGCACTGAGAAGATCGCCTTATCGGCGTTCGGAACACGATTCATGAGCGAGGCGACGAGCTGTCCAAATTGCGCTGGCACGCTATAACCCACGGTGTCTGGGATGTTGACCGTGCGTGCGCCGGCTGCGATCACGGCCTCCATGACCCGGCACAAGAAGTCGGGGTCGGAACGCCCCGCGTCCTCCGCGGAAAATTCCACATCGTCGGTAAATTTCCGGGCGTACTGCACCGCCTTGACCGCATTCGCCAGTACATCGTCCGCGCCCATGCGCAATTTTTCGCGCATATGGATGGGGGATGTGGCGATAAAAGTGTGAATCCGAGCCGCCTTTGCCGACTTCAAGGCCTCGGCGGCCCGATCGATGTCCTTGGTCAAGGCCCGCGCCAAGCCGCAGACCCGACTCTCTGTGATCGCCTCGGCTACCGCCTTAACCGCCTTAAAATCATCGGGACTTGCGATAGGGAAACCGGCCTCAATGACATCCACGCGTAAACGCTCCAGGGCGCGGGCGATGCGCACCTTTTCTTCGCAGGTCATGGACGCCCCAGGGCTCTGCTCCCCATCGCGTAAGGTGGTATCAAACACCAACAGTTGATCGGTCATTTCGCCCTCACTCACCTGATGCGAAGAAAACATGGATTTTCTACAAGGAATCGCCGGACTCTAGCCAAAATCCCCAACAAAGTCTACGAACAAGGATAGCTGCTCTTGGTTCCCGTGGCGGCAAGCCCTTGGGCCGAATCACGCTTTGCGAAACGGGCGGGACGCCGACCACGAGACTGGCAAGCCCCGCCGTCCCTTATGCAGGCCCTAAGCTCGGAGCGGGCGCCCCGGATGCAGGCTTTCTTCAGGAAACGCCCCCGTCCCTTGACCATATCCTAGCGTTCAGCCTAATGTGAGGAACACGAGGCGGCTTGACAATCCCCACACCCCTAAGGCGGACCTGTCCCATGACCAGTCGTGAGTCCCAACACATATTGCGGGTTTTTGAGGAACGACTGCTGAATCGGGCCGACGATGAGTCGGAACCGAGGTTGGCGGCGCTTATCGCAGACGACTTCTTCGAGGTCTGTAGCTCAGGCCGACTCTATGACCGCACCGAGACTTTAGCCCGGATGGCTCGCGACACACAGCCGCGCTTGACCCTAACCGACCTTCAAATTCGCTTTCTCGCCCCGGATGTGGCTTTGCTCGTCTACCTTCTGATCATGACGAAAGACCAGGAAGACGCCCCCGCCTCTTCGTGGCGCAGTTCGCTTTGGAAATCCCACCACGGACGCTGGCAGATCCATTTCCATCAAGCAACGCCGGCGCCCGACCTCGAGAAATACGTCTCGCCTTTCCTGCCCTAGCACCGAGAAAAAGCACCGTCCCCGAGACAGCGGCCCTAACTCAGACGCTGCGGACCGCCGGCGGCCACGCTAAGAATGGCCATGCGGCCGAGAAGGATTGTCGGCCATATCCTCAGCCCTATGTCTTACAAGCGACCGGCGGTAGCGGCGAATCAAAGAGTTGATGGGCCCCGACAAGGCATAGCAGAAGAACAGTCCAAATAACACGCGCGCCGGATCAAGCGAGATCAACACGAAGGTAAGAACGATGGCAAGCACCGCGATAAAAGGGACCCGCCCTTTGAGGTCGATATGCTTAAAGCTATGGTAACGGATATTACTGACCATGGCCGCACCGATCAACACCGTGATGGCGAGCCCCACCACCCGGAGCCAAAGGGCCGGCGGCCCATAACTCTGCGCCACCCACACAAGTCCGGTCACGACCGCGGCCGCAGCCGGGCTTGGCAAGCCGTGGAAGGACAATCGCCGATCAGAGGAGGTCTCGATATTAAACCGCGCCAAGCGCAGAGCGGCCGCCGCCGAATAGACGAACGCCGCGAGCCAACCCAGTTTCCCAAGACCCGATAAGCCCCACTCGTAAACCACCAAGGCCGGTGCCAAGCCGAAAGAGACCATATCCGACAGGCTATCGTACTGGGCCCCGAAATCGCTCTCGGTGTGGGTCCAACGGGCGACCCGGCCATCAAGTCCATCCATGATCATGGCGATGAATACGGCGACCGCGGCATGCCAGAACTGTCCCTTCATAGCCTGCACGATGGCGTAAAAGCCCGCAAACAGGGCCGCCGTCGTAAAGAGATTCGGCAAGATGTAAATACCTTTACGCTTATCGTCCATTATCCCTTCCTTAAAACCCCTACCGGGGTACCGTCGAGGCCACGGCTCCGGGCTCTAAACGCGCCAAAAGCTGCGATCCGGCCTTCACCTTGTCGCCTAAACTGACTTCGGTATGAGACCCGAGAGGCAGATACACATCAACCCGCGAACCAAAGCGGATAAAACCATAGCGATTTCCGGGACCTACTGTCTCACCTTCAGCGATATAACACAAAATACGCCGGGCGATGAGCCCTGCGACCTGCACCACGACGACATCGCTCCCATCCGGGGTCGTGATCCACAAGGCATTGCGCTCATTGTCCGACGAGGCCTTATCAAGCGAGGCGTTGAAAAAGCGCCCCGGGCTATACCAGCGCTTACGGACGCGACCGCCTACGGGCAGGCGATTGGAGTGCACGTTAAAAACATTCATAAAGATACTTACCCTGACCGCACGACGGTTGAGGTAAGGGTCTTCGACGGGACCCAAGGCAATGACCCGTCCGTCCGCCGGGCACAGCACGGCGTGGGGGCCGCCTGCTAAAACCCGCCGCGGATCGCGAAAAAACTGCAGCACAAAAACCGCCACCAACCAAAGCGGTGCGGCAATAAGCCACCCGAGCCATATGGTCACAAAAATAGCCGCTGCGATCACAAATGCGATGTGACCCCAGCCTTCACGCGCCAGAAGCGGCGCGCGCGCAGGCGTGTTGCTTCCCTGCTCCACCAAGGGCGTACTCAATTCTTTTCTTTGTCCACGATTTTATTGGCCTTGATCCAAGGCATCATGCCTCGCAGCTTTTCGCCGACTTCTTCGATCGGATGGCGAGCCGCCTTGGCACGCAATTCCGGAAAGCGCTTCCCGCCAGTCTCGTTTTCGGCTACCCATTCACGCGCGAAGGCGCCGGACTGGATCTCGCCTAGAATGCGCTTCATCTCGGCCTTTGTCGCTTCGTTCACAACTCGAGGACCGCGGGTCAGATCCCCGTATTCCGCAGTATTGGAGATTGAGTAACGCATATTGGCGATCCCGCCTTCGTACATGAGATCCACAATCAACTTCAATTCATGCAGGCACTCGAAATACGCCATCTCCGGCGCATAACCCGCCTCGGTCAGGGTTTCAAACCCGGCCTGGACCAAGGCCGTCACGCCGCCGCACAAAACCGCCTGCTCGCCAAAAAGATCGGTTTCGGTTTCTTCCTTGAAGGTCGTCGCGATAACGCCGGCGCGCGCGCCACCGATGGCCGCAGCGTAGGACAGCGCCAACTTCTGCCCCTGACCGGAGGCATCCTGACTCACCGCGATAAGACAAGGGACCCCGCCCTTCTGAGTAAACGTAGAACGAACGAGGTGCCCAGGGCCCTTCGGAGCGATCATGATGACGTCCATGTCGGGACGCGGCTTGATGCGCCCGAAATGGATGCTAAAACCGTGCGCGAACGCCAAGGCCACGCCCTTCTTCAGATGGGGCTCCATTTTCTGGTAGATCCCGGCCTGCAACTCGTCGGGGGCCAGAATCATCACGACGTCCGCGTCCTTGACCGCCTCCTCCACCGACTTCACGGAAAGACCAGCGCGCTCAGCCTTCACAGCCGAGGCCGATCCGGACCGCAAACCTACCACCACATTGACGCCCGACTCCTTCAGATTGTTCGCATGCGCATGCCCTTGCGACCCATATCCGATAATCGCGACCTTCTTCTTGCGGATGAGTTCGATATCGACATCTTTATCATAAAAGACTTGCATGCAATTTCCTCGCCCTAGGCTGCTGGGTCGTTTGAGTTGAGACACGATGAACGGTCGTCCGGAACACAGCTGGCATTGCCGCGTGCAATGCCTATCACCCCGGAACGGACGACCTCTAAAATCCGACGCGGATGAATGACGGAAATAAAGGCGTCAAGTTTACTCCCGTCCCCGGTCAATTCGATGGTATAAGCCCGCTCGGTCACGTCGATAATGCGTCCCCGAAAGATATCCGACAGACGCTTGATTTCGTCCCGCTCGCCACCTTCCGCGCAGACCTTGATAAGCAACATCTCACGCTCTATGCGCTTATTTTCGGTGAGATCGACGAGCTTGACCACATCGACTAGCTTATTCAGCTGCTTACGGATCTGGTCGACCACATCCTCGGACCCGCTCGTCACAAGGGTCATGCGCGAAAGGCTCGGGTCCTCGGTGGGCGCGACCGTGAGCGAGGCGATATTGTAGCCCCGTGCGGAGAAAAGTCCGGCGACCCGCGACAACGCGCCGGCCTCGTTTTCCAACAGAATCGAGATAATATGGCGCATCAGGCCAGCTCACGATCTGTCGCCAGATGCATCTCGTGATGGCCGGCACCGGCCGCAATCATGGGATAGACGTTTTCCGTTTGATCAGTAATGAAATCCAAGAAGACCAGACGATCACGCTGCCCTAAGGCCTCTTTCAAGGCTGCCTCCACATCGTGTGGCTTATCGACCCGCAGGCCGGCATGGCCGTAGCTCTCCGCCAACTTCACGAAATCTGGCAAGGCCTCTAGGTAGGAGTGCGAATAGCGGCTCTGGTAAAAGAATTCCTGCCACTGCCGAACCATACCCATATAGCGGTTATTCAAATTGATGATCTTGATCGGCAGATCGTACTGCTTGCAGGTCGACAACTCCTGAATACACATTTGGATACTGGCCTCGCCGGTGACGCAGGCCACGGTATCCTGCGGATGGGCGAGCTGCACCCCGATCGCCGCGGGCAGACCAAAGCCCATCGTGCCAAGCCCCCCAGAATTGATCCAGCGCCGTGGCCGGTCAAATTTATAGAACTGCGCGGCCCACATCTGGTGCTGGCCCACGTCCGAGGTCACGAACGCATCGCCCTTAGTCAAGCGATAGAGCGTCTCCAGAACGAACTGGGGCTTGATCACCTCGGTGTTGGCCCGATCGTATTCAAGACAGTGGCGCCCCCGCCACTCGTCAATCCTATGCCACCAAGCCTTCAAGGCCGGGGCATCGAGACGACGACCAGACGCCGTCAAAGCGGCCAGCAACTCGCGCATCACAAGGCGCGCATCGCCGATGACCGCGATCTCGACCGCCACATTCTTTTGAATAGACGCGGGATCGATGTCGATATGAATGATCCGCGCGTTCGGACAGAACTTGTCTAGATCGCCGGTCACCCGGTCGTCGAACCGCGCGCCGACCGCGAGCAGTACATCGCACTCATGCATGGCCATATTGGCCTCATACGTTCCGTGCATGCCCAGCATGCCCACAAACAAGGGATCGGTGGCAGCAAAGGCCCCCAAGCCCATGAGAGTATTGGTGCAGGGTGCACCTAACCAGCGCACGAGTTCGGTGAGCTCGGATGAGGCGTTTCCGAGAATCACGCCCCCGCCAGCATAGATCATAGGGCGCTTTGCCGTGAGCAAAAGCTCGGCCGCTTTGCGGATGACCGCGGGGTCACCGTCCGTGACCGGCCTATACGAACGCAGGCTCGGATCTTGCGGAAAGACATAGTCGGTCTTATGCGCCGTGATGTCTTTCGGGATATCAACGACCACGGGCCCCGGACGACCCGTGGTCGCGACATGAAAGGCCTTGCGCATAATCATGGCGAGGTCCCGCACATCCTTCACCATGAAGTTATGCTTGACGCAGGGTCTTGTGATCCCGATGGCATCGACCTCCTGAAAGGCGTCATCGCCGATCAGATGGGTCATCACTTGGCCGGTGAAGACAACCAGCGGAACCGAATCCATATAAGCGGTGGCGATACCGGTCACGGCATTGGTGGCGCCCGGACCGGACGTCACGAGTACGACCCCGGGCTTGCCCGTGGAACGTGCGTAGCCATCGGCGGCGTGGGTCGCCCCTTGTTCGTGGCGAACCAGGATATGCTTGACCTCTTCTTGCTTATAAAGGGCATCGTAAATATGCAAAACGGCGCCCCCCGGATAACCAAAGAGGTACTCAACGCCCTCGTCCCGAAGGCACCGAACGAAGATTTCCGCACCCGTGAGTTCCAAAACATCACCCCGCAGTCTTCAATGATCTGATTCGAACCCCTGATTTTCGGATAAGGGGGGCTGGGGGTCAAGGCCCAGGGGCAGAAAGACCCCGGGAGCCAGCGACCAAGCCTCTAGGCCCGCCGCCACACCGTCCCCGCGGGCGTGTCCTCTAGCACCACCCCGCGGCCTTTCAACTGGTCTCGTAAGGCATCCGACCGCGCCCATTCGCGCAGCCGGCGGGCCTCATTGCGTTCGGCAATCAGCGCCTCAATCTCGTGATGATCACCGCCTCTTTGCAAAAACGCGAGCGGCGGACGCGACAAAAAGCCGAGCGTCCCAGCCAGCTCACGCAACAAAGCCGCCCCGCGCGCGGCCTGGTCCCGATCGCCTTGCAGGCGCTCGCGCTGAATCTCGTGACTGAGATCAAATAGCACCGCCAAGGCCCCGGGGGTATTGAAGTCGTCGTCCATCGCCGCCTGGAACCGGTCTCGATACCCGCCTTCGTCTCCCGCCGGCACAGCCGGTAGGTCCTCGAGACTACGATAAAGGCGGGTCAAGGCCTCATGGCACTGATTCAAGGCCTCGGGATCATAGTTGAGGGGGCTCCGGTAATGGCTTGCCAACAGGAAATAGCGGAGCACCTCGCCGTCGTAGGTCGCCAGCAATTCCCGCAGGCTCAAGAAGTTCCCCAGAGACTTCGCCATCTTCTCGCCGTTGATGCGCACAAAGCCGTTGTGCATCCAGACATTGGCGAAAGCCGTACCGGTTGCGGCCTCGCTCTGAGCGATCTCGTTTTCGTGATGCGGGAAGGTCAGGTCCAGACCACCTCCGTGGATATCGAAGTGGTCCCCGAGGCAATGAGTCGCCATGGCCGAACACTCAATATGCCAACCTGGGCGCCCCGGGCCGAACACCGACGGCCACGAGGGTTCTTCGGGACGGGCGGATTTCCACAAGACAAAGTCCAGGGGGTCATCCTTGGCCTCATCCGCCTCCACCCGAGCGCCGACCTTGAGATCATCGAGACTCCGGCCAGAGAGCTGACCATAGCGGGGAAACCGCCGCACGCGATAATAGACGTCGCCGTTTTTGCCCTGATAAGCATAGCCCTTCGCCACCAAGGTCGCGATCATGGTCGTGATCTGCTCGATATGACGGGTGGCGCGGGGATCGTGATCAGGCGGCCCTACCAAAAGCGCTGCCGCATCTTCCTGCATCGCGGCAATATAGTACTCAGTCAGCTGCGCCAGGGTCTCCCCGCGATCGCGGGCCCGAGCGATGATCTTGTCGTCGATGTCGGTGATATTCTGGACATAGGTGACCCGATAACCTCGGCTACGGAGATAACGCACGACCATATCGAAAACCACGAACACGCGACCATGGCCCAAATGGCAATGGTCATAAACGGTCATCCCACAGACATAAAGACGGACGTGGCCCGCCTCGATCGGCGAGAAAACTTCCTTCGACCGCGTTAAGGTATTATAAATTTTGAGCATGGGACGTTCCAAACCGCGCTAAGCGCCGCACAAGGACATGGTGCGGCATAAGCCCTAAAATATCCTTCAGTTCCGGCCCGGCGAGACGGCCTGTCAAAGCGGCACGCAAGGCATGGAACACCATTTTACCGGAAAACCCGAGGGCCTTGAGGCCCTGCGCTAAGTCCGCGGGCCCCCGACCTTCGGCCAAAAGCACGAGCGCCTGATCAAAAAGCCGGGCATCGGCACGCGCCACGGCCTGCTCGGCCTCAGCGGTAAGGGTCTCATTCTCCCCGTACAGGATCTCGGCCCACAACGCGAATTCCTGAGGGAAAAGGCTATTAGTCCGGACCGTCTCGGCAAAGCGGACGCGATCGGCGATCGGGACCTGACTCGGAACCCAAGGGAGGAGCGTAGCAAGCGGCACATGCGCCATCGCTAAACGCTGCCAATGCAGCAACTGCTGGCGGTCATAACGCGCGGGGGCATGCCCAATGCGAGTCGGATCAAACGCTGTCGCGAGATCCGGGAGAGTCAAAAGCGCATCGCTTGCCACCACCGCCCCAAGACGGGCCAGGTAGTTCACGATCGCTTCCGGTAAAAACCCCTCGGCGCGGAGACCGTCTAGGCTCTGCGCCCCGTCCCGTTTAGAAAGTGGGACGCCGGTGTCGCTCAAGATCAAGGGCAAATGGCCATACCGAGGCACCGGAAGGTCAAGGGCCTTCAAGATCAGGATCTGGCGCGCGGTATTGGATAGGTGATCCTCGCCGCGCAGTACCCAGGTAACGCCCGATAACGCATCGTCCAGGGCATTCGTGAAAAAAAACATGGGCTCGCCGTTCGCCCGGCGCACCACAAAATCACCCAATAGATCGCTGGCCACAACCTGTGGTCCGCGCACCGTATCCTCGAAACGCAACTCCTCGTGGAGCGGCACCCGAAAACGCCATACCGCGCTCTCTCCCTGGGTAAGACGCTCTTTGGCCTCGGTGGGATCGAGCATGGCGCAGCGCCCAGAATAACGCGGGGGTCGCCCTTGCGCCTGGGCCTGAGCCCGATCGAGGGCGAGAGCAGCCTGGGAACAAAAGCAGGGGTAGGCCCGATCGGCGGCCTGCAACCTCCCGATATAATCGTCGTAGATGGCGGTGCGGGCAGACTGATAAAGAATCGCGGACCGGTCTATAAAGGCACCAAAACCCAGCCAATCGAGATCGCGAAGAGCCGCCTCCACAAAACGGGGAGCGACGCGGGCCTGGTCCGTATCCTCGATGCGAAGCAAGAATCGGCCGTCCGGCAGGGCCGCCAATAGGCTAAAAAGGGCGGTGCGCACGTTGCCCACATGGAGCATGCCGCTCGGGCTCGGCGCAAAACGGGTGGTAGGGGGGCTCATAGGCCCTATCATAGCGCGTCATTGCTCTCGCGTCCCAAGTCAGCGACAATGCGGCGAACTTCTCAGAGGATTCCTTAAATGGTGCATCTCGAAACTAATAAGGGGGTGATCGTCCTTGATCTCAATGCCGAAAAGGCCCCCAAAACCACTGCCAACTTTTTGGCCTATGCCCGCGAGGGTTTTTATACGAACACCATCTTTCACCGCGTCATCGATGGCTTCATGATCCAAGGCGGGGGGTTTGAAGCGAACCTGAAGCAAAAGACCACGCGCGCGCCCATCGACAACGAGGCCAACAACGGGCTCCGCAACAGTCGCGGGACCATCGCCATGGCGCGCACCAGCGACCCCCATTCGGCAACGAGCCAATTCTTTATCAACGTGGCGGACAATGATTTCTTAAACTTCACCGCCCCGACCCCCACCGGCTGGGGATACTGCGTATTTGGCCAAGTGACTGAGGGGATGGATGTCGTCGACGCCATTCGCGGTGCCGCGACGACCAGCCGCAGCGGCTACCAGGACGTGCCCGTAAACGATATCGCCATCTTAAGCGTGCGTGTCGACTAGGTGGCGCAAGCCTTTATCGCCGACCTCCACCTGACCGCGGAGCGTCCCGAAGCGATCGCGCTGTTCCAGGAGTTTTTGGGCTACGCTCAAAAACAGGTCGATACCCTCTATATCCTGGGAGATCTTTTTGAGTATTGGGTGGGTGACGACGGTGCCGAGGAGCCGGAATTCGCGCCAGTGATCTCGGCCCTGCGTCACGCCACGGACGGTGGCCTCGCCATCGCCGTCATGCACGGAAACCGTGACTTCCTGCTTGGTCCCGGCTTCACGAAGGCGACGGGCTGCCGACTCTTGGAAGACCCCTCTCGCATCTCGTTGTATGGCATTCCCACGGTCCTAAGCCACGGCGACGCCTTATGCACGGACGATCACGAATACCTTGCCCTACGAGCGCAATTCCGCGACCCCATATGGCAAAACCAGATCTTAGGTCGACCATTACCGGAGCGGGTCGCCATGGCGCGCTCCCTACGCCGGGAAAGCGGCCGTGCGACCTTCGCGAAAGACGCCGCCATTCTTGACGTCAATCCCGACGCGGTCGCAGAGCTCCTTTTGCAACAGAACGCCCGGCGCTTGATTCACGGCCATACCCATAGGCCAGGGGAATATCTTCAAGAGAGCAAAGACGGCCTCATCACGCGTATCGTGGTAGGCGATTGGTACGAAGGCTCGAGCGTCCTGATCGTAGGTGATGCCGGCCTTAAGTTAACCGCCGCGACGGACTTCCCCGGGGCTATAACGGACGTAATGAGCCGGAAGCACGAATAAGTCGGCCTTGACCGGCACATCCTTCTTTACCGCCACCAACACCTTCTGATTCTGGTCAGCGTCGGTCATACGCACCGGAAAACCGTACGCGTATTCGCGGCCTGGATCGAAAACGTTGTCGACGAGGTCACACGGGGTCTCGATCCCTGCTGGGGTATTCTCCGCCGTTACCGCCTGCTCGCCGGCCAAGGTGTCGGCATAGGCCGTGAGCGCACGGGCGACGCGGGGGAGCAGGTGTTTGCCGGCCGCAATGCTATAGCACTGCTGACCATCGGTAAAAAGCCGATAGTGGATCACAGTGTGTCCCTCAAAACGCCCTTTACGCTTACCAATCGTCACAGTGTTCGTAATCGTAGTGGGCTTTTGTAAGGTGATGGGGTGACTGCGAATTACGAGGATCGTCCGGTCAGACGCATCGACGCTGTAGATCACCCCTTCTTTGCGATTGAAGAGGATGTAATTACCTGCGCCAGTGTCGGGATCGATGCGCACATAGTGCCGATTGACGATCACGCGTGTTGGAAACGCGGGGCCTCCGAGTTCGCGCTCCTTCATAAAGAGAATCGTGGCGTGAGGAGTGCTCTTCGCGCAGGACGCCAAGAGGAAAAGGCCGACGACAACGCCGCCGCGTCTCAGAATGGCGCGTACACGACCTCCGCTCTCTCTCATAACCGACACACCTCGCCTTATGCTAACGCCGCCACAGCGGCAAATCCCCGCTGCAAATCGGCTATGATATCACCCACATCTTCCAGTCCAATCGAGAGTCGGATGAGTCCATCCAGGACGCCTCCCGCCCGCCGCGCCTCCGGCGTCAGCCGACCGTGAGTCGTAGTCGCAGGATGCGTAATCGTACTCTTGGTATCGCCAAGATTAGCAGTAAGCGACAAAAGGCGACAGGCGTTCACGAACGCGAACGCCTCCCGACTGCCACCGGGCACCGTAAATGCCACAACCCCGCCGCCCGCCGATTGTTGCGCGCGCGCCAAGGCATATTGCGGGTGGGTCGGCAAATACGGGTAATAGACCGCCTCGACCTGGGTTTGTTCGGCAAGCCAACCAGCCACGGTCAGGGCATTCTGGCTATGCGCCTTGATGCGCAAAGACAGGGTCTCAAGACCCTTTAGAAACACCCACGCGTTAAAAGGGCTCATAACCGGTCCTGCCGTGCGAACAAACGGGAAAATCTCCCCGCTTACCACGCTATCCCGACCGAGTATGGCCCCGCCCAAACCGCGCCCCTGGCCATCGATATATTTGGTCGCTGAATGGACCACGATATCGGCCCCCAAGGACAGCGGCTGCTGCAATATCGGGGTACAAAAGCTATTGTCTACGACAAGCTTCGCATCATGGCGGTGGGCGACATCGGCCAAAGCCGCGAGATCGCCGAGCACACCCAAGGGGTTGGATGGGGTCTCGAGAAACAAAAGACGCGTAGACTTGGTGCAAGCGTGTTCGAAAGCCCCGACATCGTCCAGCGCCACGAAAGTGGTCGTGACGCCGAAGCGCGCCAACATCTGAAACAAGGCGACGGTCGGGCCAAAAAGGCTTTGCGAGGCCACGATATGGTCGCCGGCCTTCAAAAGACCCATGCACACCGAAAGAATGGCGGCCATGCCGGACGCCGTCGCCAAACCCCGTTCGGCGCCCTCAAGGGCCGCCAAACGCTCCTCAAAGATGCGCACCGTGGGATTGCCGGTGCGGGAATAGATGTTGCCCTGGGCCCGACCCGCAAACCGCTCGGCAGCCTGGGCGGCATCGTCAAAGACATAGCTGGACGTCAAAAACAAGGGTTCGCTGTGCTCGCCCTCTTCGGTACGGTGATGTCCCGTACGGATAGCTAGCGTCTCCGTTTTCGGCTCAATGTCATCGGCCATCGGCCATTCCTTCTAATAATAGGTATGCAGTTCGGTCGATACGAGATCGTTTGTCGTACTGGCACACTTCGCGACATCGCTACGAATACGCTCGAGATGGTCAAGATACTCTTTATGCACGGTGCCGGTCACATAGACCCCATCAAAACACGAGGTATCGAACTTAGTGACCCGCGGATTGCCTTCGCGCGCAGCCTCGATCAGATCATCGAGGTCCTGATAAATCACGCGATCAGCGCCGATTTCGGCCGCCACCTGCTCGACCGTGCGACCGGTCGCTATCAATTCGTGCGTCGACGGCATGTCGATGCCGTAGACGTTCGGATAGCGAATGGGTGGTGCGGCTGATGCGAAATACACCTTCGCGGCCCCCGCTTCGCGCGCCATTTGAATGATCTGCATGGATGTCGTGCCCCGCACGATGGAGTCGTCCACCAACATCACGTTCTTGCCGCGGAATTCGAGATCGATCGCGTTCAGCTTCTGGCGCACCGATCTTTTGCGCTGCGCCTGGCCCGGCATGATAAAGGTCCGTCCGATATAGCGATTTTTAATGAATCCCTCGCGGTATTTGACCTCAAGCTCCTTGGCCATCTCGAGTGCCGCAGCGCGACTCGTGTCGGGAATCGGAATAATGACGTCGATATCATGATCCGGCCACTCGCGCAATAATTTACGGGCTAGTCGCTCACCCATGCGCAGGCGCGCCTTATAGACGCTGATGCCGTCGATTATGGAATCCGGTCTGGCCATGTAGACGTGTTCAAAAATACAGGGCGAGGGATGTGGATCCTCCGCGCACTGCTTGGCGTAGAGATTCCCCGCCATATCAATAAAAAGCGCCTCCCCGGCCTGCAAGTCGCGCACGAGCTTGTAGCCCAAGACGTCCAAGGCCACACTTTCCGAAGCAATCATGTGTTCCGGACCTTGGTCGGTGTCGCGGCGCCCGTAGACGATCGGGCGAATCCCGCACGGATCGCGGAAGCCGACGATACCAAAGCCCGATATCATAACGACCGCCGCGTACGCGCCTTGGCAGCGCCTATGTACCGCCGCCACCGCCCGGAAAATATGGTCCGGCGTAAGGCGAATCCCGGCCACCTCATGAAGCTCGTGGGCAAAAATATTGAGAAGCACCTCGGAATCCGAGTCGGTATTGATGTGGCGCTGATCCTCGCGAAACAACTCGTCCCGTAATTCTGCGGCATTGGTCAAATTGCCGTTGTGGGCGATCGCAAGGCCGAAGGGCGAGTTCACATAAAACGGCTGCGCCTCCGCAGACGAGGCACAACCCGCAGTCGGATACCGGACATGGCCGATCCCCATGGTGCCGCGTAGCGCCAGCATATGGTTGGCCTGGAATACGTCCCGCACAAGCCCGTTGTCCTTACGCAGATAGACGCGGTTGCCATCGCTCGTGATAATGCCGGCCGCATCCTGGCCGCGGTGCTGAAGGACAGTCAGTCCGTCGTAAATCGCTTGATTGACAGGACTTTTTGCGAGAATACCGACTATTCCACACATGAGTGCGACTCCTTGGGGAGCGCTAAAAACGGCTCAGTTTAGCTGTAGCGAAGATTACGAGCAACGTCAGCAGGCAACCAGTGCGCTACATACAGCGCGATATTCTGGAAATAGCCCACGAAAACCGAGGCATGCCACGTGTCGTAAGTCGGAAACGGGGTCAGACCGGCGAGCAGGACCATGATGACGATGACCGCGGACCCCTTGACGAAGCCCACGAGCCCCCCGAGGATCCGGTCGGCGGCCTGGGAACCGCTTTTAAGCCAGATCTTTCGGGTAAGGTGGCTCGCAATCGCCATGGCGATGAAGGTGACAAAAAAGAGCACGAAAAAGACCAGTACGGAACGAAGATCCGCGTCCTGAACGTGGCCGACGAACCATCCGGTAAAGTCACCGGAAAAAAACCAGGCCACCGCGAAGCTGACAGCCCACGTCAAAATGGACAAGAACTCGGCAATGAAGCCGCGCAAGACACCGACCAAAACGAACAGACCAAGCACCGCGACTATCGCCACATCGAGCCAATTCATCTTGCCCCCGCTGCCATACGAATCAAAAATCCACGAATCTTGTCGCGCCGCGCGACCGCGTCTCTCGCTGTCAGCGCCTGCGCGTTATGCCGATAGGGCCCCACGATCACGACTACACCGTGGCCTGTTGCCAAGCGAGCCAGCTTCACATGCGCCGGGAAGCCTTGGATGTGCAAGCGATGGCTAAAACCAATGGCATCGCTGGCATTGACGTAGGCCCCGACCTGGACATACCACCCGCCCTTCTGGGGTTTGGGCGCAGGCGCGTGGGAGGGCTGGCCAAGCAAGCCCCCCACGCCGGCGCCGGAGGCCGCGGGCGGTGGCGGCTTAACCTCGGCCGCCGTTGCGCCGCCGAGCGACTTTTTCGCTAAAACCGGGGCCTTCGTCGAGGCTAGCCCCGCTCCCGGACCCAGGGCCTGTGGCCGGCCCGAGACCCAGTGGGTCGTCAGGGTACTGCCCGTTCGCCTAATCGTCAGCACGTCCTGGCCTTTGGTACGGGACGGCGGGCGTCGCAAAAGGATCGGTAGAATCACAACCGCCAGCACCACCAGAATGACCGCGCCGATCACCCTTTGCCGTGGATCAAATGGCCTTTCCTCCACCACCCGCCCCCTCGCCTGCCCGAGCCTCGAGTATAGCACCGACTGTCTTAAAGGACCCAAAAACCACGATCCTGTCGTCTACCAAAGCGGCTGCTCGCGCGGCCTTAAAAGCGGTCACGGGGTCGCAATAAACGCCCCGGGCCGGGCGCTGCAGCAAAGCGAGTTGGGCCTCGAGATACGCGCCCGGCGCGCCGCGCGGATCACTGAGTGTCGCCACAAACCAATCGTCAACGGAGCCCCGGAGGGCCCGGAATACGCCGGAGATGGGTTTGTCCTTGAACATCCCCACCACCGCAAGCGTCCGGCCGGCAACCTGCTGCTCCTTCAAGGCCCGGGCAAGCGTCATGGCCGCCTCCTCGTTGTGGGCCACATCGAGGATGACCCGCGGACTTCCGGGTAAGTGCTGGAAACGCGCTGCAAGACGCACGTTTTGTAGGCCCT
>JAJYGP010000073.1 GCA_021785035.1 Pseudomonadota bacterium
CTCCCAATAGTGCCCCCAAGAGTCCGGCCACAGGCCCACTCATATTCGCCTGAAAGCGCGGGTTCTGGCGGAGAATGGCCGCGAGCAGGGTCGATCCTGAACGGGGGAGACCGGAGAGAAAGTGGAAGCGCGGTGCGTGTCCTAAGGACATGCGGTGTCGTTCGGACTGCTTACCGGACGCACCCAAAAAAGTGGGCGGGGCGGGACAGGGTTCCTGTCAAAGCCGGGCATACGGATACCTAAATCACGGTGTTTATCGACAACAGACGCTCTCCGTAGCATCCCCCTGCCGGCCTTAAAGGAAGACCGAATATCGGCCCGATAATACCCTATATCGGGAAAGGGCATCAAGGTTCCGTCCGGTTGAGGGGATTCCTGGTCATGGGGATTTGTGCCTGTTTGGGTGTTAACAGCAAGCGGTCACGCCTCGTCCCCGCTTAAGAGGGACCCCTTTGCCGGCAGTCTTAAGCCCCGTACCGCACCGCCTATTGGGCAGTGAAGACGATAAAAACCCAGTTAAGGGGGACGAAGTCTACAAGACGCGGCCGCAGCGGTCGGCATGAGTAGCACTACCCTCTAGCGACGGCTGAAGTAGTAATTAGTGCTTTGGGAGGTTGTTAGGGCACTGCGTCAAAGGCTAGCCAATCAGCTAGCCAATCCGGTTTTGTGAGGGGATATTAACCTATGACCTCTTGTTTTATATGGTGGGCCGTGCTGGGTTCGAACCAGCGACCACCTGATTAAAAGTCAGATGCTCTACCGACTGAGCTAACGGCCCCAAAAGCCGCCCATTATTGGGACGAAGAGACGCGCTGTCAAATCCGGGCGGGATCCGGAAGACCCGCCTCAGCAAAACCCTTGGCGCGCAGCCGACAAGCATCACAGACACCGCACGCCTGACCCCTTTCGCCTGGCGCGTAACAGGAGACCGTCTGACTATAATCGACCCCGAGAGACAGGCCAGTCTTGATGATATCGGCCTTAGAGAGATGAAGGAGGGGTGCACGGACGCGAAAGGCGCCCCCTTCTACGCCGGCTTTCGTGGCGAGGCAAGCAAGCCCCTCGAAGGCCTTCAGAAAGGCGGGGCGACAATCCGGGTAGCCTGAGTAGTCCACGGCATTTACCCCGATAAACAGGTCGCGCGCACCCAGTACCTCGGCCCAAGCCAAGGCCATCGCCAAAAAAACCGTGTTGCGGGCCGGCACATAGGTAATCGGAATACCGGCCGTGGGAGCCTGCGGAACCGCAAGACCCATATCCGTCAAGGCCGATCCCCCGATGAAGCTCATATCCAGCTTCGCGACTTGATGCTCCAAGGCCCCCAAGGCGCGCGCTACGGCTTGGGCCGCCACCAGTTCGCTACGGTGACGCTGACCGTAGTCAAAGGAAAGCGCGTAGCAGGCAAAGCCCTCTTGGCGGGCGAGCGCGAGCGTCGTGGCCGAGTCCAGGCCCCCCGACAACAAAACAACGGCCTTCTTGTCAGCGCCCACGGACATCTCCCCATAAAATCTTATGCAGCTGGACTTGCAAGCGCACCGCCATCCGGTCCCTAAGTATCCAATCGGCCAACTGGTGGGCCGGCAATTCTCCATGGACCGGGGAAAACAGCACATCGCATTTGCCGGTAAGCCCGTATTGACCGATTATCCCTCGCGCCCAGTCATAATCCTCGGCGTTTATGATCACAAATTTTACTTGGTCATGGGCGCGCAGATGATCAAGGTTACTATACAGATTGCGTGTAACCTCCCCAGAACCAGGTGTCTTTAGGTCGAGAACCACGCTCACCCGTCTATCGACCTCCTGGACGGGCAAAGCACCGCTTGTCTCGAGCGACACCTCGTAGCCACGATCACAAAGGTTCGTCAACAGCGGAAGGACCGCCGGTTGCGCCAAAGGCTCACCCCCGGTGACCGTCACAAAGCGTGGTGAGTAAGCGCCAACTTCCTTTGTGATATCGTCTAACGAACGGCGCTCACCGCCATGGAACGCATAAGCGGTGTCGCAATACCGACACCGCAAAGGGCAACCCGTGAGACGAACGAAGACAGTAGGCCAGCCCACCGTCCGGGCCTCGCCTTGTAGAGAGTAAAAGATTTCGGTCACACGAAGGTCTTGTCCCATGCCCTATTCTACCCTGCTCCAGAGAAAAGCGAGCCATCGGGACAAACCGGGCCTTTAAGTGCCAGGACCCAAATTCGTTAAGGAGTTGCGGGCGACTTGGGCGGCCATGCTCTTTGGATACCGGGCAATCAACTGCTGCCAGGTCGATCGGGCCTTGTTGGGGTGTCCCTGCCATTTGGCGATATAGCCCATCTTCAGCAGGGCATTGGGGACCTTCTTACTCGCGGGATAACGCGTGACGAGCGCCTTAAACGCGCGACTCGCCTTGGGATAGTCACGCTCGACATAATCGGTTTCGGCCACCCAGTACTGGGCTTGGGACGCCCGCTTATTCTGGGGATAATCGCGGAGGAAGGCCTGAAGGGCCGTAACAGCGTGACGATAACGTCCGGCCCGTAGAAGATTGAAGGCCCGCTGGTAGACGGCGTGGGCGGTCTGGCCCTGAACCCCCGTAGGTCCCGACCCGGAAACAGCCCCCGGCGCAGCCGATGGTGGGGGTGATGCATGCGGCTTAGGCGTGCCCGCGTCGGGTGGAATCACCGTAATCCCTGAGCTCGCGCTAGTAGCCGCGCCCTGCCCGGTCGTACCGCCGCCCGATGCCGCGTCAGGAGGGCTTTGCGGGGCCTGAGACCCACCCGCAGCTCCCTGGTCGCCGCCTTTTAAGTGGCGCAATTGGCGATCGAAGTCGGAAAAAAACGCCTGCTGCTGAGCGCGCAGGCGTCTGATTTCGTGGTTTTCAATTTCAGCTTGGTTTTCAAGACTGCGAAGCTGTTCGCGGATACCCCTCAGGGTCTCCATCAAAGCCAAAAGCCCCGCTCGCGAAGTCGGATTGCTACCATCTGTGGAGATAGAAATGATGGGCGGCCCGCGATCATGGGCCGCGGCAGGGATCCCGATGACCCCCGCCGCACATAGCGCTGCCCCGATAAGATAGCTGGACCGCGCCCCCATAAACCTTACTTGCTAGCGAAATACTTGTAGTTGAAATGCACGCGGCGATTGATCGCCCACGCCTGAGGGTTATGACCTAAAGCCAAAGGCCGGGCCTTCCCAAAGGAAATGGTCGCGATCTGATTGCCGGCCACACCCAAGACCTCGAGCATGCGCTTGACCGAATCGGCGCGGCGTTGGCCGAGGGCCAAATTGTACTGAGCCGTGCCACGCTCGTCGGTGTTACCTTCCAGACGCACCCGCACATTCGGATGAGCTACGAGATAGGCCGCGTTTTCCTTGACGATCTTGCGGTTTACCCCGCTGATCGTGGCGCTATTGGTACGGAAATGCACCAGATGCGAGAAGCTATTTAACGACATTTTCATGCCGTTGGCCTGGGCATTATTGCCCTGGCCAGCTCCATTCGCCTGGGTGTTCATGCCCCGCGAAGCGTTGGCGGAAGCACCATTGTGTTTCACTTCCTTACCAGCACAACCCGCTAAGGCCGCGAACGCTACAACCACCAGCAACCGTTGATTCATTTTCATTACACCACTCCTTCCTTTGCTGTAAATTAGGGATGACGAAATGGCGACCAAGCGGGATCAGTAACGTCCCCCCCTCTTAACCCTAGTATACGATGGCCCTGACCGTTTAACGAAACCCAGGCCAATACTCTATGTCCTCCTACCACCGTGCTATACAGGATCTCTTGTCCGTTAGGCGCGAAGGTCGGTGATTCATCAAGACTGGTATCGGTCAAAACCTCTAGAGTCGAGTCCGCCAACTCAAACACTGCTGCATGATACTGGCCCCGACGCCGACTTACCAGCGTCAGCCATTTACCGTTCGGAGAAAACGAGGCATCGGCATTGTAACGACCACGGAAAGTAAGGCGATGCTTATGGTGTCCGTGGGCGGTCATTTCATAGATCTGCGGACCGCCACTGCGATTCGAGGTAAACACCAAATGATCACCCCCAGGCGACCACGAGGGCTCGGTATTGATGTCGGGCCCGAAAGTTAATTGCCGTAGCCGCCTCGTGGCAAGATTTAAGACATAAATCTCCGGATAACCGGTCTTTGACAGACATAAAGCCAGATGCGTCCCGTCTGGCGAAAACGCCGGGGCACTATTTAAACCGTGGAACGCTGCCACCTGAAAACGCGCTCCGGTCGCCACGTTTTGCACGTAGACCGCCGGCCACCCGGTCTCGAAAGAGACGTAGGCCAGGCGCCGGCCATGGGGAGACCAACGTGGTGACATGATGGGTTCACGCGAGCGCAAAATAACGTGGACATCGTGGCCCTCGGCGTCGGCGACCTCGAGCTTATACAGAAAATGCCCGGGTAAGCCTCGCGGATACATCGTCACATAGGCGATGCGGGTATCGAAAACCCCGCGGATGCCGGTAAAGGCGCGGTAGACCGCATCGGCTATCTTATGATCCACGGTCCGCAGCGCATGGGGCGAAACGGTATACTCAAGTCCTTGAATTTGCGTACCCTTATCAACGCCGTAGAGTCGAAACACCACGTTGACGCGCCCACCGCTCAGGCTTTGCATATGGCCGATCAAGAGACCCGTCGCCTTTAAAAGCCGCCAGTCGTTAAACTGTACTTGAGCGGCATGGTGAGGCTTGGCCAGATAATCCCGACTGGGGAGACAATCGAACCACCCGCTCCCGGTGAGATCGCGACGCACGACCACAGACGGCCGCAAGGCCGGCGGCCACGCCTGCTCCCCCTTAAACGGGACGATGGCAACGGGAAACTTCTGACCGTAGCCATGATTAATATCGATCCTCACCGCCGCCCGGGCCCACGGCCCCAGCAACGAGGTCATGAGTCCTATCGCAATACAACGTCCCCAACGATTCATGGCAGAGATCCTTTTGGTGCGCGAAAGACAAAATTAAACCGACTCAAATACTGAAGTTTGGCGGGCGAACGGGGCACGGGTAAGGGCACAGCGTTATAGATGGCAGATACAACCGACTGGTCAAAAGCGGCATTCCCGCTACTGCGCACAACCCGCACACTCACCACTTGGCCGCCGGCAATCACATGGACCGCCACATCGCAGCGCAGACCTTTCGCGCCTGGCACCGCGACCCAAGCGGCACTGACCCGCGCCTTTATCAGCGCCTTATAGCGATCGACGATCCCGCGAGCCGCTTTCTCAGCCGCCGCTCGGGCTTGCGCGCGGGCCGCGGCGGCCGCGACCTGACGGGCAAGAGCCACACGCGCCTGCAGTGCGGCTCGGGCCTCGGCGGCTCGCAGTTGGGCACGCGCCACAGCGGCCTTCTTTAACGCCGCTTCGGCACGCGCCTTAGCCACAGCTTGGGCCCGGGCCATAGCCTGCGCCTTGGCCACAGCTTGGGCCCTCGCCACAGCTTGGGCCCGGGCCATAGCCTGCGCCTTGGCCTGCGCTTGCTCCAGAGCCTTACGGTGCGCCAACTGCAGTGCTCGCGCCTTCTCTTGGGCGAGGGCGGCAGGCGACGGGCCCTTCCGGGGAACGACCTTGGGCTTAGGGGTCGGCGCGGGTGTGGGCGCGACGTGAGGGGTCGGCGCGGGTGTGGGCGCGACGTGAGGGATCGGCTGCGGAGCCGGTGGTAAGGGCTCAGTCAGTCTCGGATTCGGTAGGGGACCCACCATAAAGGCATGAATAACATGCGGGTTGGACCGCAGAACGTACGATATGTCGGTGCGGCTCCAACGAAAACTCAAGACCAAAAACCCAAGCAACACGAGATGCACAAGCAGGGCATACATACCAGCACCCAAACGCCCGAGCGGTTCGCGATTCTGTCCGGCCACGCTAAGATCCGTGAGTCTTGGTCATAAGCCCGACGCTCGGCGCGCCGGCCTGCTGTAACAGCACCATGGCACGCACCACATCCTGGTAAGGCACGGCCCGATCACCACGAATCAAGACCGGCGTATGTGGACGCAAACGCAGGAGTCGACTCGTTCGCCGCCCCAATTGTGCGGGGGTCACGAGATGCCCATCGAGAAAATAGCGGCCGCTTGCGTCGACCGTGACGATCAACACCGCCCGGTGGGGGTTAGGGATCGCGTGAGCAGACGCCTGGGGTAGGCGCACCTTGACGCCGCGCTTTAGGATCGGGGCCGTAATCATAAAAATGACGAGCAAGACGAGCATCACATCGACATAGGGAACGACGTTGATCTGGCTCAGAAGTCGCGGACGGGCGCGACGATGCCGTTTCATGTGCCGGCCCTAGCGACATAGGCCTGTCGCTGCAAGACACTAGAAAACTCGTCCAGGAAGATCTCGTAGCGCGACGCCAATCGGTCCGTATCGTCAGCATAGCGGTTATAGGCGATGACCGCGGGAATCGCCGCGAAAAGCCCCATCGCGGTCGCGATCAGCGCCTCGGAAATACCAGGAGCGACGTGCGCCAAGGTTGCTTGCTGCATATTCCCGAAGGATTGGAAGGCGGTCATAATACCCCACACCGTTCCGAAAAGACCGATATAAGGGCTCGTGGAGCCAACCGTGGCTAGAAACGACAAATTGGTTTCTAGGTAGTCGATTTCGCGGCTGAGTGCCACGCGCATCGCACGCTGAACTCCTTCTACGATATCCGCAGGCAAGATGCCTTTTTGTTTCTCAAGCCGGGTATATTCGCGAAATCCGGCAACAAAAACGCTTGCGTCCCCGGACAGCTTGTCCTCGTTGCGCGAAAGCTCGGTATACAGATGGTTGACGTTCGCGCCTTGCCAAAACCGATCCTCGAAACGCTCCACTTCGCGATAGGCGTTTTTGAGAATGAACCACTTACGAAAGATCATGGTCCATGAAATCACGGATACGACAAACAAAATCAACATCATAAGCTGAACAACGAGGCTCGCATGGGCGACCATGGACCACAGGGTGATACCCTGGTGTGAAGCGGCAATTCTCAAAGCATTCTCCTTTACAAATCAGACGTTTTGGCCAAAACCCGAGCTATCGCCTCAGGAAGGCGTCGCGGGGCAAACGTTTGAGCATCAACACACACGAGGTCGATCTCACCACAACACATTATCTCCTTACCGCGCCAACACGCCTGATAGAACGTCAGGCTCGCCCCCCGGATGGAGGTCGGCTCGGCGGTAATCGTTAAAAAATCGTCCAGACGCGCGGGCATGAGAAATTTGAGCGCCACCGAACGGACCGCAAATAAGACCTTGTCGCTCGCAGCAAGTTCATGGGGCCCGGCCAGTTGCGCCCGCAACCAATCGGAACGAGCACGCTCCATGAAGCGCAGATAGTTTGCATAATACACGACGCCTGCCGCGTCGGTGTCCTCATAATACACGCGCACCGCCACCGAGAATGCGTCGCCCGAGGCCCTAGTCATCGCCAAGCAGACCATCTTGTCGATGTAAAGACCCGTCGGGCACCGCAAGGCCGAACAACTGATAAGCGCGTGGCGTGGCCATGCGCCCACGCGGCGTGCGCATGAGGTAGCCCTTTTGGATCAAGAACGGTTCGACGACATCCTCAAGGGTCCCGCGCTCCTCGCCGATTGCCGCCGCAAGGCTATCTAGGCCCACGGGCCCTCCTTGGAAGGTATCGGTCACGGCCCACAGGAGCTTGCGGTCCAAGGCATCGAAGCCTTGATCATCTACCTCCAGCATACGCAAGGCCTCCTGCGCCACGGCCCCAGTCAACCGCCCTTGATTGCGTACCTCGGCAAAGTCACGGGCGCGCTTTAAGAGGCGATTGGCAATGCGCGGTGTCCCGCGCGCGCAAGACGCGATAGCGCGCACCCCCTCGTCCTCGACCACCATCTTCAGAAGACCCGCAGAGCGCGTCACGATCTGGGCGAGATCCCCGGTTTCATAGAACTCCAAACGCTCGACGATCCCAAAACGATCACGCAAAGGCGAGGTCAGAAGCCCGGCCCGGGTGGTTGCCCCAATGAGGGTAAAGGGCGGCAAGCTCAATTTGATCGAACGAGCGGCCGGGCCTTCACCAATCAAGATATCCAGCTCGAAATCCTCCATGGCCGGATACAAGATTTCCTCGATAACCGGGCTCAAGCGGTGGATTTCATCAATAAAAAGGACATCGTGCGCCTTTAAATTGGTCAAGAGGGCTGCCAAATCACCCGGGCGCTCCAGGACTGGCCCCGAGGTCTGGCGCAAAGCTGCCCCCATCTCCTCGGCAATGATGTGGGCAAGCGTGGTTTTGCCAAGGCCGGGCGGTCCGAAAAGCAAGACGTGGTCAAGCGACTCCTTACGACCCTGAGCCGCCGCAAGAAAAATCTCGAGTTTTGCGCGCAACCGGGGCTGACCTATGTAATCGGCGAGGCGTTGCGGTCGGAGACTCACTTCCTGAGCGCGTTCCTCGGGGGGTCCGTCGCGCGCGACCAACCGTTCGGTTTCGATCATCGCACCATACCCCTTAGGGCCTCACGAATAAGGGCCTCCCCGGATGCCGCCGCCCCCAACTCCTTCTCGGCGCGACTAACCGCGGTTTTCGCTTCCCGGTCATTATAGCCGAGCGTCAATAGGGCACTGATCGCCTCCCCGCTTTGGCTCGGCGCGACCAAGCCTCCTTCTGGCATCTTGCCGCGTAACTCGATCAAAAGGCGTTCCGCGGTCTTGCGGCCGACGCCGGGTGTGCGCGTTAAGCGCCCCACATCGCCGTCCTGCACGCACACCCACAGCTCGGTGTCGCTGAGACTCGAGAGTAAGGCTAGAGCCACCCGCGGTCCGATACCATTCACCTTAAGGAGTAGCCGAAACCAAGCCCGGCGCTCGGGGGTCAGAAAACCGTAAAGCGAATGGGCGTCTTCGCGCACGACAAGATGGGTATAGAGGGCCAGTTCGCCGCCGCTCGGCATCTCGGCAAACGTCGAAAGCGGGAGCTCGATCTCATAACCGACTCCCCGCACGTCGAGGAGCAGTTGGGGGGGCGCGCTTGCAATGACTGCGCCACGCAGGTAACCGATCATGACGAAACCACGTGCCGGAGCGATTCCTGCCCCTGGCAATGGTGCATGTGACAAAGCGCGCAAGCCAGGGCGTCGGCCGCATCCGGCGATGGCAGGGCAGACAAGCCCAACAAGGCCCGCATCATATGCTGAACCTGAGCCTTCGCGGCATGACCGACTCCCACTGAGGCCTTCTTGATCTGTAAAGCGGTGTACTCATGAACCGTCAAATGGGCGCGCGCTGCCGCGACCAGCGCGACGCCCCGGGCTTGGCCCAACTTTAAGGCGCTATCGGCATTATGGGCAAAAAAGACCCGCTCCACAGCACACACGTCGGGATGATACGTGGCAATCACCTCGTCTACGCCACTAAAAATACGATGAAGACGTTCGGGAATGCTACCCGAAAGGGCGACGATCACCCCGCAGGCCACATAGACCGGCTGACCCCCCTTGTCGTCTAGCACGCCGAACCCGGTCCGTTGTGATCCCGGATCAATGCCGAGGACCCGCATCAAAGGCCCGCTCTAAGCGGGCTCCTCCAAAAACGCGGCGTTCGTGTACACGGTTTGGACGTCATCCAGGTCCTCCAGGGCCTCTAACAACTTCATCACCCGTTCCGCCTCTTCGCCCTCGACCGGGACATCGGTGAGCGAACGGATAACGAGCTCTGCGGACTGCGGCCTTAAGCCGCGCTGCTCCAAGGAATCGCGCACGCTCATCAGTTTCTCCGGGGCAGTCACAATTTCTATCCCCTGACCGGGGACGGTCGCGATATCATCAGCCCCAGCCTCGAGCCCGGCCTCCAAAAGCGTATTCTCGTCGCCATCGGGAAAGATCAGAATACCGCGTTTCTCGAAAAGATAGGCGACCGATCCCTCACTACCGAGATTACCGCCATGCTTGCTGAACGCATGGCGAACCTCGCCTGCAGTCCGATTACGATTATCGGTCGTACAGGCCACAAGCACCGCCACCCCGCCGGGCGCGTAACCCTCATATTGGATCTCCTCGTAGTGGGCCCCGTCCAATTCGCCGGTCCCACGCTTGATCGCCCGCTCGATATTGTCCTTTGGCATGTTTTGCCCGAGGGCCTTGTCGATCACGAGACGCAGGCGCGGGTTGTGAGCGACGTCCCCGCCGCCTACCCGGGCCGCGATCGTGATTTCGCGAATGTACTTCGTGAATATCTTGCCGCGCTTGGCGTCCTGAACGCCCTTGCGAAACCGAATATTGGCCCATTTGCTATGCCCGGCCATAAATTGTCCTCATAAGTCTCCCCACCGCCCTCTTATCAAATAGGCCGCGACCGCCCGCGCACTCAATGCCCGAGTCACGAGTCCGAGATGAGACACGGGCAACGCTACCGTATCAGCCGCCCCCCGTAAACGGGCCTCCGCAGCGCTCACCACCCCGTCATGAGGCTTTTCTTCAAGACCCCACGCCGCGAGCCCCCACGACCGCCGGGTTCCGGTCACGACCCCGAGGCGTGCCGGGGCTGATCGCCGTAGACCACGCAAAAGCTCAGGCGCGGCCGCTCCGAATAAGGGCCGGAGGCCTGGACATCGCCACAAGCGACGCACCACTCGGCTCCCCCGAAAAGGAGCCCCGAGGGTCACGGCCCGGGTGTATACATCCGGATAACGGCTGCACACAGCCAATACCAGTACTCCCCCTAAACTATAACCCACCACATAACGCGCCGCGCACGCCGCCAGATAGCCCGCCAAGTCTTCACAGGCCTCAGGGTGCGCTTGGCGCAGACTACGGTACGGATAGAGGTGGACTCGAAAACCATAGCGGGCCAAACGGTAGGCTAAAAGCCATAAGGCCGGACGACCGAACCAGAGGCCTGGTACCAGCACAACCACCTTTTTTTCACAGGAAACCACGCGCCCGACCGAGAGTCGCCAAGGCCCAGCGGTTGCTGGCTGAAGTCACTCGGGACACGGCCTCCGGCCACGCCACCCATTCATAGTCTTCGTGCTCACGGGGATGCAAAACAACCGAGACGCGGGCATTAAGCTCCAAGGAAAAAATATGCTCGGTATTACGCATCGTCCCTGGCTCATACTTATAACGCCATTCGGGATAAATCTCGTACTGGTGGCTCGTCTCCCAATCCTGCCAACCGCGTTCGGCTACGATCCCGGTCTCTTCCGCCAACTCGCGCTTCGCCACCGCCCAAAGATCCTCCTCATGCCACTCGAGGCTCCCCGTCACCGATTGCCAGAAGGCCGGATGATCGCTACGACGCAAGAGCAAAACCTCGCCTTGCGTCGTAAAAATCAAGACGAGAACCGATTCCGGACGTTTGAAAGCGGGCACAGGGGACCTGCCATGGTTAGACCTTGGGGACGTCGACCCGCAAATGGAGTTCCGCCAATTGATGGGGCGAAACCACCGAGGGGGCCTCGGTCAAAGGACAGGTGGCCTTTTGGGTTTTCGGAAAGGCGATCACATCGCGTATCGAGTCAGTGCCCGCCAACAAGGCCGTGAGACGATCAATCCCGAAGGCAAGCCCACCGTGGGGGGGTGCCCCAAAACGCAAGGCGTCGAGCAAAAACCCGAACTTCTCGCGAGCCTCCGCTTCCTGAATACCGAGAAGCGCGAAGATCTGCTCTTGCATGGGGCGACTATGGATACGTATGGAGCCCCCGCCGACCTCGGTGCCATTTAACACAAGATCGTAAGCCTGGGCGCGAACCGCGCCCGGATCGGTCACGAGGCGCTCCCAATCTTCGCCCTTGGGCGCGGTGAACGGATGGTGGACCGCCTGAAACCGCCGACTGGCTTCATCATATTCAAGCAACGGGAAATCGACGACCCAGGTCAAGCGCCAGCCATCGGCCAGAAGACCGCGGTCTATCCCGAGACGAACCCGAAGCGCGCCCATGGCGTCATTCACGATTGGGGCCCGATCGGCGCCAAAGAACAAAAGATCGCCCGCCGCAGCCCCGCTGCGCGCCACAATCTCCCGCACCACAGGTCCGGTAAGAAACTTGAGAATAGGCGATTGAAGACCCCCTTCGCTGCTCGGATCATTCACCTTGATATAGGCCAGACCCTTAGCCCCGAAACCAGCGACGTAAGTGGTGTAATCGTCTATGGCCTTACGCGAAAGATCGGCGCCCCCCGGTACGCGCAGAACCACGACCCGCCCCTTGGGATCCTGAGCCGGCGCCGAGAACACCTGAAAGGCCACGTCCCGCACCAGATCGGAGATATCGACAAACTCCAGAGGATTGCGCAAATCCGGCTTATCGCTGCCGAAGCGACGCATAGCCTCCGCGTACGTGAGGCGCGGCAAGGGTAAGGGAAGTTCGACCCCGATCGCGGCGCGGACAACCGCCTGCACCAGGGTCTCCGCCAGTGACAGAATAGCCTCTTGGTCTAAAAATGAGGTCTCGATATCCAGCTGCGTAAATTCAGGCTGACGGTCCGCACGCAAATCCTCATCCCGGAAACAGCGGGTAACTTGGTAATAACGCTCAAATCCCGCCACCATTAACATCTGTTTAAAAAGCTGCGGCGACTGAGGGAGGGCGAAGAACTCGCCGGCTTGGGTGCGACTGGGAACGAGATAATCGCGCGCGCCCTCGGGGGTCGAGCGGGTCAAAATCGGTGTCTCGATCTCGGTAAATTCCTGATCTTCGAGAAAACGCCGCGCGGCCCGAATCAGGCGGTGGCGCAATAAAAAGTTGTCCCGCATCTGCGGGCGACGCAAATCGAGATAGCGATACTTGAGGCGGACCGCCTCACCCACACCCGGCTCATCCAACTGAAAAGGCAGGATGTCCGAGTGGTTCAGAATCACGATGTCGGTCGCCTCCAGTTCGAAGGCCCCCGTGGGCAAGGCCTCGTTCTCGGTCCCAGGTGGCCGGAGACGCACGACCCCGGTGACGGAAAGCACGTACTCGCTCCGCACCTCTTCGGCGCGCGCAAACGTCCCCTCGCGCACCGGATCGCAAACGATCTGGATAATCCCAGTGCGATCCCGCAGATCGATAAACAAAATGCCGCCGTGATCCCGGCGCCGCTGGGCCCACCCACATACGGTAACCTGCGCGCCTACCCCCAACGCGGCCAATTCTCGAGTTAAATGTGTACGCATAGCTCCTCTAGGCCGTGGCCCGATGAGGAGCCGTTTGGGCGTCCTTCCTCGGCAAACCGGGCACGACCATACCCATGGACAAGATCATCCGCAAGCCCTCGTCGACCGTGATCGTGAGCTCGATGACATCTTTACGTGGAATCATGAGAAAAAACCCGGATGTTGGATTAGGTGTCGTAGGGACAAACACGTTCACCAAGTCCTCGCCGAGCCCCGTCACCGCCTCCGGCAGCCCCTCCCCTGTGAGAAACGCCAAGGTCCAGCTCCGAGGATGGGGATAGGGGACCAGAACCACCTTACGAAACGAGTTGCCGGACCCCGACATCAGGGTTTCCAAGAGCTGCTTCACACCCGAATAGAGGGACCGCACCAAAGGAATGCGCCCCAATACCGACTCCCCGAAACCAACGAGACGCTGACCGACAAGATTGGCGGCGATCATGCCCGTCACCAAAACCACGATCGCCACCAGCACGACGCCCAGGCCCGGAATATCGTGGCCCAGCCAGTGTTTGGGCTGAGCGCTTGGCGGCAAAACCAGCAAGACGCCGTCCGTAAAGGCGACCAGAGCCTGGATCACCACCGCCGTCACCCCAAGCGGCACCCAAACCAGAAGGCCCGCCGTGAGGTAGCGCCGAAATCGGCTCATCTAGTGGCAGCCGCACGTACCAGCGGCACACGCGGCGACCGGGGCTCCACCCCCCTCCGAGCCCTTATCCTCAGTCTTCGGCTTATCCTCAGCCTTCTTATCCTTGCCACGAAAATCCGTCGCATACCAGCCCGATCCCTTCAACTGAAAGCCGGCTGCTGAAATCCGCTTCTTGAGAGCTGGCTGTTTGCAGGCCGGACAGTCTTTCAGGACCTCGCCCATCTTCTGCATGACCTCGACTTCGTGGCCACAGGATTCACATACGTATTCATAGATTGGCATAGCAAACCTCTTAAAAACGCGTCATTCCCGGTGCCCAAAATGGGGACGAGTGAGAAAAAAGCAACAGGGCCAGTATAGCGGAAAGCGAGAACCGCCTCTATCTCGGCAGAAATTGGCACAAAACTGTTTCCCTCACGGTTTTTTATGCTAAGTTAATTCTCGTTGTTCTCAACCCTATAGGATGACCATGGCAACGAAAAACAAGGCCCCCAGTAAAAAAGCGGCAAAAAAACCAATGTCGAAGTCGGAGCTTTTGTCCCACTTGGCGGACAAAACAAACCTGAAGCGCAAAGAGGTGAGTGCGGTGTTTGACGAACTCGCCACGGTAATAAAGCGCGACATAAAGGGCGGCCCGGGGGCATTCAACCTCGCCGGTCTCATGAAGATCAAGGTCGTGCGCAAACCCGCGACGCGCGCCCGTAAAGGCATCAACCCGTTCACCAAAGAAGAGATGGTGTTCAAGGCCAAACCGGCCCGCAACGTCATCAAGATCCAGCCGCTTAAGACATTAAAAGAAATATTCTAGAACGCGAAAGGGCGGCCCTTCGGTCGCCCTTCCTTTCCCTCCCAGCCCATCCCTAAACCATTCGACCCGACGAACGGCGCTTCACCCCACCGAAAACACGCAGACGGACGGCAAGCTTTTGGGTCCAGTACCTTTACCGCGCCAAGCGTTTAACGCGGCACGACACGTCCCTACCCCTCCCCTCCACCCGGCCGGTCCCGCGTTACGTCGACCTCGACTGTGACCGTCTGTACATACTGCAAGGTGCGCGATACGAAGCGAACCGCGGCACTCAAATCCTTCCAGGAACGCGGCTTACCATTACAGTTCAGAAGCATGGCCCCCTGTGCCGCACCCTGCGGCTCGATCAGCATGCGGTACCAGATTCCCCCCCGCGCTGACATACCGGCACTAGACGAACGGATATAGGTATCTTGCTCTTGCCGAGCCAAATGAGACCGGAGTGCTATGTGGTAAGCATGACGAAGAAACACCTCTCCTCACGTGTTGAGACAACCAGAGCTCCGTTTTGCCCCACAATTCGTGCGTTTTCCATGCTGGTTTGCGACTTTCGGGACTTGGATAACATATCCCCATCATTTGGTACGCTCAATCCGACACATTGGTATAATGGCAGAGCTAGACGTCGCAAGCAGGGATACGTGATGGTTTTTTTGAGATGCAGACTGCCCGGTTGAATATCAAGCCTGGACCGGTAGCATAGGGTCATGCGGTCCTCCCATGGGGTTAGGAGCTCGTAATGCCGAACTGGGTACCCATAGCCCAACAGATCTCCCAGGTCACGGGAAGGCCCTTTATCGTGCGCGCGACCCGCGACCTGCAGACACCCGGCATCAATAGCACCACCATCCTCGGCGACGATCAAGAATCGTATTTCGTCAAATACAACGAGCCTAGCTATCTGGAGATGTTTCGCGCAGAGGCCCTGGGGCTTCACGAGATCGCCAACACCCTCACCGTGCTCGTCACCCAGCCCGTGTGTTGGGGTATGACAGAAGAGATCTCCTACCTCGTCCTCAACCACCTGGAACTCGAGCCCCGCACCGAGACTCAGGACATTGAACTGGGGCGTACGCTTGCCGCCTTGCATGGACGGCGCTCGCCGTATTTCGGCTGGTATCGCGACAACACCATCGGCACGACCGCGCAGAAAAATGCGCCCCATTCGGATTGGGCGACATTCTTTCGCGACCAGCGCCTGCTGTTTCAGCTGCAACTCGCGGATGAAAACGGCTACCGGGGCCGGATCCAGGAACTCGGGCACCGCGTGGCCGACCTCATTCCCCGCCTTTTTAGCGACTACGCACCAACGCCGAGCCTCCTTCACGGCGATCTGTGGGCTGGCAACTGCGCGGCCTACGGTGGACGGCCTATTCTCTTTGACCCGGCCGTGTATTATGGGGACCGCGAGACCGACCTCGCCATGACCGAGCTCTTCGGCGGTTTTTCGCCGGCTTTTTATGCCGCCTACCGGGAAGCCGCACCGCTCGCGGCCGGATATTCGGTACGCAAAACGCTCTACAATCTGTACCATGTATTAAACCACCTGAACCTTGCGGGTGGTCACTACCTCGGCCAAGCAGAACGTATGATGATGTCACTATTAGCCGAAATCGAAGCCTAACCCAACCGCCCACTCCTCGGGGTCTTATCGGGGTACGGGCACGGAGAGATGCCATGCTTGTCAAAGATGTCATGACCACCAATGTCAGAACCGCGCGGCGAAACACGCGGGTTCGCGACGTGGCCATCCTGATGTGCTTTCATCGTATTAGCGGTCTGCCGGTCATCAACGAAGACCGAACCATAATCGGCGTCATCTCGGAAAAGGACGTCTTAAGAGCCATGTACCCGAAGATCGACGAGGCTATGCGCCTTGCACAAACGCCGCATTTCGAGGAGCTCGAGTCAGAGTATCGGGACGTCCTCAATCTTCACGTCGAGGCCTTGATGAGCCATCGCGTGTTCACAGTCGGCCCAAACGACCCGATCTTGCGCGCCGTGTCCGTGATGTTCGCTCACAAGATCAGACGCATTCCGGTGGCTGACCACGGACAGCTAGCCGGCATCCTGAGCATCGGCGACGTCCATAAGGCCATCTTCAAAGAAACATTCGATCGCGAATTTGGCGACGAGACCTCGCATATCAGCGAAGTCCAGGATAAGCATCTCGTATCGTCCTAACCCGCCTCTGAAAGCGCCTCGGGCGGCTGCGGATCGTCGGCAACCATGCTGAACTCGGTAGGCGCCCGTTGCGCCTCCGAGGCCTTGCCGCGCAACTTGATGGCCAAGCGCAACTCGTTGACCGAATCCGCATTACGTAGGGCGTCCTCGTAACTAATCACGCCGCTTTCATACAGATCGAAAAGAGCCTGATCGAAGGTCTGCATACCCTGTTCCCGCGACTTACTCATAGCCTCCTTCAAGGAATGCACCTCGCCCTTAAAGATTAAATCGGAGACCAAGGGAGTATTGAGCAATATCTCCACAGCCGCCGCCCGGCCCTTGCCGTCGGCGCGCGGAATCAGGCGTTGCGAGACGAGCGCGCGCGTATTGAGCGACAAATCCATGAGCAGCTGGTTGCGTCGCTCCTCGGGGAAAAAATTGACGATGCGATCGAGCGCTTGGTTGGCACTATTGGCGTGCAAAGTCGCCATGCAGAGATGTCCGGTCTCGGCGAAGGCGATCGCGTACTCCATAGTGTCCCGGTCGCGAATCTCGCCGATCAGGATGACATCCGGTGCTTGGCGCAAGGTATTTTTGAGCGCCGCGAACCAGTTGTGCGTGTCGGCACCCACCTCCCTGTGCGTGATGAGGCAATTTTTGTGACGATGAACGTATTCCACCGGGTCTTCTATCGTGATGATATGCCCGTGTGAATTCTCGTTGCGATAATCGATCATCGCGGCAAGCGACGTCGATTTCCCGGAACCCGTACCGCCCACCAGGATCACTAAGCCCCGCTTTGTGAGACACACCTCGCGCAACACCGAGGGCAGATTGAGGTCATCGAAGGTCGGGATCTTGCTCGTGATGGTACGCAATACGAGCCCCGTATGTCCTTGCTGCACGAAAACATTCACCCGGAAGCGCCCTATGCCTGGCGGGCTAATAGCAAAGTTGCACTCCTTCTCGGTCTCGAACTCCAAGCGTTGCTTTTCGTTCATGATGGCATGAGCAAAAGCTTGGGTGTGCACGGCCGTCAGACGCTGCTGTCCGGCCGGCGTCATCTTGCCGTCCAGCTTGATGGCCGGAGGAAAATCCACGGACAAGAAAAGATCCGAGGCTTTTTTGCTCAACATAAACTTTAGCAAGCCGTGTAGGCTGCTCGTGGCTTGTTCTGGCGTCATCACATCCTCACAAACGGGACACAGAGGCTATCAATCGAAGAAACGGTCCGCGCATCGGGGGCCGATTGCACCGCTCTTAAGGGAAGTGTAGTCAGAAAGGACGCGAAGGGAAGGACGTCCCCTCAAAAGATTCGCCGACCCCTCACAAGCCACTAGTCGCCAGGATCGCGGCCACGGTCGAAGCGAGGGCCTCGGCGCTCGATGCGGCTGACATAAGGGGCGTGCACCGGGAAAAGAGCGGCGCAAGGGGCGCGAACGAGGGCTCGATGCGCCCACAAATCAAGATCACCGGCTTGCCTAAGGCCCGGGCCTTAACGGCGACCACCTGCGGTCCTTTGCCATAGGCCGTCTGACCGTCGCAGGCGCCCTCCCCGGTGACAACAAGACCCGCAGCCGCGATGGCCTGATAAAGACCCATCAAACGGGCAATAGCCGGAGCTCCGTGGGCCAAACGAGCACCGAGCAGCGCAAACGCAAAACCCAATCCTCCGGCTGCCCCGCTACCGGGAAGCTCTCGCACACGACATCCAAAATGGGGCTCCAACCGATCCGCCGCCCGCCCCAAAACCCCTTCCAAGGCCTCCATGTCGGAGCGCTCGGCGCCCTTTTGCGGGGCAAACAAGGCAGCACCTTCGGGTCCCAGCAAGACATTTCGGACATCGGTCAGCACGATAAGTCGCGTCTGGCGCAGTCTCGGATCAAGCCCTCCTGTCCCCGCGACCCGGAACGCCCCTGAGTGGATCGCGGACCTCGGTCCCTGAAAACGCAGGCCCAGGGCAGACAAAAGCCCGACCCCGGCATCACAGGTCGCGCTCCCCCCCAACCCGACGTAGATGGTGCGGGCCCCGCGATCGAGGGCGCAGCGTATGAGTTGGCCCAAACCATCTGTGCGCCGTTCAGAGAACGGACAGCGGGCACCTTGCGCGAGTCCGACCACGAGGGCGCTCTCAATAATAGCCGTGCGCCTGCCACGGCGATCGACCAGGCCAAAGGCGACTTCTCGTCTCTGCCCGCAGGCATCGTCGACCTCAGCGCTCGCGCGCTTGCCGCCCAAGGCCGCAAGCAACACATCGAGCGTCCCGTCCCCACCGTCCGGCAAAGGACGCAAGAGCACGGGGCGGCCGGGACAGGCCCGCTCGACGCCCGCGGCCATGGCACGGGCGGCCGCGAGCGGGGACAAGGTCCCCTTAAAGGCGTTCGGGGCAAGGACTATCGGCGAAACAGCCACACGAAAAGACTCAGGACAACACTCAATAGCAAAGACGCCGCCCACAGAACATGAATGCGGATATCACCCACGCGCAAGACCCAGTCCCCGGAGCCGCGCAGACCAGGCAGACGAGTCCATGCATTCCATAAAAGGCCGACCGTCACCAAGGCAAAGCCTGCAATAATCAGATCGCGACCCATGATTCCCTCCCTTTACGCGCGGCGCCCAACTCATGGGTATCATAAGGTTTGGCGACGATGCCGACCAAGCTGTGACTGTAGTAATTCGCCGTAATGAGACCCATGGAAAAGTTGCTTGCGGCCACGGCCCGGATCTCAGCATCCCAGGCCCGGGGCCAGCCGTCAGCGTTGGGGCCTGGGTCTCGCTTCTAAAAAGGCGGCGAGATCGTAGGCCTGTCCCGACCGCAAACTGTCGGGCTGTCCATAAGGCATCGTCGCCGCCAGAAACGCCGCCAGCGTGGGCATATGGCCAAGACTTGAGCGCCGACCAAAACTCAGCCGTCCCCAGACTGGCGGAAACACGACGTCGCCCTGGGTGCGGATACCCTGGCCATTCCCACCATGACAGACCTCGCAGCGATGGGCGTACAAGGCGGCGCCTTGGACGACATTCGGCGCTTGGGCTGACCGGGGCAAAGCCGGATAACCACGTCCGGCGATATGGGCCCCGATAGGCGCCCCCCGGCTCATCCAATGGATATAGGCCAAGAGATCCGCCATGACACGACTCCCTAACGGAGGCGCCATGCCGCTTTCGCTGTGAACGAAAGCCGCTTGTATTCGGCCCGCCAGAGTCATCACCCGTCCGTCATGGACCCTCGGGTAGAGCGCGTCCGCAGCCCACAAAGGCGCAGCATTCGACTCGCGTCCCTCGCCCATATGACAATCCCGACAGGATAGGGCATTCCCGACGTAACGGGGTGCATAACGCCTCGTATGATCAAAAATGGCACGGCCGCGGAGAACGGCCTTTCCGAACACCGTAATGGGGACTGCCGACCGACGGGGCGGAGAAAAGTTTTGATCGGAGAGCCGCATGATAGGGGGGTTGGGGCGGAACGGGAGAAGGCGCGTCTTGGTTCCAATCGTGCGCAGGTATAAGGCCAGATCGGAGATTTGGCGGTTGCTTAAAGGCCGGGCCGCCGCCCGCATAAGCCCAAGGCCCAGGCCGCGCCGGCCGCCCGCCCGAAACGAGCGTAGCTCCTCCTTGATATAGGCTTGTGACTGACCCGCAAGCCAAGGAAAACGTGCGCCTACGCCCTGCGCCTGGGGACCATGACACCGGGCACAGGCAACGACCTTGTCCTGAAGATCACCGTGCTCATAAAGGCGATAGCCGCGTGTCATACGGGACCGACTGACGCGTTGCGTAAGAGGCCGCACAGAGGGACGGAACTCCGCGTAATAGTCGACTACGGCCCCCATCGCTTGCGGCGAAAGGTCGCGGGCAATCGGCGTCATGATGCCATTTAAGCGCGCGCCATCGGCAAAAGACCGTAACGCGCTCAACAGATAGGAGGGGTTGAGCTCGGCCAAGCGCGGATAAGCAAAATGGCGGCGGCCCTGCCCTTGCGGGCCATGACAATCGGCACACGCCTCGACATGACCTTGGCCATAAAGAACGATCCGCTTCCCGAGAGACAAAGAAGCGGCATGGGCTGCCACCAGAGCACTCGCAGCGAAAACGAGCGCGACCACCGGCCTCATCCGCCGTGAACCATCCCCAAGATGCCCATGACGATAAGGTAAATAGCGACGATATAGTTCAAAAGACGCGGCACCACAAGAATCAGGATGCCGGCAAAAAGGGATATCAGTGGTACCAATGCCAAATGAATATACATAGAGAACGTCCTCCCAGTTAGGTCACTCTAGCTTAGCGTATTTCCCCCGAACTCGTCCCCCGTCCGAGTCGGCATTCGGTGAGGGCCGATGCCCCAGGATCCTCGGCCGCACGCGGTCAGGATAGTGAAGACAAGTCCCCCCACTTCTGGCGAGACCCAGGGCCCTGGTCGCCCTCGAAATCAACAGTCAAAAGTACGATCCCAGAGGCCGCCAAAAGGAAGGCAAACACCAAGACCGGCGTGACCCGCGCCTGACCGAGACCGATGGCAAGCCCCGCTCCGACGAAAGGAGCGCTTGCAAAATAGCTGCTCGTGCGCGCCGCCCCCAAGGTTCTGAGCGCCAAAATGAAACAGAGGAGACTCAAACCATAACCTAAAAAGCCCACGATAAGCCCCGCTCCCGCCGCCCCGAGCGGCAGACCGTGACCGCCCTCGTATCCCACGAAGATCGCGAAATCGACAACCCCGGCCACCAAGCCCTTCACGCACGCGATGACGAGCGCGTCCGAATGCGCGATATGGCCGGTCAAAATATTATCAAGCGCCCACGCCAAGCTCGCGCCGGCCACCAGCCAATCGCCCACGCGCCAGGAGAACGAGGACAGATTGTGGGCACCAAGCCCAAGAGCTGCGGCACCAAAGACCACAAGCAGCATACCCATAAGGCGCGGGCCGCCAACCGCTTCACGCAGGACAAGGCGCGCCAAAAGGACGGTAAAGACCACTTCGAAATTCAACAACAAGGCAGCAGACACCGAGGAGGTCCGGGCCAGACCGCTCGTGAACAGTATAGGGGCCACAATCCCGCCGCTCATAAGCGAGAACACAAACGGGAGTCCGTGGCGGGGAGCGAACTGGATGCGGTGCCCGCGAAGACGGCGCACCACAATGACCCCGGCAAGCCCGATCCCGCAGCCCAAATAAAACATG
>JAJYGP010000102.1 GCA_021785035.1 Pseudomonadota bacterium
CGTCCTATGCCTTGTGAACAACCACCCCGATTTCACGTATCCCTTTTTAAAGCAGCTTACGTTTTGTGTGGTACAGCACTATACGCCTTTTGCTATTGCCTAGTATTATGGTATTTATTAACTATAAATCAGGATGTTATATTTTGATCCGTGGTGATATTCGGGAGACATCACCCACAAGATCGGGGGCACCTTCGGCACTCAGCAATCGATATCAGGCCGTTTTCTATGCATAACAGGGGCGAATCGGGAATATCGAAAAATCCGCGCCGCGGTGACAATTCATGTCTCGGGTGGGACCAGAACCAACTGAGCGCAGACTAAGCCATCCTGAGCGAGCGGTGCAAATCGCGCGCGCGACTTACAGCTGGCATCGTCGCCTGCAGATTCAGGAGACAAAAAAGATCGTAGTGTCCGACAAAATCAGCCGCCGAAAAACTTATGCGGAGATTGCCGTATTGGGTCCGCTCGAATTGCGGACTGGAGGGCGCAAGCGTCCGTTACCGCCCCCCGCTGCGCGTCGCCTTCTTATCTATCTCGCCTTAGAGGGCGGGACCCCATCCCGAGAGACATTGGCTGCGTTACTTTGGCCAGGTATGGCGCTAGACCGCTCCCGCCTACGCCTCAGTCAGGCCGTCCACCAACTGAAAGCGGCCCTCGGTCGACAGGGTCGCGATGCGCTTCTGATCGAAAACGATACGATTGGCCTAGACAAAAGGAACGTCTGGGTGGACGTACACGTCTGGCGGAAACTGGCAGCATCCGGACGGGCAGAAGATCGCCTACAGGCCCTGGCGTTGGTGCGAGGCAATCCGGAGGAGCTCGACGATAAAGCGAGTAGTCGCTGGTCGGCCTGGTTCGGCGAACAAGTATGCGGGTTACAAAGTCTCGGGGATGACTTGTTCGCCCACAGCATCGAGGAGTTTCGTTCGCAAGGCGCACTGGCACGGGCCCAAGACAGCACCCGACAGTGGCTCGGTTTTTCGCCGCTTAGCGAACCGGCTCACCTGACAATGATGCACGTCCTCACGGACGCTGGGCTCAAAAATGCAGCACTTGCGCACTGCGATCTTTTTAGCCGACGGCTTGTTGAGGAAAAGGGGCGGAAACCCGGGGAGGCGATTCAAACTTTTCGCCAAGACCTTCAGGGCAGCAGGTCTCACATGCCCTTTCCCCAAGCCCAGGAAGAAACGGCCCAGGAATTTCGTCAGGGCACTGTCACGATCCTTGTATGTTACTTACAAAACACTTACGAGAGCATAGAGGACCTCGTGATACGCCACTATCCGCTTATTCTCAGAATGGCTCGCGTATTCGAAGGGATGCCCCTCTTAAATCCTAATGGCTCCATGGAGATCCGTTTCCATGACAAGGAAGACGGCGTTAGGCGTGCGGCAGAATCGGCTTTGCGCATACGCGCCGCTCTCGATCACGACGTCATGGCAGGCTATGGGATTCATTGTGGCACCATGCTCACTGTGCTCGGGCCCTACCCACAGATCGTAGGCAACATGTCGCGTATAGCGCATGAACTCGCATTACACAGCACCGGACACATTCTGATATCCGATACCAGTCGAGAGCGTGCCACGGCCTCATTCAAGTACCTTCCTCTCAAAAAACCGATTGGCGACTTCCTGGCCTTTCGCCTTGTCAGGCCACATTCCTCGTCGACACACCCCGGGATCTTACGAACCTTCGGTCGGGAGTCGGAACAGAGATCCTTGCACGCGGCGTGGAAACGTACACGCCAAAATGGTCATGGCAATGTCATTCATATTCATGGCGAACCGGGGATCGGAAAGACGCATCTTATACGACAGTTTTGTCAGGATGTCTTGCATAACACGATCGTTCGTCATTTTCACTGCGTACCGGAACACCAAATGAGCGTGTTAGGGCCCATAGAGGAAGTGATTCGCGATGTCCTCTGGGGTCAAAAGCGTCTCCCCTTCGGATACCAGGATCTGACGATCAGCCTTAGGGAAAGAGGCATTGCGGACGCACGGCTCGTAAATATTTGGGCCGCGTGGCTCGGTATTTCAGCGCCCGGAACACAGATAGGCGAGGAATCGCTCACAAGTGACTACAAAGAAATCTTGTATGAAAGTATTTTAGATGTCTTGGCCGATGGGCTTGCGAAGACCCCGCGCATCGTCGTAGTCGACGATATTCAATGGGCCGACTCAAGCTCCATGGAAATTCTGTCGCTCTTCATAAAGCGCATCGAACGATCCCCTTGTCTTGTCATTCTCGCCTCTCGTGATCGCAATATTCTGCACGTGACCGCCTCTACCCCCATAATCGATGTCCCCTTGAAGGCATTATCCCGTGAGGCCACCGAACAATTGGCTTTTGATGTCGCGCCTCAAAGTACGATCTTTGTGCGCCGGGTGATCGCTGAGCGCAGCGCGGGCATGCCGCTTTTCGCGAAGACCATCGCAGCCCTCGCGCATAACGCATCGGATGCCAAAACCTTGTTGCCGACCACCCTACAAGAGACTCTTGTCGCGCGGATTTATGGGCTGGGTAAAGCCGCCTCTTTGCTTGTCCAAGCTGCGGCGATCCTTGGACAGTCGTGCCAAATGAGCCATCTGGCGCAGTTATATGGCGTCTCAGATAGCGATTTTTCCCTGGCCTTAAGTGCTTTGCAAGACGGGGGGGTCGTGACGGTTACAGACGGAGCGAAACTACGTTTTTCACACGCCTTATATTTTGAGGCTGTCATTTCCACGCTACCTATTGAACAAGCGCGCATCTGGCACCGGGCTGCCGCCGTTCTTTTAAGTCAAGATAAGGAATGGAGCGCCGTCCACCCTGAACGCGTGGCGAACCATTTTTATTTGGGCGGCGCGGTGCGCGAGGCCTGCGACTATTGGCAGATGGCGTCGCGACGTAGCGCCGCCACCTTAAGCCACAAGATGGCATTTCAGTACCTTATGTTGGCCTTGGATGCCCTGCACAAAAGCTCAGAGCGGGAAGATTTATGGAAACAGGAACTTTCCATACGCTGCGATTATATGGCAATCAGTTGGGGGGTGGACGGTTTTGCAAGCGCGCCTGTCCGTGCGAACGTGCTACGTCTTTTGGCGCTTTGCGAAGAACACAAAGTCACAGGCCCACAACGCTACCTGGCCCTTCGGGGCGCGTGGCTTGACGCCTTTGGCTATGGAGATATGCGCGAAGCGGAGCGTGCGGCAAACGCGCTTGCAGCGGCAGCTTCTGAGTGCGAAGACGCGGGCTTTGGTCTTGTGGCCGGACGCTTCGGCCAAGTGGTCTCCTTGATTTGGCAGGGCAAAATGCTCGATTCCGAGGCATTGCTAGAAGATGCTATTCGGCAATGTCGTCCGGAATTTCATGCGATGAGTCGTAGACTTTTCGGGGAGGATGTTGTGATAAGCCTGCGCGCCTACAGGACTATAAGCAATCTGACCCGGGGGTTTAGTGAACAAAGCGAGACCGAAATCGACGCGCTTTGGGAAGAAGCGGAAAAAATGGCTATACCGGCTTATATTGCGTACGTGCTTGTAATCCGGGGTTCACTTTGCTTTTTCGCGCGAGACGTAGTGCGAGGCGCACAAACCGTAGCACGCCTCGAGGAGGTTTGTGCAGAAGGGTCTTTGAAGCTGTGGGCTGCGGTGGCGAGCATCTATCGGGCATGGATAAACGCCGAGTCCGGCCAGTGGACAGAGGCTGATGCATGCGGTCTCGAAGCGGCTATTCAACGTATTCACGCGATATGGCGCAGCGGGCTGTCATTTTGCTCGACGATCCAGTGCGCCGCCTTGTTAGCGGCGGGCGATCCGCGTTTTCCCGAGGTTCTGCGTGTGGCCCGCGATCTTGTCGATTCAACGGGGGCGTTTTTGATGTTACCCGATCTTTTATTGCAGGAAGGCATCTGGTATCAACGCTTTGCAAAGATCGATGCCCAAGAATGGGGCGCCAGGCAACTGGCGTCTGCAGAAGCGCTTGCCATACAACAGGGGAATAGACTATTTGCCACAAGAGCCAAAAAGGCTCGTTCTGTCACCCCCAGCACTCGAATACTTGCGAGTCACGCCGGACAGGGGTCGCCGCGGTGAAGGTACCAAGGGGGTGGGTCCACTCACTGCTATGTTCCTGCCTCGTTGATGTCTCAGGGGCAAGTCGTGACTTTGCCTTTACGAGAGGGGTACGTACAGTGAACGCGGCAAGCGTGCGCCGGCTTTCGGTAGGCATGACGGGGCGTCCCAGTTGCGCTGGCGCCTACAGTCTTGGTACAACCCATAGTCTTACAACGAAGCCTTGAGAGGCTTGTTAAGGTTCTGCAAACAAGCCGTGCTTTTATCGTGCGACCGCACGCGCTTCTTGCCCGCTTGGACGCCGCCAGCAAGCTCAAAAAGCGGGGCCGGAAGCTTTCTTCCGCCTATGACCTGACGCCATCGGCACTTTGAGCGCAAAGGGGCGCGACCTCACCCTCGAGGGTGGCGATTAAGGATCGCTACGGCCACACGGAGAATATTCTTTCTAGAATACCCGACTTTGGCTCAGTAGCGACAAAGCCGAGAAGACCGGTAAGGACATGAAGGAAATACAGAAGCCACTTGGTACAATACCGTACGCGCGAGCGGCGCAACGGAGAAAGACGCTGAAGCGACTCGTGGCGCCGATTTAGCCTATGACTTCGGAAACCGACATGCGCCCCACAGGCGGGGCTTTTGACCGGAGTTACTGCGGACGCGTCTCCCCTTGATTGGCCAGACTCGA
>JAJYGP010000031.1 GCA_021785035.1 Pseudomonadota bacterium
ATGCGCTGTACCTGCACGCGAGTTTTGTGCCAGATTCTCCCACAGCGACCGCGTTTCGTAAGGCATACTGTTACCCGGAATTTCATGACCCCAGCAGCTTCATTATTCATTTTATCGGTGTCTTTGATACTGTGGGGGCTCTTGGCGTGCCGGGCCCTATAGACCGTGTATTGATGCGTTTTCATGACACCGCGCTGAGTCGCTATACTCGGTATGCCTATCAGGCGCTTGCAATCGATGAGCATCGAGCCGTGTTTAACGCCTGCCCGTGGCGGACTCCGGCGCAATCCTTGCTTGGTCAAAGCACCCTCCAGGCTTGGTTCCCAGGCGCCCATTGCGATGTGAGCGGCGGCTATGCAGAGCATGGCTTGGCGGATTGCACATTGGCGTGGATGACAGAGCAGGCCCTGACCGCGGGCTTGGATCTTGATACCGCCCGATACCGGGAACAGTACGATTATGATCCGCGTCCTGGGGGGACATTACACAACTCGAACACCTTGATATTCAAACTGCTAAGGCCCCAAAGCTTTCTAAAGACCTTCTACCGGTGTATCGACGATCCTCCGGCGGCCGAAGAGGTAAGTGAGTGTGTGCTCATGCGCCGACGGTTTGTCACCTATGACCCTCCAAACCTCGCAGCCTATATAAGTCGTCGGTCTGCGGCGCTCCGTTATGCTCCGTTACCGGAGTCTCTTTGGATCGTAAGGCCAAGTCCTCTACTCAAGCGCATGCCGCGCGCAAGAAATCTTGTTATGCGATTCTTGCGACCTGGGACGTATGGTTCGCAGGATGATACCCACGACAGAAAGCGGCTGGCACGGCTAGCAACCGTCTGGAATGGGACCGAATTCGTTCCGATAGCAGCGTCCCCGAAAGATCCGGGCTGCGCCTAAGGGGGCTTTTCAAAGCGGCTGTTGCGAGGGATCCGGCAAGCGAGGGAGATCGTAAGCCGGCTCACTCAGGACCTAGATGTCCGCAGGTCGCTTCTCTGTTGATATCGTGTTTTCCCGCTCCTGTTTTGGGTGTATGGCGGATCGGGATGGAGGAGCCCTTTGGTCGCAGACGGTTTACAATAAGCCCCCGGGACATGGTGTGGCTAAAAGGGGACCCGCCTTGGTGTCCTGCGCACGGGAGTGGCCGCTTGCGGTTTGGATACTATGAGCCTCATTCAGATAACAGCCGGTGTTGTCATAGACGACAGCGAATTCGAGTTCACATTCGTGCGCGCCTCCGGACCCGGCGGGCAGAACGTGAATAAGGTCGCTACGGCAGCTTTGTTGCGCTTTGATGTCGTTCATTCGCCATCCTTGCCAAAAGACCTACAAGCGCGATTGCTGACGTTGGCCGGACGGCGTGTAAGCGGATCGGGAGAGATCATCATTCAGGCCCGACGTTTTCGGACCCAAGAGGGAAATCGGCGAGATGCTGTGGAGCGTGTGGTAGAGTTGATCCGCGCGGCGGCCGTTCCCCCTAAGCGGCGACGCCCGACACGCCCGACCGCAAGCTCAAAACGGCGCCGCCTGGAGGGCAAACGTCGCCGCGGAGAGATTAAGCGTCTCCGCACCGACGAAGAGTTATGACGTGTGCCTTGCGCCTCGTTCGGGGCTCAACCTTCGTTACCCGATCTGTGCCCAGAACATGTCTTCCGGCATCGGGCGCGAAAACAGATAGCCCTGGCCGTATACGCAGCCCATGGCGATAAGTAGCGCCTTCTGTTCTTCCGATTCGATACCTTCCGCGACGGCTTCGATCCCGAAGGCGTCGGCCGCGCTCAACATGCTTTGAATCAAGATGCGATCGGCGCGCTCTGTGGTGATCCCGGCCACGAAACTTTGATCGATTTTGATGCTGTTTATGGGCAGTAAGCGTAGATGTTGGAGCGAGGCGTAGCCGGTGCCGAAGTCGTCGAGCGCAACAGATACCCCGAGTGTCTGGCACTCGCTTATCAAGTGACGCGCCGCCTCGATGTCTTGCATAGTATTCCACTCGACAAGTTCGATACCAAGGTAATGGGTGTCGACAGGCTGACGCGATTCCCGCAAGGCACGACGCAGCGTTTCGCAAAACAGATGATTTTCCAGGGACGATGCCGAAAGATTGATATGCAACCTTTTAAAAACCCCTTGGGCCTGCCAACGAGCCAAAACCTTCACGGCCTCCGATACGACCCAGTGGTCCAGTTTCACGCTGTTATAAGGGTGTTCCATCGCCGCCATAAAGGCTATGGGCGTCAGTACGCCGCGGGTAGGGTGGTTCCAGCGCAAAAGCGATTCAACGGAGACGATTTGCCCGGTCGCTATCTCAACGATGGGCTGAAAGTACAGCTGCATTTCGCCCCGATCAAGCGCGGCGCGGAACTCAAGTGTGAGGTCGCATTGGCGGGTATGGGCGGCAGCCATGGTGTCGGTGAATAAAAGTGCCTTATTGCCGCCGCCGCGCTTGGCCTCGTACATCGCTGCATCGGCATTGTGGATCAAGGATTCGCCGTCGCTTTCGTCGACCGGAAACACCGTGACCCCAAGGCTAACGCTTACCGCCACCTGGCTTATAATGGAGCCCCAGCGGATGTGTAAGGATTGGCGTATGCGCTCAATGACGATTTCTATTTCGCGGTAGCAGCAGACATCTTCGAGGAGTAGGGCGAACTCGTCTCCGCCGATACGAGCGATGGTGTCGCCCTTACGAACGAGGTCTTGCAGCCGCTGCCTAACTTCGATAAGCAGAGTATCGCCGATCGGATGCCCGAAACGGTCGTTGATCATCTTGAAGTTATCGATGTCAAAGACGATGACCGCGAGGAGGCGCTCGCGCCTCAAGGCCATGGCCATGGCATGTTCTAGCCGGTTGAAGAATAAATTACGGTTGGCGCTTCCGGTAAGCGGGTCGTGCATGGCGAGATCCCGAAGACGATTTTCGGTATGGAAGCGGTGGAGGGCGGCCCCCATGAGATCCGATACCATCTCAACGACCCTGTAATCGTTTGCGTCTGGTAGGCGCTTAGGCGGCGAAAACCACGCGATGGCGAGTACTGCGATCACGCTGTCGCCGGCACGGGCCGGGCTACAAAGGCTGGTGTGAAGTCCGGTTTTTACGTACTCAGGGATGGCGTAGGGGCTTTGAGAATAGTTTGTAACCAGGGTGATTTCGCGGGCCCGCAAGGTCTCGCCTGCCACGCCCAGTTGGTCGTTGAAGGCGTAGATGGAGAGGTGTTTGTAGGCGGGCGGCAGTCCATGGAAAAACCAGTAGCGTAGCAGGTCCGGTTCTTCTTTAACGATCAATGCCGCGCCGTCGGCGCCCAGGATCTTGGCCACACCTTCGGCAGCGATATGAAAAAATTTGGTCATATCCAATTCGCGGATAAGTTTTTGCAAGAAATAGACCTCAAGGCCGCCTATGGTGTCTTTGTTCATTCTGTCTCCGTCGCAATGGATTGACTTGTGATAAGCGCGCACCGGGGTCCGACTGACGATTTCCGCGCCCTCCTCAAGGGCGCAAGAGATCCGGGATACCTGGATCGGGTCGCGGATAGTCAAGGCTCGGTGGCCGATGACGTCGTTTGGCGAGAGCAGGCTCGATTCTTTATCTCAGGAGCCGCTTTCGGATTTGCATGCCAAGGCCATCAGAGCGGCGCGCCCAAATGACATGCATAGTCCGTACCAGTTGCGCGATCGATATGGTCCACGGGGCGGGGGAGGATACTCAGATCGAGAGCGCTCTGCGCTTTCCCATCGATGTGCCTTAGTGCCCGGCGGACGCGAGAAGCCGGGAAATCGGTTTGGCGAGCGTCTTCGGCCGGATACCCGGGGCATACCGTTTTACGACACGTCCTTCGCGATCGACAAGAAATTTGGTGAAATTCCATTTGATTTCGCGGCTGCCGAACCATCCCGGGGCGGTCTCCGTAAGCCAGCGAAACAGCGGATCCGCCGCCCTGCCTTTGACGTCAATTTTCGCGAGCACGGGAAATGTGATCCCATAACTTTGGGCACAGAAGGCCTGAATGTCGGCATTGGTCCCCGGTTCTTGCCCCCCGAACTGATGGCAAGGAAAGGCGAGTACCATAAACCCCCGGTCCTTATAGAGGCGATACAGGGCCTCGAGGCCCGCATACTGCGCGGTAAAGCCACAGCGGCTCGCGACATTGACGACTAGGATCGCGTGCCCGCGGTAGCGGGCAAGCGGGAGGCGATCGCCACCGGCCGTTTGCACCTCAAAGGAATAGGCGTTTGCCGGCGTGGCGATCGGAAGAGCGGCCGATGTCACGAGTGCTCCTCGTCCGATGTGGCCGCTCTTTGCACAAACTCGATCTGGTAACCATCCGGATCCTCGATGAAGGCAATGATCGTCTTTCCATGTTTCATGGGTCCTGGTGGACGGCTTACCTTACCGCCATTGCGCGCGACCGCGGCGCAGGCCGTTTGGGCATCCTCGACCTCGATCGCGACGTGCCCAAAGCCTGTTCCCCGTTCGTAGCCCGCCACATCCCAGTTGTGGGTGAGCTCCAGGACCGCCTGTTTGCGCTCGTGTCCATAGCCGACAAAGGCGAGGGTAAAGCGACCTTCGGGGTAGTCTTTGCGCCGCAAAAGTCGCATGCCAAGCGCGCGTTCATAGAATTGGAGCGACCTGTCCAGGTTGGCCACTCGCAGCATGGTGTGGGCTATGCGCATCCGCTATCCCGCTTGGTGAAGAGAGTCTTAGTGTACCTGAACAGCCACTCAGAGGCAGTGACC
>JAJYGP010000056.1 GCA_021785035.1 Pseudomonadota bacterium
GCCTCATGCTGATCGCTCACAAGATCGCACTCGACCCGAACAACGTGCAGGCGACTTACTTTGCCCGTGCCGCCGGGACAGCGCGCTTTGCCTACAACGGGGCGCTTGCCGAATGGCAACGCCAGTACGAGGCGTGCAAAGCCGATGCGTCGCTGCCGAAGCCTTCGCAAATGGCGCTACGCCGCCAACTCAACCGCATCAAGGACGAGCAGTTCCCGTGGATGAGGGGAGTCACCAAGAACGCGCCGCAGATGGCGATCATCCAGTTGGGCGCAGCCTTCAAGAACTCCTTCGCCGGTCGCGCCAAATTCCCGAAGTTCAGAAAGAAAGGTCTGCACGACCGATTCAGTCTGACCAACGATCAGTTCAGTGTCGATGGTTCACGCATCCGTATCCCCAATCTTGGCTGGGTGCGGATGCGTGAGACGTTGCGTTTCAACGGCAAGATCATGTCGGCCACGGTTTCCCGCGTGGCTGACCGCTGGTTTGTCAGCATCACCGTCGATGCCCCGGATAGTCTGCCCCCACCACATGCCGAAAACCAAGGCGCGGTGGGTGTGGACTTGGGCATATCGGCACTGGCCACGCTCTCGACGGGAGAAAAGGTAGAAGGCCCGAAGGCGCACAAGGCTTTGCTGTGCCGCTTGCAACGACTGTCACGCGGCTTGTCGCGCAAGGTGAAAGGCTCGGAGAACCGCAAAAAGACGAAGGTCAAACTGTCTCGGCTGCACGCCAGGATCGGCAACGTTCGCAGTGATAGCCTGCACCAACTCACGACTGATCTGACGCGCCGGTTTCACACCATCGGCATCGAAGATTTGAACGTGCGCGGCATGGTCAAGAACAGGCATTTGTCGCGTGCCGTGTCGGATATGGGTTTCTTCGAGTTCCGGCGGCAACTGGACTACAAGGCGGCAAGGCGCGGCGGGATGATCGTCGTGGCTGACCGCTGGTATCCGAGCAGCAAGACGTGTTCGTGCTGCGGTCACAAGCTGGAAACCTTGCCGCTGTCGGTGCGTGAGTGGACTTGCCCGGAATGCGGTTCGGTTCAAGACCGCGATGTGAATGCGGCGATTAACTTGAGAAATTTGGCGGTGAGTTCCACCGTGTCAGCCTGTGGAGAGGAAGGCTCTGGCTCTGGTCGTAAGACCAGAACGAAACCAGCCTCGGTGAAGCAGGAATCCAGCAGCAAGCTCCCTATGGGTAGCTTGCATAGGTATGGATGAACGGCGCTCCTCTCCTAAGAACAGTAGAGCCTATAAGCCGGCGTTGGTGATCTGGAGCGACGCAGCCGGCATGGGCTCCTCGTCGGCCAAGGCGAGTGCGCCACGAATCACTCGATAGACCCACCATATACCCAAGGCCACGAGTACCACGTACCCGACCAGCACGAAAAACAAAAGCAGGCCGAGGATCCCCCAAAAAATACCCCACCAGAATGTCCGTATCATCCAACGGTGGTGGCTCCCATAGCAGGGTCCACTGCGATCCCGGCGCTGATAATTGAGAATGAGCGCCAACACGCTCGGCAACAGAAGGCCAAAAAGGCCCACGGCATACAAGGCGTAGGCCACAACGACCAATTGTCGTTCCCGATTCCCATCGAATTCGTGGACTTGACTCATGACCCATCTTCTCTTCAGGAGCCGTGTAGCAGGCCGATCTCTATGCCCGTCAAAATGAACTGCACGGCCAAAGCCGTCAACAGGACGCCAAGCAGACGCGTGACCACATTGGCGCCGGTCTCCCCCATAAAGCTTAGGATTTTGACCGACAGCAGCAATACCCCAAGCGCAATCACCAGCACCGCCGCCAATATACCCAGCACCTCTCCGACCGCGGCGGGACGGCCATGGGCAGCCGACAACATCAATAAAAGTGTGGTCATGGCGCCAGGACCGGCAATCAGCGGGATCGCGAGCGGGAACACCGATATATCATCGCGATTGCGGGCCTCCTCGGCCTCACGCTTGGTCGTCGAACGCAGGCCCGAGTGGCGCGCAAACACCATGTCGATTGCCAGCAAAAGCAGCAAAATACCTCCCGCGATACGAAAGGCCCCCAAGCCTATCCCGAGTATACGGAGCACGGCAAAGCCCATGACCGCGAAAAAGAACAGAACCAAGGCGGCGATAAACACCCCCTTGACCGCCATGCGCCGCCGATACTCGTCGCTGGCTCCGGCCGTTATCGCCCCAAACATCGGAACGAGCCCGATAGGGTCGACAACAACCAGAAACGTGAGAAACACATCGAAGAGCTTCATAGGGGTGTCAGGATAACATCCTTGCGCCTCTCAAGTACGGACCCGCCCCTGCGCCTCCACGCCGGGGCCCTAGCTTCCTTAAAAGAAAAACCGCAAACCGCCCTCATAGCTTGTCATCACGGTATTGCTCGCGGGTTCCATGACAGTGAGGGAACCCGACTGCTCGGTCGGGCTTTGGCCGTAAGAGAAACGAACGTAACGGACCCCAGCGTAAAGACCGAAGAGGCGGGAAAGTCGGAGATTGAGGAGGACCCCGGCCTTCACGAGCGGCGCTGCCCCAAGCGGCTGCGCAAAACCGAGACTCGGGACCGAGATGGAGGGATTCAAGGTCTGGCCAGCCATAGCGTAAAGACTCCCGACCAAGATCCGGGTCATAGCCACCTGAAAAAGCGCCCCGAAACCAAAGTACTGATTCTGATAGTCTTCCTCATAGGAGGCGGACGTTCCGACCCCCACCACCCGGCTCCAAGCATGGTGGCCGTACTGCACAAACGGGATCGCCATTACCCTCCCACTCGACAAGACTGGACCAAGGCGCACCGAGTAACCCGCGATGTTGGCCCCTGACACCCCGTTGGGGATGGGCGTTCCTGCTTGGCTGTAGCCCTGGTATTTCACATAGCCTTGCGCCCGCCGGTAGGCGATGCGCCCATAGAAATGAATCCCCATATCCAATTGCGATGCGCTCAAACGCACACCGTTAATGTTGCCAAGCTCGCGGTCGAAATACCCTGAGGATGTCGCGTTGCTACAAATGCCCAGGGCACAGGTGTCGCTCGGCTCGACGTAATTGAAATTGAGCACCTGATAGGCAATCGAAACGCTATTATCAATATAAATAATTTCTTGGTTGCGCCCGTAAGCCAAGCTCCCTATGGCGCCGGCCATAAGCGCCACGAGCAATAGTTTTTTCAAAACCGGGGTCCTTGAGGCAGATTGCCTCGCGTCTAGGCAAGTGGCGAAACTAGGGCGCGGAGTACGTCAAAAGACGATCGGGTAAGTGCTCAACTGTCACGCACCCGCGGCCCGCTAATATGACACAACGCTCGATAACGTTCTGAAGCTCTCGAACATTGCCTGGCCAATTGTAGCGGGCCAAATAGGCCTTGGCCTCATCTCCGATGACAGGAATCGACGAAAGGCCGTTGCGGGCCGCCGCCTGCGCCAGAAAACGCTCGGTCAAAAATGGCACGTCTTCTGGACGAGAACGCAAGGGAGGCATCGTCACCTCGGCGACACTCAAACGATAATACAGGTCTTCCCGAAACCCCTCCCCGCTTACGAAGTCCCTCAGATCGCGATTGGTTGCCGCAATGATCCTCGCGTCCGCCACTCGGGTGTCCAATTCGCCCACGCGCTCGAACTGCTTATCCTGAAGAAATCGTAAAATCTTCGCCTGCCCTTCGGCGGACAATTCGCTGATTTCATCAAGAAACAAAGTGCCGCCGTGAGCCACCTCCAGACGCCCCACCTTATCCTTTATGGCCCCAGTAAAGGCCCCCTTGCAGTGTCCGAAAAGCTCGCTTTCCAAAAGGGTGGGAGAAAGGCTCGCGCAATTGACCTCGACGAACGGGCCTGACTTGCGCTCGCTAGTGGCATGGATGCGTCGCGCCAGCATGCTTTTACCCGTTCCGCTCTCTCCCAAAATCAGTACGGTCGCCTCACTATGGGCAAAACGTTCCGCCATGGATAAAACTTTTTTGAAACCCTCGGACCGAGTCACTATCTCGCCCTGACCCAAGGCCTCGCGCAAACTGCGATTCTCGGCCTCGAGCCCTTGCATACGGATATTCCGGGCCAGAATTTGCTCGATTTCCGCGGGTACGAAGGGCTTCACGATGAAATCTGCGGCGCCGAGCTTGATGGCCTCGACCGCCTTTTCCACAGTCGCGTAGGCCGTCATGATAATGACCGGCAAAGTGGGGTACTCAGCCTTGATGGCCGCCAACAATTCGAGACCTCCCTGACCCTCCATTTTCAGGTCGGAGAGGACAATGTCGGCCCGGTATTCCTTCAAGGCGTTCAACGCCGCGGCGACCGACGCTACGTCGCGGACCCGGTAGCCCTTTCTTTCCAAAAATATCTCGAGGGTCAGGCGAATCTTCCGGTCATCATCCACTATAAGAACAGACAGCATTTAGTTCCCCGTGGGAAGCGGCACCACGGGCTGCAAAGGCAGGTCCGCATCGGTCAGGTGACGCGGCAAGGTGATACGAAACCGAGTCCCTTCGTTGACCTTCGAGTCGACTGTGATATGGCCGCCATGTGCCTCCACCATTTCGCGCACAATCGCAAGGCCCATGCCTGCCGAGCCCTGAGCATCGGTGGCACCCTGGGTAAACCACTCGAATATCTGCGGGAGCTCCCCCGGGGGAATGCCCCTACCCGTATCGGCGACATCAACCACCACATCA
>JAJYGP010000042.1 GCA_021785035.1 Pseudomonadota bacterium
TTAGATAGAGACACAGAAGTATCGAATCGAGACGTTTGTTATTGTTGTGAGAAAGAAGCGTTGTTCATATAAGAATTATATTAGAGAATAATTACACACGAATGTATCGGAAAGATCGTTAGGAAAGTCATGCAATAGGGACTAAAATACCATAGACTTTATTCGCATGAGATGGATACACTGGTTCTTAGAGATACATGGTCACAAAGGTTTTAACCTAAACGGTATAAATGGGCGTAGGAGTCAGGGCGATTAGAAACGGACAGCGAGGGACCACGGAGTGGTTCTCTTGTGAGCGAGGCGATTCCGGTTTTCTTCGAATCGTTCTCATGACTAGATGAGGAGATGTGATCTTATGCCGTTTGCGCTTGTAGAGATTGCTGTAGCGGGATGGGTCATGGCGGTTGCCATGTGGTATGCGGACTAAGGGGGAGCGAGAAGCTTGGCTTTTAGCGGAGGGGAAGTAGTCCAACGCGTGAGGACGGACTATATGGAGCGCCTGGAAGGAAGAAGTATTGGCGACTAAGGGGTGGAAATTGCGACCCGTGGAGGGCGAGGAACTCACGCATTCCGCGGGTTTTGTTTCGAAGGGGCCTGGGCTTGCTGTGGGCTTTGGAATCCAGGGACCCGTCGGTGGGTGCGATCGGGGCAGGAAGACAGGTATTCACGGGTTGGCCGCAGAAGCCATTCTTGACAACTGAGCCCGCTATAGTGATCATAGTGTCATGAGTCACACATCATCGTTATTCGTTTTTCCTTCTCACGGGCGACTGCCAGGGTTTCCCGCGCTGTAATCTGTTCCGCGGTTTTTTTGCGTTTCTCGTACCAAAGACATTGAGGTGTGCTGTGCGGATGATCCGCTCCGGGGGTTTGTTGCGACTGCGATGCGCCTGTTGGGCCACGAACAGTGGTTGCCCAACAGGAGGGCCGAAGCCACGGCCGTGGTTATTTCGAAGTCGTATCTCGGAGACACGAATATGCTTAAAGAGCCGCAATATAAATATCGGCCGTTCCCGGCCGTAGAGCTTTCCGACCGCAGCTGGCCGTCACAAGTTCTTAAGGTCCCGCCTATTTGGCTCAGTACTGATCTACGCGATGGCAACCAGGCGCTTTTCGAGCCTATGGGCGTGGAGCGCAAACGCGATATGTTCTCCTTGCTCTGCGCTATCGGTTTTAAGGAGATTGAGGTGGGTTTTCCGTCCGCATCGCAAACGGATTTTGATTTCGTGCGCCGACTTATCGAAGGGCGGCTCGTGCCGCCGGACGTGACGATAGGGGCCTTGACGCCGGCCCGGGAGGATTTTATCGCGACCACGGTCGCGGCGCTTTGCGGCGCGAGACGGGCTATCGTTCACGTCTATAACGCCATTTCCCCGGTGTTTCGGGATATCGTCTTTCGTAAGGATAAGGCGGCCGTTCTTGCGATGGCGCAAGAAAGCGTGCTCTTTGTCAAAGCACTTACTCAGGCGCACCCTGAGACGCAATGGGTCTTGCAGTATAGTCCCGAGGCCTTTAGTGGAACGGAATTGGATTTTGCGTGCGAGGTATGTGATGCCGTGGTTGAGGCCTGGGATCCGGTTAAGGATGACAAGGTGATCATCAACTTGCCAGCGACGGTAGAGATGTCGACACCCAACGTCTTTGCCGATCAGGTGGAATGGATGCATAGGAATCTTGCGCGACGCGGTGCGGTGGTTCTTAGTCTTCACCCCCACAACGATAGAGGAACGGCGGTCGCGGCGGCGGAGTTGGCGCTCATGGCCGGGGCCGAGCGCGTGGAGGGCTGTTTGTTCGGTCACGGCGAACGGACCGGGAACGTCGATTTGGTGACGCTTGCCTTGAATCTTTATAGCCAGGGTATCTCTCCGCAATTGGATTTCTCGTGCTTGGATGAGGTGGCGCGCACGGTATCGGAATGCACGCGCTTGCCGATCAGTCCGCGCCACCCTTATGTGGGCGAGCTGGTTTATACGGCCTTTTCCGGATCGCATCAGGACGCCATAAAAAAAGGTCTTGCCGCGCAAAAAGAGGGAACGTTTTGGAACGTGCCGTATCTTCCGATCGATCCGCAATGCGTCGGACGAAACTATGAAGCAATCATTCGCGTAAATAGCCAGTCTGGTAAAGGCGGGATCGCCTACGTGCTCGAAACTCACTATGGCATCGTGCTTCCCCGCGGCTTGCTTATTGCTTTTAGTCGCGTCATTAAACGGTCGACCGATAACATCGGCACCGAGATGACGCCCGAGCAAATATGGGCCGCCTTCCGAGACGAGTATCTCGCTGTGCGAAGGGGTATCGACTATCACAGTCATGAATTGAGCCAAGACCAGGACTCATCGCGGCATAGGGTGAGATTGTGCCTTGAACAAGACGGGGGGCTTGTCTGTTACGAGGGTTACGGTAACGGTCCGCTCGATGCCGGGGTCCGTGCCTTACCTGTCCCGTTTCGTTTACGCCACTACGAGGAACGTTCTATCGGAGAGGGCTCGGCTACGAACGCCTTGGCTGTTGTAGAATTGGAGCCTTTGACGGGCGGGCCCGCGGTGTTTGGGGTCGGCATCCACAGCAGTATCGTGACGGCGTCTTTGATTGCCCTGGTGCGGGCCTTTGCGTCGTCTGACTATGGTGTGGCGCCCGATTCTGGGTCTGTCCAAAGCGCGTAGTCTGTATGGCTGAGCCATGCGCAGTCTGCCATAAGTCTTATGCGACCTCTTAAATATCTTGGTATCGTTGCCCTCTCTTCTTCACCTAATCCATAAGGAGTGCGCATGAGGAAACAATTCGTAGCGGTGGGGAGTTCCTTGCTCCTAATGACTATGTTGACGGCATGCCACCACAAGGCGGGCGGAAATAGCGGTTCGAGCGCGGGCTCCGGTACCACCAGTTCTTCGTCCGGTACCGCAGGCGGCAGCTCTGGCGGTGGCACGGGTGGTGGGGGTGGCGGCACAAGTGGCTCGGGTGGTGGGGGTGGCGGTACGGGTGGCTCCGGGAGCGGTTCGGGTACTGGCAGCTAGGCTGGGGTTTTCTGTGCCATCTTGGTTCGCGGTCGCGCAAGCGGCGCTCATCGTGAGTGTGATCGCGGCACCGATTGGCTGGGCGGCATCAGTCGCGGGCCTTGGTGCCCAGGTCGCCACCGCGCAAGCCTTCGCGGAGCTACGGGCAAACCTGGAAACGCAAAACGCGGTGGTCGCCCAGCTGGAGTTGGCGACCACGACCGCGCAGCTACGTCAACTCCTGGCCGAGGATAGGCAATTGGTCAGCGCGGACCTCAGCCTTTTGGATGGGCTTAGTGGGGTTCCTGGAGGGGCGGGGGCAACTACCCCGCCAGCCTCGTCCCAGGGCGGTGTCAGCGGCAATAATAACGGCTCGGCCCAAGGAAGCTTCGGGGTCCCTCCGGCGCCCCAGGGCACGCCGGCTGCGCCAGCCACTGGCAATCCTTTCCCGTTTCCTTGATCGATATAACCCTAGCCGTCCATGAGCGGGCGCTGGTATGCTTGCCCCGGAACGGACGGGGGTCGGGAGCATGCGGGCGGGAGATACCATAGCGGCAATACTCAGGGTTATCGGGGATACGGCTTTGGGTGTCATCCTAAGACCCGTGTCGTTTTTTCAGACCATGCCTAAAACCGGGGGTTTTCGCACCCCGTTTGTGTTTTTGCTGGTCATCGGTCTGTTTGACATGCTGTTGTTGTCGCTTTTCGAGGGTTTTGTCATGGGCCCTGCGGGGGCTTTGGGGTTTGCTGGCCACGCCTTGGCGCTGGCGCCGCTTGCTTTGACCTTATCCGGGTTCGTTCTCACCACCGTATTTTTTGTTTTTTGGCGACTCATGGGGTCGTCTCAGTCGTACGAGACCTCATATCGCACCTTCGCTTATAGTTATGGGATCTCGCCCGTAACCACCGTCATGGGTTTCGTTCCGCACCTCGCCTTGGTTGGTTTCGTGTGGTGGTTTGCTCTCCTGATTATCGCGAGCGTCTATGTGCATGGTATCGATCGCATCAAGGCCACGGTCGTCTTTACGGTCTTAGGGCTCGCTTTGATGGTGTTCTTGAATCATGCTGAGCGCTATGCGCTGCATCATGGGCTCACCCAGGGTCTTCCCCGCCAAGAGCGGGCCGCCGCTAAGCCGGCCGCGCGCTCTACCCGGATCTAAGTCCATGGGCGTGGGCTGGGCGCTGGTCGCGGCGGTGTTATTCGGCGCGACCGTTCCGCTTGGCAAGGCGCTTTTAGGGGATCTCCCGCCGCTCGCCCTGGCAGCCATGTTTTATTTGGGCTGCGGGATCGGGCTTGCCGGGGTCATTGTGGTGCGCCGTCTTCGCGGGGACCGCATCCAGTTCGCTCCCCGCCACGGACCCCCGTTTGTGTTCTCACTTATGAGCGGCGGGATTGTGGCCCCTATACCGTTCACGAGCGGTCTGGCCTGGATCTCCTCGGTGTCTGCTGCCTTGTTGTTGAATTTCGAAGTGGTCTTTACCGTCCTTTTGGCGCGCCTTGTCCTGCGTGAAGCGGTTGGCGGCCCGCGCCTTACGCCTTATGGGTATGCTGCTTGTGGTCTTTGGTGCCGCAGCTCTTGGGCTTGGTGCCCACAATCTGTCCTCGTTCTCCTGGCGCGTGGGCGATTGGCTGGTGGCCGGCGCGAGCTTGGCGTGGGCGCTTGATAATAT
>JAJYGP010000045.1 GCA_021785035.1 Pseudomonadota bacterium
TCATCATCGCCGAAAGTCATCTGGCTATCCATACATGGCCCGAATACGGGTATGCCGCGGTGGACTTATTCACCTGCGGAGACTCGGTTTCAGCCGAGGTGGGTTTTAACCACCTTCGCGAGGCCTTAGGCGCAGGCCACGTATCGACGATGGAGGTGCATCGTGGCCAAATCGACATGATGTCGATGGGCGACGAAAAACTGCCGACCATTAAGCTCGTTGCGGGCAAGACCGCCTAAACCTAAGGTTTAACCATGATCATCAAAACCCCGACGTCCCACACCTTCGTGACGGGCTCAAGCGAGGGCTATACGCCTTTGAACGCCTTTGATGGCGCGCTGCTCGCGGCCGGAATCGGCAACACCAATTTGGTGAAGATGTCGTCCATCGTGCCGCCGGGGACCCGCGAGGTCCCGATCAAGGAGCTCAAGCTGCCGCCCGGCGCCTTGGTGCCGGTCGCTTACGCGGCCATGGAGTCCGACATCCCGGGTTCTATGATTTGCGCCGCAGTGGCGGCGGCATGGCCGACCGATCCCACGAAGCCGGGGCTTATCATGGAATACCACGCCCACGGCCATCGCGAGGATGCCGAATCAGTGGTACGACGCATGGCCGAAGAAGGCATGCGCAAGCGCGGCTGGGAGGTTCGGGTCATACAATCGATGGCCATCGACCACCGGGTCGAGAAGATCGGCGCGGCCTTCGCGGCGGTCGTGTTGTGGGACCTGTGATGCAAAAAGACGGTTGGTACACGGAGGAATGGGCCGGCCAAGGGTCGGCTATTTCGCTGCGCGTCAAAGAAAAAGTTCACGACGAGCAATCCGTCTATCAACGCATCGAGATTTTCGAGACCGAGACCTTTGGGACGCTTATGACCCTGGACGGTCTTGTCATGGTGACCGACCGCGACAATTTCGTATACCACGAGATGATGAGTCATCCCGCGCTCTTTACGCATCATCATCCACGCAAAGTCCTTATCATCGGCGGCGGGGATTGTGGAACCTTGAGAGAGGTCCTGAAGCACGACGACGTCGAGCATGTGGACCAAGTCGAGCTCGACGAGCGGGTGACCCGGGTGTCGGAGCGGTTTTTCCCTGAGCTTTGCGCAGCGAACGATGACCCGCGGGCCCACCTGCACTTTCAAGACGGCATCCGGTGGGTAAAGGACGCCAAGGCGGGATCCTATGACGTCATCATCGTCGATTCGACCGATCCGGTCGGTCCAGCGGCCGGGCTTTTCGGACAGGCCTTCTATGCCGATTGCTACCGAGCCCTGAATCGGGATGGTATCGTCGTTGGGCAAAGCGAGTCGCCGCTGTTTCACTCAGACCTCATTAAGAGCATGCATGAGGCCTTGCGACAGGCGAACTTTCTTGATGTGGCGACTCTTCATTTTCCGCAATGCACCTACCCATCCGGCTGGTGGAGCGCCACCTTGGCGCGCAAAGACGCGACGCTCGCGACCTTTCGCGAGGAGGCCTGTTGCGAGCGCCCCTTCGCCACCCGTTACTACAACGATGGCATACATCGGGCCGCCTTTGCGTCGCCTGAATTTCTCTTCAAAGCACTCCTCTAAGCCTAGTATATAGGGCCGGTACGGCCTTTTATCCGGGTCTCTGTACCGGTAGGCGCGTTTTCGTGGATTCGCCACCTCTTGTGTATTAGCTCTCTCTAATACCCAACATATAGTTTAAAACGGCTTGCCCGGCGAAGGCCGCTTACAGTAGACTCACCACGTATTCGCTTTTCTCACATGGAGACCTGACAGAATGGAAAATGCGCAGTCGTCATCCCAGGCTTCCCCGAGCGGCACGATCACGGAAAGTGGTCTACGCGTCATCCGCCGCAACGGCCATGCTACCCATTTTGATCAAGCCAAGATTGCGATCGCCATAACCAAGGCTTTCCTCGCAAGCGAGGGCAGCTCAGGTGCCGCCTCGACCCGGGTGCGGGAGATCGTGGCAGGTCTAACTGAGCAGGTCACAGCAGCCCTGACCCGCCGGCTTCCCGGCGGCGGCACCGTCCATATCGAAGATATCCAAGACCAGGTCGAACTGGCGCTCATGCGCAACGGCCACCACGAGACCGCCCGCCGCTACGTGCTTTATCGCGAACAGCGGGCGCAGGCGCGGACCATCGAGCAAGGCGCGCCGCACGAGCAGACGATCCATGTCCGGACCCCGGACGGGCGCACCGCGCCGCTGGATCGCGAACGGTTGCGGGCGGTCATCGTAGAGGCCTGCGACGGTCTCCGCGAGGTATCGGCGGATGCGGTATTCCAGGCTCTGCTGCGTAACCTCTTCGACGGGGTAGGCGAACTCGATGTGATGCAGTCGGCAATCCTGAGCGCGCGCGCCCTGGTGGAGACGGAGCCCGACTATTCCTACGTCACAGCACGCCTGCTGCTGGACGTCTTGCGCCGTGAGGTTCTCGGCCGTCCGCTTACCCACGCCCAGATGCGCGTGGAGTATAAGGACTATTTCGGGCAATTCATCCAGGAGGGGATCGCGGCCGAGCTCCTGGACCCCCGACTCGCCGAGTTTGACTGCGAACGACTGGGACTCGCTCTCCAGGCCGACCGCGACCTAAGCTTTACCTACCTCGGCCTACAAACCCTCTACGACCGCTATTTCTTGCATCGCGAGGAACGCCGCATCGAATTGCCGCAAGCGTTCTGGATGCGCGTGTCTATGGGGCTTGCCTTGAACGAAGTAGACCGCGAGACACGGGCAATCGAGTTTTATGAGGTCCTTTCGACCTTTGATTTCGTGTCTTCGACGCCGACGCTTTTTAATGCCGGCACCCTGCGCTCACAGCTCTCGTCTTGCTACCTCACCACCGTATCGGACGATCTGGACGGCATCTACAGCGCCGTCAAAGACAACGCCCTGCTCTCGAAGTACGCGGGCGGGCTCGGCAACGACTGGTCGCGAGTCCGCGCGCTCGGGGCCCGCATCAAGGGTACGAACGGGAAATCGCAGGGCGTGATCCCATTCCTGAAGGTCGCGAACGACACGGCAGTGGCAGTGAACCAGGGCGGCCGGCGCAAGGGCGCGGTGTGTGCCTATCTCGAGACCTGGCATCTCGATATCGAGGAATTCCTCGAGCTGCGCAAGAACACCGGCGACGACCGGCGACGGACGCACGACATGAACACCGCGAACTGGGTGCCCGACCTATTCATGGAGCGGGTCCGAAACGGCGGAGAGTGGACGCTGTTCTCACCGTCGGACGTCCCCGATCTCCATGACGCCTACGGCGAGGAGTTCCGGGCGGCATACGAGCGTCACGAGGCGCGCGTGGAGCGCGGCGAACTCAAGCTCTTCAAGAAGGTCCGCGCCCTGGATCTGTGGCGCAAGATGCTCTCGATGTTGTTTGAGACCGGCCATCCGTGGCTTACGTTCAAGGACCCGTGCAATCTGCGTAGTCCTCAGCGACACAAGGGCGTGGTTCACAGCTCGAATCTGTGCTGCATGACCGCCGACCAAAGGGTCGTCACGGACCGGGGCTTGCTCACGGTCGGGGAACTCTACGCCCTAGGGGGCAAGAACCAGGTTCTGGGTCTCGATGGCGTCTATCACGCCTCCGAGATGTTATTACCGCGGCCGGATGCCCCGATCGTGCGGATCGAGACCGCGGAAGGCTATAGCCATAAGGTAACGCCCGACCATAAGGTCTGGGTGCAAAACCGAGGCTGGGTCGAGGCCCAACACCTAACCCCGGGCGACCATCTGCTCGTACAACAATGCGAAGGTCTATTTGGCGGCACCCACAACCCCGAGATCGCGTTTGTCATGGGACTCATGACCGCGAGCAGCACCCTGGGGCGGCATCGTCTGGTTATGGAGATGGAGGCCGAGCGCTTCGCCTACGTGGGCAAGGCGCGGATGGCCACGGCTGCACCCGAGGGCGGGACGGACGGAGCCTGGGCGTGGGCACACGATGCGCAAGATGATCGCGACCGAGTCCATCTTCCTGTTCCGGCCCTGGTTTGGAGCGGCGATAAAGCCACGGTAACGGCTTACCTGCGCGGCATTTATCAGGTCGCCGACAAAGTCGTTGCGAACCTGGCCGTCGCCTCCTATGATCGGGCGTTTATCGCCGATTTGCAGATCCTATGGGCAAACCTCGGGATCGAGACGCATATCCAAAAGATCGAGAAGAGCTACTGGCGTCACCCCGTATACCGCCTCGTCATCAGCAGCCAAGAAGGTCACACCTTGGCGACAAGGCTTTTGCGCATCGACGAGAACGATTACGCGGCACACCACGCCGACAGTCCCTTGTTTACCGAAAAGCAGCGCCGGTACGCCACCTTTATTGGGCTGACCAATCTACCACGCGAGGACGCCTACTGCCTTACGGTGGAATCGGACACCCACGCGTGGACCGTAAATGGTCTTATCACAAAGAACACCGAGATCACACTCAACACATCGGACAGCGAAATCGCGGTCTGTAACCTCGGCTCCGTAAACCTGGCCGCG
>JAJYGP010000095.1 GCA_021785035.1 Pseudomonadota bacterium
GCAGGTACAGCGCATAGGCCTCTTCCCTGAAGAAGGCCGCGCTAAATTCCGAGGTCAGAATACCGCAATTACGGATCAGCCCCGCAAGACAGCGCGCCGTATAGGCCCCCCGACTAAACCCAAACAGGTAGATCTCGTCGCCGGGGACGTAGTTTTGGACAAGATAAGAATAAAGTTCCTGGACATGGGCATCAAGACCAGCGCCTGTGGCGCCCGCAAATATTCGCCAAGCGCTCCATGCACTCGCGCCGATACCTTTCTGGTACTGCGCCAACTGTCGGACGCCATCCCCCGCGACCCGCGGCACTGCGTCGTACAACCTTTCGATATTCGACGGGTATTTACTGCCTTTGCTGTCCCACGTCCCGTCCATAAAGAGGGCTATTCGCTTCATCCCACACCTATGGCGTCGATCAAGCTTTTTTCATCCCGCATCGCGACACCATACGAAGAGCATAGAAGTCGGATCGACACTGCTCAAGACATGACCCTGTCCTGTCCCATTGCGGCGCACCAGGAAAACCGAGGCGCGATATCTGCACAGCGCTCGCCTTATATCCAAAGGAACGTGCGGTCGGCGAGGTGCGACGCCAATGGCTGACGGCACCCTCCCGATATGCAATGGATCGGAGGCCATGCGAAAGTGATGGCCCGCGACATCGGCTGACGGCCAGCCAGGGTTACCCTCTATCGCAGGCAACGAAAAACGTTTCCATAACAGTCATCCTGCATCTCGGTGCGACCTGATCTCGCGGGATGACAGCAAGCTCGATCTGGTGTCGACACGCACTCAGGAGGCCGCCCGGTTGCGGTTCCACACCCTCTGATGGGTATGACCCATTTCTCTGGACGAAACCGAACGTAACAAGGCAGTGTCTCATGCCCGGTCGTCAAGGGCGCACACCAAGAGCTCGGCCGATAAGACGCTGAAAGGTATACTCGATCCATCAAGTACAAGGGGTCGCCTGCGCAAGTGCTTACAGACCCTCTTCGGCGGGATGCCCGTCTTGAGGCTTTGCGGACCACCTCCACAAGGCCCGAAATAGCCAGATCCAATGACCCCCAACGGGCTCCGCGAATCGCCCCGGTTGATGAAACGAAAGCAAGGCCAGGACGGACCCGCGCGCATGGCGGCCTTCAGCGGCCCTGTCACATCCTTTACTGAAAGACCCCACCACACTCACGCCACGGCCCCCGTTAAACGTTGCGCGGCGGGTACCGACTTTCCCGCCGGTACGATTATGGCTTGGGCATCAAACCGGCGTCTTGAGCGGCAAGGGTCGCGACCGCCGACCAATCCTGCATCTCGCCGCCTTGTGCCGCCAAGGCGATGAACCGATCCCGCAAAATACTCGCAAAAGGAAGGGGCACATCAAGACTCTCCGCCACCGTCAAAGTAAGCCGGATATCCTTCTGTCCCAATGACGATGCAAAACCAGCAGGCGTGAAATGGCGGTCTGCTATAAGGGCACCGTAGTTCTTATATAACGGCACGTTAAAGAGGCTTGATGTAAGTACTTCTAAATAGGCATGGCGATCGATGCCCCCCTTTTCCACAAGGGCCATGGCCTCACCGAGAGACTCAATGACCGCGGCAATCAGAAAGTTGCCGCTCAGTTTGATGATATTGGCCTTTTCGGCCTGCTCGGCGACCACAAAAGTGCGTTGACCGACAACCTCAAACACCGGTCGCAGACGATCGACGATCTGGGGTAGGCCAGCTGCCACAAGAAACAACTTCCCCACGGCCGCGGCATCCGGACGCCCAAACACCGGGCACGAGACATAGTGTTGTCCCGCATCCGTATGCGCCGCTGCGAGGCGCGCAGAGAGCGCGACACTAATAGTACTACAGGATATATGGATGGCCCCGACCGCTAAATGCCTCAGGAGACCGTCATCGGCGAATACAATATGCTGAACCGCCGCATCATCCGCTAACATGCTAAAAACGGCTTCGGCGTCATAAAAATCCCTCGGCGACTGGGCGACGCGCGCACCGCGAGAGACAAGCGGCTGCATTTTTTCTGGAGACCGGTTAAAAACAGTCAGGGTATGTCCCGCTGTCAGCAGGCGCATGGCCATGCCCGAGCCCATCTGTCCTAAGCCGATAAAGCCGATCTTCATTTACCGCCTCCTTGTCGATGATTCATTACATGCACCACCAACCTAAAAACGCTAGCCCGAACAATAAGAATCTGTCACAAAACCTCCGAAGGACATTGACAAGAGGCGCCCCGATAGTTTATCAAACCGGGCGTCACGCCCAAAATATCGTCCATCGCGGTCGCGCCCGTTTACAAAAAAGATCTCTTCTTACATGGGACAAAACGCTGTTAGCATTCGTTACAAAACAAGAAACGCAGTGTTCTGCTCGGCGCAGTACGGTCGGTCGTTACTCATCCTTATCGCCCACTGAACGTCACGACGGCGATTGGGATCTTTTAAAGCACACCTATTACGCAAACGGGACAACACGGGTCCCGCGGAGAATGGCTATCACAATCGTCCTTGGCGCAAGAGAGCGAAGCTTAGAGAGGTAAGTGAGCTTGAGCCCTTTTGCTACCATCGGGGCCTGACATAAGCGCCCTAGCATTCACTCAGACCGGTCTTTGGCGGCACAAAAACGCGACTGCCGTTGACCTTTACCCCGGATAGCGGCTTCAGGAGTTTTAACTCAATGCGCAAAACAGTGGCGATGGTCTCCGGCAATGTGCGCCTGTGGGCTACGCTCATTCTTGGTAGCGTCCTGCTGAGTTGGCTTTTCGCGGCGCTCCATATACCGGCGGCGCCGCTATTTGCTGGCATGGTCACCGGGATTCTCGTGAACTTCGGGGGGCGCCTGATCTATTCACCTCACTTACCACGAATCGCGCAGATTATTCTTGGCGTCGCCATCGGCATGCTTTTTAGCGACAAAGCGTTCTCGGCTATCGATGGGCACTTATTGGTCGTGCTGCTTGTGACTTTTGGCACCCTCGTCCTAAGCCTTCTGTCTGGGCTCATTTTCAGTCGCCTTACAAAGATCAGTCGCACTACGGGGCTTTTGTCCATGACCTCGGGCGGCGCCAGTGGAATAACCGCCATGGCCCACGAGCTCGACGCGGACCTCCCCCTGGTCGCCATAGTGCAATACCTACGCGTGGTGTTGGTCATGGCTACGCTCCCCGCAATCGTCATGTTCGCGTTTCACGGTTCAGTCAAGACACCAGCAGCGGCTCCGACCCCATCTTTAGGCTGGTCTGCCTGGGGATATACACTTCTATTCCTGGGCTTTTGCGGACTCAGTGGTGCGTGGCTTGCCCGTATCCTTCATATGGCCGCACCCTACTTACTGGGACCCTTGATCATCTCCCTTCTGCTTACCATAAGCAACACATCCGCGCTCCGTACCCTTCCCGTCTCCATTATCGAAATGGCTTATCTCTTGATCGGCTGGCAAGCAGGTCTCCAGCTATCCATTCGGCGTATACGCTCGCAGATAAGACTCATCCCGATCGCACTTGGCCTTATAGTCGTCATCAACCTGCTCTGCGCCATTTTGGGATACGTACTTGCTCGCCTAGTTGGCGTCAGTAATCTCGACGGTTACCTCGCGACGGCCCCCGGCGCGCTTTATGCCGCGCTGGCCATCAGCATAGCCGCTCACGGTAATGTTCTATTCGTGCTTGGGGTTCATCTAATTCGCCTACTTATGATGCTGCTGATCATCCCCCCGCTAGCGCGCTTTGCAGCCGTCAAACCGTCGAACGGTGATCCCCGGGAAACGGTAGAGCGAAAGGCAAAGTATTCTCATAAGGAATAGTGATGAATTGCACGTCCGGGTGCTGCTCGCGGGGTAATCCCCCCATATTTAATCGCCGCGAGAAGTGGAGTCAGGCCACGAGGGCCAACTTCTGTATCGGGGTGATGCCCCCAAGCCCATGTTCGGGCGTTCGTGATGGGTGGTCCACAGCCAACGGGTAGCAAAATCTTGTACGTCGGCGATGGTGTCAAACAGATATTGATTCAACCACTCATACCGCACGGTGCGGTTGTAGCGCTCCACGTAGGCATTCTGCTGAGGGTTGCCGGGCTGGATGTAGGTGAGCGTAATGCCGTGGCTTTTGGCCCAA
>JAJYGP010000070.1 GCA_021785035.1 Pseudomonadota bacterium
GATCAAGGTTCCAAGGGTGACGCTTTGATAGGCCAAGGCGCCATTCAAAGACACATCGGGATAGTAGCGTGCACGGGCCTCCTCGCGGCCGGCCGCCGCGATCTTGACTTGCCAGTACCGAACTTCGATGTCCGGGCGCCGGGCCAGCAAATCGATGCTGATGCGGCGCGGAAAATCGAGCGACGGAAGACGGCTTGGTGCGGGCGCCGAAAGCCGGTAGGCGAACCCCGGCCCGCGCCCTACAAGCGCGGCTAAGGTAAAGCGAGTGCGGAGGAGGCCGGTTTGGGCGGCGTGCAGGCCCATGTGGGCCGCGGCCAGCGCGGCCTGCGCGTTTTCGACCTGAATGGCGCTGGCTAGGCCCGCGCGATAGCGGGACTGTAAAAGCCCCACTATGCGGGCGCGGACCCGGGTGAGCGCCTGGGCCGTGCGGACGCGGCTTTGGGCCAAGGCCAAATTCCAATACTGCTCCGCGATCTCGGTACTCACGATGAGCCGCAATAGGGCGGCCTGGGCTTGGCGGGCGGCGATGTCGCCCAGGGCGGCCTTGACAGCCGCGTGCTGGCGGTCCCAAAAGGCGAGATCGTAATGGGCATCGAGTCCCAGCGTCCCGTAATTGAAGACGTGTCCGGCAAACGGCGGGGGCACAAGGCCTGTGGCCGAGGCGCGTTCCCGCTGGACGGTGGCGTTCGCGGCGAGCGAAAGACCATTGGCGCTGGCCGCGAGGCGATAGGCCGCGCGCGCCGCTTGGATATGGGCCAAGGCGGCCTTGATGGTGCCACTGGCTGCTAAGCCCTGATGGATAAGTTGAGTGAGTTCGCGGTCATGGAAGAGGCGCCACCAGTGTGTCGCAGGCCACCTTCCGGGATGGAGCCCGGCGTGGGTCAAGGCCGCGCGGACCGTTGTAAAGGCAGGAACGGCGCGTCGCATGGTGGCGAGCGGCATCCGCGGCCCGGGCACGCAACCTGTGAGAAGCACCGTGCTCAGCACGGTGCTGAGAATCAGCGTGATTCGAGTCACTGACCCGCGCCTCATGGCGGCAAGGGTCCCTTGTCGCCAAAACCGTTTAGGGAACAGGCCACGTGACGCTTAGAGACCATCGGACAGGGGTGGCGTTGGGTGGCTGGATATGGTTCGAGGAGATAGGTGAGTCGGCAAGGAAGCCAGCGACTCTACGTAGCGTAACAGCTCTTCGCCGCAGGACTGCGCCGCCTTCACCGAGTGCAAGTTGCGGGCAAGACCCCAGCAGCCTCGCCATGCCGACAGGATGAATAACGCTGCGGCCTCGCAGTCGAGGTCGGCGCGTACGATGCCTGCGGCGCGGGCCGTCGTAAGGCGGCTCATAAGCGCGCTCCGGGGGCGGGCTAGGACCCGTTCAATCGCTTCCGGAAAGCTCGCGTCGAGGGTCGCCATGTCCCCAAACAGCGTCCGGAGGGGACAACTCAAACTTTTTGCGTCCCAGCCGGGCGCGGCGAAGTGTTGGCGGACCGCGGCCACTAGGTCGCCTAACGGGTCCCGGCCTCCGCTCCAGGGGGCGATCCAGGTGGTCTCGATGTGGGCGGCCAAAGTTTGATCGATGACGGCGAGGGCCAGGGCCCATTTGTCGGGGAAATGGTGGTAGAGGGCCCCTTTGGTGACGCCGGCTCCGGCGAGAATGCGATGCAAGCGGGCGCGCCTATATCCCTGTTCCTGGAACTCGGTAAAGGCCGCATGCAAGAGCCGGGCGCGCGTCGGTAGACCCTGGATCCTCATTGTGCACATTCCATACCGATCGGTATGGAATGTCAAGGCCCACGGAGGTCGAAGAGGAGGACTCGGGTCTCCTTACGGGCGGCGAGGCGGACGACTGTCTCGTGTTCGATGCGACAGGCGTCACCGGTGGCAAGCGTCTGCGCGCCGATCAGCAACTCTCCGTCAATGACCTGGAGGTAGGCGCATCGGTCCTCGGCCAGGACGTAGCTTGCATCTGCTCCGGTCGCCAGTTCGGCGGTCAAAAGTCGCGCGTCCTGATGCCAATGGAGCCCCGGTTCCTGCAATCGGCCCGAGGCCAAGGTCTGAAATTGCCCTTGGCGCAGGGCTTTCTCAGGTGTTTCCTGCTCATACTCCGGCGGGTAGCCGGTGCGATCCGGCAGGAGCCAAATTTGGAACAAATGGACGGGTGTGTCCGCAGAGGCGTTCATCTCGCTATGGACCACTCCGGTCCCGGCCGTCATGCGTTGCACGTCCCCGGCTTTGATGACCGACCCATGGCCCATGCTGTCTTCGTGACGCAAAGCCCCCTCCAGGACGTAGGTCAGGATCTCCATATTGCGATGGGGGTGGGCCGGAAAACCGCCGCCTCCCGCGATGATGTCTTCATTGATGACGCGCAAATCGCTAAACCCCATCTCGCGGGGATCATAGTAATCGGCAAACGAAAACGAGTGGCGGCTGGTCAGCCACCCGTGTTCGGCCAGCCCGCGTTCGCCGGAGGGGCGTATGCGTATCATGATGTGGGAACGAGCCGACTGGCGAGGCGTGCGACATGCTCACCCTGGAAACGGGCGATGGCAAGTTCGTTCACGCTCGGCGTCCGGGACCCGTCGCCACCGGCCAAGGTCGTGGCGCCATAGGGTGATCCACCGCTGATTTCATCCATTTTGGTGAGTCCAGCGCAGGAATACGGGACGCCTACGATCACCATGCCATGATGCAAAAGGGTGGTATGGAAGGAGGTGATAGTGGTCTCCTGGCCGCCGTGCTGGGTCCCGGTGCTGACAAACACACTCCCAAGCTTGCCGATCAATGTGCCGGCGCTCCACAAAGACCCGGTGCGGTCCAGGAACGCCCGCATCGGCCCGGCCATGTTTCCAAACCGAGTCGGGGTTCCAAAGATGATTGCGTCGTAATGCTCAAGGTCGCCGGGTTCGGCGATGGGGGCCGCTTGCTGGGTCTTGGCGTGCATCGCAGTAAGGGTCTCAGCCGGTATGATCTCCGGTACCCGTTTTATATCGACCGTGGTGTTCGCGACGCTGCGGGCGCCTTCCGCGATCGCCTCGGCCATACGTTCGACATGACCCCAGGTGCTGTAATACAGGACTAATATGCGGCTCATCTCAACCTCCATGGTGGAAACGCGTATAATAGGATGTATAACCTGTCCAGTTATTTTCGGGAAGTAGGTATTTTAAAGTAACCATGGAGACATCCTCCCCCTGTCCCGTCGACGCGGTCCTCAAGCTCCTCGCCGGGCCTTGGACGACCCACGTGTTGTGGGCCCTACAGACGCACGGGACCCTTCGGTTTGGGGTTTTGAAGCGCGCCATCCCAGGGGTCTCGAGTCGACTTTTGACGGAACGGCTCCGGCGCCTGACGGCGGCTGGTTTCGTCATGCGTCATTGTGTCCCGACCGTACCGCCGCAGGTGTCGTATAGCCTGACCGTCCGCGGCCGCAAGCTGGGTGAGGTTTTGGCCCAACTTCAGCCTATTGTCAGAGAGTGGACCGCGCAAGAGGCTTTGGGCGTGACCGATGTTGACGAGGCATTGGCGTTGGAAGGGGCCACCGACGCCAATGCCGATGCTCATGGGCCGGGAGAACCGGGATGAACGGATTGTGGTTTTTAAGCGGTTTTGTGGTGGTTGTGGCGACGGGGTTTTGTGTGTGGTGGCTGACCCGCGCTGTCGCCCTCAGGCGCTTGGCGGTCGTAGAGGCGGAACTGGGCCGGATTCGGGAACTGCTTGCGATGCGCGAAGCTGAGCTGTCTGTAAGCCAGGGGCGCCTGAACACGCTTTTGTTGGAACAGGTGAAGCTGGAAGAGCGGCTGCGCTACGATCAAAAGGTTCATGATGAGCGCCTCGCGGCCGTTAAGGATGCGCAAACCCAAATCGGCAATGCCTTCAAGGGACTCTCGCAAGAGGCTCTGCAACGCAATAACGAGCTTTTTTTGACCTTGGCCCAGGAGCGTTTTGCCCATCTTTCGCAGGCGGCGGCGGCCGATTTGGGCGCACGCGAGAAGGCGGTCGCGCACCTCGTCGAGCCGGTCCTGGAGCGTTTGAGTCAGGTCGACAAGCTGATGGCGCAGATGGAAATGAAACGCGAGAGCGCGTATCAGTCTTTAACCGACCAAGTGAAGTCCTTGATTGAAAGTCACCTTCCCTTACTTCATAAGGAGACCGCGAACCTCGTCAAGGCTTTGCGCCAACCTGCAGCCCGCGGGCGATGGGGAGAGCTACAGCTGCGTCGCGTTGTTGAAATGGCGGGCATGCTTGACCACTGCGATTTTGTGGAACAAGCGCATCGAGAAGATGACGAGGGACGATTTTTGCGCCCGGACCTGCTTGTGCGTCTGCCGGGCGGCCGCTATGTCGTCGTGGACGCAAAAACTCCCGTCGACGCCTACCTGACGGCCATGGAGGCTGAGGACGAGGCGTCCCGTGCCCTGTCGTTGAAGCGCCATGCCTTGCAAGTGCGCACGCACTTGGGGCAACTTGGCAAAAAGGCGTATTGGGAGCAGTTTACGAAGGCGCCGGAATTCGTGGTTATGTTCGTACCGGGAGAGGTGTTTTTTAGCGCGGCCTTGAAAGAAGACCCGGAACTCATCGAATGCGGAGTCGAGCAGAAGGTCATACCGGCGAGCCCGACCACCCTGATCGCGCTTTTGCGGGCGGTGGCGTTTGGTTGGCAACAAGAAACGATTGCGCGCAACGCCGAGGAGATAGCGGGCTTAGGTAAAGAGCTTTATAAGCGGATGAGCCTTCTCAGTAAGGGGTGGTCCGAGATGGGCGCGAGGCTGCGCGGGGCGGTTGAGGCCTACAATAAGACAGTCGGCACCCTGGAGGCGCGCGTTCTCCCGCAGGCGCGCAAGTTCAAGGAATTAAGGGCTGGGGACGAAGGAGATATCCCCCTTATGGAATCGGTGGTGGAAGAGCCGCGGGCGCTGACCGCGCCGGAATTGATATCGTCTCGTGACCCGTAGGGCCGCTTACTGTACACTCACGCCCCTGAAAACTGAACCTGCGTTTGTGCGCGCCTTTCTCAAAGCTTAGGATTCCTGTGCTCTCGACTACCCTACTCACCATGCAGTTTGGCGCCGTGCCGTTATTCGAGCATGTCACCGTTAAGTTCGGATCGGGCCACCGCTATGGGCTTATCGGTGCTAACGGTTGCGGCAAATCGACCTTCATGAAGATTCTCGGCGGCGACCTCGAGGCGACATCGGGCCATGTGGTTGTGGATGCCGGCTTGCGCCTTGGCAAGCTGCGCCAGGATCAGTTTGCCTATGAAGATCAGTCGGTGCTCGACACTGTGATCATGGGTGACACTGAGCTTTGGCGGGTGAAGGCGGAGCGCGACCGGATCTACGCCCTGAGTGCCATGAGTGAGGAAGACGGCATGCGGGTCGGGGAGCTGGAAGGGGAGTTTGCCGAACGGGACGGGTATACCGCTGAGGCGCGCGCGAGCGAACTTCTAACAGGACTGGGCGTACCCTTGGTGCAGCATGCCGGACCCATGAGCGCGGTCGCTCCCGGCTGGAAGCTTCGGGTTTTGTTGGCCCAGGCCTTATTCTCCGATCCGGACATCTTGTTGCTGGACGAGCCGACCAACCATCTCGATATTCATACAATACGATGGCTTGAGGAGTTACTGAACGGCCGACGCAGCACCATGGTCATCATTTCGCACGATCGTCACTTTTTAAATCGGGTGTGCACCCATATCGCCGATCTCGATTACGGCGAGGTTCGTATCTATCCCGGCAATTACGACGAATACATGACGGCGGCCACCGAGGTCCGCGAGCGCCGGGTCGCGGACAACGCCAAAAAGAAGGCCCAGATTGCCGACTTGCAGGCCTTTGTGAGCCGGTTCTCGGCCAATGCCTCCAAGGCCAAGCAAGCGACCTCGCGTGCCCGTCAGATCGAAAAGATCCAGCTGGATGAAATCAAACCCTCGAGCCGGGTGAGTCCATTTATTCGTTTCGAGATGGAAAAGAAGTTGTATCGGCAAGCCGTGGAGGCGAGAAGCCTCAGTCAAGGCTTCGATCAGCTTTTATGGACCGGTTTTGATCTGCGGGTCACAGCGGGCGAGCGGATCGGCGTGATCGGCGCCAACGGAGCCGGAAAGACGACGTTTTTACGCACGCTGGTGGGTGAGCTCGCCCCGCAAGCGGGGGAGATCCAGTGGGCGGAAGGGGCCCGGATCGGGTACTGCGCGCAAGACCATGGCGAGGATTTTGCGGAAGACCAAAGCCTTTTTGCTTGGATGAGCCAGTGGGCTCCGCCAGGCCACGACGAACAGAGTATCCGCGCGGTCTTGGGGCGCCTGCTTTTTTCCCGGGAGGAGAGCGCCAAATCCGTGCACGTCTTGTCTGGAGGGGAGCGCGCGCGGATGGTCTTTGGCAAGCTTATGTTGTTGCGGCCAAACATTCTTGTGCTCGATGAACCCACCAACCATTTGGATATGGAGTCTATCGAGGCCTTGAATCTCGCGCTTGTCCATTACCCCGGGACGATCGTGTTTGCGAGCCATGATCGCGAATTCGTGTCGTCGCTTGCGACCCGGATATTGGAAGTCCGGGACCAAGGGATCGTGTCGTTCGGCGGGGGTTACGAGGACTATTTGCTGAGTCAGGGGATCGTGGCGCGCGCCCCGTCATCGGAGGCGCGGGTCCGCGGTTGAGGGTGAGAGATCGAAAAGTGTCGGGAGATCGACCGCGGTGAGTCCCCGTTTTTGGAGTTCCTGAAGGAGTTGCGGGAGCACGGTATGGATAATGGGACGATTTTGACGGTCGCGGCCGCTATGGCCGTCGTGAAGTAGGAGAATGTCCCCGGGTTTAAGGTCGCGCGTCAAGCGACTCTGTACCCGATCGCTGTCATGGTTCCACGTATCAAAGCCGCGATGCGCCCATGCGGTATAGTGCAGACCGCGGTCTGCGAGCAAGGGCGCAAGCCACGGATTGCGAAATCCAAACGGTGCCCGAAAGAAGCGGGGCGCTTGCCCGCATAGGTCTTCAAGGGTGCGCTGGGCGGCATCAATCTCACGGGCCAGAGCGCGGGACCCCAGGAAGGCGAAGCGGTAGCTATGCTGGTCGCTGTGATTTTCGATACTATGCCCGGCGCGGGCGATCGCCATGACATCCTGACGATAAAGGCGGGCTCTTGTACCGATACAAAAAAAGCTCGCTTTGGCGCCATACTGTTTCAGGGTCTTTAGGGTCCACGGCGTCAAGGCGGGGTCGGGACCGTCATCGAAACTGAGAGCAATATATGGTCGCGCGGTCGCAGCGCGCGTGAGTACCGGGCCCACCAAGCGGCAGCGTGGGCAAAGGCAGGCGCCAGCGAGTGCGACCTGGGTGAGCCCGATCCAGGCAAGGCCTTGGGTCAGAGGCATGAGGTGGGCCGCCGCCGCCGCGCCGATGAGGCCGTCTACGAGGTTCATGGTTTGAAAGACACGGCGTGGATCCACTTTGGACATAGACTCCTTAAAGCAGGGCCTGGACACCGCGTGCGGGGATCACACGGCGGTGCCTGATACGGCGGGCTAGGATACCATGAGGGGCGAGTTTCAGGAGACTGCGGCTTATAAAAGTCCCCGGAACTCATTTTGTGATTGGTTAGGAAGCACGGGTATTTATGCAGATTCGCTATCACCCAAGTGCACGGCTGAAAGAGCTGGAAGGGCGGCCAGATCTTCTGGCTGTGGTTTGTTATGGCGAAAAGCCTGCGTGGCGCGGTGCTTGTCCCTGTCTCTCGCTACCGCTAGCGGCTCATCCCCCTGGTCTGTGCGAGATTATGATGGCGGGCCCTGCGACCTATGGAAAGGTGGGCCCGGTGCGCTACGCCCATGACGGCGAGTGGCTTTTCGCCGCCATAACGACCGCCGAAGAGGGGATATTCCAGGATCTTGTAGCGGACAGCTACGACCGGATTCTCGAAACGATCGATCGTCTTGGCTATCCGTGCTTAATTCGGACTTGGCAGCACTTTCCGGACATCCATAGGAACGATAACGGTCTCGAGCGATATCGGCAGTTCAATTGCGGTCGCCATCGCGCGCTCGCCCCTTATCTGGCCGGCGGAGGGCTGCGTCCCGCAGCCACTTGCGTGGGAAGTGCGGGGCCGGGCCTTACAATCTATGCGCTCGCGCGCCAGCGTCCGGGTATCCCGATAGAAAACCCCCGTCAGGTCGCCGCCTACCATTATCCCACACACTACGGGCCGCAGCCCCCCGATTTCGTGCGAGCCATGAAGGTCGAGGGCGCAGATGGGGGGTCTTTGTGGATATCGGGCACCGCCGCGATCGTCGGTCACGAGAGCCGCGCCCCTGGTGATCTGGCCGCCCAGATGCGCGAGACGCTTGCGAACCTCGATGCCGTGGTGGCGCAGACTGGATGGGGCTCTAAGGCTCAGGTGGTGGCGACTAAGGTCTACCTGCGTGCCGGGTCCACCGTGATGTTGTCGGGGGTGTGGCAAGAGGCCCCTGTTCTCTATCTGCGCGGCGACATCTGTCGTTCGGAACTCGCAGTGGAGATCGAGGCACTTGTGCACATGTCCAGCGGCTTACACGGACACGCTGGCACGTGAGTTGCCCCTCCACAAGTGTTCGGGGTGGGTGGCCGGGTGCCGAGAGTCGTCGTTGGTGGTCGCGGGGTCACGGGTTTCTGTTTGCTCTTATGGGGATCCTTATGACGCAGACGGCTTATGGGCAAGAGGGGCATTTTCGGGTGGGCATAGGTCTTGCCTTTTTTATGGCGCCGGCTTACCCCGGATCGGATAGCGAAAGGCTTTTCGTCTACCCGTATCCCTCCTGGGATTATCGTTCGAAGGTCTTGGATTTGCGCCACGAGCATCTGCACGAAAAGCTGGCTCCCCACTCGCGCATCAGCGTCGGTTTCGGCGTTAACGGTTCCCCGCCCGTAGCGGCCGGTTCGCCCGATGCCCGGCACGGTATGCCGGCGCTTTGGCCGACATTTTCGCTCGGTCCCGATGTCCGTTATCGGTCGCCATGGCGGCCCTTGGATCTTAGGGTCTTTGTCGGCGCTGAAACCCGGTTTAGGGCCGCCCTGGGACCGGAGCTACAGTTATCGCGGGCCGGAACGAGCGCCGCGGGCTTTTGGGAAGTAAAGAGTCGTCATGGTGCTCGCTGGCCGTTTTCTCTTAGTATCGGTCCGGTATGGCGCAGCCGCACGGCCAACAATTATTTTTTTGGCGTTTCGCCGGCCTATGCCGCCGTTGGTCGTCCCGCCTATGAGGCCCCCGGGGGCTATGCCGGTCTGCGTGTGACAGGGGCGATCACCGCGCGGCGCGGGGATGTGAGCTTTACGGTGTTTGGGCGTTACCGAAACTATCGCGGGGCGGCGTTTCTCGCCAGTCCGCTCCTAAAGAGCTCCAACACGCTGTTGTTGGGAGTGGCCGTGGTCTGGATCTTTCTGCGGTCCTAGCCGTGAGTCTCGCCACCGAGGCGGCTTGTCAGTGCGAAGATCCTGTGCAAGGCTTCCGCTTTTTTAGTGTAACCCTATGAACCGAGGCCATCTGACCGTGACGAAACAGCAAACTGCATTTGAGTACGAGATCGCCCAGCTCCTGGTCAGTAGCTTGAATTTGGCGCTTGATCCGAGCGCCATCGATCCAGAGGCGCCTCTTTTTCGAGAGGGTTTGGGGTTGGACTCCATTGATATGTTAGAGATCGCCTTGGCTATGTCGCAGCACTATGGGATCCAACTGCGGTCCGACGACCCCGAGAACGCGACGATATTCGCGTCCTTAAGGTCTTTATCGACTGCGGTTGCGGCGCGTCGCGCCTGAGTGGGGGTAAGCGTACCCTAAGGGAACACGATGGCACGAGCGTGGTTCGAAAGACGCGAACAAGTAAGCACCGGGGTCCTGCGGAGGGCGCGGGGCCTTGTTTTATGGATGGGGCGGCGTCCGGCGCTGATCTTTTTATGGCCGATAACGCTCTATTTCTATGTTGTGTCCCGTGATGCGCGCCGGGGTCTCGCGCGTTTTTATGAACGACTTTCCGGTACGAAGCCCTCGTCTGCCCGCCTTGTGCGCCATTTCTATGTGTTTGCTCAGACGATTCTCGATCGCGTGTATTTATTGGCTCAGCATCCAGATGCCCCCCGCTGTGAGATCCGCGGCTTTGAGCAGGTGACTGAATGTTTGAGGCGCGGCCAGGGCTGCGTCTTATTGGGGGCCCATATCGGCAGTTTCGAGGCGGCGCGGGCCGCGGCCCTGAGTCGACCGGAGTTGCGCATGCAGGTGATCATGCATACTGAAATCTCACGCAATCTGGACGCCGCACTCGGCCCCTCTGATCGCCCGGACGCTGCGGTCGCGCTCGGTAGTCCCTTAGGACTCTTGCGTATTAAGGAGCTGCTAGACAAAGGGGGTTTAGTCGGCATGATGGGCGATCGGGTGTTGGCCGCTGAAACGACCCGTAGCGTCTCTTTTCTCGGAGCGCATGCCGAGTTTCCGGTGCGTCCTTTTCGGTTGGCAGCCGCCCTGCAGGCCCCGGTCTTCTTTTTTGCCGCGCTGTACAAGGCGGCCGGCGATGGCTCGCGCTACTATGAGGTCGTCTTTGAAGAACTTGGTCCTGCCGCCCCCAGCGGACGTGAACGGTCGTTCTGGGTGCAGGACCTAGGGGAACGGTATACGGCCGCTCTCCAGAACTATTGCCGTATCGCGCCGGACAACTGGTTCAACTTTTATGATTTTTGGGATGCCTCGGCGAGTCGCCCGGGTCCTTTAAGTCGGCCTGATAACCCCCCGGGCGCACGCCCCCGTGCGTCTCTGGATCCGACCTTTTTGACGACCGACCCGCCAGCACACGACAAGCTATAGGGCGGGCTTTATCGATTTTCTTTTTCACCATGGTTCGAAGTGGGTGGTGTGAGCCTCACCTCTCGCACCCGAAGCGTCTCGTATCTGGGAGGTGGGAGGAGAGTCTTCGGCTGGTGGGGCGCTCGATCCGCGGGTGGGTGTTGCAGGGCTTTGGGCGGTCAGCGGTCTCACCGGGCGCGTACTCGGGCGCACATCCATCCGATGGGGGTTCGCGAATGCAAGCAAAGCCGTTCGCAGCGGACCCTGAGGAGACTCCTGGATCCTCGTATTGACCGCCTTCCCGATAACGTCCGTTGATGGTTTGCGCCACTATGCGGTAGTATGCTCTGGGCTAAGTTTGGCCGCTCCCAGCTGACATGAACGGTCGTTCTGGGCGCAGGACCTGGGAGAGCGACACATGGCCGCCTTCCAGGGATATGGCCGTATCGCACCGGACAACTGGTTCAACTTTTATGATTTCTGGCATGTCTCGATTGGTCGCCCGAGTCCTCTGGGTCGGCCTGATAAGCTCCGTGGCGCACGCCGCCGAGCGCCCATGGACCCTGTCTTCTTTACTGCAGACCCTCCAGCACACGACAAGCCATAGGGTGCGTTTTACCGAAACCAACCACATCGCCGGTCTCAAGCGCCCCCTGCACCTGCGGGGCGCTCTGCGCTATACGCCCCCGAATACCCTGGTCATGAAGCAAAGCGTGCCGCATAAGGCGGTGTACCGGATCGTCGGCGACCGTTTATATGTGAACCACGCCACGCGGGGCGTTGCGGTCAGCCGCTACCCCGGTTTGATCGCGATCGTGTCCGGGTTTGAGGGTCTTTTGAGCGGCAATCAGGCACTTTTGACCCATGACTTCGCGGTGACCTTGAGTGGCGATGTCGGGGCGTGGCGGCTGGTGTTGCATCCGCGCCTGGCTGAGCTACGGAGGGCTGTGACCACGGTCGCGATAACAGGGCGTGGCGGGCAGCTCGTGGAGATCACGACTCTTGCGCCCCGTGGCGATTTCTCGGTCATGCATATCCTCCCGTGACGCCCACTCAACGTGGGCGAGTGGTGGTCTTGGTGTGGTTGGCCATGATGGGCGCCCTGCTCCTTGGTCTTATGCGGGAGGCGCGGCTGGGCGGCAGCCTAACGGCCTTCTTGCCACGTTCCGGAAGTATCGTGCAGCGAGCCCTGGTACAAGGTTTACATAAGGGCGAGGCCGCTCGGCTTTTGTTGCTGTCCATTACCGGCGCCACGGCCGCCGCCCGCGAGCGGGCCAGCGCCGCGCTCGTGCCGGTTCTGCGTCGTCACAGCCGGTGCTTTACGCTCATCGCCAACGGCGGCCACAAGACGACCCGCGGCTTCACCCGGTTTTTGTTTCGGCATCGGTATCTTTTGGCTCCGCGCACCTCATGGTCGGTGGCGGCCTTGCATGCCGATCTCGAGCGCGCGCTCGCGGTCTTCGCCTCTCCGGCCGGTCTCGGTGCCGGGCGCATGCTGGCCGATCCGACCGGGGCTTTTATGGCCTCGGCCAAGCCATGGCTGCGAAACTCGGGTCCGGCCACGCAAGACGGCGTGTGGGTCTCGCGTCACCACAAGGCCGCCTTATTATTGGTCGAGACCCGCCAATCGGGATTTTCCGTGGCAGCCCAAAAGCATGCGGTGGCCCTGGTGCACCAGGCGTTTGCGCAGGTGGCGGCCGGCACCGCTCTGCATCTGGAGTTAGGGGGGACCGGGGCAATCACGGTGGCCGCGAATGATCGCGTGGCCCACAACGCCCAAGTACTGACCATCATCGATGTCCTGCTGGTGGCGGCGATCTTGTTGTTGGTGTATCGGTCATGGCCGCCGCTTGTGGCGAGCCTTGTGCCGCTTGTGACCGGTGGTCTCGCGGCGGCTGTGACTGCGGCTTTGCTTTTCACTCACCTGACAGTCACGACCCTGGGGTTTGGCACCATGCTCATAGGGGTGGCGATGGACTACCCAGCCTATGTCTTGTTGCATACCGGTCCCAGCGAACACGTCGCGGCGGCCGCGCGGCGAGTAGGGCCCGCCCTCATGCTCGCGATGGCAGCTATGGTCATAGGCTTTGCAACCATGACGGTCTCGCATCTTGCCGGGCTAGTGCAACTCGGGGTCTTTGCCGGCGTTGGTCTGGTGGCAGCGGCCCTCGCGGCCCGGTTTCTATTGCCGCTCATGATGCCTTCGTGGACTCAGGGTCCGAGCCTCGCGGTGTTCGACCAGCGGGCCCATACCGCGATCGAGGTCCTCCGACGGGGGGGCTGGGTCGTTATCGTGGCCTGTATGGCTGCGGTCTTGTTTTTAGCGGCCGAAGGAAGGCGTGTGTGGGATAATCATGTCTCGGCTTTGAGTCCGGCACCCCCGGCCTTGATGCGCCAAACGGGGACCTTGGCCCGCGAGTTCGGTGTGCCCGGCTTGTCGTCACTGCTCGTGATTGTGGGCTCCCATCGGCAGGCGGTGTTGGCGCGCAGCGCGGCCCTCGTGCCGACTTTGGTTCGGTTACGAAAGGCCGGGGCGCTGACCGGTTTTGATCTGGCGGAACGTTATCTCCCCAGCGCCGCCGTCCAGCGAAGGCGTCAGCAGGCCCTGCCGACAAGGGCGCAGCTGGCCGCACGCCTGCGGGCCGCAAGCCACGGTCTTCCGTTTCGGCAACGATCATTCCTGCCGTTTCTCAATGCGGTGCACGCGGCGCGTGTCGGCCCCGTTCTGACTTACGCGGCCTTGCCGGCCGCCATTCGCGCTCGGATGGCGGCGCTCTTGACCACCATCCATGGCCACAGCGTGGCCTTTGTGCACCTGACTGGGGTTCGCCAACCGGCCGTGATTGTCCGCGCTCTCGTGCATAGCGGGGTCAAAGACACGCACTTTGTGAAGGTCAAACGCGCGGTCGGGGCGCTTCTTGCCCGTTACCGCAACGCCTTGCTATGGCATTCGATGGGGGCGGTATTGTTTATGGCGCTCGTGCTGGCGTGGGGTTTACGATCGCTTAGTGGCACCTTGCGGCTCCTGCTTCCTATGGGGGCGGCGGTGCTAGTGACCTGTGCGCTTTTGGTGCTCATGGGGCATGGACTGACGCTTTTGAACGTTGTCGCTTTGCTTCTTATCGTGGGCTTAGGTATGGGTTATGCGCTCTTTCTGGGTGATAACGGCCTGATTCAAGGGCGGCGTGCCGCTGCTCCCTGGGTGTGTGCGGCGACCACTATGACCGGGTTTGGGGTCATGGCCTTTGCTCAGGTCCCGTTGCTCCAATCCGTGGGGCTGACTGTAAGCCTGGGCGCGCTTCTCGCGCTGCTGTTCACCGCCGCTTGGTCGCGTCCTGACGGGAACCCTGGGTCGGAGGTGTAATGGACCGCAGCACCGCTCCGGAGATCGGTCCTTTAACCCTGGTGAGCGCGCTCGGGCGTGGGCTGGATGCGACTTTTGCAACGCTCGCCCGCGGGGAATCCGGGCTTAAGCCGCATACCACCGCGGGCGGCCTTGTGTGTGCAGTAGGGCGGGTATCCGGGGTCGAGGATGTGGTTTTACCCCGGATTTTGGCGCGCTACGACTGCCGCAATCATAGGCTCGCGGCCTTGGCGCTGGAGACCGATGGCTTCTCTGAGACAGTCGAACGATTGGTGCGCACGTTCGGAGCGGGACAGATCGGCGTGGTCGTCGGAACCAGTACCTCGGGGATCGCGAAGACCGAAGCCGCTTATCGCGACCCCGCGTTTGCCGTGACCGACGCTTTGCCCGCGAGCTTTCCGTATCGGGAGACCCACAATGTCTTCGCCTGTGCGGACTTTACGCGCCGCTACTTGGGGTTGAAGGGACCAGCGTTCGTCATCTCGACTGCGTGTTCGTCCAGCGCCAAGGCCTTTGCCACCGGCAGGCGACTGATTCGCACCGGGATTTGCCGGGCGGTGGTCGTGGGTGGCGTCGATAGCCTCTGCGACACGACCCTTTATGGCTTTCAGTCGCTCGGGCTTTTGGCGGCGAAGAGTCCGCGGCCGTTTAGTGCCGATCGCGACGGTATCGCCATAGGTGAGGCCGCAGGCTTTGCGATCTTGGCCGCGCCGGGGGTTCTGGGTGATGGCGGTGGCATGTGGCTAAGAGGTATCGGCGATAGCGCGGACGCCTACCATATGACGGCCCCCCACCCCGAGGCCTTAGGGGCTTGCGAGGCGATGTCCGCGGCCTTGGCGGACGCCGGCTGGCGACCATCCGATCTTGATTATATCCATCTCCACGGCACCGGAACCCTCGCGAACGATGCCGCCGAGGATCTCGCGATCGCTAAGATCGGTTGTCACGCGACCCCAGTCAGTTCCACCAAGGGCGCGACTGGGCATACCCTGGGCGCGGCCGGGGCGTGTGCGGTGGCGATCGCTCACTTGGCCATGAGAGAGGGCTTTATACCGGGGACCACCAACACCCTGGCCCGTGACCCGCTGCTGCAATCGGCCCTGGTCCTTCAGGGGCGCTTGAGTCCGGTGCGCCGGGTCCTGATCAACACCTTTGGGTTTGGCGGGAGCAATTGCAGTCTGGCCTTGGAGCGCGACGCATGAAGGCCTTTATTGCCGGCATCGGTCTTTTGGGACCCGGTCTTGCGAACGCCAGCGAGGGAATGGCCATTTTGCGCGGCGAACGTGCCTACCAGCCGACCGCGCTCCGGGCGCCCGAGGCGAGGGGGCTTGCCGCGAATGAAGCCCGACGCTGTCCGATGTCGGCGCGCTACGCCCTCGATGTCGGTTATCAGGCCTTGAACGCGGCCGGTTGGACGGCGGCCGAGGTCGCTACGGTCTTTAGTTCCGGAAGCGGCGACCTCGATATCCTTGATAAGAATTGTCGGGCGCTCGCGCGCCCCCCCATCGCCTTATCACCGACCTTATTTCATAACTCGGTCCATAATGCGGTGGCCGGCTATTGGGGAATCGCTCGCCAGTCCCGAGCGGCCACGACCAGTCTGTCCGCTTACGACGATAGCTTTGCCGCCGGCTTGCTCGAGGCCCTGATGATTTCTGGGGATGGCCCCCCTTGTCTCTTGGTGGCCTATGATTTGCCCCCCCCGTCGGCATTAGCCCCGGTGCGGCCAGTCACGGTCCCGTTCGCGGTGGCTGTGGCGGTCTCCCGGGACCGCCCCCTGACCCCGTGCGTCCTGGTCGAATGGGAGTGGCGGCCGTGCGATCTTACGGAAAGTGGGCTGTCGGCACCCGACCTCGAGGCGCTGCGTCTCGCAAACCCGGCGGCGCGCTGCCTGCCGTTGTTGCAAGCCGTAGCCCAAGGCGCGTCGACCCGGGTCGTGCTCCCTTATTTAGTAGACGGGCAACTGGTCCTTGACGTCTCGCCGATCGCAGGCCGGAACGCAAACACTCCGATTCACGAGACCTAACCGGGGTCCTAAACCCCCACATGGTGGGGACCTCTTTTAGTGGCCCTTCACGGCGTGCCAGAAGGCAAGCCCGCCGGCTTTGGCCGCGTGACCTATCGCCAGACCCACCTTTTTCGCTTCATGCCCGACTGCAAGCCCGGCGTGCTTGAACTTCTTGCCCACGTCGTGCGTCGCCCGGCCTACGCTATGGCCGACATGGCGGGCCTCTTGCTTGATGTTGGCCGAGGCCGTGGGCGCACCCATCACCATTGCGCTCGCGACAAGTGCTGCTGCGGTGAGACTCCGTCCGATGGGGCGGCGTGTCGGTCGGGCCAGGTGTCGTGTCGTTTTATCCATAAGTGTCCACAGGGTAGAGGGAAGGAAGAACAGTTATCTTAGATTGAAAGTTGGCTTAGTGTAGCAGGGCCGAGGCTCTAGTGAGGAGGGGGGCACGCCGCGCCGATCCGCGGCCCAGACCGCTAAGCCCGTGAAGGGCTCGTCGGGCCCTGGTCGCCGCGGCCGCAAGCCTTTGAGTCGGGTGTTCAAATCGTGGGCACGCGATTCATGCTTTAGGCTACGGCTATCAACGCTGGCGACAGCTCGATCGGGCTCTGTGAGATCGCACCTGTTTCAGTGTGGTGCTCTAGATCATTGCGCGCCGCGTGGCGAATCTTGCCTGTGGCGACTCGACGTGCGACCGCCACATCTCAGGGTTTCTAAAAAAGCGACTGATTGGGAGGCACCAAGAGGCTCGGTTTTAACCGATTGGAGCGCGCGCGAAGGTGGTGGTACTGTAAAGGATACAATCCCACGACTCTTTGAATGTATGACCTTAGCGCCTGCGTCTGATGAGATAGGTGGCCTGCAAGGCGAGCTCGCACGGCTTGCGAAACGAGACATGGTAGCGCTCGCGATGCTCGCCTACCAAGCCGAAAGGGCCGCAAGCCTGGACGCGGGACAGGACGTTTTACGCGCGCTTAAGGCCTTGGTCCCTCTTGATGCCGTCTTATGTGCCCTTGTCCGGCTCGATACCAGAATGGGGGCGCTTGAAGTAAAGGCGATTCTCGCCATCGATTGGCCCTCGGAATGGCTTGCCCTGTACCAAGACCACCGGTATGACCTTGTCGATCCCGTTCTACGCATCCATTTTGCGCACTACGCCCCTCAGGTTTGGTCGCACACCTATCGCAATGCCACGTCCTCGGATGAACGCCAGTTTATCGAAACCTCGGGGCGTTTTGGATTAAGAAACGGCATGACGCTTGGCATGGCCTGTAGCGGACAAAGCGGGGGCAGTGTACTGTCTTTTGTGGGTGAGGATTTTCTCCACGAGCCCCGCTACCACATTATGCTGAAGTACCTGACGCCGATGCTCCACGGCATCTTGGTGCGGCTTGCGGGGGGCGCGCCGCGCGCCGTATCGTTGACGGCTCGGGAACGCGAAGCCTTGCATTGGGCGAGCTTGGGCAAGACGACATGGGAAACAGCGCGGATTATGGGTATCAGCGAGCGCACTGTGACTTTTCATTTTCACAATGTTATGCGTAAGTTGAAGGTGCGTAATCGGGTTCAGGCGATAGCGCAGGCGGTGGCGCTCGGCGTGTTTGGCGATTATCCATGAGCCAGATCGTAAACGGCGAGGGCTGTGCCAGCGCCTGAGCGCGGAAGGCCTCCCAATCCAAGAGTGCCGCGACACAGGGTTTTCCGCGATCGAGGATCCGAGCCGGGCCCAGCGCGGAGCAGGGAAAGCCCCATGCACGCAGAGTCCGCAGATAAGCCGTTTCGACGACGAGATAGAGATAACGAACGCCATGCTTGTAAGACCAATGATAGATGCCCTTATAAAGAAGACAGGAGATGGGTAGCGAGGGACTGTGTGATCGTGGCATTCGGCGCGTGGCGAGACGGGTGACTTCGACGGTATCGGCCTGCTTTCTGATACGATGATCCGGCCCGACAAGGGTTGGGAACTCGCGTTCCAGCATAAACAGACAGGCCGAGGGTATAAGACGCACGACCCCGACAAGGGTGTTGTTTTCAGTAAAGGCCCCGATCGACGTCGAGCCTTCTTCGTAGTCGTCCCATTCGAGTCCATCGGGACGACCTTTCACCCAAGCAAGAGTAGTGCAGTAGATAGCATGGCGGAGTTGGAAGGCCTGGAGATGGTCTTCACAGGTTTCCAGGATGCGGACGGTCAAGCGGGTATCGGTCAAGCGAAAGCGATCGGTCATGGTCGGCGCCTCGGGGTCGTGTTATCCCTACATAGCGCATTTGCGGTATCCGGGGACCCCGTTCTTTACGGAAGGCTCGCTCTGTGGAGGGGGCCGTATCGAGGGAGGTCGTCAATAGTAAACGCCATGCAGCCTCATGACGCAGCCTGCTGTGTTGCCCATGATAAGCAACGCTTGGAAGCAAACGCTTGAGTACGCTAAAGTCTATTGAGGTTTACTGGGGGGCGAAAAAGCACCCGCGTTGTGCAGTCTGTACCATGTACGGTTTAGCGATAGCTAAGAGAACACATCATAATAACGGTAGAATAAGGAGTGTGTGACGATGTCTCGTAGATTTAGTGTGGCATTCAGCCTGATAACACTTCTTTCGGGTTGCGCCATCAGTAACGTGAATATGCCCCCCAAATCGTCGGCCGAAGCCGCACAAAACGCCTCGGTTATTACGCGAAGCGGTCGTATTATGCGTTCGTATGTCATGCAGGTGAACCAGATTGTTGCCGGTCATGTCCGCATAATCCGTGTAAGACAAGAGCGTGTCCTCACGAAAAAGGCAGGGCATCCCGTCGCGTTACCAACCGGAGCCTGTCGTGCCGTGGCGGTCAAGATCGGA
>JAJYGP010000029.1 GCA_021785035.1 Pseudomonadota bacterium
CCATCTCCTGTTCCAGGGCCGCCACCCGACCGGTGAGATGGGCCACGATGTCCACGTATTCCTGGAAGACGATCTGCTGGGACGGGGCCTCGAACGTGAGGGTCATGAGCCACTGGGTATGGGCTTTTGTCCACTTGGTCTTGCCTGAGGCATAGAGACGGCCATGGCGCAGGAGAAAGGCACTGAGACGCTGTTTGGCCTGACGCTCCAGGGCCTTGGTATCTTCGCGGGCGCAGGTGAGGTCCCGCACCGCCTCTTGCTCGGGTCCGGGAACCCAGACTGCGGTGAGCTCGCCTGCGCGATGCAGCCGGGCGAGCGACTCGCTATCCCGGCGGTCGGTCTTGACGCGATCCCCGGCTTTGCGCGGGATGAGCGAGGGGGCCACCACGGCGCAGGCATGGCCCAGATGGGTCAGCTGCCGGTGGATCCCATAGCCGCAGGGGCCAGCCTCATAGCAGAACGACAGGACTTCCCCCTGGGGGCTTAGCTTCTTCACGAAGTTTGGCCACCGCCTCCGGGGTGTTGGCGATCTCCCCGTAATAGCGGGGCTTGCTCTGACCGGCCTCGGCAATGGCCACCACGATGGTGTCTTTGTGTGTATCCAGCCCTACATACTTGCTAAACTTCGTCATGACCTGCCCCCTCAATTGTGGCTCTGAGTTGATGGTGGTTTACCCGACCGTAAGCTTAATCCACGTCGCTTGAGGCCGGGGAGGTCAATACATGATGTCTAAAATAAACCTCCGACTCACCCCGCAGGTCATGCCGACGGACATCGTACTTCTGAGTGGTGGCGTCGAAAGTACCACGCTACTCTATGAGGGGCGCGCGCAGGGCGAGTTGCGGGCGCTCTTCATCGACTACGGACAAAGCTCAGCCCGGCAGGAGCGGCGCGCCGCAGCGGCCGCGTGTGCCCGCACCGATACGCCCTTTACCGCCATCAATCTAAAGCGCCTCGCTCTCGATCTCGGCGGGTCGGCCGCCATAAGACCTCACGTCCCACTTCGTGCGCGCAACCTCTTGGCGGTGAGTATCGCGGCCAACTGGGCCCTCCAGACACAAGCGCGGCGAGTCCTTCTCGGACTCCAGCGAGGGGACCGGGAACACCCGGAAGGTCGGCCGGACTTTATCCGGCCGCTCACCGAATGCTTGGCGTCCTTAAAGCTCGTCCTCGAGACCCCCTATCGCGAGCTGAGTAAAGCCGATGTCATAGCCCGTGGGCTGGCCCTTGGAGTCGACTACACTCTCACTTACAGCTGCCTTCTCGGACATCGGGCACACTGCGGCCAATGTCCCCAGTGCCAAGCTCGCGACTCGGCGCTCCGAGACCTTGGGTCCCCGTCCGGCCCCCCAAAATAACCCCACACCGCCACGGTCAGGGGCGCTTGCATCCCGTCCGCTCACGCGCCAGACTCACGTCATGACCCCCACACGTTCGCGGGCATCCGTGCGCGACATCATGGCGCTCCTACCCCAAACCCAGTGCGGCCGCTGCGGCTTCGACGGGTGTAGACCTTACGCGCGGGCGCTGTTACGCGGGCACACCGAGCTAAACCGCTGCCCTCCCGGCGGGGATACGACCCGGCTTGCGCTGGCAACGCTTCTCGGGCGCGAACCGCGGCCATGGGAGCCGCCGCTGAGTCCCGAACCGCGCCTGCGCGTCGCCATCGACCAAAACGCTTGCATCGGCTGCGGACGATGCCTGCCGGCCTGCCCAGTCGACGCCATCGCGGGGGCCGTAGGCTATACGCACGTTGTCCTGAAAGCAGAATGCACCGGCTGCCAACTCTGTCTTGCCCCCTGCCCGACCGACTGTTTCGTCATCGAAATTCCGCCGCACACCCCGCAAGGCCCCTGGCCCGACCGGTCGCAAGACGAGGCCCGCCGGGCGCGCCTGCGGTTCCACCGGAAGCGCCGCCGCACCAAGGGGCTCACGCGCCCCGAGTCGGCGCGGGCCAGCGCGGCCCGCAAACGCCAAGAAATCAAGGAGGCCTTGGTGCGGATTCGGCGAGAGCGTGGTTGGCAAGCAGGTGTCGGAAACCGTAGAATAGCACCCAGCGAATAGCGCCAACCGTTTTGTGAGGAGTTTCCATGTCAGGACATTACCCTTTTGGGGGCAAGGCCAATCGAGTTAGTGCGTTTGCCTTCTTTGAAAAACATCAATTTAGTCTGGACCTCCAAGAGCGCTACTACAAATGGTGGTATGACTTCGCGAAAAACTTTGTGGAACGGGACCCCGACCTCAAAGTCACGCGCGCAGTCGACTTCAACCATTACCCTTTCGGCCAACACGCGGAGTCGAACTTCCATCTTCACGGCTACAAATGGGCAACAGCCCTCGCGGACCTTGGCGCCTTTATCGCCAACGTGATCTTCCCGAAGCTACCCGAAGACGCCTTGCATAAGGTCGCGCACGATCACGAGGCCCTGATCAAGACCCTCGAGGGCGACCGGGAAAAGGCGCCACGCGCTGCGCCGCCTGACGTCGGACGTTATCGTCACGTCTAAAAAGCTCAAGATCCGCCTGGGGCCCGCACAACGAGAAGTCCTGTTTGCGCGGCTTCAGGCGCACAACCCGAGCCCCACGACCGAGCTTCACTACGGCTCGATCTTTCAGCTCCTGATCGCGGTTATCCTTTCGGCCCAAGCGACGGACCGGAGCGTCAATAAGGCAAGCAAGGCCCTGTTTGCGGCGGCCCCCGATGCGGCTAGCTTTCTGACATTGGGGGAAGATCGACTCAAGGCCTATATCAGCAGCATCGGGCTCTACCGCACAAAGGCCCGCCACATCATGAAGACTTGCGAGCAATTGGTACGCGACCACGGCGGAGAGGTGCCGAGGGACAGGGCGAGTCTCGAGGCGCTACCCGGGGTAGGACGCAAAACCGCCAACGTCATCCTCAACACCGCCTTTGACGAACCGACCATCGCGGTCGATACCCATATCTTTCGGGTGGCCAACCGACTCGGGCTTGCACCGGGGCGTACGGTCCGGGAGGTCGAAGACCGCTTGGCACGGCTTGTACCGCCTCACTTTCGGCGCAACGCCCACCATTGGCTTATTCTCCACGGCCGCTATACCTGCAAGGCACGGGCGCCGAGCTGCTCTCGGTGCGTACTCTTTGATTTATGTACACATAGGGATAAAGTAGGCCCATGGACAACATCCGAGTCGCCACCGGTCTCGGCCGCGGGCCACGCGCTCAACCGGAGCTCGCGGCGACCGCCGTACGCAAAGCGCTTGAGCGGGCGCGACTAGCTCACGCCCGCTCCGTTATTCTGTTTTTGACCCACCACTTTGCCGCCGATCCGCAGCCGGCTCTGCGGGCGGCCGCGCGCGCCGCCGGGTGCACCCAGATCGTGGGCTGTACCGCCGCCGGCCTTTTGACCGACGAAGAATGGATATTGGACGCGCCGGCCGCTGCGGCCATGGTCCTTGGCGGGACGGTCTTTCTGGATCGGGTGGAAAAGAACGACGAAGACGGGGTATTAAGCCTCGCCGTCCCGAACGACTTGGCGGCTGACTGGCTCGACGCCAGTTACCGGCGCATCGGGGCAATCGCCGGCGACATGCTGGGAAAAGGACCGTTCCGCGTTTGGTCAGGCGGCCAAGTTCGGGAGCAGGGCTACGTCGAGCTCACCCTGCGTGGGGTGCACGCAAGCCTCAAGGCCTCGCAGGGGGTACGGGCGCTCACAAGCCCTATTGAGGTGGCCGAGGTGCATGACTACGACGTGCTAAAGCTCGGCCACTACCCGGCCCTCAACGTCTTGGTGCAGTCTCTGCCGATCGGGGTCCGGGAAATGGAACACATTCCCTTGCACCTCATCATGGGCGGTGTCACCTTCGGCGACCCTGCGACCGCCATCAAGGAGGGTCGCTACCGTCTGAACCATATAGTGGCCGCCAATCTGAGCGAGCAATCGATCACATTCGCCCAACGCCTGACGCGTGGAGAACGGCTGTTCTGGGCCATGCGCGACACCCTGGCCGCCGAGCGCGACACGCGCGCCACCATAGAACGCGCCGCGCACGAACTTAAGGGCGCGCCGCACTTTGGCCTCCTCTTCCCGTGTATAGGTCGCGGG
>JAJYGP010000075.1 GCA_021785035.1 Pseudomonadota bacterium
CGGAGGCCTCGCGTATGGCCTCGGAACTCGTGCGCAGCAAGCCCGACCACTTGCTGGGCCTGCGTCGCCGCTGGCTACACGAGCGCCACGAACTGAGCCAAGCGTAGGGTTGGGTCGTTCAGCGGCCATTGACGTCCTCCCCGGCATGAATGCCGGGGATTCCTACTGCGCTAAATAAGGGTAAGCCCCTGAGTAGTCGCTTCGGTGGGTTCCTGCTTCACGGAGCGGCCTGACTGCACCGCATCTCCACAGGCTAACAAGCGATGTCCTCGCTCTAAATACGCGATGGGTTTTCACGGCCCATAATGCCTCATGCCCCCTTGTCTGGTTTCCGCACGGCCTTGGTTTGCTCCTATCAGCTTTCCGCGACACAAGGAACCATGTCTCGGGCCAGTCTAGCCGATCACAAGCCCATTCGTGAGACGTTTCACAAGTATCGGGTCCTGGGCGATCCTCCCGCTTTCCCAGATGCCTCTCATTCGGCCATAATCCATCCGGCCTCGGGTTTACTCAAGCTCCGACCGAGGTCCCGGATCGCCAAAACGATCAGTAGGCCGAAGGGCTGGATCACGTCGTACCCCCGTTATCGTGCGTTGTCATGAAGGTGTCCGCAGGGTCAGGGGTTCGGAGAACGACCTAATAAGACCAAGGATGAGAGATGACCATGTCCATCGCCCGCCTCCGCGCCTATTGGCGGCTCATGCGCCTCCACCGACCCATAGGGAGCCTCTTACTCCTATGGCCCACGCTGTGGGCGCTGTGGCTCGCTCGGCAAGGTCACCCCGAGCCGATCCTTGTGGCGGTGTTTGTAGCCGGGGTCGTACTCATGCGTTCGGCCGGCTGCGTCATCAACGACTATGCCGATCGTGATTTCGACGGCCACGTCTGGCGGACCAAGGATCGCCCGCTGGCGACCGGCGAAGTAAGTCCTCGCGAGGCCCTTTCGCTCTTTGCGATCTTGTGCGTCCTTGCGGCATCCCTCGCTTTCTGGCTGAACACCCTGACCAGAGAACTTGCAGTCGTAGCCGTGGTTCTGGCGGTTTCCTACCCCTTTTTCAAACGGTTTACGCACCTTCCTCAGGTCTATCTCGGTCTTGCGTTCGGTTGGGGTATCCCCATGGCTTTCGCTGCGGAAAGTCAGCGCTTGCCGCTCGAGGCCTGGCTCGTCTTTCTCGCCAACGTGTTTTGGACCGTTGCCTACGATACCGCCTATGCAATGGCTGACCGGCACGACGACGAGAAAATCGGTGTGCGTTCGACGGCCATCCTTTTTGGCCAGTGGGACCGTATAATGGTGGCGTTGAACCACGCTGCGGCCCTCGTCCTTCTTTATGAGGTAGGCGTCATAGCTCATCTCGGGATCGCGTTCAACCTCGGCCTCTTGGCGGCTTTAGGCTTTGCTCTGTACGAACAAAAGTTGCTATGGGCCCGGCGGCCCGAGGACTGTTTTCGAGCATTTCTGAATAATAACTGGTTTGGCGGCAGCGTCTTCGTGGGGCTTGTCGTCGCTTATCTCGGGAGAACACTGTGAAACTCTACGGTCACGCAACGTCCCCTTATGTGCGCAAGGCTCGGATCGCCTTACGCGAAAAGAATATTCGTTTTGAATGGGCGCAAGAGGCGCCCTCGGACCCAGGCAATCGTATCGCAAGCCTGAACCCGTTGGGTAAGGTGCCGGTCCTCGAGACCGACGATGGGCGTGTGCTTTTTGACTCCGCGCTCATTGTCGAGTACGTGGACGGCCTGGGGGGAGAACGGCTTATCCCGGAGGGTCCGGCGCGCCTGGACGTCCTCCTTTGGCACACATTGGGCTCTGGTATCGTAGACGCGGTTGTGGCCCGACTAATCGAGATGAGACGGCCCGAGAACCAGCAGTCAAAGGCCTTTATTGCCCGCCAAGAGGAGAAGATCAGCCGCTCCGTCGCGTGGGCCGATCAGGCCGAGAAGGGTCCGGCCTATCTCTTGGGCCAACGGTTTAGCTTGGCGGACCTTAGTTTAGGGCTTGCGCTCGAGTATATTGATTTTCGCTACCCTCACGATTGGAGAGCGAATCATCCACGTCTGGCTCGCTGGCTTGCCGGCATCAGCACGCGCGGGTCGTTCGCGGAAACGATCCCTCCCGGAATGGAGAAGGCTCTAGACGCCCCGCACTGAAGGGCGTTTGATGGCCGCGCTCGTCGTCCTACTTCTTGCTCTCCCTATCATTTTATTGGGAGCGGAACTCTTTACGAACGCGATAGAGCACGTGGGTATGGTGTTCGGGGCCTCGGAGGGTGTCACGGGCTCGCTCTTGGCTGCCGTTGGGACGGCGTTGCCGGAAACGATCGTTCCGATTCTGGCGTCCTTCCAGGGCGGGGGTGGCGCCCATGTGGCGGTGGGAGCGGTGCTGGGTGCGCCGCTCATGTTGTCGACGTTAACCACGGGCGTTATCGGGTTGACGGCGGTTTTGGGTCGCGGCTTTGGTGGGCGTTTAACCCCCGAGCCTAAGGGCCTGCGCCGGGATATCGATTGGTTTTTAGCGCTTTTTGCGCTGGCGTTTTTGGGTCTCTTTTTACCACTTGACCCCACCCGCCTCGTGCTCGCGGTGGTGCTTGTGGCAGGATATGGCGGCTATGTGCGTGCCACGGTGCGCGCCTCGTCTGAGCTGGTGGAATGTGGTCATGGTACAAGGGCCAGCACCACGCTTTTTCTCGCGCGTTTGCGTTTGCAGCGGGTACCGGGGCTGCGTTACCTGCAATTGGCACTCGGTCTGGTCTTGATTCTTGCTGGTGCCCAACTTTTTGTGGGGGGTATCGAGCGGCTGGGTCGGGTTCTGCACGTCTCGGTCCTGGTTCTCGCTTTGGTGATCGTGCCGATCGCCACCGAGCTTCCGGAAAAGGTGAACAGCGTGCTTTGGGTACGGCGGCATCAGGACACCCTGGCTTTTGGCAACGTCACCGGCGCCTTGGTGTTTCAAGGGAGCCTGCTCCCGGCGCTCGGCCTCATGTTGACGCCGTGGCGGGCGAGTCCGCTGCTGGTGATGAGCATGTTCATCACCATGGCAGGGGTGGGCTACCTGCGGGTCAGGTCGGCATCGGCGGCCGGCCTGCGCGCGGGTCAGGTGATGGCGGTCGGCCTTTTATATATGGCCTTTGTTGGGTATCTTCTGGCCGTATGAGTCAATTTGCCGTCATGGGTTGTCCCATAGACCATAGTCTGTCGCCAGTCATCCATCAGGCCTTTGGCGAGCTCGTGGGCCGGTCTGTGAGCTATGAGCGCCGGCGAGTCGAGGCGGGCGGCCTCGCGCACGCACTTGAGGCCTTCGCGGCCCAAGGGGGTCTCGGGGTGAACGTCACGGTTCCTCTGAAAACCGAGGCCTTTTCCCTTTCTAGGCGGCTGTCATCGCGTGCCCTGCGTGCCCAGGCCGTGAACACGGTCTCCTGGGCTGAGGGCGCGGTCGTGGGCGACAACACCGATGGGGTAGGTCTTATTCGAGATCTCCGGGATAACCACGGGCTAGCGCTTCGCGGTAGCCGGGTCTTGCTGGTGGGCGCGGGGGGCGCGGCTTGGGGTGTGGTCGGCCCCCTCTTAGATGAAGGTGTAGCGCAGCTCGCTATCACCAATCGCACGGCGGCACGCGCCCAGGCGCTCGTGGATAGCCTGGGCGATGTCCGGGCATCCGTGTTCTTGGCCGATGACGGCGACAAGCCGTTTGACTATGTGATCAATGCCACGGCCGCCGGTCTCTCCGGGGCCCTACCGGCGCTGCCGGAGACGGTGTTCCCGGGGGCCGTGGCCTACGATCTCGTATACGGCCCGCGCGCCCAGGGCTTTCTTTCTCATGCGCAACGTTGCGGGGCGCGCAGCGCCCTAGATGGCTTGGGGATGTTGGTTGAGCAGGCCGCGGAATCATTTTTTTTGTGGCATGGGGTGCGGCCGCCGACCGAGCCCGTGCTGCAAAAGCTCCGGATGCCAAGCTGATCCGCCCCGTATGTTCGCCGGGAGGCGGTACCCAAGGCGGGGAGGGATTCCCGGGAATATGGGGGTAGCGGCCTTCGCTATCTTTTCGCAAATATTGACAAGGAGCTTTCATGACGCACGCGAACCCTTTGCTCATTCTTGACGCTCTTCCGCAGTTTGCCCATATCGAAGCCGAGCACATCGTGCCCGCCCTAGAGTCGCTTTTGGCCAGCACCCGCGCGGCGGTGGAGGAGCGCCTAGCGCGCGATGCCGGGGCCAAGTGGGATGATGTGGTCGCTTGGCTCGAGCGTTACGAAAGCCGTCTGAAGCGCTTTTGGTCGCCGGTCTCGCATCTGAACGCGGTCGCGGATGGCGCCGCCTTGCGCGAGGCCTATAACGAAGGCCTGGCGCTCTTGACTCGCTATCAGACGAGCTACGCTCAGGACGAGCGGGTGTACGAGGCCTATAAGAGGGTGGCCGAAGGACCGTTTTTTGGCGCTTTAAGTCAGGCTCAGAAACAGGTGGTGAACAACGCCTTGCGGGATATGCGGCTCTCGGGCGTGGCGTTAGCACCGGCGCCCAAGGCGCGTTTCAAGCTCATACAGGAGCGACTGGCGGAGCTCACCAGTCGTTTCGAGCAAAATGTTTTGGATGCCACCGATGCCTTTTCTCTCGTAGTGGCAGATAAGGCCAGGCTCTCCGGGGTGCCGGACTCGGTCTGCGAAAAGGCGCGCGCCGAGGCTTTGGCTCACGGACAGCCGGGGTATCGACTCACGCTTCAAGCCCCTTGTTACGTCCCGGTGATGACGTATGCGCACGATCGTGACCTACGCTCGGAAATGTACCGCGCCTATGTCACGCGCGCCGCCTCGGAGCAGGGGGGAAAATTTGACAATACCGAGCTTGCGCGCGAGATCCTCGTGTTGCGCAAAGAGGCCGCGCATTTGCTTGGCTATCCCCATTACGCCGACTATTCGCTGGCGACGAAGATGGCCAAGGACGCCGAGGAGGTGTCGACGTTTCTGAAAGACCTCGCATTGCGGGCGCGCCCTGCGGCCTTGACGGAGTTGGCCGCGGTGCGCGAACTGGCCGCGCAGGATGGCTATGTCTTGGAGGCCTGGGATACGGCTTACTATGGCGAGCGGCTGAAGGAGCGACACTACCAGTTTTCGGAAGAGGACCTGCGTCCCTACTTTCCCGTTCCACAGGTCTTAAAGGGTCTTTTTGCCCTCACCGAGCGTCTTTACGATGTGCGCATCGTGGAAAAGCCCGGGGTGGAGACCTGGCATCCGGACGTGGCCTTTTACGAGATTCGCGAGCCGGACGGGACCGGCCGAGGCCAGTTTTATATCGATCTGTACGCCCGCGCCCATAAGCGCGGCGGGGCCTGGATGGACGAGTGTTGCGTGCGCGAAGTGACCGAAAACCGGGTCGTGTTGCCGGTTGCGTACCTCACGTGCAATTTCTCCGCGCCGGGTGAGAACCAACCCTCGCTTCTGCGGCATGACGAGGTCGAGACGCTGTTCCATGAATTCGGGCATGGACTCCATCATATGTTGACGCGCGTGGACGAACCCGCTGTCTCGGGCATCAACGGCGTTCCGTGGGACGCGGTCGAGCTTCCCAGCCAGTTTATGGAAAACTTTTGTTGGCAGCGGGAGGTGATCGATCTCATAGGGGCGCATTACAAGACCCACGAGCCGGTTCCGGAGGATCTTTTCCGGCGCCTGCAATCGACGCGAACCTTTCAGGCGGCCTTGCAAATGCTAAGACAAGTGGAGTTCGCGCTTTTTGATATTCGCTTGCACTCGGACTTTGACCCGGAGAGCCAGTCGGTGCACGCCCTTCTCGAGGAGGTCAGGGACGAGATCGCGGTTATGAAGGCGCCGGCCTTCAATCGGTTTGAGAATAGCTTTACCCACATATTTGCTGGTGGTTATGCGGCCGGCTACTATAGCTATAAGTGGGCGGAGGTATTGTCGGCCGATGCCTTCAGCAAATTCGAGGAGCGTGGCGTGTTTGATCGTGTCACCGGATTGTCGTTTTTACATAACATACTTGAGCGGGGAGGGGAGGCCGATCCACGGGAGCTGTTTCAGAATTTCCGCGGACGACCGCCCAAGATCGAGGCCCTACTCAGACAAAGCGGATTATCATCATGACCGGCCGTGCCTCTTTCCTTCTCATGCTTGTGGCTTGTGCGGCGCTCGGCTTGCGTGCGGAGGCCGCAACGCTGTACCGCTGGGTAGGCCCCCACGGAGTGGTGACCTACCAGGAGAACCCGCCGCCGGCATCGGATGCGGGCGTTCAGGCCCTTCATATCAGATCAGGGTCGGGCGTGCCGCATGCGCGGCAGGCCGTAAGCCGCGCTCACCCCGTCACCTTGTACGAGGCGCCGCACTGTCCGCCCTGCACCGAGGCTAGCGCCTACTTACATCACCGCAAGGTTGTGTATAAAGCCGTCGATGTGGCCAAAAGCCAGGCCGTTCTGCGGGCGATGAAGGCCCGGACCGGGTCGGTATCCGTGCCCACGATCGTCGTAGGTAAGCATGTCCTTATTGGATATTCGCGTTCTGTTTTGGCGGGGGAGCTCACCGCCGCCGGTTATCCCCGCAGTCCCGAATCCAGCCATTAGGCGGGGCGTCGTTCGGCGCGCGGGCTCGGGTTGCGCCAAGAACTAAAGCCGAGAGTAAGCATGAAGATCGCGACCTGGAACGTTAATTCTCTGCGCGTGCGTCTCCCGCAGCTCGAAGCGTGGCTTGCCGCCACGCAACCGGACGTCTTGTGTCTGCAGGAGACCAAGGTTCGGGACAGTGATTTTCCTGCTGCGGCGTTTTCGGCCTTGGGCTACCAAGTCGTCTTTCATGGCCAGCCGAGCTACAACGGGGTCGCCATCGCAGCCCGGGGGGCCCTGACCGATGTCGAGGTGGGGTTGGAGGATTTCGCAGACGAGCAGTGTCGATGTCTATCGGCCTCCTATCAGGGTCTACGAGTGGCGAGTCTCTATGTGCCCAACGGCACGGCCCTGGAATCGCCCCGATATCCCTACAAGCTCGAGTGGCTCCGCGCTCTACGCGCCCAGACCGTGCGGTGGCTCTCGCGGTCCCCCGCTCTCGTGTTAACCGGGGATTTCAATATCGCGCCCGAAGACCGCGATGTCTATGACCCTAAGGCGTGGGAGGGTTCGGTTCTTGTGAGCGAGCCGGAGCGGACCGCCTTCCGCGAGCTGTTGGCGCTCGGGTTTACCGACGCCCTGCGGGCCCTGGGCGGCGATCAGTGCGGCTTCACTTGGTGGGATTACCGGGCCTATGCCTTTCGCCGCGACCAGGGGCTGCGTATAGACCACATCCTTTTAAGTGATCCCTTGGCATCGGCGTGTCGCGCTTGCGTGGTTGACCGCGAGACCCGTGCCCACGCTCGGCCGTCCGACCATGCCCCGGTCGTAGCCGAGATCGCCTGGCCTATTTCGCTCTAAGATCGGGCCTCGCGGACGCCCGAGCCGCCCAGCAGGGCTTGCCGCGCGGCACTAGAATCCGGCCATGGCGTCCAATAGCTTTTTCTCGGGCAAGTAGGCGTTGTTGTTGGCTCTGACAAGGCCTTTGTGACCGAATATGTCGCGTAGACCCTTGGTCGCGGCAAGGCCCTTCGGGCTTAAAAGCGCGGCCACAATGTCGTGGCGGAGGGCCGGCGGGATCGATGAGTTGACCGAAAAGGCTTGGTTGGGAAGCGGCGGAACCTTGTAAAATACGCGAATCTGCCCCGGGAACGCGGTCGCCATGTGCTTATAGACCGGGAGTGGTTCGATCGCCGCGACACATTTGCCTGCCAGGATGTCATGGACGCCTTCTGCGAAGGTGTGGATGACGATGGTGTAGGGTTGCCGTTCCGGATTTGGAAATAAGCTATCCAAGGTTAGCGTGCCCAAGTTCGGGGGCGAGAAGGCGCAGATGCCTCGACCCACGAGGTCTTTAATCTGAGTCGGCGGCCGCCCCTGAGCCTTGGTCACTATCACGAAGTTTAAATGGCCCTTGAGGGCGACTCCGGCGTAGTCGTGCCAGTGGGCGATGCGCCAGCCAATGAACGACGGTCCATCGAAATACACGGCACCCTTGTTGGTCTTCACGTCCTGGAGGTAGGTGAGCCAATTGTTGACGTATTGAAAGACGAAGGGCTTGTGTGTCGCCCGGGTGAGATAGGCCGCAATAGGTCCGTAGGTGGCCTGGGCCGCCGCCGCTTTTTGCCGCGGTGGCGCGATCAGGGTGTAGGTAAGCGGTTTGGCCCCTACGGGTACGCAAAAGAGGGTAATGAAAATAAAGAGAAAAAAGCGCCGCATAGGGTGATTTCCTGTCAGGTTTTGTTGGGCCGCAGTGGTTGCGCTTGATCTCGTAAGCCTAGATTACGAGACCTAGTTTGCAAGAACTTTTCAGGGCCGGCGTGTTCGGGTAAGCGGCGAGGCGGGCCCTGGTGACAGGCGCGGTTCGGGTCTTGACGGGGCCGCCGCGCGTGGCGTTTATCCCGCCCTACTGCTATAGTCAGCCGGCGACGCACACCCTGCGGGAGAGACCTCACGGCACAGACGTGAGGCGCCAACGACGCAACCACCCGGAATCGTACCGGCAAACAGGACCGCAGGGCTATTGGTCGACTCTGGAGAGAGACTGCAAGGCAGTCCACCGAAGGGGCTCAAGCTCTCAGGTCGTGGGACAGAGGGGTATCTTTGAAGTGCTCGCTTTCGGCCGGACCGGTCGGACGAGCCCATTGCGAGATCTCTCATGGGCCATAGAACCCCTCTCTACGAGGAACATGTGCGGGCCGCGGCGCGCATGGTCGACTTCGGCGGTTGGGATATGCCGCTTCACTACGGCTCCCAGATCGCCGAACACCATGCGGTACGCCGGAATGCGGGAATCTTCGATGTCTCCCACATGCGCACGCTCGAGGTGCGCGGGCCCGATGCGCGCCCCTTTTTGCGTTACCTTTTAGCCAACGATGTCGATAAGCTCACGGTCTTGGGCAAGGCCCTTTACGGCTGCCTGCTGAACGAGCAGGGCTTCGTGCTGGACGACCTCATCACCTACTATCTGGCCGAGGACTGGTTTCGGATCGTGGTCAATGCCGGGCCCGCGGATCAGGACATCGCCTGGTTTCGTGCCCACAAGGGCGGCTTCGACGTCGATCTGACCCCGCGTCCCGATTTGGCCATGCTGGCCGTCCAAGGGCCCAAGGCCTTGGATCTCGCGCAAGCCGTTCTTGGTCCCGCTCTGCATGTGGCCGCTACTCGACTCAAGCCGTTCCATTCCGCGGTTCACGAGGACGTGTTTGTGGCGCGTACCGGTTATACCGGCGAAGACGGCTTTGAGATGCTCGTTGGCGCCGACCGGGCCGCGGATTTTTGGCGTGGTTTTGTGGCCCAGGGAATTGCGCCCGCGGGACTCGGGGCGCGCGATACCTTGCGGCTCGAGGCCGGGATGAACCTCTATGGGCACGATATGGATCTGTCGGTCTCGCCGCTCGAATCGGGGCTTGCGTGGACGGTGAGTCTCGCGCCGGGGCGCGACTTCATTGGCCGCTCCGCGCTTTTGCGTCAGCAAGCGCAAGGTCTCCGGCAGAGGCTTACCGGCCTTGCCTTGCAGGGGGCCGGAGTGCTGCGCCACGGTCAGGTCGTACGCTGTCGCGAAGGCGAGGGGGTGCTCACGAGCGGCACGTTTTCGCCCTCGCTCGCGCGTGGGATCGGGCTTGCCCGGGTGCCGGTGGCGGCGGTCGCAGGCGAGTCATGCGAGGTGGTGGGGCGCGCCGGCCAGATAATGGCGGCGCGGTTGGTAGCACCGCCTTTCGTGCGCCATGGGCGGCCGCTGATCGATCTCTAAAGGGGGACAGAGTATGAGCAAAGTGCCGGTAGAATTGCGCTATACCAAAAGTCACGAATGGATCCGCGCCACGGATGAGGGGCTCGTAGTGGGGATCACTGACCACGCGCAAGACTTGATGGGGGATATGGTCTTCGTGGAGCTTCCCAAGGTTGGCGCGCACCTTGTCGCTGGCAAGGAGTGCGCGGTGGTGGAGTCGGTCAAGGCCGCCTCGGACGTCTATGCCCCGGTTACCGGGGAAGTGATTGCGGTCAACCAAACGCTGGCGGAGACGCCCGAAACCTTGAACAGCGATCCCTACGGCAACGCCTGGCTCTTCAAACTTCGCCCTGCGGATAAGGGCGCGGCTGCGACCTTAATGGATGCCTCCGCTTATGAGGCGCTTCTCGCCTCTGAAGGGTAATTATGCCATTTATTCCTCATACCCCGGCCGACACCGCCGCCATGCTGGAAGCGATCGGCGCCCGGTCGGTCGACGAACTCTTTGATGAGATCCCCGAGGCGCTGCGCTGCGGTCCGCTCACCCATGTGCCCTCGGCCCTGACCGAGCAGCAAATCAGTCGGCTTATGCAAGAGCGCGCCACGGCCGACGGCACCTTCCTGAACTTCATTGGCGCCGGCGCTTACGAGCACCATATCCCGGCCGCGGTATGGGAGATCGCGACCCGCGGGGAGTTCTACACCGCCTACACGCCCTATCAAGCCGAGGCGAGTCAGGGCACGCTGCAGTTGCTCTACGAATTTCAAACGATGATAGCGAGCCTGACTGGCATGGATGTGTCGAACGCGAGCCTCTATGACGGTTCCTCGGCATTGGCCGAGGCGGTTCTCATGGCCGTCCGACTCCATGGCAACTCGCGCCGCGTCCTCATGCCAGAGACCGTTCACCCGCTCTATCGACAGGTTGTGGAAGCGATCGTTACCGCCCAGTCGATCGTGTTAGAAACGGTTCCGGCCGGCGAAGACGGCAGGACGGACATGGATGCCTTGAGAAAGCAGCTTCCGGGGGCGGCCGCGCTCGTGATTCCGCAACCCAATTTCTTTGGCTGCCTGGAGGATGCGCCAGAGATGGTGCAGCTAGCCCAAGAGGCGCAAGCGCTCACCATCGGCCTCGTCAACCCCATCGCCTGCGCGCTCTTAGCGCCTCCCGGTGAGTGGGGCCCGGGTTGCGATATCGCGGTAGGCGAAGGCCAGTCGCTCGGCGCGCCTTTATCTTCGGGCGGACCCTACTTTGGCTTTATGGCTTGCAAGCGACCCCACGTTCGGCAAATGCCCGGGCGCATCGTCGGCCGCACGGTTGACGCCGAGGGCCGTGATGCATTCACGCTGACTTTGCAGGCGCGCGAACAGCATATTCGGCGTTCCAAGGCCACCTCCAATATCTGCACCAATCAAGGATTATTGGTGACTGCGGCGACGATCCATATGGCCCTTTTGGGGCCCGCGGGTCTTAGGCAAGTGGCGCTTGCCTCTCACGCCCATACCAAGCGGCTGGTGGCTAGGCTGACTGCCATTGCCGGGATTCGTCTGGCCTATCCCAATACCCCGTTCTTCCATGAGGCGGTGCTGCGCATAGACGCCCCCGTGCCCGATGTCTTGCGGGCCCTCGAGGCGCAAGGGATTTTGGGGGGCTACGCGCTTTCCGAGGCGTTTGCGGCGCTCGCGGACGGTCTGCTTGTCTGTGCCACCGAAACCAAGACCGAGGCCGATATCGAACGCTATGCCGAGCAGCTTGAGCGGATAGTCAGCAAGCGGCGCATGGAGCCTCCTTGCGCCTATAAAGACAACAACCAAAGGAGTTTATAAAATGGCCAAGATCACTCTGAAAGGCAGCCCATTCACGACCTCCGGCGATCTTCCGAAAGTGGGCACGAAGGCGCCCGGCTTCCGGTTGGTCAACAGTTCCTTGGAGGACGTCAGCCTAGACCAGTTCAAGGGCAAGAAAAAGATCATCAGCATCGTCCCAAGTCTCGATACCCCAGTGTGCGCGACCAGCACCAAGCGTTTCGACGAGCATGCGGCCAAGGACAAAAACGTGGTCGTATTCGTGGTCTCGGCCGATTTGCCGTTTGCCCAGGGACGTTTTTGTTCGACCGAACACACGCCGAACGTGATCGCCTTGTCCATGATGCGTGACCGGCATTTTGCTCGCGATTACGGCGTCCTGATCCAGGACGGACCGCTGGCCGGTATCACCGCTCGGGCGGTGGTGGTGCTTGATGGCGATGACAAGGTGCTGCACGCTGAGTTGGTCCCGGAAATCGCCCAGGAGCCCAACTATATTGCGGCGATCGCTGCGGCCAAGTGATTTCGTATGCTCATTTTTGATAGGTCCCAGCCGGGTCGAGTCAACGCGGCCCAAATGCCTCCGGCAATGGATCTTCCGAGCGACATCCCGGAAGCGCTCTTGCGCCGCCAGCCTTTGGTGTTGCCCGAGGTCTCCGAACTTCAGGCGGTGCGTCACTATACGCGTTTGAGCCAGCGCAACTTTTCGATCGACACCCATTTCTACCCGCTGGGTTCGTGCACCATGAAATATAACCCGCGCGCCTCCAACGCGCTTGCGATGTTGCCGGGTTTTCTCAATCGCCATCCCTTGGCTCCGGAATCGACCGGCCAGGGTTTCTTGGCCTGTCTATTCGAGCTCCAAGAGATACTGAAGGACGTCACGGGCATGCGCGGGGTGTCGCTTACGCCCATGGCCGGCGCCCAAGGCGAGTTCGCCGGTGTCGCCATGATCCGCGCCTATCACAAGGCGCGCGGCGACGAGGCGCGCGACGAAATCCTTATTCCTAAGGCCGCTCATGGCACGAATCCGGCGACTGCCGCGATGTGCGGATACCGCGTCCACGAGATCGATGTGAAGCCGGATGGGGACATCGATTTGGCGGCGCTCGATGCCGCTATTGGTCCCCGGACCGCGGGCCTCATGTTGACCAATCCCTCCACCCTCGGGGTCTTTGATCGCCACATCCTCGATATCGCCCAGCGCGTCCATAAGGCCGGGGGCTTGCTCTACTACGACGGCGCCAATCTCAACGCCATCTTGGGTCAAGTGAAGCCCGGCGACATGGGGTTTGATGTCATCCACTTAAATCTGCACAAGACCTTTTCGACTCCCCATGGAGGTGGTGGTCCTGGGGCGGGACCCGTGGGGGTCAGTGAACGCCTCCTGCCCTTCCTTCCGGTCCCGATCGTGGGGGAAAGCCGCGGTCACTATTACTGGATCACCGAAAAGACGAGACCTCAGTCGATCGGCCGCTTATCGACCTTCATGGGCAATGCCGGAGTCCTTTTGCGAGCCTATGTTTATGCGCGCCTCATCGGCCGAGAGGGTATGCCGCGCATTGCTCAATACGCGGTGCTCAACGCGAACTACCTTCTCCGTAAGTTGGCCGCCCTGGGCTTCGAGCCGGCCTATAAAGGGCGGCGGGCGACACACGAGTTCCTGTTGACGCTGAAGAACCTGAAAGACACCACTTCGGTGACCGCCATGGACGTGGCGAAGCGCCTTTTGGACAAGGGGTATCATGCGCCGACCGTGTACTTCCCGTTGATGGTCCCGGAATGCTTCTTGATCGAACCAACCGAAACCGAGGGCTTAGACGAGCTCGACGGTTTCATCGCGGCCATGGCCGAGATCCTTTTGGAAGCACGGACGAGTCCAGACGTACTCAAGGGGGCGCCCCACACCCTACCCGTGCGACGACTGGACGAAGTGCGGGCGGCGCGCGAGCTGAATCTTACGTGGACGCCACCGCACAAAACCCATAGCTAAGACCGTTTTCGCGCCATCCATCGGGTATTTCATCCACTTGGTTCCCTAAACATAGCCCGGAGCCTCGGTCGCCGGTAAGCTTACGGCCATGAGACCTCCGGAATAACCATAAGGTTTCTCGGAGGTTTATGACAACACTGGTATGTGGTTCTTTTGCCTTTGATACGATCATGGCGTTTCCCGATAAGTTCGGACGTCATATCCTTCCGGACCAGCTCCATATCCTGAACGTTTCATTTATGGTTCCGGAAATGCGACGCGAGTTCGGCGGCTGCGCCGGGAACATCGCATACAATCTGAAGGCACTGGGTGGACGGGTTGTGCCGATGGGGACGGTGGGCGAAGACTTTCTTCCTTATGCGCAATGGATGGATAAACAGGGGATTTCGCGCACTTACGTGACCCCCGTTCCGGGAAGCTATACGGCCCAGGCCTTTATTACCACGGATCTGGACGCAAACCAGATCACGGCCTTTCATCCAGGAGCGATGGCGGAGTCGCATCGCAACCAGGTCTCCGACGCGTCTGGAGTGACGCTCGGCATCGTCTCGCCCGATGGGCGAGACGGCATGATCGCCCATGCCAAGCAGTTCGCGGACGCCGGGATACCGTTTATCTTTGACCCAGGGCAGGGGCTGCCTATGTTTAGCGGGGAAGATCTCGTCTCGTTCGTTGATATGGCCGACTACGTCTGTGTGAACGACTACGAAGCGAAATTATTGATGTCGCGCACGGAACTAAGTGTCGATCAACTTCGTCGTAGGGTACGGGCGTTCGTGGTGACGAGGGGTGCGGAGGGTTCGGAAATCCACGCCGGAGGCAAGGTCTACGAGATTCCGGCGGTGAAGCCAAGCCGCGTTGTCGATCCCACGGGCTGCGGAGACGCGTATCGCGCCGGCCTTTTGTTCGGGCTGGCCGAAGGCCTTGATTGGGAAACGAGCGGACGGATCGCCGCACTAGTGAGTTCGCTCAAGATTGAACACCAGGGAACACAGAACCATCAGACTGATCCCGAAAGTTTCCGTGAGCGTTTTGCTTTGGCTTTCGGGTATCGCTTTAGCTGAGGAGTGACACACGTCATGTTGTTAGAATCCGTATTTGCGCTACTGAAATCCGTTCCGGCCATTTTTTATGCGATCACGACCGGCTCGACGATCACCTTGAGCGGTCTGTACATGCAGAACCGAAGCGAGTCGGAGCGCAATACGCAGAGACTCCACCATGACGCCTTCATGCGCGATCGCGAGCGTGAGATGGCCTTGAGGCGCGATGTCTATCTAAAGTCTGCCGAAGCCCTGGCCCACGCCCAAGAGTATCTCGCCGCGTTTGCGCGCGAGGAATTGGCGGCCGCGCAACACGAGGCTCTCATCAAGGGTATAGGCGGCGATCTGAATAAGGTGCACATCGTAGGGTCGCTGCCAACCGTGGAGGCTATTGTCGAGGCCAATGAGTTTTTCGTGCATAGCGTTGCGGACCTGAGTGTCGAGCGTCTCCCGGTCAAGCATCTGAAAGAAGAGATCAAGGCGGAAGAGTCGTTGCTTGAGGCGGCCAGCGCCCGGCGCGACGAGGCGCTGATGCGCATGCGAGAAATGGATAGGGCCCAAGCGACGGAATCGGCGTTCTGGGGCGTGCAGAACCAAATACTGACCGAGGCCCAGGGCGCCATAGAAAGCACCATAGAACGGGTGCGTGCCATGAAGGAGGAGCTCTCGGTGCGCGAAGCCGACCTCCTTCGCAAAGGGGCCAATGCCGGCATCGCCTTTGGGGCCTTGGTGGTGCGAGCGAATCTCGTGATTCGTCGCGAACTGGAATTGCCGCTTGATGCCGAAGCCTATATCGGCCTCATGGAGCGCTCCCAGGAGACCCTGACGAAGGATGTCGACAACTTCCACGAGCAGGCATTGGAGAACCGTCGCAAGGCCTCGCCCGCCCATTCCGCCTCGGCTCGCTTGGCTTTTGTGCAGTGGTTTGGGCGCCACCGTCATCACGAACAGAGCGAAGCCTCCCAGTCGCGGCAGGCTGGGGCTCCAAAGCCCGTCATAGCGACAAAGGGCTAGCGCGCACGGGGGCCGCTGTCTCCGCTGCTCTTTCTCCGGCCACGACTCCGGGTACGCCCCGCGCGGTGCCAGCGATCAATCACTCCTACATCCTGCTCTTCACCCCATGGCGGACGAGCGCCCCGTTCACGGGGTAGGTCGTTAGGACGCCTCTACCTTGTTTGTTTGTAGTGCTGCAATCAACGGACAGGCCACCTTTTTGCCGCCTCGGTGGCATTGATCGAGCAAGTTTGCCAGCGTCACCTCCATCCGGCGCAGATCTTGTAGCCGCGTCCGCACATCCTGTAAGTGGTGGGTAGCTAATTCCGCTGCCGCATCGCATTGCATCCCCTCATTGAGTCGCAGCAGATGGTGGATTTCATTAAGGCTAAACCCTATTCGCTGAGCCGCCTTGATGAATTTTACCCGCGCCACATCCTCGGCTGAGTAGTGCCGGATCCCCCCTAACGGACGGGGTGGTTCGCGCAACAATCGCTTGCGTTGGTAGAACCGAATGGTCTCTACGTTGACACCGACTGCTTCGGCCAGGCGGCCGATCGTCAATAGGGCGGCTCTAGGTTTCATAAATCTTGACTCCGTACCTTAGTACGGCAGTAAGTTTAGCCTACAGAGGTCCATAACGCACTCGCAAATCGTCATCCAGGAGGTTCGGTCATGTCCGTCATCACCCGTACCATCGACAAAATTGGTGTCATAGGCGCCATCGTCGGGAGTTTCAGCTGTGCTATGTGTTTTCCGGCGGCCGCGACCCTGGGGGCCGCGATCGGATTGGGCTTTCTCAGCCATTGGGAAGGCCTGTTCGTGCATTGGTTAATTCCAATCTTCGCCGGCGTGGCGTTATTGGCGACCGTGATGGATTGGTTCTCGCACCACCAGTGGCAGCGCACTCTCCTAGGATCGATCGGCCCGGTGTTGGCGCTGATCGGCGTCTTTGGGATGACCCATCATTTCCTTGCCAAGGATCAGGCGAGGGGGATTTTCTATACGGGGCTGATCGTCATGTTTCTGATTTCCATCTGGGACATGGTCAATCCGGCGAACCGCCGCTGCGCTACCGGCGGCTGCGAAACGCCCACTCAACATGGCTAATCGCAAGAATCCTTCGGAGAACCTTATGGCCCAGAACGCAATCATTGAACTCGCTATCACCGGCATGACCTGTGACAGTTGCGCCGCACATGTGCGCCGAGCGCTCGAAGGCGTGCCCGGGGTACGCGAAGCTCAAGTATCCTATCCAGATGGCACGGCCCGGGTTGTGTCAGAACGCGAAGTGCCCGTCCAGCAGTTGACCGAGGCGGTGGTGGAAAGTGGCTATGGGGCGCAGCCGCGGAGTGAGAAAATTACATCCAAAGGCAGCAAGCATGGGCTACATATCGCTATAATCGGTAGTGGCGGCGCGGCCATGGCCGGCGCGCTCAAGGCCGTCGAGAGGGGGGCGCGTGTCACACTGATCGAGCGCGGTACCATCGGCGGCACCTGCGTCAATGTCGGATGCGTACCGTCCAAGATCATGATTCGGGCCGCGCACATCGCGCATCTGCGGCGCGAAAGCCCATTTGATGCCGGCTTGCCGCCCAGCCCCTCTACCGTACTACGTGGCTCCTTGCTGGCCCAGCAACAGGGTCGTGTAGAGGAACTGCGTCACGACAAGTACGAAGGCATTTTGGAAAGCAACCCGTCTATCGAAGTGCTGCATGGTCAGGCGCGATTTGTCGATACCGAGACCCTGCACGTGGCCCTCAACGACGGCGGCGAATGCGAAGTCGCCTTCGATCGTTGCCTGATTGCCACCGGTGCGCGTTCTGCCGTCCCGCCCATCGCAGGGTTGGCTGACACACCCTACTGGTCCTCGACAGAAGCATTGGAAACCGACACGATCCCCCACCGCCTGGCCGTGATCGGCGCGTCGGTGGTGGCGGTGGAGTTGGCTCAGGCCTTTGCTCGCCTGGGTAGCCAGGTCACGATCCTCGCCCGTCATACTCTACTGTCTCAGGAAGATCCCGCTATCGGCGAAGCGCTGGCCGCCGCCTTCCGCGACGAAAACATCAAGGTGCTGGAGCACGCTCAGGCAAACCATGTCGCCTACGCAAGTGACGAGTTCGTACTGACCTTGGCCAAGGATAAGTTGCGTGTCGACCGGTTACTTGTGGCCACCGGACGCAGCCCGAACACGCGCGAGTTGAATCTGGAAGCGGCAGGTGTCAAGACCGACCAAAGCGGCGCCATTGCTGTGGATCATGGGCTGCACACAAGCGCTGGTCACATCTTTGCGGCCGGAGACTGTACCGACAATCCCCAGTTCGTCTATGTGGCCGCCGCCGGCGGCACTCGCGCGGCGATCAACATGACGGGTGGCGAGGCGCGTCTTGATCTCTCCGCCATGCCAGCTGTGGTATTCACCGATCCCCAGGTGGCCACCGTGGGGCTGAGCGAGCAGGCGGCTCAGGATCAAGGCATAGAAACCGATACGCGCACGTTGACCCTGGATAATGTTCCGCGCGCTCTCGCCAACTTTGATACGCGGGGATTCATCAAGCTGGTCGCGGAGGTTGAAACGGGCCGCCTGCTCGGCGTGCAGGCGGTGGCGGCGGAAGCGGGCGAACTGATCCAGTCAGCGGCACTAGCGATCCGCAATCGCATGACGGTGCAGGATCTGGCCGATCAGCTCTTCCCCTACCTCACGATGGTCGAAGGACTCAAGCTCGCCGCGCAGACATTCACCAAGGACGTCAAGCAGCTGTCGTGCTGTGCTGGGTAAATCGCAGAGTCCATTTGCGTTAAGGATGTATAAGGCATCATCCGACATCAAGGCGCTGAAAATCAGCTGCACAGGAGGCAGAATGTGGAAGTGGTGATCTGTAGACCAGCATTAACATGCTCTCCCGGATACCCTAAAAAACGAACACCAAAAAACCCAGGTCAGGTGCTGTCACAAACCCTGTGATCTCCACGATCTTTATGGTTGGCCGGTGTCCGGTTCCGATGTCGATGGTGATGACAGGCGCCGATAGGATTGAAAGGCTGAGGAAGTTTGGGTAAGGCAGGCTAGGGGCTGACAGATGATCATGAGCCTGAAATGAGAGCGGCCAGGAAGCCAATCTAGGGCCGGAGGCGGTAACGTCCGTCGTCATGACGGACTTGAGCGGCGTGCTGGTGCTCAGCTGTGGGTGCGCCGGGTCATGAGCCAAAAAGAAGGCATTGGCAACCATGCGTAAACGGCTTCTCCTGGGCAGGGGC
>JAJYGP010000022.1 GCA_021785035.1 Pseudomonadota bacterium
ATCTACCGAAACAAAGGACCCAAAAGGGCCGCGTCGGCCGTTACTTGGAAAAGACCTAAAGATCGAATCATACCGAAAAGCGGTGCCTAGGGCCCGACGGACGGGAAAACTTACCACGAATGCCGGGCCGGTCCTAGGTCTTATCCACCCCATCCTTCCCGCAAAGACCAAGGCCTGAAAAACAAATGGCGCGGCCACAAGCCCCGACCAAAGTCCAAAAAAGACACCAGCGCACAACCCAAAATAAGGTTCTAGAGCACTGCCGCTGTAAGGGGTGTGTGCATCGCCGCGAGCGGGGTTTCCAAAGCGCACCACCCCGGCGCCGAGCGCAAGCCTAAGTCCGCCCCGGGCGGCACAAGGCACCGCTTCCGCCCGCCCCGCGCCGTTACACAACCGACTCAATCGCGCTGACATCGCACACATCCGACTATGGCCTTGAGACTTACCCATGCCGCGTCTTCTCTCACACACAAAAGGATCTTGGACTGCTCATGGCAATCCCTATAGCAATATCCGTGCCCAATAGAAAGTTTATTTAATAAACAAGGGGTTGAAAAATACCGGGAGGCGCGGGGTCGGGCTTGAGTCTGGTCCCGCACGGGGCCAGACTCTGGGTCCTGCGCGCCGGCCGCGACGAGACACCCTAAACCACCCGCATCGGTATCCTTAAGGTCATACCACCCTAGAAAGGCGTGCTGACGTTGTGTGCGGAAAACCTCGTCCTCTCTACGAAGATACCTCCTGCCGCTTGTCTAGCCAGACTCATCGACTATCCTTAGTCGAGAGGGCATCTTCATGAAAAATCATAGGTTATGAGCCTTGCCGTGGCCGATACAGTATCGGGAAAGCGCGACCTACAGCGACGAACGGTACTGGTTGTAGACGATGATGACGGGCTACGGGCGGGCCTTGCCATCGGGCTCAAACGCGACGGCTACGCCGTGGACGTCGCCAGCAATGCGGCCGAAGCCACTGAAAAGCTCGCACACGGGAGCTTTGATCTCATACTGCTTGATCTGCATCTCCCCGGGAACGTGGACGGGCTTGGCCTACTGAGTCAGATTCGCGCCCAACATTCGCCTCTGCACCTTCCTGTCATCATCATCTCAGGCTCGTCGGATAGCGCGAATATCATCACCGCCCTGCGCGACGGCGCCAACGATTACGTGGTCAAGCCCTTTGACGCAAGCACGGTCCGCGCACGCGTACGCACCCAGATCACCTTGAAAGACTTAAAAGACGTGAACGACCACTTCCTGCGCACAGCAAGTCACGACCTCAAAAAACCCATCATGCTCATGCTCGACGTGGCGGGCCAAGTCCGCGCGGCCGCGGGCACCGGCCAGCCGCTATCGGCCGATGACCAGTCGGCCCTGGATCTTTTGATCGACACCGCCAAATACATGCAGCAAATTATCGGTGAACTCCTCGACATGGGGGCCATCCGCGCCGGGCGTATCCAGTTGCAAAAGTTGCCGACTGATTTCGGGGCCATCGTCCGCCAGGCAGTGGCTCATAATTCGGGATACGCGCACAGCAAAAACATTGCCCTGGAGCTTAAGTTTTCCCCGGGAATACCGCACACGCTGGCAGACGAACTGCGCCTTCTTCAGATCCTAGACAACCTGATCGGGAACGCGATCAAATTCAGTCCTCCCGCAACTCGGACCGTGGTGACGACACGAGTACAGGACAACCATATCGTATGCGAGATAAGCGATGAGGGGCCTGGGCTTTCGGCGATGGATGCCGCCCGATTGTTTCAGCCCTATCAATCCCTGAGCAACAAACCAACCGGCAACGAACAGAGTACCGGCCTAGGCCTTGCTATCTGCAAGGACCTTATTATCCTGCACGACGGGGATATTGGATATCGCAACAACGTCCCGAACGGGGCCACGTTCTGGATACGCCTCCCGATTACGCAGACCTTACCCGGGACGCATGGGCGAGAAGACTCACGTTCCCACTAGCGCCGGGAAGGCCTCCTGAAAGCGGCGGCCGCATAAGCCGTGACGGAGGTAGGTGGCCGCGAAATCCCGGCCGCGCCTGCCTCTCGGCCCTGGGGAACCGGCTGACCACCCGGGTCTGGACACCCCTGACCAATAGTAAAAACCGTGATCTCGGGCGGGGCCAGTAAACGAAATGGCGGCCCCCAGGCGCCGGTTCCGCGACTCACATAGAGATAGGAGGCCTGCGCCAACCGAAAAAGACCGGCGTGGGCCGGATAATAAAGCCGCGTCAAAAAACCAAACGGAAACATCTGGCCCTTGTGGGTATGACCCGAGAGCTGGAGATCAAAACGCGTATGGGAGCCCAACACTAAGTCCGGTCTGTGCTTCAAAAGGATAGTAAAGACTGTATCCGGCAATTCGCGCAGCAATTGCTGCTCTTGGAACGTAAGTTGCGAAGCCTCACCGGCGGCCGGATCATCCATACCGACGAGTCGGATGCCGCGTACCAATACGGCTTGGTTACGAAGCACGGTAAACCCCGCCCGTTCCATAAACGCCAAGGACGAATCGAGCCCGGCATAGCACTCATGATTGCCGATCACGGCGAATTTGCCGAGCGGCGGTTGCACGGCGGCCAGCAGCTCGGTGACCGGGATAGCAAGCCCGACTCGGGAATCAATCAGGTCTCCGGTTGAAACCACGACATCCGGGCATATCTCCTTCAGCCGCCGAACCACTGCCCGAATGCGACGGCGTCCGTTCATAGAGCCAATATGGACATCGGAGATCTGCGCGACCTTCAAAAAGGCCGACGTGCCTATCGCCTTCGCCGTGGGAACGGCAATGAGTTCCACGCGCACCCGCGACCTTTCGATAAAGGCGTAGACCGCAAGCGTTGCGGTCAATATCCCGGTCGCAATGAGCGATAAAGAGCGCATAAGCCCCTCGGGCACGGACCAACCCGCCGCCGCAGCCACGACCATGAGAAGATCCGTGCCGAACCGAGCCAGTACGAACAATAGGACAAGCCCTGCCCAGGTATATCCTACCCAGGCGAAAAGGCGCCCAAGCTGCACATAACCCCGACGCTCTAGGCGCCGCGCGAGAAACGGCGTGAGCCCTAAGACCAATAAGCCAAAGGCCAGCAGTCCTTGAGCCCAAATCGGGAGAGGCACCCCGGAGACAATCGCCTGCCAAATATAGACATGCGCTAGGCCGTACAAGACAATAAACACGGGAAAAATCATGGCACAGGGGTCCCCAAACGAGAGACTTATTGTGCGGGAATCTGGGCACGACTCCCATCCGCATAGGACGCCCGTGCCGAAATAGCCGGCAAACGGGCGGCAAAACCGCGCACTCCATGGGCAGGCCGATCTAACCTTCGATCAGTACCCGATCACAAAGCGCGGCAAAAATATCGTCCAGCTCAGCGCCAAGGCGTGTTAGATCTGGGTGTGCGTAGGACGCAAACACCTGAGAGGGCGGCCGATAGCTGACAACGGTCTTGCCGCCCTGGGCATATACATGAACGCGCAGCGGAATATCGATGCCCGCGGTCTTGTCGGCGGCCCATACCTTCACCGCCCAATCGGGTCGGAAGATCTCGAGAATCTGATCGCAATCAACTTGTATGCCCCGCTTTGCAGCGTTCGCTTGACCATTGATATGCGCGACCACAGCCATAGCGAGGCCTGAGGCCGCCTCTTTCAAGGCCGTCACGATCTCGTCGCAGCTCTTAGTGCTCGTCTTTTGAATCAGGGTCATATTCTGGAGGACCTAGCAACGCGGGGCCTCGGTGCGAGGCGCCCTAGTCCCCGAAATATAGAGCCTCTGGCGTAGCAGAACCAGGGGGTCGCTGCCTGCTGATATCTCGGCAACCCACCACAAACCGCCATGAAAGGCGCCGATGACGCGTCTATGATAATCTTCGCGCTTTCGGACCCGGCCGCGTAAATCCCAATACCTAAAGGAGGGCCCCATGCAACGCACACTGATCGTCGGTTGGCTGTGTTTCATCGCCGGGGTAGCGCACGCCCGCTACCAAGCGCCGCGCGTCCCGGTATCGGACCCGTGCGCGGGCGCTTCCGGCCTTCTCGCCGAGCTCGATCGTCCCACCGTTGCCGATAGCGTCTGTGTCGCAAAACCCGGGCGAGTCATTGTCGAGTCCGGCTACGCCCACAGCAACACCAACGCCGGGATAAGCGAGAACGCACCACAAGCAGAGATACGTTTTGGGCTTGGGCACAATAACGAGTTTGTGCTGGTCCCCCCCAACGTTGCGTATATGCCTAATAGTAATACCAGTCATACAAGCTACAGCGCCACGACCATAGGTCTCAAACACGAGTGGGGTTACACGCGGCACTGGGCCTATGCGGGGGAGGTACTTCTGACCACGCCGAGCCCCGGGCAGACCTCCACACATTCCATCGGTTGGGGTGAAGCGGTAAACGGCATCGTAGCGTACAACATAACGCCCCGCCTCGGGCTTGGACTGATGCTGGGAGCGACCGCGCAATACAACCCCTACGGACAACGCTACACCAGCATAAATCCGGATTTTACAGCCACCTGGTTAATCAGCTCCCGCTGGCAATTGTACGGTGAGATCTACGGGCAAACGCACACGAGCTATGGCCAAAACAGCGGTTGGGATTCAGATGGCGGGGTGCAGTACCTTGTGACGCGGCACATCGAAGTCGACGCTGAACTCGGGCAAAGACTGAGCGGCGCCCTGGGAGGCTACCGCAATTACTGGGGATTCGGGGCAGGATGGGAATTCTAGACGAAAAGGCCGCCGCGGATAAAACACCGAGCGCCGATCAAGAGGGTGTGACGAAGTTTGATCTGTGCTTCGAAAAACGCCCCCCCCTGCCGAAAGCGCGTCTCGATCCCCTCAATGACTGGCGGCGTATCCTGTTTGATCTCGGGCTTCTGGGAGAAGAGACAACACCTGTCGGACTGGTCGGATTCGGTAACGTCAGTCAGCGCCTACAACAAGGTCCAAAAGGCCGCGAACACTTTCTGATCACCGCGACGCAAACAGGCGGCAAGCCCGTCCTGACTGCCAGAGATTACAGCATCGTCACAGCCTGGGATCTCGACGCGAACCGCATATACGCCGAGGGCCCGGCAGCCCCCTCTTCCGAATCCCTCACGCATGCCGCGATCTACGCGATCGCGGCCAACGTGCGCTTTATTTTCCATGTCCACTCGAGCCCCATCTGGTCACAAGCCGCGCGTTTGGGCCTGCCGGCCACAGCGGCCCACATACCCTACGGGACGCCAGCCATGGCGCAGGAGATGCAAAGACTGCTAGCCACGCTTTCGGACCGAAAGACGCACATCGTGGCCATGGCCGGACACACAAACGGTATCATTGCCTTCGGGGAAACCGCGGAGGCGACGGGCAACGCCCTGATCCAGACCCTCGGCGAAGCGCGGGCGCGCCTCTAGGAGCGAATACCGTGGCCGGCGAGACAGCAGGTATCGCAGGCCCTCTTAAGCGCCGCCGTCATCACCTTCGGTCAAGGTCTTGCGCATGACCGCCCATACCAGAGCGTCGCGCTTTGCCACCCCAAAACGATCATCCCCGTAGGGAAACGGGCGGGTCTCGCCGGTGACCTGGTAAGCCAGACAGCCATACCAAGTCACGAGTTCCCAGCGCAAAGGAATCACCGTGATCTCGATGACCGGTACCCGCCAACAATCGCGGGCCCACCGCTCCGCATAAGCCATAAGTCGACCACCGGGGCCCAGCCCTTGGGAGTCGGGTCGGATTGCAAAAAGGCCAGGAAAAAATAGCGCAAAATAGACTCAGGCGCCGCCCTCAAGGTGACGCGGACGACGCGCGCCAGGCCCTACCGGTCTTTACACTCCCGGGAGGCCGCCTGCGACTACTCGCTTGTCTTCAGGTTGTGGGGACCAAAGCCCAAGGGCAGCAACTGAACGAGCGGACGACTGGACCACTCGCCGGCGAGCGTCGTGGCGTAAACCACCGTGTCGGCGAGAGCAAACTCCCAAAGCCGTTGGCGACAGGCCCCACAAGGCCAAGCCTTCTCGGGACCCTCGACAATGACCAAAGCAGCCCGCACCCGCGTCCCGCCGAGACGGGTCACAAGAGCCCCGAGGGCGGTGGCCTCGGCACACAGGCCCACGGGAAAAGCGGCATTCTCGACGTTACAACCGGCAAATATCTCGCCCGAGGTCGCGAGAATCGCGGCCCCAACGGCCAATCGCGAATACGGGGCATAGGCCTGCCTCATCGCCTCGATCGCCGCAGCCCTCAACCCGACCGCCTCCGGCGGGAACACAGCCTTACTCATGTGTCGCCCTCAACGCGCTTCCGATCATCAGGGAAACTGATAGTGTGATTTTCGATCATACCCCGGAATATCATCGGCCCACTAGGCGCGCCCTGCTTGGCCACAGTAGTACCCGGAATAAACACAGGGCATATTGGCCGTCCGTCTTGCGCCTTTGTCGCCGGAAGACTTCGACGGCATCCGGTCGCTAAGGTATAGTAACGACTCAAAAATGGCGCGTCTGTAAAAGACTTTGGCGCGGCCCCGTCTTGCTCAAGAGGAAAGTCCTTCAATGTCGGACACGCGATCAGGATTTGATGAGACTATGTCGCCGCGCGAGAAGCGCACCGCTTACTCGCTAGCCAGCGTCTACGCCGTGCGCATGCTCGGTCTTTTTATGATCCTCCCCGTCTTTACCACGTACGGGGCCGAGCTCAAAGGCCACACGCCGCTTCTGATCGGCGTAGCCCTTGGTATCTACGGGCTCACTCAGGCTATGTGCCAGATCCCGCTTGGAATGCTATCGGACCGCATTGGTCGCAAGACCGTGATCTTGATGGGACTCACTCTTTTCATCAGCGGCAGCGTCGTAGCTGCCCTCTCGCACACCATTGAGGGCGTCATCATCGGTCGCGCCATACAAGGGGCCGGGGCCATCTCCTCTAGCGTGATGGCGCTCGCGGCCGACCTTACCCGCGACGAACACCGTCTGAAGATCATGGCGACGATAGGCGTCAGTATAGGCGCGGCCTTTAGCGCGGGACTTGTTCTCGGGCCGATCCTCAACAGCTGGATCGGGGTTGCTGGGATATTTTGGGCGACCGCGATCTTGGGCGTCGGGGCCATTGGCATTGTGCTGTGGGTCGTACCAAACCCCCAGACCCGACGTCACCATCGCGATACCGGTGTTGTCCTCGCGTCTTTCGGTAAGGTCCTGAAAAACCCGGAGCTACTGCGACTCGACTTCGGGATCTTCACCATGCAGTTCGTGCTCACCGCCAACTTTGTCGTCATGCCCATTTTGTTGGCACACCTGACCGGGATCCCCGTCAGCAAAAGCTGGGAACTCTACCTCCCGATCATGGTGATCGCCTTTCTGGCCATGGTGCCGTTCATCATCGTCGCCGAGAAACGTCGCAAGATGCGTGTGATTTTCTTGGGGGCCATCGGCATACTCGCCCTTGCCAACGTCGCCTATCTCTTTACTGATCAATCCTTGGCCGGCATGGCTTTGGGTCTCTGGGTGTTCTTTACCGCCTTTAATACCCTGGAGGCAAGCCTGCCCTCCCTGGTTGCAAAATCCTCCCCGGCGGATCAGAAAGGCACAGCCATGGGCGTCTACTCGACCTCACAGTTCCTCGGCATTTTTGTGGGCGGTATGGGAGGAGGCGCCATTTACGGCAGCTGGGGCATAAACGGCAATATCATAGCAAGCGTAGGCCTCATCCTTGTGTGGCTCGCCATAGCGATCGGCATGAAAGAGCCGCAATATCTGGCGAGCTATGTGCTGCGCCTCAAAGCCGCCATCACACCGGACAGCACACCCACCCTTCAGGCCTCTCTGGCTCGCATCCCGGGCGTAGCCGATGTCGCCATAGCGGCTGACGAAGGGGTGGCCTACCTAAAGATCGACCGCGCCGTAATCAATGAGAATGACCTGAAGATGTTTGCGCAGACCGACCCCATCTAAACCCGCCCGTAAAGCCGGGCACCGACCCCAAAGGCCGTGCCCGCGCTTGACAACACGCCATCGCCTGCCAGACTGTTTACTGATTGCCGCTCCGCATATGGGCGCCATGGAACAACGTGCAGAAAAAATTCGCCCATGCCGCAACCCCGCGAGGCTGCACTATGAGAACGCCGCCCGTACAGCCGGGACTATGGGTATGTACGCCGTCCCATTCTCTAAGGAGCCATGACTTCGCTTTTTATGGATCGCAGGGTGAATCCTTTGAGCGGACCCCGTCATGACCGACGGCCCCACCTTGCCCGTACGCCTGTCCCGCCTTTTTTCGCGCTGTCGCAGCCGCTTCGGCGCGTACGCGAAGACCGATTCCTACCTCGATCCATTGGCGGCAGTTCGCGAAATCGGCGAAGCTGTAATTGGCATAGCGGCCAATCAGCGCATCACGTTTTTTAATCACGCCGCAGAAAGGTTTCTGGGCTATACGAGTCGGGAGGTCGTGGGCCAAACAATCACCCTACTTATCCCCAACTATAACGTCGCCCCTTCGACGCGTGGCGGGGACAGCCCGTCCACCTCTTGCTGTCTGCAAGAGGTGCCCCAATACGCGCAAAAGCGTGACGCCACCCGTATCCTGATCGAGATCCATATATCGTCATTCGATGACCGCGGACAAAAGCTGTCCCTTATCACGATCCGCGATATCAATGCCCAGCAACAAGCGGAGGCCCGAACCCGCCGGCTGAGTAAAATGTACCAGGCCCTGAGTGCTCTTAATCAAGTCATCAGACGTCCCTGGAATGAGCAAGACCTCTTTGACGTGGCGTGCCGCATAGCGGTCGATCTCGGCGGCGTTTCGATGGCCTGGATAGGCGCTATTCGTGGAAACGAGGACCACATCAAGCCCATCGCCCGCTACGGCCAGGGCCTAGATTACTTGACAGATCTCACTGTCTCCTCGAATCCCGATGTTCCCGAAGGCCAGGGGCCGGGCGGTATCGCGTTCCGGGAAGGTCGCGCGGTAATCGCCGACGACACCATCCGCGACCCGCTGATGAAGCCTTGGCAAATCCGCGCCCAACAATATTGTTTTCTTTCGGCAGGCGCATTCCCTATCCCGCGCGCAAAGAAACCCTTTGCCGTCCTTTCCGTATATCACACCCAGCTCAACAGTTTTGATAGCGACATGACCGCCATTTTGGAAGACATGGCCAGCAGTCTGTCGTTCGCCCTCGACAGCGCCGATCGCGAACATAAGCGTCGCCAAGCAGAAGAGCGGGTAGCGCACAGCGAACAGCATTTTCGGGCCTACTTTGAGCGTGCTATGATTGGCATGGCGGCGGCCCGCCCCTGCAAGACCTGGCTTGAGGTCAACGACGCGTTCTGCGCGATGCTGGGCTACACGCGGCCAGAACTCCTCCAACTCTCCTGGGACAAGATCACCGATCCCGGCGACCTTTCCCGTAGCCTTTCGATCTGGGAGATGTTGCTCTCCGGGGAAATGACGGAAACGACCCTCGAGAAGACCTACATCCACAAATCGGGACGCCCTGTTTATACACGCATTGCCGCCCGTGCCGTGTACGCAGCCGATAACAGACTCAATTACGTCGTATTGCTCGTAGAGGATATCACATCCCGCAAGCATCACGAGGACACGCTGGCGCGCCTTGGGCGCATCCTTGATGAGTCCCCGAATGAAATCTACACCTTTGACGCCCAATCTCTGCATTTTGAGTTTGCCAATGTGGCAGCACTCAAAAACATCGGCTACTCGTTGGACGAGTTGAAAACGCTGAGACCTACCGACATCACGCCAAGCTTCGCCGGCGGACAGTTTTTTGAACACACAGCCCCCCTAAAGCGTGGCGAAAAAACCTTTGTGGTAGTCGAGGCCGAGCACCAGCGCAAGGACGGCACGGTCTACCCGCTTGAGGCCCGGATCCACCTATCGGAAAGGAAGGAGCATTCGGTCTTCGTATCGGTTGTACAAGACATGACAGAACGCAAAAGATTTGAAGACCAATTGCGGCATCAGTCAACCCACGATGCCCTGACCGGCCTTCCCAATCGAGTCTTCTTTCACGAAATCCTTAGCCGTTCTATGGCCTACGCTCGGCGTACCGATACCATCATCGCCCTTTTGTTTTTGGACATAGACTCGTTTAAAAACATAAACGAATCCTTGGGACATGAGTATGGGGACGTTCTCCTTCAGGAACTGGCGCAACGATTGACGACCGCCATTCGCAAAGAAGACTGGATCACAAGAGCCGAGGATGTCGTGGCGCGACAAGGGGGCGATGAGTTCATGGTTCTCATCCAAAATATCCACTCGGTCCATGCTACCACGAAGATAGCTGAGCGCATTCTAGCCGCTATTGCGAAACCCTTCGATGTACGGGGGCACAAAATGCACGTAACCGCCAGCATGGGTATCACGGTATACCCTTTCGACGATACGGATAGCAACGGGCTTTTGCGTAACGCCGATGTGGCGATGTACAAAGCGAAACAGGCCGGTAAGAATTCCTTCCAATTTTACACAGCCAGTATGAGCGCCCACATTCAGGAGCAAAGGGCCATCGAGGACGGCCTTCGCTATGCCCTAGAAAATGGGGAGCTTGTACTTCATTACCAACCACAGATCGACCTCAAATCCGGAGCGCTTGTCGGGGTCGAGGCCTTGATCCGGTGGCAACACCCGGACCGTGGCCTCGTGGCTCCGGGATTATTTATTCCGATTGCCGAGGAAAGCTCCCTTATCGTAGCCATTGGCGAATGGGTATTGCGCACAGCGTGCGAACAAAGCCGGGCGTGGCGAGATCGGGGCCTACCCGTACTGCGCGTTGCGGTCAACTTATCCGGCCGTCAATTCGCCCAGGCCGGCCTTCCGGCCACCGTGGAGAGAATATTGCGGGAGACCGATCTTGGCGATAGCGCCCAGTGTCTGGAACTGGAGGTTACGGAGAGCATGCTCATGGAGGACACGGAGAGGACGGCAACGACTCTTCAAGCCCTGCACAGAATGGGTGTGCGTCTTGCAATCGACGATTTCGGTACCGGCTACTCAAGCCTGAATTACCTGAAGCGCTTTCACATTGACTCCCTCAAAATAGACCAATCGTTCGTGCGCGATATCGCCAATAACCCGGACGACGCCGCGATTACGACGGCCATAGTCACGCTTGGCCATAACCTCGGTCTCACCGTCATTGCCGAAGGGGTCGAGACCGAAGACCAAATGACCTTTTTACGCGCTGCCCAATGCGACGAGATACAGGGGTACTACTATAGCCGCCCCTTGCCCGCGGACGCCTTGGAGGAGTGGATAAAAGCCGAAGCCAGACGCCTTGCCGACAGCAAGTCCTAGCCGTGTCTGAGCAAGACCCGGCTCAGGTCTGCCAATCAATTCACCACCCAGGGACTGCACGATACTCTGGTCCCCTGAAAACTAGTTGACGCAAACTCCCGGACGCCACCACGCCCACAGAAATCTGCTTGCGGGCCGCTTGCCTGAAGAGCGTCCCGTCATCCTTAAAAAAACCCGCACCAAACGACTCACCGGTCTCGCCAGACCCTAGCCCCCGTGACGAAAATTCGGATAAATGAGCATACCGCCGTCGACACACACCGTGGTGCCGGTCATATAGCTTGCCAAATCGCTCACCAGAAAGGCTACGACCCGGGCGATCTCCTCCGGTTCGCCTAAGCGCCCCATTGCGATCTTGTCTTCGAGGTCCTGTAAAGAACTCGGATCTTGCCATACGGATGCGTTAATTGGGGTGCGAATCGCCCCGGGGGCCAAGGCCAGTACCCGAATATTGTGCTCGGCCGCCTCCTGCGCCAGCGTCTTAGACAACATCGAGAGGCCAGCCTTCGCCGAGGTATAGGCGCTATAGCCCTCCCAAGGAATGAACTCATGCACCGAGGTAATGTTTAAAATCACTCCGTTCTTTTGTTTGATCATACGCAAAAGCGCTTCCCGCGCGCAGCGATACGGACCCAGAAGATCCACGGCGATCACCCGCTCCCAATGTTCGGGATTGCTTGCGGCACAGAGCTCGCGCGTCCCGTCCATGCCCGCGTTATTGACCAGGATATCAAGACCTCCTAAGGCCTTATCGACGTCCGCGAACAGTCGGCTTACGGCATCACCGTCTCCGATATCGGCGGAAAACGCCTGGGCACGACCTCCAATGGCCGCGATCTCTTGGACGATCTTATCGGCGGCCTTCGCCTCCTCACGATAATGAACAGCAACCTGCGCCCCCGCCTTGGCGAGCATAAGCGCCATGGCCGCGCCCAGCCCCGAGCTGGACCCCGTCACGAGCGCCCGTTTTCCTGACAAATCGAGAGATATCATACCGCCTCCTTGGGAACGTCTATATCGATACGGAAATCCCGCCCCTCCCATCGGGATTCCCGCGGCCAAAAAAAGGTAAAATCAAGATGCGACCGACCCGTGAAGGTTTTGGCTTTCAGGACCACGACATGCGCTAAGCCCCAATCCTCTGTCATCAAATCGTTCACGTCATGCCATTGATCGTGGCCGAAATGGAGGCGTGCCTCGGCTCCGACAAGAAAATACAGATCTTTATGGGGGTCCCAGCGCGGTATCGGCTGCTGAAAGCGCCATATCTGAAACATGGGGCGCGGTCGCTGTCCGGCATAGCGCTTCCACACGGCCCGAGGCCTATCCACCGGCGCTCCTTGAGAAATGCTTAAGCTCAACTTGATGAATTCGCCGTGTGCCCAAACCAAAGGCATAGCCGATCCGGTAGGGCATCCGGGAGACAAATTGCGTTCCGGGAGGGGCGGGCTGTCCCATACCTGTTCGGGCAACAGACCGCCCGGGCCCGTCATCGTCGCCATGGCTTTCAGATAGGCGGTCGCATCCCGAGCCGCCAGGAGTTCGTAGTGTCCACGCTCCCCCGTTAGGAGTGGCCAGCCGCGCCCACGCCCCCAACCATCAAACGGCGCACCGTCGGGATGCTCGCCGTAGCCGTCCCCATTGTAACGGTGCCACACCGGACCGTGCGGGGTGTTAGTTTTTAGCAAGGCATCCACGACACGAACGCTCGAGACGATGTGTGGATCATCAGCATTCCGAAGACCCATCCGGCACAGTTGCAGGAAATCCGTGGCTATCTGTTCATCAGCGGGCAAAGCCAGCAGATGGCCGCGGTTCTTTACAATCAAAGGTTCCGCTAGCGCCCCCGACCGCATAACCACATCGGGAGGTGCCGTGCGGATATAATAGCCGTCCACCCCGATCCGCAAAGCGGTTTTTGTGGCCCGGACATAGACCCAGTCTTCGAGACAACTATTCCAGTAATCCGCAACCAGAAGGGCGCACTGCCGCTCCCGCCCCTCGAGAAACTGAGCACCTTCCACCAGCGCCGCGATGGTGATCGCAAGCGTAAAGGCGTTAATCCCGCCATCCTCTTCCCAGCGATCCTGCCCCGTGGCCGGTCCGTTTGCGACGATAAACGCAAGTGCCTGGCGCACCATACGGCTTACGGAGATGTCGGCTAAGGCGTTTTTATCGGCAAGGAGGGCCGCCAGCAACACAGGAAAGCCAGTCTCATCCAACTGAACGCCCTGCCAAAAGGGTTTACCGCCCAGCCACTGGTTCTGTAACCAGTGGCCGTCCTTTTGCTGGGTGGCCATGAGGTAAAGAAGGACCTCGCGGGCCTCGGTGAAGGCACCAAGAGCGACCAAGGCGCCGGCGGTCTCGACTAGGTCACGCGACCACACGAGATGGTAGCCAGCGCGACTTTGACTCACGTCTCCCCAGGGAACAGAGAGGCTCGCAACCAGTGCCCCGGGGAAGGTCTTATCCATATGGACTTTGATCACGGTGGCCGAAAGCGCAAAAAGTCCGGCCTCGGCCGAGTCCGCCGCCACAGGCGCTAGTCCCGGGACTGTCGCGTGCCACGCCCGCCACAAAGCGCAGTAACGATGCCAGAGGGTCGTGAAGCCCTCCATGAGGGCGGCCAGCGCCAAGGTCGCCGCAGTCTCCTTGCTCGACCCCAATCCGACCGCAATCGTCCCGCCGCAACCGACCAATTCGCCCCCCAGCGCCACATAGCCCGGGCCGGCCTCGGTGTAGGATCTCGTCATCCGGCCGCTGCGATTAAAGTCCTGCCAAAGATCGCTTGTGCCGACTGCGCCGACCGAACGCGCGGCAAAGCCCGTCCGCCCGTCACGACCACAGGCCACAAAGGCTAGGCCATAAGACTGTTGTTCGGCCCACAGCACCGCATGGCCTTCCCATTCCTGGGCATACGCCATGGTCTGGCATGGACCTTCTCCAGGCCGCGGCGTGGCCAAGACATAGAGCCGCAAGCCCACATCGCCCGAAAGCTCGTAATCCACAAGCAACACGTCACGCGCGGAGTCCGTACAAATGCGCAATACGAGTTTGAAGCGAGGATGGTGGTGAGTCATAGTCACGGCCGGAATCGTTCCCTCCTCCCACCCTACCGTGTAAGAGCCGAGGCGGCGGACTTCGACCCACATCCCATTTTGGTCCGCTACGATAAACCCGATATCCTTGATTTGCGGAATATCGACACGGGGATAATAGACTTCGGTGACGATGCCTTGGGCACAAGTAAACCACAGCCGGGAAGAACCGAGGCTACAGCCCACCACGTCCTTCGCCGCCGTAGTCCAGGTGGGGTACACCACCGCAGAACCAGGAGCCATACCATCTTCGTTCATGCGCATTGGCATTTTTCGAATACTCCTTAACGGTTATAATGGCCTTTTATTTGGGCGCCGGGGCGAGAAAAACCTCACGACCGCACGCCCCACCGGGTCCATTTGTCCATCGCGGGCCCTCAGAAGGCGGCTTGCCACCGCGCCACCACTTATCCATTCGCGTAGGCTGCGAATAAGAAAATCGGCTAATAAACCGGAACCTCCCGGAAGGATAGGCGGTCGAAATCCCCTTAAAGAACAACGACCGAAGGCACTCTACTCTAATTAAGCCCCCATGACCCGACCCCGAACAATCGCTCGGGCACGGGCAAGGTCGCCTCTCGGTTAAGACGAGCAGTTGGGAATATGACCTCTGTTTTTCCTATCCGTTCACGCGGGCACACCGATACCGGATGAGCGGATGAATTCATTCCGGGAAACGGCAGCGTCTTACATCTCATCACGGTACCCACAATCACCTTTTCTGCCCAAAGGCAATCAGCGATACTCGAAGGTCAGAGATCGGACGCTCGTCATAAGCTTTTCGTCTCCACAACTAACCGACTCATCGACTCATCGAGCCACCAGCCCTTCCATTTTGCTTCCGCTTCTGGATCATTGTCATGCTGACCGGCACCGCAATAGGGGTCGCCCCTGGCGGTCTTATGGAGACTTTGCACGAAACGCAATATCTGTGTGACTTCTATCGCACAAGAAATTCCCAATCGGCGGTGGAAGCACGCAAGCGTTCTACACCCGGCCATGATGGTCTTGCTCGCATTCTATACAGGCCAATTATTCCGATGTCTTGGAGCATCTACTTGCCATTCAGAAAGACCGGTCGCCTGCTCGGCATCGTACTGCATCCGTGACGGGTCTTGGTCACACATCCTAAAAGATCGATCCTAGGCAGAGCTTAAAAACAGGAAAGCATGCTGGGGCCGCGGAAGATCGCCGCCGATCAGCATTTGCGCAAGATACGCAGCACCCGTACACTCTTTTATAGCCGCATCGCAAGCCGACGTGAGCTTATACCCTGCCCCTCACATCAAGAGGAGGACACACCGTTAGGACTTTTCATAAAAACCAATCCCACTCGCGGCCGCGCGTCATTGTCGCCGGCGGTGGGTTCGCGGGGCTTGCGGCCGTCAAGAAATTGGCGGGCCGGGAAATCGATGTCCTGTGGATCGATCAAAAAAATTATCATGTCTTTCAGCCGCTCCTCTACCAGGTCGCGACAGGCCTACTCGACCCAGAGACAATAGCGATCCCGCTACGTTTCTGCGCCCGGAAGTGGCCCAATGTGCGGGTCGTTCTAAGTGAAATCACCAACATCGACCTAGCGCGCCGCGCAGTAACGGCGGGCGCTGATTCTTTTCTTTATGACTACCTGCTACTCGCCACCGGCAGCATGACCAATTTTTTTGGCAATAGTGAGCTTGCAAGCCGTGCCTGGGACATGAAGGGGCTTACAATGAGTCTTCGGCTGCGCGCCGAAATACTAGAATCTCTTGAACGTGCAGCTATGAAAACACCCACTGGTCAGACACCCGGTCTCGAATTTGCAGTCGTAGGGGGCGGACCGACCGGAGTGGAACTCGCGGCAGCCCTTAGTCATCTGTTGCGCCACGAGATTCCGAAAGACTACCCGGAACTCGATACGACACGGATTCCCATAAGCCTATTGCAGGCCGGCGATACCCTTCTTCCTTCACTCCCGCCCACGATTCGGGCCTATGCACAAGCCCACCTAGAGGCCCAAGGCGTACACATCAGGCTTAAGAGCCGAGTCCAACACTTCGATGGTCGGACCGTGGCGCTCGATAACGGCGAATGCTTAGCGGCCCCACTCCTCATATGGACGGCCGGCGTCCACGCCGCGCCTCTGATCGCGAATCTACCGGTCAGCCAAGGGCCAGGGAATCGTGTTGAGGTCAACCGCGACCTGCAGATTCCGGTTCACCCCGAGGTGTACGTCCTGGGCGATCTGACTTATTGCAAAGACGCCCTTTGGCCACAAAATGCGCCCTTCGCGCGCCAGAGCGGGACCTTTGCGGCTCGAGCCGTCCTCCGCGCCGCGCGGGGGACGGGACCCCGGCCGAAATTTCATTACCGTGACCTGGGAACGATGGTCGCCCTAGGGCCCATGAATGCGGTGGTCTATCTCCCCTGGTTGGGACACCTCAGTGTACGCGGATTCGGCGGCTGGATGATTTGGCTATTCTTTCATATCGGCGCGCTCGTAGGTTTCCGCAACCGGTTCGCCGCCCTACTGGACTGGGGCTCGGGCCTCATCAATCGTCGGCCGGCCGCCGGGCTCATTGTCTCCTACAACAAGGCGCCGACATCCAAGAACTCATGAGCTACAAAGATCGGGGCCTCCCAACTCGCCCCGCCCTTTGTCGACACGAGAGGCGGGTGGAACGGAATCCAACCCGTTCCCTCGCTCCTTAAAAATAGGGATGCGTAAAAAACACGGCGCCAATAATGAGGCCGATCATGGCGCAAGCCATGAGACCGACGCAGATCACGATCACCGCGCGTATACCGGCGCTTGTCACAGCGGGCGCTGTATCTGACATAAAACCTCCTCCTGACCACTCTAGGAACATGTCACAAGGACCCTGCGCAAGCGCGGGAGCGCCGCGAGGTCGTGTCGTGATTCTATACCGACAGCGCTTACCTGCCTAACTTGAAAACCCGATTTGAATCGCCGTATACACGCCCTTGTCGACCGTAAACGCCTTCCCGTGGCCCCAAGAAAGGAACCACGGCACTCACCGCCTTTTCGTGGCGCCGTTAACGCTGACTCCCTAGGGGATTCGGGCCGTACACATTTTCTTCAGGCTGGCTCGGTAAAACCGTAAAGATAAATACCGTGATCCCAAGAGCCATCGTAGCGATAAGCCCTACAAGAACCCCTATGACAAAACCCCGATGATCTCCCGAGACCAGCGAGCGAACAAACGGGGCGAGAGTATGGGTCTTCAAGGCCGCAAACGTCTTCCACACAATAACGCCCTCGGTCGCTGCGGATACCATGATGCTCGCCACGATCCACCAACCACTCTTTCCGACGTCATGTAAGCGCCGTATTTGAACCGCAACCAAGGGGTATGCAGAAAGAATCACAAACACCGAGAAGACCATCGCGCCAAGGAGGAGCACGAGCGAGGGTTGACCCGATCGGTCAGAGGCCATTAGGCCTCTCTTAAGCAGCGGGTCCATAACCTCAAGGATCGCGTACCAAAGGAAAAAGTACCAAAACTCAGAGCGGCTCGCGCGGCCCCGTTTTTGAAAACTTTTTCGGTAACCTGAAACCACGGCTTCTTTCATATTCATAATGACTCCTCCCGTTTTTTATGCGAAGCGATGTCCTCGATATTATAGCTAGGCACACCATCAAAGACACGAAGTCGTGAAAGTAGGGTATGAGGGAGCACACCAAGCCGAGCGAGATCGGA
>JAJYGP010000030.1 GCA_021785035.1 Pseudomonadota bacterium
CCCACGCCACGGAGGCAAGGCACCGCTCGATCATGTCCTCCTCGTTATGTGTGATGACGATGACGCTCAAAGACACGGCAATACCTTTGAAGGTATCCGGAAAGACTGCCCCCGGTTGAATCTCGACGCGCTCATTATCGGCCTATGTTCCATGACCGCTTCCGGCCTCGCCAATCACGAACGCCGACAGGCCAGTTAAGCCATACGATGACCCGCAAAGCCCACAGTAACCCTTTTACTACAGTAATCCCGCGCAGCGCGGGGCTTTCATGGCCGCCAAAGCCCTTGGCTGGACCGTCCCAAGCCGCCATCAGACTTGCCGTATCGCGGTGTTTCGCCGCACGCACCGAACCGCCCGCGCTTTAGCCTCTCAGGCCGGGTCGGTAGCCCAGCGCCACGGTAGCACGCCGTATTGAGTCGCCATGTCTCGCCGCTTCCGGCGGGCCCGCTTGGACTTCCCTATTTCCCGCGGCCCGACGAGCGGGCTCTCGACATGATATGCGGTCCTACCGCTGCCTGACCCGTTTGTTTTCCACCCGCGGGGCCCAATATTTGCGCCTGCGCCAAGCGTTCATTACTCATGCACCGAAGCTTCCCATCATATCCCAAATCTAGCTCCAAGCACGCGCCGACCACCATAAAGAGCCGCTATAGGCGCTTGTTCAGGAATCCATCCTGGCATCTCCCAAAACCCATCCGCTTCTGTTGCCGCCCTTATAAAAAGGGGCACTGGTCTCATATTTCAAGCGGCCACCCGACACGTTCCGGCCCTTGCCCACCGCGCGCGCAAGTTTGCGCGCGGCCACAGGTCGACGCTACACTTGCAACCCATATCAAAGCCGTCCTCAAGCGGCGGATCCGAAGGAGTGGTGGTGGAGAATCGTAGTAGCTGGGCCGCATTAACCTTGTTTGCGGTCCTTTTTTTCATCTGGCCCATTGCACACACAATCGCCCTTAGGAACGCCCTCCTTTTCGTCCTCGCTTTGTGGCTGGGGTTTCAGTGGGATCGTGAGCGGGCGCGCGCCATTCTCGCTGCTTGGCGACCTGTTGCATGGGGTCTCGCCCTTTTTACGGCATGGCTATTTGTCGAACTTTTGTTCACCCCGTTTTGGCGCGAGGCCTTAAGCGCGATTCAGGGTCAGTGGTTAAGCGCCCTGCTCTCGGGTTTCCTGGGTGTGGCAATCCTCGCGCGGCGGGGCGGCCTATCTCCGCGAACCGTTCTTTTGCTGTTCTTCGGGACTCTCATCATCCAGGCTGTTGTTGTTGATGCCCAAGGCTTTCTGTGGATGATACATCACGGACAGTTCCCGCATGGCCTCGCGGGACGCCGCTGGAAGGGGCTCACCGCCGGCCCCGATAAAAGTAACTACCTGACCAATATGGCCCTCGATCTCCTCGTAGCCGAATTGAGTCTCCGCTTGGAGGGCGAGCGCTTCCTCCCGATCGGCCGCATCGTCATGACCGCGCTTTTCGCCCTGCTTCTTCTAAGTTCCTATTTCGAGGCCATGCGCGATGGCCTTATAGACCTCGTTGTTCTGGCCGGCTTCCTCATAGCTCGTTTCGTATATCGCCACCGCCAGCAGTTTACATTACGCCGCCGCTTGATCGTGGCCGGCATCATGCTTGTTGTCTTTGCGCTGGTAGGGCTTGATCTCGCCTTCGATCATCGTTGGGACAGCCTCTATGCGACCATACCCGTTGCATGGAATACCGCCGCTCATAGAGAGGCATGGCTAGATGCCGGCACCCCATTACCGCTACTGCCTAACGGTCATGCCGTCTCACAATCTAATTATCTGCGCATAGCGTGGATAAAGGAAGGATTCAAATCCCTATTCGATTTCCCCATGGGTCTAGGCTACAGTCGAAGCGCCTTCGGGAAAGCGCTCCTCCTGCGATTTGGTCCAAGTCCGCGTATGGCGACATCAACCAACAACGGCTTTCTCAATCTGGCCGTGGCCGTAGGATTTCCTGGGCTCATTCTCTGGTATATTTGGTATGGTCTGCTCCTTCGGGGCGCGTTAACGCGGCTTCATGGCAAAACGGGCTATTGGGGTCGCGCCCTCCTCCTTGTGGCGCTAGACACAGGGTCACGGACCTTGGTCGATGCTAATATGCAAGATTACATGCTCGAGCAGTTTCTATTCCTTTTGTGCTTTCTCTGTGCAAGCGCGGTTTTGGGTCAAAACAATAAGGCCTCAGCCAAGAGTCTGGCTCAAGACCGCCATGACGTCACGCCGACACAATGACACCGAGAGTTCCGGACGGTTTAGACCCTCCCAGGACTCCCGGCGTACTGGTGTATGTTCCTCACGGCGCCATCCCCGATCGCCGCGGATTTGCGCCATCCATCGTGGCCTGCGAGTTTGCAAAAAGAACGCGATCGGTCGTGCGGGGGCTTGTGGCGGCGGCGGAGAGCGACCGCGCAGGATCTTTTGTCTGGGAGGGTCTGCAGCTCGAGCGTTTGCCGAATCGGCGCATCTATAAGAGGCTTTGTAAGCTCGGCATAAGGCCTCCGGGTATCAGTCTTCCTCAGGATTTCCTGACGGTATGCAAGAACGTAAAGCCGGGCCTCGTTCACGTCCATCAGATGGAATTCGATATAGCGGAGTTCGTACGCCGCCTTGGTCGGTCTCCCACCGTTGTTCTTCATGCGCACGTTCTGAGTCAGCGGCCGCATGTCGCGCGCGGAATCGCAGACCACTACATCGCGGTCTCTGACTATGTCAGGGCCGGACTCGCAAGCATGGGCTACCCCCTAGACCGCATCACGACGATTCGCAACGGCGTTGATACGCGCCTATTTAAGCCGGCCGAGCCTGCGCAGGCGCGTTTCGCAAAAAAGCGTCTTGGGGTGGACGGCGACATTCCAATTCTTGCTTTTATCGGCCGCAAGCACGATATAAAAGGATATCCCGCGTTCCTTGCCGTGGCCGAGCGCCTTCTCGGGCGGGACGCCCCCCTTTTCGTGCTCGCGGTAGGCGCTGACCCCGAACGCCCGTCTGGGGAGAGGGGGTTTTGTGCGTCGCGCGAGCGGGAGGCACGACTCGCTGAGGGTGGGCGATTCCTGTCTCTACCGGCGATGCCGCAAGGCGATCTGGCCCGGCTCTACCAGGCGATAGATATAACGCTCCTACCAAGCTTGAATGAAACACAGGGCATGGCGGTCATCGAATCCCTTGCCGCCGGATGTGTCACTGTTAGTGCGCGTGTCGGCGGAATACCAGAAACGATAACAGATGGCGTGACAGGGCTTCTTGTCGACGATCCGCGGGATACGGATGCCCTCTACGACAAGACCGCCTATGTGCTGGAGCACTTGGCGGAATTTGCGTCTTTGCGATCCGCGGCCCGCGCATACGCTGTGGCCAATCTCGATTGGTCGGTGAGCGCGGCACGGCTCGAGGCACTTTACCAGTCGATTCTGGCATAACGCCTCCGGAGTTCACATAGCGGAGGGCGCGAAGAGCGTCTTTGCGGCTTCAAGGACTTGTTCTATCGGAAGGTTACCGACATCCCGGGTTTCCGGCTGGAGTACGATATGCCGACACTGCCACGGGTGCCAGCGCGTGGCATCGCTGTTTCCAAAGAAGCAGACCAGGGGCTTTTGCAGGGCAGCGGCGACGTGCATCGCGCCGCCGTCGCTCATTATGGCCCCTCGGCATGCGTCGAGGGCTGCGATCAAGGTGCCAAGGTCACGCGTCGGAAGTGGCAGCAACGAACTGCTCCCCACCGTCTGCGTGATGCGCTGCGCAAGCGCATCGTCGCCCGGATGCGTTGGGTCATTTGCCTCGCCCGGAGACCACAAAAGCAAGATCTTATGTCCTTGGTTCGTAAGCGTGCGAATGAGTGCT
>JAJYGP010000078.1 GCA_021785035.1 Pseudomonadota bacterium
CGGTGTAGCTCAGTCGGTAGAGCAACTGATTCGTAATCAGTAGGTCGGGCGTTCGATTCGTCTCACCGGCACCATAAAATCAAGGACTTACAGCACTCACTAGCCTGCCGCCACCACCTTTTGCGACAATGCTGCGACAACGTGAGGTATCTACCCCTCATTAACACGTGCATACGCACGCGGAGGTGTCGCATGGCGACGTTCGTGCAACGGAAGGGGCCGGGAGGCAAGCGGGTCTGGCAGGCGCTGGTACGGCGCCGGGGCTATCCTCAGCAAACCCGCACATTCGATACGAAAGGGGCAGCCGAGGTCTGGGCGGCCGGGATCGAGTCAGAGATGGGCCGGGGTGTCTTCGTCTCTCGTAGCGAGGCTGAGGGTACGACGCTGGCGGAGGCCTTGGAGCGCTATGCGGTCGAGGTCAGTAAGAAAAAGAAGAGTGGCGCGCGTGAGTCCTACACGATCCGCGTCTGGCAGGAATCCGCGCTAGGACCTCGCGCCCTGGCATCCATTCGGGGCAAGGATATCGCGCAAGCCGTCCGCAATTTTGAGGCGCGAGGGTTGGCCCCGAACACGATCCGCATTCATCTGGCGTTGCTCTCCCACCTATTCAACACCGCCCGCACCGCCTGGGGCATGGAATCCCTGACGAACCCTGTGGACCTCGTGAAGGGCCAGCGCCCCAAACTTCCTGGCGGGCGGACCCGCCGCCTCGTCGCCGACGAACTCCCGCGCCTCCTGGCCGCCGCCCACGCCTACGGCGGCGAGATCGGCCCCCTCATCACCTGGGCCATCGAAACCGCCATGCGACGCGGGGAGATCGCGGCCATGCGCTGGGACCACCTGGACCGTAAGGCGCGAGTCCTCCTGATCCCAGAGACGAAGACCGGGACGCCACGGCGGGTGCCGCTCTCCACGGCGGCGCTGGGGGTCCTGGATCAGCTCCCCCGGCGCATCGATGGGCGCGTGTGGGCCATGCGCCCCGATTCGATCTCCCAGGCCTTCGAGCGAGTCTGCAAGGCGGCCGGGATCGAGGGCCTGACCTTCCATGATCTGCGGCATGAGGCGACCTCCCGGCTGTTTGAGAAGGGGTTGAACCCTATGGAGGTCGCGGCGATTACGGGGCACAAGACCCTGCAGATGCTGAAGCGGTATACGCACCTGAGGGCCGAGGATCTGGTGGGGAGGTTGGGGTAATATGTGCCAAATCTTAGCGTAACTCCGACCAGCGCCGCAGACAGCTTAATGGTAGAGTGTGCTCATTCCCTGATTAGAATATTTTGCGGAGTTAAAGCGACTCGCTATTTTCCTGGTTCGAGTCTCCGACCAAAGGTCTTGATGCTGGAATGATATCGCCTATAATATCATGAATAAGAATAAGCTTAAAAAACTGAGAAAACAGTTAGAGATATGTCAGCAGTCCCCGCAGGGGAGAAGGGTTTTGGTGTCGATAGCAAAACAGCTAGGGCGAGAGAAGGTCAATCACGGAAAGGAGCCCACATATGTAAACAAGGAGCATCCGGAGTGGGGGCCGTTAACCATTCCCGGGCATCGCGGCGATCTTAAACCCGGGACATCTCGCAGTATTATCAATGCACTATTGAGTGATGTTGATGAATGGGAGATGGTGCTTGATCAAAGTGTTAAGCAAGGCGAGGAGGCAGGTAATGACTGAGATCAATCCTCAGGAGATTCTAAAAAAACCCTACGGGCGTCGTCTAACTCCAGATGAGTCCGGTGGTTATGTGGCCACGATCCAAGAGTTTTCTGGTTGTATTGCTGAGGGAGACTCCGCCGAGCAGGCTATGAGAAACTTGGAGTCTGCCGCAGCATCGTGGTTGAGGGCGGCGGCTGAATTCGGGCAGCCCATTCCGGATCCTCTGGATCTGCACGGATACAGTGGTAAAATCGCGCTAAGAATACCCCGTGGTCTTCACAAGCAGGCCGCCGAAATGGCAGCCAGCGAGGGCGCAAGCCTCAACCAATTTCTGACCTCCGCGATTGCACAAGCCGTAGGAAGAAAGGTGGAGAGAAAAGCCGTATTGGATGAGGTTTGTAGTCAATTTAAGGGTTGGTTTACAGGATGGAGCACCGGTTCCTTTTTACCCATGAATTTCCTTGCCGTTCATTCAAATATCCCCGCAATGGCTCCGCCTAGTATTTTGATGACGCATCAGGCCAAGAATTATTTAGATTCCCCGGCTAAGGACGTACAACAATGATCGAAACACGTGATGTCCTCATGGGGGACAAGACTTTTAGGTTATCAATTAACGACGAAAACTTGATAGAGGTTTACGCGGACGCCGTTGCGGAGCAAATGGTGGGGATCCCTGTAACGAAAATTCTCTTTTATGCTACAACAGGAATAAAGGAGAATACGCTTGGTGGTAAAGCTGTATGTCGGCTAACCATGCCAACAGCGGCGCTTCTGGATTTCGCGAGGCAATTGCTCAAGTATACCGACGGTGCGGAAAAGGAGTTAAAAGATTCCTTGGCCGCCCATGAAGGAATTGTTCTCGGCGCGGCCCGGAATCAAGGCAAAACCGACTAGCCACAACCGAACGGTCGGTTTTCCTTTCCATCCGCGTACAAATATGTGTCCTAAAACCTCCGCCAGGGCGGTATAGCAGAAAGGTCTATGATCGCCGACCTCACCGGCTGGCGTGGATCCTGCCGCGCCTCCTTCTCCTCCCGTTTGCGGGCCCGATACCGCCGGGCCGCCTCGGCGTTGCGAATGGCGCGCGGAACGGGGGTGGCCGGACGGCCACGCTTGGGGGTCTTGGTTCCGCCGTCGCCGACCCGGTTGCTGGTGTCCCCGTTCATGTCCTGCCTTTTTTGCCGTTTCTATGGCCTATTTACGATGATGCGTCATCGTAACTCACGATATTGCGATGACGCGTCATCGTACATAGGGGCTTTTCAGGGACGGTACGAGGGGGTCGGCGGAGCATGCGCCCTGATTCCATCTCCCATGCCTTCGAGCGGGTCTGCGGGGGCCGGGGCGAGGACCTGACTTTCCATGACCTGCGGCACGCGGCGACCAGTCGCTTCTTCGGGCAGGGCTTCAGTCTCATGGAGGTCACCGCGATCACCGGCCATAGCGCTCTGTCCATGCTGATGAAGTGTAGGGCCGTGCCTTGGCGCCATCCGACCTTTCGGGTAATCTCATAAAAAACAAATACACGCTGTAAGGTCTTTGGGGGCGCGATGGTTAAATTCGGGGGGGGGGGGGTGACGGTACCAGACCGCGTTACTGCGGGTGCGGTACCGGAGACTGGGGCCCGCGCACGGCTTTTATTTGTCTGCCCCGAGGATCGGTTTTTCTGCACACACTTTCTGGATCGGGCGGTCGCGGCACAAGAGTCCGGCTATGAGGTAACGGTACTGGCCCCAGAGACGGGCTCTGGGGCGGTCATTCAGGAGCGCGGCCTTACCTTTCTCCCGCTCCCCCTGCGCCGTCACGGAGTTAACCCATTCGCCGAGATACTTGGAGTCCAGCGCCTGTCCCGTCTGTATCGGCGCCTGTCCCCAGACATCGTGCATCACATTGGCTTAAAACTTATCTTCCGCGGGACGCTCGCCGCGCGGCTGGCCCGTGTTCCCTATATTGTCAATGCGCCCGTCGGTATGGGTTTCGTATTCTCTTCTGCGTCGCGCAAGGCTCGACTCTTGCGACCGATCGTCCAGATGGCCTTGCGCGAACTCCTCGCGCCGACCAACGCCCGGGTGATCTTTGAAAACCCCGAGGACCAGACGGAGTGCCTGCGCATGGGGGCGGCTTCCCTCAATCAGACCGCGGTGATTCGTGGGGCAGGCGTTGACGTAAAGGCCTTTCGC
>JAJYGP010000019.1 GCA_021785035.1 Pseudomonadota bacterium
TGCCAGTATCGCCTTGTCAAGATCAGCGACACGCCAGGTGATATGAGAAAGCTCGTTGGCAGCCGCATTCCCGCGCGCCCTCTCAATCAAGGCCGCGACCCCCTCGATCCCAATGACATGGCGCGAACGCCGACCCAGGGGAAGCGTGAAATTTCCAAGCCCACAAAAAAGATCCACGACCCGAGTATCGGCTGCGACATCTAGCCACTCCACGGCTTGACTGACCATGGCCCGGTTAGTTTCGGCATTGATCTGAACAAAATCCAAGGGACCGAACGCGAGTTCAACGTCAAACGCCGGCAGTCGGTAACGCAAATCGGAAGGAGACTCAAAACCTATGGGACAAAGACTATCGGGTCCCGCCGACTGACTATACATCGAAAAACCCCAGGTCCGGCCGAAGTCCGCGATCCGCTCATGATCGGAAGTGGTCAAAGGCGCGAGGTGGCGGAAGACCAAGGCCGCCTCGGTATCGCCGCCTGCAAACTCGATCTGGGGAATATCTGTTGGGCAAGACAGCTCTTCAAGCAAAGTCTTTAAATCGACCAAACGGTCGCCGATACGCCGTTCGAGCGTATGACAGATCGTAAGCGGCGTGATAAAGGCATTCTGGCGTTCCCGAAATCCGACTAGAACCCCGCCCTTCTTCGGTACAACCCGCACCCCAAGACGAGCCTTTCTTCGGTAATGCCATACAGGTCCCGTGAGCGGCTCATCCCAGGCCTCGGGCGTGATTTTACCGATATGCGCCATGGCCTCCGACACGACGCCTTCTTTGGCGCGCAACTGGGCTTGAGAATCGAGATGCTGTAAGCAACAGCCACCGCAGACTCCAAAGTGCGAGCATTCGGGGGTCACGCGCTCCGGAGAGGACCGAAGGATGACTTGGGCGGTGCCGGTGTCGTAGCGGCGCTTACGGGTGCCATAACGGAATCGCACCTCTTCCCCGGGCAGGGCCCCCGCCACAAAGACCACCTTGCCGTCGCACCGGCCGACACCCGCCCCGTCATGATTTAAGGACACGATCTCGCAGGTCTCTTCACGGACGGGACGCGGCATCTTCACAGCGAGCCCCTCTCCCACGCGCTCAAAAAGGCCGTAAGGTGCGTCTCCTTGGACTCGCGAAGAAGGGTCTTAATCAGGCCCTCCTCCCGTTCATGCTCGGCGACCGTGAGATGGCCGCGCTCGAGTTCGAGACGGAGGAAAACGAGATAGGTATTCAGGACATCGGTCTCGCAGTAGGCGCGTATGCCCGCAAGCTCCCCGCACTGAAAGCGGGCCCAGACCTCGCTTCCGGCATGCCCCTGCTTGCCGGGAAATCCGAGAAAGGCCGAGATATCGTCCAAAGGGGCTTGGGCACGCGCCTGATAGCCCGACAAAACCTCCATCACATCGGTATGACGGGCGTGATAACGGCTCAAATAGTTGTTCCAGCGAAACGCCGGGTCGTTGTCGCCCGACTCCCAGTAACGGGCGCAACTGATTTTGTGGAGAAGCGCGCGATAATGGAGAACCGGCAGATCAAAACCGCTCCCATTCCAGGATACGAGCGTCGGTGAAAACCGCTCAATCCCCTCGAAAAATCGCGTTATGAGCTCAGCCTCGGAGGCGGATTGATCACCCAAGGACCACAGCCTCAATTCCTCATTGCGCCGCAAAAGGACCGAGATCGCCACCACCTTATGGAGATAGTGGCGCAGAAAATCCTGGCCGCTTTCCTCCCGTCGGCGGTGGACCATGACTTGCGCTACGTCCTCGTCGCTCAAATCGAGCTTATAGAGGCGCCGCCCGGCGGCCACGTCAGGCACGGTCTCGATGTCGAACACCAGGACATTCATGAGTGGGGAAAGACTCCCGTAGAGAGGTAGCGATCGCCGCGATCACAGACGATGCTGACCAGGATCGCATCCTTGAGTTCTGCAGCCAGCAAAAGCGCTGCGGCCACCGCCCCTCCCGAGGAGATGCCGCAGAATATGCCTTCCTCGTTGGCCAGTCGGCGTGTGGTATCCTCAGCTTGCTCTTGAGAGATGTCGATGATCCGATCGACGCGATGGGCCTCGTAAATCTTCGGAAGATAGGCCGCCGGCCAGCGACGAATTCCAGGGATGGATGCCCCCGGAGCCGGTTGCACGCCGACTATCGTGATCCCGGCGTTCCGCTCTTTCAGGTAGCGCGATGTCCCCATAATGGTGCCGGTCGTACCCATGGCACTGACGAAATGCGTAACCCGCCCCTCGGTGTCGCGCCATATCTCGGGACCTGTCCCGCGATAATGGGCCTCTGGATTGTCGGGGTTTGAAAACTGATCAAGCACATAACCCACTCCCTGCGCCTCCATTTCTCTAGCCTTGTCGATGGCCTCCTCCATGCTGCCAGCACGCGACGTCAGGAGCAGGGTGGCGCCAAAGGCGCGCATAAGTCCCCGGCGCTCGGCGCTCATGTGCTCCGGCATGACCAAAATCATCCGATAACCCTTGGTGGCCGCCACCATTGCCAAAGCGATCCCGGTATTGCCGCTGGTGGCCTCGATCAGGGTGTCCCCGGGACGGATCCGGCCGGCACGCTCGGCCGCCTCGATCATAGAAAGAGCGGCCCGGTCCTTGACCGAACCGGCCGGGTTATTGCCTTCGAGCTTCACCAGTATCTGGTTCCCGGAACCGGCGCCCATTCTCTGGAGTTGAACAAGGGGCGTATTCCCCACGCAATCGGCGAGCGTTTTTACCTGCATAACGGGTCCTGGTTCCTCATCAAGGGCGTCTCGGGCCAAGCTTATGGCCGGAATCGCGCGCCGCGCCCACCGGCCCCGACCCCGGGCAAGACCGCAACGTCCCGCGGCCACCGATCCTGGCGTCTAGCGCCCAGTTTAGCGCACTCACTCCGAGAGCGACACGAGCGCCCATTCATCGAAATAGAGACAGAGTTTCTGTTGACCACGGTAGTCGTCGAGGCCTAAGCGATATCGAAGTCGAATCAAGACACCCTCTAAAGGACGCTCCGTAACACGAAATCCCATAGCCTTTATGGGCCGATCGAGAGCCGCCTCCTGCGCCACTAAAAGACGCAGATGCTGGTCTTTTATGAGACGCGACTCGATGACACGAAAAACCCCCTCAAAGAGCGGTTCCGGAAATCCATTGCCCCACGGCCCGCCCTCGCGTATCGCGAACGCAAGGGCTAAAGACAACTCCTCGGGAACCAATTCCCCGTCGGTCTGCCGGTCTTCAAAGGGCCCGCGTCCCACCCGGCGCTCGACCTCGCGCGCAAAAGCGTGGGCGAGTGTCTCCCAATCGGCCGTCTTTACGGTCAGACCCGCAGCGGCCGCGTGCCCGCCAAAATGCTTTAATAATTGAGGATGCTCTTCGGCGATCGAGGCCAACGTATCGCGCAGATTTAAGCACCCCACACTGCGCCCCGAGCCTCTCAGGTATCCGGGCTCAGCCGGCGCCAGCGCAATCACGGGCCGCTTGTACCGGTCTTTCAGGCGCCCCGCCAGTATCCCGACAATCCCCGGATGCCAATGCGGCTCCATAAGGCAAATCCCGGGCGCCAAGCAGCCCCGCTCCGATAGGTCCGCAAGCTGCCCCTCAGCATCGGTCTGCATCTTGGCTTCCCGCTCGCGCCGCTCCCGATTCAAGCGATCCAGCTCTTGAGCCAAACTCATAGCCTCGCTACGGTCATCCGTCAAAAGGCAACGAACCCCCACCGCCATGTCGGCTAGGCGTCCTGCGGCATTCAGCCGCGGCCCCACTTGAAAGCCCAGATCTTGGGCGTATACGTCCCCCGGCCGCTTCCCGCTCACCGCCAAAAGCGCT
>JAJYGP010000107.1 GCA_021785035.1 Pseudomonadota bacterium
GCAATCTCAAAAAACCCGCTCATCGCGGTTCAGTTGCCGCACGCGAAGTCCGGAGACCTCGTCACCGTCGAGTGGATCGACAACGAGGGAATGACAGGACACGCTCAGACCCATGTGAGTTAGGGTCACGAGCGATGGGTGTTGAGGTTGGGTGGAGTGGCTGAGTCCACGCTCGCGCGGCCGTAGAGATATCCTTGTGCCCAGTCGATACCAAGGTCTTTGACGATGGCTGCGGTATCGGCTGTTTCTACTCCCTCGGCCAGTGTCATGATTTTCAATTCTTCCGCGATTCTCTGCATTCCCTGAATGATGGAGCGCACAGTAGGCTCCTGGATGCGACTTATCAGGCTACCCTCCAGCTTGACGAACGAGAAAGGCAGGTCGGCCAAATATTGGAAGGACGAATAGCCGTGCCCAAAGTCGTCGAGTGCTAGCTGTAGCCCCACGTTCACGAACGACATCAGTATATCGCGAGCCTGCCCACTATCTCCGAAAAGCTCCCGTTCGGTGAGCTCGAGGACGAGACTGCGGTCTGTCAGACCTTGACTCCGGCAGGTTTCGCTGTAGTTAGAGACAAGCGTCAGGAGCTCTTGGACCGCTTCGGGGTGGCGCAAAAGATCGGCCGATATGTTGACGAAATGGACGCGAGGCGAATCGCCGTTTAATCCCGAAAGACAGCGGTCCAGGGTCGCTCGAATGACACTTTGGTCGATTTTGTAGGTCAGTTGAAGGTGTTGGGAGACCTCGATGAAATCTTCCGCCACCAGCATCGTGCCGTTTGGCAAGATCATGCGCGCCAACGATTCTTCAGCGACGATTTTGTTGGTTCTTAGATCGACGATGGGTTGGTAGGCGGTGGAGATGCGCTGCTCGTGAAGGGCCGACTCAAGCGCTGCACCCATGCCGAGAACGCGACGTTGGACGATGCTCGCCCTGACCGCCCGATTACGCCCCGAGCCCTTGGCGTGGTAGAGAGCCGCTTCGACGCTGTTTAGCAGTTCGGTGGGGCCGCCGCCATCCTCTGGAAAGCTCGCGACCCCAAAGCTCGCGGTGATATGTATACGGCTCGTTTTGGAGAGGACCACAAGGCGCTCTACACGTAGCCGTAATTTTTCGACAAGGTTATCAAGGTCATCGCTCCCGTTGACAACACAAAGAAACTCGGGACCGCCCCATCGTCCGATTGAACTCTCCGGTCCTAGGATGTCGCGCAGGACTTGCGCCACCTGATGTAAGACGCGGTCTGCAAACTCGCGTCCGAAGCTATAATTAATAAGCCTAAATCTGTCGACGTCGCAAAGTATGAGCCCAAATCGTTTCCCAAGCTCCATGCGCGTGGCCACGGTCTGCTGAAGAGCGCCGCGGCTTGGGATACTGATAGAGTTGCCCAGGTCGGGCATCGACATGATGAAATCCTCTTAGTGTATGCGGCATGGTTTTATGGCCATCGGCATAACTTAATGCATACTCACCCATCTGTCCAAAGGAAATTGAAAACGAGTGAGGATACCGTGTTGTGGTGCTACGTCTTGGTGCCTATGCCATGTCTTGGTGCCTATGCCATGTCTTGGTGCAGACCTTGACACGCGAGGCGCGCGGCGCCCAAGGCGGTCGGTGATCCGAAGGCGTTCGTGACAGGCACGCCAAGGCGCTGTTCGCGGATGGTGCGCCAAGCTCCGTTGCGCGCCCCGCCGCCGGTCGTCATGACGTGCTTGACGAGCGGCGCCCCATGATGCGCTAACAAGGCATAGCCACGGGCCTCAATTTCAGCGAGCCCCTCCAGTAAGCCTTGAAGGAAGACGGTGTCGCTTGCGGGCCGTGGCGTGACGCGGGGCTTCAGCTCGGGATCGTTGATCGGAAACCGTTCGCCCGCATGGATCAACGGGTAGTAGCGAAGGTGAGTCGGAGTATCGATGGCAATGTCACCCGAGAGCCGCGCAAGCTCGGAGCGCGTGAAATAATGATTGAGCACCACGCCGCCGCTGTTTGAGGCACCGCCCGCAAGCCAGACGTTTCCCAATCGGTGACTGTAGATCCCGTGTTCAGGGGCTTGAATGGGCCGCGGGCTTACAAGTTTCAGGGCTAAGGTCGAGCCGAGCGAACTGACCCCAACACCGACTGGTAATGGTCCCAGCGCGAGGAGTGCCGCGATACTGTCTGTGGTTCCAGCGACAATGAACGGGGCGTGGCCCAAGTTCAGTCTCCGCGTGAGAGGGGGTGTGAGTCGCCCGAGTATGGTTCCCGGGGCTACGATTTCTGGTAAGTGGCCCGCAAGGCCAAGGGGTCCCACGGCCCCAGCCCATGCCCCGTCGAAGCCGAGCTTTAAGGCGTTGTGTTCGTCGCAATAGCGAAATCGTCCAAGAAACGCCCCCGTCAGCCACGCGCTCTGCGGGAGGGCTCGCGCCCGCGGTCCGATGTCGTAGTGAGTCTTCAGCCACAGCAGTTTGGCAATGCCACCGTGGGCGCCGTGGGCGGGCCCTGGGGCAAGCCCCGCGGCCGCTGCCTGTGCGGCCTCGTGCGTGGCGCGTTGGTCATTGTAAGCAAGGGTCGGGGTCAGAGGTCGCCCGCTGTCGGGGGCGCATAGCAAAACGGTGCCGGACGTGCCATCGATTGCCAGCGCCTCGATGAGGGTATGCGGCAGGCGGCGGGTGAGCGTGGCTATAAGGTCGAGAGAAAGCCGCAGCCAAGCGAAGGGGTTCAGCGCATCGCCCGCCGGCCAGCTTTTCGCGACCACGCCGCAGGCGCGGCCCCGTTCATCGAGGGCCGCTACTCGTACCCCCGAGGTCCCGAGATCGATACCAAGACAGAGGGCCCTAGGACGCACGGTCCCAGGCGTCGACGGATGGTAACCCGGTAGGCCTCGTTCCGTGGTGCGCGATGATCGTCGTATAAAGGCCCCCGCGGACGTTGAATCGGGCGACAAGTTCCATATAACGGGGTTGGGTCGCGGCCACGAGGTCTGCGAGGATGCGGTTGCTTACGGCTTCGTGGAACGCGCCTTCGTTACGGTAGGACCAGATATAGAGTTTGAGCGATTTCAGCTCGATGCAGGCCTTATCAGGGACATACGTGAGGCTAAGTTCCGCGAAATCCGGTTGCCCGGTCTTTGGGCACAGACAGGTGAATTCGGGGATGCGAATGGCTATCTGGTAGTCCCTCTCCGGATGGGGGTTATTAAAGATCTCAAGCTGTTTGGTCGGTTCGGTAGGCATTTTCGTCTCTAGTATGCTAGCTTTGCAGGCCATTGTAGCCTATCGCGATTTCCGATGCGTCTTAAGAAGATCAAGTTAGCCGGTTTCAAGTCGTTTGTAGACCCGACTACGGTCCCCGTGGCCGCCAACCTCGTGGGCATAGTTGGGCCTAATGGTTGCGGCAAATCGAACATCATCGACGCGGTGCGCTGGGTTATGGGCGAAAGCTCGGCTCGCCACTTGCGCGGCGAGACCTTGGCCGACGTCATTTTTAGCGGATCGACCGCGCGCAAGCCGGTAAGCCAAGCCTCGGTCGAATTGGTGTTCGATAACAGCGACGGGCGTGCCGGCGGGGAGTATGCCCGCTATGCGGAAATCATCGTGCGCCGGGAGACGTCACGTGACGGGGCCTCGGCCTATTTTCTGAATAAGTCCTCATGTCGTCGCAAGGATATTACCGATCTGTTTTTGGGTACCGGACTTGGCCCCCGCGCGTACTCCATAATCGAGCAAGGCATGATTTCGCGCATCGTCGAGGCGCGCCCGGAGGACCTGCGGCTGTTCCTTGAGGAGGCCGCCGGCATCTCGCGCTATAAGGAGCGGCGTCGAGATACCGAAAACCGTTTGCGACATGTACGCGAAAACCTAGCGCGCCTTGACGATACCCGCAGTGAGATCGACACCCAGCTCGCACGTTTAAAGCGCCAGGCGACGGCCGCCGAAAACTATAAAACTTGGCGCGAACAGGAGCGTGCCCTGCGCTTGGCTTTAGCAACCGCCCAGTTTGTGCGGTTTTCCGAGGAGATGGTGCGCGCGGAAGGGGCGGTGTCGGTCGCGGCTACCGCAGTCGAAGCTGAGATCGCAAAGCAGAGAGAACTCGAGTATCAGTTGGAAGGCCTGCATGCGGCGCGTAATGGCGCGGCGGACACCGTTCGTGGCGCGCACGAACGCAGCTATGGTTTAGCGGCCGAGGTGGCAAGGCTCGAGCAAGCCATCGCCCACGCGCGGACGCTTTTAACGGAGCGTCGTACCGAGCATCAGAATATCGTTGGGCACTGTGACCGCTTGGAGCGGGAATTGGCTACCGATCTCGAGCGCGAGCGAGCGCTGAGCGAGCAACTCGCGGAACTGGAACCTAAGCAGCAGCAGGCGAGTCGGGATGAGCAAGAAGCCTCGCAGCGTTTGCGCGCAGCCGAAGCTGCGCTTGACTCCTGGCGTCGGGCGTTCGAGGCGGCCGGGGTCGAGGCCCAAGGTCCGGTACGCGCGAGCGCTGCGGCGCGTAGCGAGCTCGCCCGGCTCAAGACTCGGCATGAAGATCTCGTGGGCCGCGCGACTCGGCTCGAGAACGAGGCCCAGGGGCTGGTAGCGGCGAGCAGCCATGGGGGTGTGGCCTCGTTAACCGAGGCCTTGGCGCTCGCGAATCGCGATTACGACGATGCCAAAGAGCGCCTTACCGGCCTTGAAGAGCGGTTGGCGACCCATAGGGGGCTATTGGAGCGTGCGGGTCAGGAGCTGGCCGAACAGCAAAGTACGCTGAAGGCCGCGGAAGCCCGAGTGGCATCGCTTGGCAGCATGCAGGCCCAGGCCTTGCGGACCGGCCACGATGTCCTGAGTCGATGGTTGCGCGAAGAGGGTCTGTCGGACGCTCCGCGCTTGGCCACGAAGATTCAGGCCGATGCTGGGTGGGAGCGGGCCGTAGAGCGGTGGCTCGGTACGCGCTTGGCGGCGGTATGTGTGCCTTCGGGGACGCTGACTGCCCAGCGGGTCAAGGCGCTCGAGAAGACGCCGGTTGTATTATTCGAGCCGCTCGTGGGTTCAGACGAGAATGGGGGCGGCGATTTAGCGGCGAAAGTGCATGCGCCATTCCCGGTGGCAGGGCTTTTTAGCGGCGCACGCCCGGTAGATTCCCTTGAGCAGGCCTTCGCGGAGCGGGCGCTTTTAGCCGCGCATGAGACCCTTGTGACCCCCGAAGGCGTGTGTGTCGGTCGTGACGTTGTGAGCTTTGCTGGGGAAAACGACGAGCGCGCCGGGGTATTGGCGCGCGAACGGGAAATCGGCGAGTGGACGAAACGTCGCGAACAGGCGCGGATCGCAGTCGCGGCCGCGGAACGCACGGTCGAGGGAGCGCGGGCGGAACTGCGAGTGCTTGAGGAGCAGCGTGGCGAGGCCCGGCGAGGTGTCGATAGATGCGCAGAGGTGCGGACCAAGGCCCATGGGGCCGCCGAGCGTGCGCAAGCCGAAGAGCGCAGCCGGTCTGCCCGGCATGATCGCCTGACTGCCGAGCTAAACGAGATCAGAAAAGAGATTGCCTTGGGTCGCGAGGAGTTGGCGCGCGCCGAGGTCCATGAACGGGAGGCGCGAGAGGCGGCCCAACAAAGCGAGGCGGCGATCGCGCTTTTATCCGAGGAGCGACCACAACGTCAGGCAGTCCTCGAAGCGGCGCGCGCGGCCCTGCATGCGGTAAGCGATATGCGTCACAAATTGGCGATCGATCAGCAGCAAGCGCATACCGCTCGTGAAGGGATACGCGAGCGGCTGAGACGCAGCCGAGCCGAGCTAGCGCAGCTCACGGAACGGCGAACGATTGTGGCGATTCAGATCGAAGAGGCGGACGGCGCGGAGAAGGGGCCGCAGGAAGAATTAGCGGCCTTGCTTGAGGCCCGGGCCTTAGCGCAGAGCGCGCTCGATCAGGCTCAGGACGCCCTGGCGGGCCACGAGCAGGCCTTGAGGGCGGCGGAAGGTAGCCGACAGGCGGTGGAGGCCGCGGTGCGGGAGGCGCAGGAGCGGTGGAACCAAAGGCAGCTTGCGGCCCACGAACTTAGGGTTCGTCGAAGTGCGCTTGTGGAAGGCCTGAAAAGCCAGGGGCTGGAGGGCGACCTTGAGGTGCTTGCGCAAAACGCCGAGGAGGGGGTCGAAGTAGCGGCCTTGGAAAAGGAGCTTGCAGTTCTCGTCGAGCGGATCGCCCGCTTGGGCGCAGTCAATCTTGTCGCGATCGACGAATATGCCGAACAATTGCAGCGCAAAACCTTTTTGGATGCGCAACACGCGGATTTGACAGAGGCCCTGGTTTTGCTCGATGAGGCGATTCGGAAGATCGATCGCGAGACGCGCGGGCGGTTCAAGGAGACGTTTGATCGAGTGAACGAGGAGTTCAAGGCTTTTTTTCCGCGCCTGTTTGGCGGTGGCGAGGCCCACCTTCTCATGAACAGCGAAGATCTTTTAGAGACCGGGGTCACGGTCATGGCCCGGCCGCCAGGAAAGCGCAACAGCACTATTCACCTTCTATCGGGCGGCGAGAAGGCACTTGTGGCGGTGTCGTTGATTTTTGCGCTATTTGCACTGAACCCTGCGCCCTTTTGCTTTTTGGATGAGGTCGATGCGCCGCTTGACGAGGCCAACGTTGGACGCTTTGCCGATACCCTAAAGGAGCTGTCGAAGCATAGTCAGCTTCTCTTCATTACCCACAACAAGGTCACGATGGAGGCGGCCGAGGTGTTGCTAGGCGTGACGACAGTCGAGGCCGGCGTGTCGCGGCTTGTTACCGTGGATGTCGAAGAGGCGCTTGATATGGTGGCGCGTCAGGCGGCAGGGGCTTGATATGGGCCTGCAAGGCGCGCTTATCATACTGGGCCTGCTGGTGGTTTTCGCCGTCGGCCTGAACGCCTATGATCGGGGGCGGATTAAGCATCGTTTTTTGGCGCTGTTCGAACTCCGCCCCAATAATGGCATGGACCCGGACCCGGTCGCGGTTAAAGAGGTTCGTCCGGAGTGGGGCGAACGGCGCGTGTTGCGCCCTAAGGCCGTGCCCCTGGAACCCACCGCAGAAGAAGAGATATCCCACGAAGAACCGTTCGGCAGTATTGATTTTATCGTGTTTTTGCCGGGTTCGACCCCAGTTATTCGCGATGCCGCCTTGGGGATCTACAAGCAGAACGAATATGTTATCGAAAAACCCCATCGACTATATGGGCAGAGGGCAGGCTCGCAGACTTGGAGTAACCTCGCCAAGGATAAAATTGAAGCAAGCTACGATCTACTGGCGCTTGCCCTGCAGCTTGCGGACCGCTCAGGCGCGGTGAACGAATCCGAGCTGAACGCCATAACCCAGATTGGGCTAAAGCTCGCCGATGCGCTTAATAGGCCAACGCGCTTTAACATGACGTTTGAACAGGCTCTAGAAAGGGCGGTGGCGCTCGATAAGTTTTGTGCATCGTTCGACGTCATAGCGACAATTAATGTTGTTGCAGATTCAGCGCCGGCGTTTCGTGGCCCGAGCATAGAGCGAGCGGCCCAGGATGCCCATTTGGAGTTCGGGAGCCGCAATATCTTTCATCGTAAGAATACCGGTAAAGGCGGTTCCCGCTACTTGTACAGTCTTGCTAATCTTTATCATCCCGGGTCGTTCGACCCCCTACGGCTTGACGTGTTTCAGACCCAAGGACTTACGCTTTTCATGTCGGTACCTTGTGTCCCTGACCCCGCTATCGTTTTTGGCGAGATGGCAGACAGCGCCCGAACGCTGGCGCGCCGTCTTGGTGGCAAACTTTTCGATCAAGATCGCAAGCTTTTGACTGAGGCGGGGCTCGCGGCCATAAAGGCGCAGATTCAAGATATTGGCGAGCGCATGACCACACACGGCATAGCGCCCGGAACCCTGAATGCAACCCGACTTTTTCCGCCATGATCCCGGTCGCTGTTCTTGAACGGGTTGTCGCTTTGCGCAAGGCCTTACACCACCACAATCATCGTTATTATGTCCAGGACGACCCCGAGATCACCGATGCCGAGTACGACCGACTCTTTGCGGAGCTTCTGGCGCTTGAGCGGGATTTTCCCGAGCTGCGAGTGCCGGATTCCCCCACCCAACGGGTAGGCGCGCCGATAGCCGAGGGCTTCGGTCCGGTCGTCCACGGTCAATCCATGCTTTCGCTTAGCAATGTCTTTAGCGCTCCGGAACTCGCCGATTTCGATAAACGAGTGCGGGATCGGCTAGGTTGCGAGAAGGTCACTTATGTAGCCGAGCCGAAACTAGATGGGCTTGCCATCAGTCTGCGTTACGAGCGGGGCCTCTTGGTGCAGGCCGCGACCCGCGGTGATGGCACGGTGGGTGAGGACGTCACGGCAAACGTGCGCACGATCCGGGCTTGTCCGCTGCGCTTGACGGCGGCGGTCGTTCCCGAGTTTATCGAGGTGCGAGGCGAGGTCTATCTGCCGAAGGCCGGTTTTTTGGTTTTAAACCAACGTCAGGCCGAAGCCGGGGCGCGCCCCTTCGCGAATCCCCGAAACGCCGCGGCCGGCAGTCTGCGCCAGCTCGATCCACGCATAACGGCGACCCGGCCGCTTAGTCTTTTCTGTTACGGTATCGGCGTTCTGCGCGGGGGGGCGACGCCGGAATCGCAGGATGCATTGCTGAAGTTTCTAACGAGTCTCGGGCTTCCTGTGAATAGCGACCGCGGGGTGGTGCAAGGTTACGAGGGGTGTTTGGCCTACTACGAGGATATGAAGACGCGGCGGGCCCTGTTGCCTTACGAGATCGATGGCGTGGTCTATAAGGTCAATAGCCTCTCGCAGCAGCGAATGCTGGGGGAGTTGTCGCGTTCTCCGCGGTGGGCGGTGGCCCATAAGTTTCCGGCTGAGGAGGCCGTGACGCGGGTTAAGGGTATCGAGGTTCAGGTGGGCCGGACCGGGGCCCTGACGCCGGTGGCGCTCCTAGAACCGGTGAGTGTCGGTGGGGTTTCGGTGAGTCACGCCACGCTGCACAATCCTGACGAGTTGGCACGCCGCGATGTGCGCATAGGCGACTGGGTGGCGGTGCGGCGAGCGGGGGATGTGATCCCTGAGATCGCATCGGTTGTGAAGGAGCGGCGACCAGCAGGTTCCGAGCCATTTGTTTTTCCCGATCGATGCCCGGTGTGTGGGTCACCGGTGGTCCGCGAAGAGGGGGTGATCGCGCGGTGCGCGGGTGGCCTCGTGTGTCAGGCCCAAAGGCGCCAAACCGTACGCCATTTTGCGTCTCGCCGCGCCCTTGATATCGAGGGTTTGGGTGAGAAGTTGATCGAACAATTGGTAGATTCCGCGCGCGTAAAGACGGTGGCTGACTTGTATAGCCTCAGTCCTTCGGAGCTCGCCCAGTGTGAACGGATGGGTGAGCGTTCGAGCGCCAACGTTTATGCGGCGATACAGCGAAGCCGCGCTACGACCTTACCGCGGTTTTTGTATGGGCTCGGGATTCCGCAGGTGGGGGAGGCGACGGCGCTGGCTTTGGCGCAATCCTTCGGCGATCTAGAGGCGATTATGAGCGCCGACGAGGCCCGACTGATCGAGGTCCCGGACGTGGGTCCGGTCGTCGCCCGTGCCATTCACGCGTTTTTTACAGAGCCGCATAATCGTGCGGTCATTAAGGCGCTTCGCACCGCGGGCGTCCACTGGCCCGTGCGCGTGGGGACGACTCAGGGTCCCTTGTCTGGAAAGACCATCGTCCTGACCGGTACCTTCACCGATATGTCACGGGATCAGGTTAAGGCCCTCCTGATGGCCCGTGGAGCCAAGGTCGTAGCGAGCGTGTCGTCGCGGACGGATTGGGTCATTGCCGGCCGGGATCCCGGATCCAAGGTCCAAAAGGCGCACGAGTTAGGGGTGCCTGTGATCGACGAGGACGGGTTGAAGGCGTGGCTTGACGATCGATCGCCCAAGACAGATAGCCGGTGAATCCCCCCGTTGACGGCTGAGGCCGACGCTTCTATTCTCCCACCCGGTACCACTATCGCGAGCGCTTATGAAGCCCTTACTTTTGACGGTTATGACCGGTATCACGGCCGCGGCTACGACCGCGGGCGTGCTCCTTTATGTCTTGCCGGGGCAGCGGGGGGTCGCTACCGCTACCGCGTCCCATGCATCACCGCAGGCGCCTACGGTCAGGGGCCCCGGGCCTGCGAGGCCGGTTGTGCCCGCGCCCGCGCCCGTTTATGCGACCCCTTCCCCCAGTGTTGCTCAATATACCCCGAGGCCAGCTCCGATCCGGTCCCCCTATCAAGGTACCGTCGTTGCGGTGCGTGTGGTCCATGTCGCTGGTTCCGTGAGTCCGGGGGGTGCGATTCTTGGCGGTCTCGCCGGTGCGGTAGTGGGCCACCAGATCGGGAATGGCCGCGGGCAGACCGTGGCTACGGTGGCCGGCGCGATCGGTGGGGCCTTTCTCGGCAATCATATCGGTGAACAGGTTTCGGGCCATAAGGTCTACGATATCGTCGTGCGGCGTGATACGGGCGGGCAGGTGCAGATCGAGCAGCGGCGCTATGTGGCGATCGGGCAGCGCGTTCGTTTGGTTCGCGGGCGGGCTGTACCCGATTAAAGACGCGGGGGTTTGAGCGCGTTGATCGAGATCGGGGCCGCCTCTGTGGGCGGCCCTACGTTCCTGAACTTAAGGGGTTAGGGCTAGGCGAATTCGGGCCTTTTTGCGCATGGCGGCCATCATGTCGTCTACCCGTTTCTGTTCGGCGGACCGATACAATTGGCGCTCGACTTGAGAAAAAGGCGGGGGTGTATAGGTGCGCTCGGCCTGGAGTTGAATGATATGCCAACCAAAACGGGTTTTTATGGGTTGAGGCGAGATTTCCCCCACGCGTAGATGCGCCAAAGCTCGGTAGAAGGACGGAAGCACATCGCTTGCGCTAAACCATCCGAGCTCGCCTCCCTGATCCCCGGACGGAACATCTAGGGAGTCCCGGTGAGCGAGCACTGAAAACCGAGCCCCATGATGAAGATCCCGCAAAATAGCCAAGGCCTCGGCCTTGGTGGCAACCAGAATGTGGCGGGCCCGGTATTCTTCGTGAGGGGCCTTCAGGACCTCTTTGCGGTAGAGGATTCGGAGCGCCTCCGGCGAAATCGGGTGGCGGCCGAGATAGCGTTTGAGCATGGCCCGGGCCAGGATGTTTTCTCGGTCCTCCTTTAGTGCGACATGCACCGCGGGTTCGCGATTCAGATGGGCCTTTAAGGCCGCCTGGGCGAGGATGACGCGGTTAATCAGTTCGTTTAAGACGATTTGTTTGCTTTGGGCGTTGCGCGGAAGCGCGGGCTCTTGCAGATCGCGGGCTCGGAGATAGTCCTGGTAGTCTCGTTCAGTGATGCGCTCGCCATTCACGGTCGCCAGTACCGGGCTTTTATCCGTCACAGGGGCCGTATGACAGCCGCTGAGGAGTACCATGAAGCCAAAAATGGCCACCCGACCGGGTGTGAAACGAGCGAAGTAGCGCATAGTATCCCCCTAGATCTCCCCGGGTGTCAGAGCGCGAATCGAGAGCGCGTGGATGTCCTTACGGAGGGGAGCGAGAGCGTCGTAAATAAGGCGGTGGCGTTCGAGCAAGGAGCGTCCGCGAAAGCGCTCCGCCACGATAAGTACTGAATAATGGCCGCCGCCTTGAGCGCCCGCGTGTCCTACATGCTGAAGCGAATCGTCCCCCACCTCGAGATCTTCGGGGGTGAACTCGGTCCGCAATCGCTCTTCAATGGTGTCCCGTAAGCTCATGGTAATGTTTGCCGAAAGGGCCGTACTACGATGTCCTGATAGACCCCAGTGCGCTTATAAGGATCGTCTTGGGCCCAAGTGGTGGCGTCGGCAAGCGAGGGAAATTCTGCCACGATGAGACTCGCAACGTAGCCGGCCGGTCCTGGATCGGGGCTGTCGATAGCGGGGCAGGGGCCGGCCAGCACGAGCCGGCCCTGGTCTAGGAGAACGTGCAGCCGTTGGAGATGCTCGGGGCGGGCGGCCTCGCGACGCGCACTGCTGTCAGGCGCAATCTGCCCGACGATCATGTACAACATTCCCTTTATCTCCCCGCTTGCTTGATCATAAGCCACCAGATGCCGAGGCTCAGACGAGTATCCTAAGCGTCCTTTTAACGAGAATAAAGGCTTTTGGGTTGAAATTCGAACTTTCTTTATATACGCCAGGGGAAAGGGTCAGGTGGCTCGCGCTCAAAGGATCGAGGGTATGTGGCTGCCAGGGTCGAGACCGAAGCGACCCGCGACCCCGTCGCGGCCCCCTTGCGAGGCCTGCCGCCCCAGGCCTCTGACCCCGCGGGCGCAGGCACACCTAATGGAGAGCGTGCTGCGACAGGGCTTGAAAGTAGTGGGTCATAACGGTCTTTACTTTAGCGGGATAATCAACGACCCCCATCTGACGCATGCCTTCGCGAAAGAAGTCGGACGCGTCTTCCGGCAATTCTTGGATGAGGTTATCGAAGACTTGAGTCATAAGTTCGGTGTTATAAGAGCGGGTCGCGACGATCGCGCGGTTTAGGTGCAGGACGCGCCAAGGGCGACCGCTATCGGTCTTGTCGGTGTCGGCGGCTATATCGGGCGCGGTCGATTTCATAACCTTGTCCATGAAGCTCGCCATGTCTTCGAGGTCTCGCGACTCATGAAGTTCGTTGGCCATGATCGCCAAGCCGTTTACAATAGGCTCGAGCGTCCGAATCTGGCCTTTGTGGCGCATAATCCAGTCACCGGCGGTGACCGCGAGACGGTCCAGTTCGGATTTGACCGGAGGGATGCCTAGTTGTTGGCTCATGTGGGTCAGTTCGGCGAGCACCAGGAGACCGGTGTCGCCTAGGCGCGTCGCGTCATCGTCGGGCAAGGGGGCGTCCTCACCGTAGCGCTGGTCTAGGGTCATCAGCAGGGTAAAGAATTCGTCCAAAAGACGCACGAGGGATTCAGGGTCGTTTTCTTGGCTCGCGGCCCCTTGAGGACGCCAAGCCGCGAGCAGCGCGCCTTTGACCTTGGGGAGGCGCTCGAGAATTTGGGGCAGCGATGGGATCCGGATCATGAGCCTCGACGAGAAAAAGGGCGGTGGCCAATTGTACTACGATTTGCATACACATACAGTCTGGTCTGACGGTGAATTAAGCGCCACGGCCCTGGTCGCCTGCGCCGCAAATGCCGGAGTGCGGGTCCTGGCCCTTACCGACCACGACACCGTAGCGGGGCTCCAAGAGGCCGCGAGCGCCGCGGATACCCATGGCATCGTCTTGGTGTCCGGCGTCGAGGTTTCCATGTCGTGGCAGAGTTTCGGTGTCCACATAGTGGGACTCGACATCGATCCGTCTCACGAGCCTTTGCAGCGCGGACTTCAGCGCTTACAAGAGATTCGCCGTGCCCGGGCTATGGCCATCGTCCAGGCTTTGGCTGATGCCGGTCTCGGGGATGCGCGCGAGGTTTTAATCCGCGAGGGGGTGGTGAGCCGCACTCATATCGCCGACTGGCTGGTCGCTCAGGGTCATGCGCGTGATCGAGCTGTCGCTTTTAAGCGTTTTCTAGCGCGTGGCGGCCCAGGTCATGTGGGCGTTATGTGGGCCGATATGGCGGAGGTCGTGAGTTGGATCCGGGGCGCCGGCGGGTGTGCGGTACTCGCCCATCCAACGCGTTACCGCTTGAGTAGCGGCCGTTTGCAGCAGTTGGTCCGAGACTTCGCGGCGGCCGGAGGCGCGGCCCTTGAGGTCGTTACGGCGGGGCTCGATGCCGGGGAAATAGCGCGGCTTGCGGGGCTTGCCGAGCGCTACCGTCTCCGAGCCTCGGTCGGGTCGGATTACCATAAGGCTTTGCCATGGCGGCCCCATCCCGGCGGCCTTCCCGATCTTCCGGCGAACTGCGTGCCGGTCTGGCAGGAGCGCCCGCGTATGCAGCCGCGTGTTGGGGTGTGAGATATGGCCCAGTATTTCGCGATTCATCCCGATAATCCACAGGGCCGTCTTATCCGATCGGCCGCGCACATTATCACGAACGGCGGCGTCATCGCGTATCCCACCGACTCCAGCTACGCCCTGGGCTGCGGTCTTGCGAACAAAGAGGGGCGGGACCGTATTTGCCGCCTCCGCGCTCTTGATACCCATCATCCCTTTACGCTCGTTTGCCGAGATTTATCCGATTTAGCGACATATGCGCAGATTGATAACCGCCTGTATCGTGTGCTTCGGGCCCATACGCCCGGTCCTTATACCTTCGTTTTACCCGCCACCCGCGAGGTACCGCGCCGACTTCTCGATCCCAAAAGGCGCACGATCGGGCTGCGGGTTCCAGATAATCGCGTAGTGCAGGCCTTATTGGCCGAACTGGGTGCGCCGCTCATGAGCGTGACGCTCATGTTGCCCGGCGCCGACGGGACGCCGCTGTCCGATCCGCAGGACATTCGCGAGCGCCTAGAGCATCAGTTGGATCTCGTTATCGACGGCGGGATTTGCTCCGGCGAACCCACTACGGTCGTGGAATGGGATGGGCAGGACTTTTTCGTTCGTCGGGCAGGAATGGGGGATTCGTCTTTGTTCGCGCCCGGTGGGGGGGGCTGATATACTCTCTCCATGAACGGACTAAATTCACTCCAGAGCTTCGCCGTGTGGGCCCTGCCTGTGTTGTTTGCGATTACGCTTCATGAGGTAGCCCATGGTTGGGTCGCCAAGCGGCTAGGGGACCCTACCGCGCAACGCTTGGGTCGCCTGACCGTTAACCCGTTAAAGCACATAGACCCCGTGGGCACCGTACTGATTCCCGGTCTACTTATTCTAATGGGGACCGGTTTTATATTCGGATGGGCCAAACCCGTACCCATAACTTGGTCAAATCTCCGTCGGCCGCAGCGGGACATGGCGCTTGTGGCCCTGGCGGGGCCCGGGGCCAACCTCCTTATGGCGTTGGCATGGGCGGCGATCGGTCGGGCCGCCCTCTACCTGCCGTCCCTGTGGGCCGCGCGTCCGCTTTTTTATATGAGCATCGCTGGCATCACGATCAATATCGTGCTCATGGTCTTAAATCTTTTGCCGCTGCCGCCACTGGACGGAAGCCGGGTCTTATCCGGCTTATTGCCCGGTCGATTGGCTTGGCGTTATAACCTGATCGAACCTTATGGCTTATGGATACTTCTACTCCTTGTCGGAACGGGCGCCCTCGGCTGGATTATCGGACCGCCGGTAACGGATTTGCGGAACCTCATTTTCTCTGTTAGCAGGATGAGGTAAATGTCTTCGATTCTTCCGTCCGTCACCCGCGTCGTCTCGGGGATGCGTGCGACAGGTAGACTTCATCTGGGACACTACCACGGTGTCTTAAAGAACTGGGTGCGCTTACAGCACGAGTATGATTGCCTCTTTTTCGTGGCCGACTGGCACGCCTTAACCACGCATTACGAGGATTCCTCGATCATTGGCCAAAGCGTTCGTGAGATGGTCATCGATTGGATTGCGGCGGGCCTGGATGCCAACAGCGCTACGCTGTTTGTCCAGTCGGATGTGCCGCAGCACGCAGAGCTTCATTTGCTGTTATCGATGATGACTCCACTGAGCTGGCTTGAGCGCGTTCCTACCTATAAGGATCAACAGGCGAAATTGCGCGAGCGTGATCTTGCCACCTATGGATTCCTCGGTTACCCGCTTTTGCAGACGGCCGACATTGTGGCCTATCGCGCCGCGTTCGTGCCGGTCGGCGAGGATCAGGTCGCCCATATTGAATTCTCGCGGGAAGTGGCGAGACGCTTTAATTTCCTCTATGGCCGTGAGCCCGGGTTCGTCGAGCGCGCGGAGGAAGCGCTCCGGAAGATGGGGCGCAAGCCTGCCAAAGCTTATAAGGAACTCCGCACGAGCTATTTGGAGCAGGGCACTGTCGAGTCTTTGGACACCGCCCGGGCCTTGATAGAGCGTCAGCCGAATATGGCGCTTGGCGATAAGGAGCGGCTTCTTGGTTATCTCGAGGGACACGGGCGCCTGATTTTGACCGAGCCCCAGGCAATGCTGACAGCCCAGTCGCGCATGCCAGGGCTCGATGGCCAGAAGATGTCGAAGTCTTATAATAATACGATCGCGCTTCGCGAGGCGCCGGACGAAGTGGCGCGCAAGATTAAGACCATGCCTACCGATCCCCACCGGAAGCGGAGAACCGATATTGGCGATCCGGCGCTCTGTCCGGTTTGGCCGTTTCATGAGATCTATTCTCCGGAGGAGGTGAAGGCGTGGGTGCAAGAGGGGTGCCGGAGTGCTGGTATCGGGTGTCTCGAATGCAAGCAGCCGGTGATCGATGCAATCAACGCAGAGCTTGCCCCTATCCGTGAACGAGCCCGTGACTTAGAAAAGGATGGCGCACATATTCGCAATATCTTGACGGAGGGCTCGCGGCGTGCGCGAGATTTGGCCGAGGAGACATTGACGGACGTCCGCCGCGCTATGGGTCTTGCGTGGGAGTGAGAGTATGAGCGCGGTTCTGGTTCGTGGCGAGCAAATGATGCAGATGCCGGCTGATCTTTATATTCCTCCCGATGCCCTTGAGGTTATTCTCGAATCCTTTGCGGGACCTCTTGACCTTCTCCTGTATCTCATTCGTCGCGATAACATTGATATTCTGGATATTCCGATCGCCGAAGTCACACGGCAGTACATGGTGTATGTCGAGCTTATGAAGGCGGTCAAGCTCGAGCTCGCGGCTGATTACTTAGTGATGGCGGCGATGCTTGCGGAGATCAAATCACGGATGCTGTTGCCACGGCCGAAGACGGTCGACCAGGAAGAGGCGGATCCACGAGCAGAACTTGTGCGACGCTTGCTCGAATACGAGCGCTATCGCGAGGCCGTGGAAGGACTTGACGGAATGCCGCGGGTCGGGCGCGAGCTCTTTCTTCCGGCGATTCCTATCGAGGCGCGACGAGTCGATCGGGATCCGCCGGTTGTCACTCTGGAAGATCTGCTCGGTGCTTTACGTTTGGTATTGCAGCGCGAGGGCGCGTTCGCGCATCACCGTATCCTACGTGAGCCCTTGTCGGTGCGGGAGCGGATGACGCGGATACTCGACAGTGTCCGGGCTGATGGTTATACCGAGTTCTCGGCCTTGTTCGATCTGGCGGAGGGGAGGCGGGGCGTTGTTGTGACCTTCCTGGCTATTTTAGAGTTGGTTCGGGAATCCCTTATTGGCTTTGTGCAGAATGACTCTTTTGCCCCGATTCATGTAAAGGCGCGCGCGTGAGCGAGATACGATTGAAGGATATTATTCAGGCCGCTCTCTTGGTAGCCGGGGAACCGCTCACACTGGAACGCCTGGGGTCGCTTTTTGGTGAGGAGGAGCAGCCGGATCGGCAGGCGCTTTTGGCAGCCCTTGAGGAAATCGAGATTGATTGCCGGACTGGTCCGATGGAGCTTCGATGCCTCGATAAGGCCTATCGCCTCCAGACGCGGGCGGAGTTCGCGCCTTGGCTCAATCGCTTGCTGGCCGAAAGGCCAAGCCGGTACTCTCGCGCCGTTCTCGAAACCTTGGCGATTATCGCCTACCGTCAACCCACCACGCGCGGTGAAATCGAGGCAATCCGTGGCGTCGCGGTGAGTTCCGAAATCATAAAAACCCTGAGTCAGCGTGAATGGATCCGGCAAGTGGGTACAAAAGAGGTTCCTGGGCGACCGGCCTTATATGGCACGACACGGGCCTTTCTCGAACATTTCAACCTGACGTCTCTGGGCGACCTACCTCCTTTGAGCGAACTGCGTATCGCCGCAGCGGAAGAGCAGTCGGATATTATGCACGCTGACGATAAGCGGGACACCGACGCAGATAGCGACGCAGATAGCGACGCAGATAGCGACGCAGATAGCGAGGCAGATAGCGAGGCAGATAGCGAGGCAGATAGCGAGGCAGATAGCGAGGCAGATAGCGAGGCAGATAGCGAGGC
>JAJYGP010000039.1 GCA_021785035.1 Pseudomonadota bacterium
GGGTGCCGCGGACCTGCGCGCGTACCCGAAAGGACCGCCTACAGGCGGCGCATCGCTGCATGGTGGACATCGCGGTCCCCTCCCTTAAGCCCCGGAATCCCGATCGAGAGGATGCCGCGAACCGGCGAGAGGTCAATGCGCGACGCCTATAGGTGACCCAAGGGGTGGCCGCGGATTCGGATCCGCCGTGACTTCAAGGTGGCGATTGTTGGGTGGGTCCGTTTATGTAAGCAGAAGTGGGTTCATTCGCGTGAGCGCCAAGGTTTGGGTTTGTATCTTTGTGCCCATGCCTTAATCACAGGGAATCGGTTTTCTCGGCACCACTCCAGGTAACTTTGCTTACCCTTTAATCCGGTGATCCCTCAAAATTCCTCTATCCACAAGGCATGGCTGGTGTTTTTGAATGAAATCGGGTCGAGGTTCAACTTAAAATATCCTGCTCCGCCCAAGACAAACGGTTTCTGCTCTAGAGCACACCGTTCGTAGTCTTCGACCCGTCCACCATTTATGGCCGAAAGCAGTTTCATAGTTTGACGATTGTATATATAGATTAGATTTCCTAGCGGTCTGCGTAGCCTTCAGGTGGGGTGTCGATAAAGGCGGTAATCTCCTCTTTCAGGAAGGCTTCATCGCACCAGCCTCCACCCCACTCTATCCCACAGACCCATATGCTGGGTGATGATTCTGTTCCCATATCACCGCCATCGCATCCGGAAAAACTCGTTGCCCATCACTCGAACTCTGTTGTAGCGCTGTCTGTTTCCATTTCGTCCCCATCAAAGCAGCCCCGCCCTGGGAAACGAGCCCGAAGGTAAGTAGATCGGTGTGGCATGATCATATCGGGAGACTTTATGGGCGTCCAAGCAAAGTGTCAATGACTTATTCCGGTTACCGTACAATGCTCAATAGGGCACTGAGAGCAAACTTGCTTTCTACACCTAAGTTCTGCGACGGGCGCGGGACCCCATAGGTGCGGTGCTTTGGGGCTCATACAGAACATCGACAGGAGGATCATTCATGGCAGAAATTTTGGTAGGAAACGAAGCTATCCGAAATGCGGTTCGGGATATCATGCGATCGCGTGATGCAAAAAAAATCATTGTCGTCGCGTTTGTCGGAGCCGGTGCGGAGCGTTATATTTTAGGGCGTACCGGGAACGCGAACCGGTTGCAGGTCATCTGTTGGGACAAGGAAGGATGCACGAGCCCTGAAACTATTCGGACATTACGTGACAGAGGGGTACAGGTTCGATTTGCTCGTAATCTCCATATGAAACTCTATTGGGCTGCAAATCGGGGCGCGGTCATAGGGTCCGCTAATCTGTCCAATAATGGCCTGGGCGATAATGGCCTGCACGAATTGGCGGTTCGTGTCGCCGCCAGCGAGGTTGACATCCGTGGTCTCCTCAAGAGTTTCGAGAGCCGAGCCGTGACACCCGCCCTGCTCGCGGATCTCTTTCGAAGAACAGCGGACTATCGAAGGCGGAATCACGGCTTGGGGGTATTTGATGAGACAATTGCGCCCCCTGTCACGTTCGAGGCGTGGCTGGTTGGTTACCAACCGGCGTGGAAGTTATTCGTTTATGAGGAATATTACCACAAGCCCCCTATCGCCCTCGCTGAGGACCCGACTATTAAGATTCAAGACTCTGTAGATTACTGGAGCGGCTCTTCTTGGCATACGACGCCGTCGGAATGGCTACTGCATGTCGACGTGAACAACTGGAAAATCAAGTGGGGTATGGCGGACTATCAGATTCCCATGACGCGCAAAGATCCTAACTGGCAGCCTGTCGAGACGCATTATGCCATCCAGACGACCCGGAAGCCGGGAATACCACCCTTCCGCCTAACATCCACCTTCCGGAGCGCCGTACGACAATTCGTGGAGCGGGAAAGCATACAAACCTATGAAGACTGCGCGAGGTACACGCAGGCCCATCAAGGAGGTCTCACGCGCCCGCAAATGCAACGATTGGCCGGAATCTATAAGGACCTGTGTCGATAGCGCGAATGCCAACCAAGGACCGTGATCGGCGGCCCATGGAAAGAGGCCCGCCGATCTTACGCAACCCATGCGCCCAGCTCTACTCGAGCCCCTCAGTGACCGGCGGTGGCGTCCGCAGCCCCTGCGTCGCTCTCCTTGGTCGTCTGTGACGCTAGGCTCTCTGTAATCCGTAGTAACCCCCTTGCAAGGTAGTACAGGGTTATCCTTAGGTCGTCTTCCATATCCCTCCGCGGCCTTATGTGAGGCTTTCACCGTACCATGGGCGGCCCATGGAGAAAGCCCGCGAAATGCTGGGTATGCCCCATAATCGCGGGAAATTGGTACATATAGTAGACTCCTTTTATTGGATTTAGGATAAGATCTCACCTTCCACGACCTGCCTGCGCCATGAGCTGGCCCCAAGGATTTTCGAGAAGAGAAATGGACTCCAATCCGAGCATCGACTTTTTTCTGCTACACACGTTCGACGTGCATATCACACACCCAGATCTTGGTGACATTGGCCGAGCTACACTCACTTTTGGCAACGGCAGCCAGGCGCACTTGGAATTTGATGACATCTCGTCCGTTAGCAGATTGGCCGCCCAAAGATCACATAGAGAGTTGCTCGCTACAAGTCGGTTTGCACAAGGGCCTGCAGCCCTTTTTCACGGAGGCCCGAAGTTTGCCTGTGCAAGGGGCTGGCGCCCTGGGCCATTGGCTAGATCGGGTGCGAGAGTTGGAAAGACGCCGTCCTGGACACGGTCCGCAGGGGGCGCCCGCCATTTTGCGGGCGGTCTGCGAGGCCTTATTTCAAGGCCGCGTGCTGGCGGCGCATTACCGCAGAATGGGTGAAGACGAGGCTATCAGGGGGTGACTTGTCGTGGCAGAAAAGCCATGGTCGGAAGCGTTACAGCAGAACACGCAAGAGAGGCTCGAGAGTGGTCGCTTCATGGCCCATCCGGTCACGAACGCGGTGTGTGCAAGGAGGTGCAAAGCCGGATATTATAAACGAAGATGTAATCCAGGCCACGTTATGCTGGCTTATCCAGATGCTTTAAAGGCTTAGGGCCTGCCGGGAGCGGGGCCCTACGTACGTGTGAACGAACGGGGGCGTAGTGGGTGCGGTCGTTTATTCGGGCAACAACTGAAGGGGGATTCGTGACAACAAACTCGTTTAGATTAAAAAAATACGAGGACCACGAAATTGTCGATGAAAATGGCAAGGTCGTTGGGCACATTCGTGTGAAACCAAGCTCAATACTGTGGTCGCCAGGCAGCGGTAAGGACTGGTACGGGATTTCGCTGGCCAAATTCGCCAAACACGTCGAGGAAAACGGCAAGAAGCAGAAAAAGTGAAGCGGTCGTCTCTCCGCGCCCTAAGTGGAGAAGACGCACGGTTCGGCCGTGGCGGGTGGCGCGAGGATGGGCCACCAAAAGGAGGCGCCGCGCCAGCCTAGATCTTCCGTGCCTTCTTGCTGAAGTAGGATAAGCGCGGGGGTTTTCCGGCTCCGGTCCCGAACGAGGTTTCTGAGCGGCTCGCTCCCAAGAATGGATATGCCAGATCTGTCGCCGGACCGCGCTCTGTGGAGCCTGCGGCCTGTTATCGCCAAGAGCGACACGGCCCGGCCCCCACCCTCTTCGCCAGCATCGGCGTAATACCCGAGCAAGCCGCGCATCGCGTCCCAGCTAAACCCGTTGTCTGGCACCTCCAAGGTGGACTCTATCAGCTGTAGGATTTCGAGCGCGCGAGCGCGATCAATCGTAGCGAAGCGCCCAGTATCCCTGACATCGGCGGGTATGAGGCGATCAAGCTGGCGTTGGGCGCTGGCCATCGCGGTGCGGGCTAGGGTCTGGAAACCGGTGGGTAAGTAAAGATCATCGGGACCAACGGCGACGACATTGCTGAGGAGTACCTTGCTTGGGGCGCAAGGGCGAATCTGGTTGTTGGGATCGGCTTGGATGAAGACCACCCCGCCGTCCTCAGTCCCTCCGCGCTCGAAGGCGCGCCGTAGCGTGTTCTCGAAGGCGTTGATCATGAACAGGCGGTTGGACACCGCGGGCGAGGTGTGTAGCCTCGTGACCGCTAGGTCGCGGCGATCACGGTTGCCGTACATCCTTGAATGTTGGAGTACGGTGTCAGCCTGCATGGTTTTTGGGTTGCGGCCATAATAGAAGCCGATCAGGTTGGGAATGGTAATGCCCCGATCCAGAATATTTCCGCCAAGGAAAATATTGAACGGCGTCCTGAGTCTAAGCTCGGCCCTGTCATCGAGCAAGGCCGCGACATCCTTGTCGGAATTCACGGCTTGCTGAACGACTTCGTCCTGGCGGAAGACCTTCTTAAAGGATGACAAAAGCTGCTCATCCGGTGGCATTTGGTCGCCGTTCGCGACCACGGAAGCTCGCAAATCCTCGCGCGACTCGCCAATGATGTCCTCAAGATCGTCACCGCCGAGCGCGCGCGACTTAATGGCGGTCCGGATCATATCGAGCACGCTGCCCTGCCAATCATGCGCGGCCTTCTGCGTGTCATTGTGGACAATCATGGCGTACTTTGCAGGCGGGGCGTTCTCGGACTCGAGCTGCCATCTCCTGATACACCCCGCCAAAATAAACGTGACGACGGCCCGAACGAGACCCTTGGTGTTGGGCGATGTCAGTGCGTTTTCAGCCCTTATCCGGCGACCATCGGGTCGCCGTAAGGCGTCCTGTTCGCGAGGATCGACATCCACGACGAGGCGCGATCGCGGATCGTTTTCGGCATAAGGAAGAAAATAGTCATCACCACCCACGTAACCCGCGTGCAGGGGGAGAAGTTCCGTGAAAGCGGGCCGTTTCGGCTGAAAGACGTATTGGTCGGGATACGTCTCCGGCTGCAAATACAACGAATAGGGAGTCGCCGTGACTTGCAGGAAGGCGCTCTTGGGCATCAATTCCCGCAACTCATCCATCTGCTCCGCGATTCGCCCTTGCTCGACATCCCCATTTTGGCCGCTCTTCACGAAACGCACGCTCGCCAAGTCCGCTTCGTCATCAATTATGAGGGCCCGCCGGTTCTTAAGGCGTGGGTACGTTTTGTCAAAAAACTTGAGAACGCGGCCCAAGTTATGGGATTGCTTTTTTGCCACGATCACGAGCTTCTGATCGAGCTCGTAACCGCTCAGCTGACTTGGCAGTTTCATTATGTCCAAGATGCGTACTTCATCGTTTGCAGAGAAGTCGCGGAAGTCATGTTCCAAGCGCGCCACGGTCTGCGCTGACAGCGTTTTGGTGCCCTTGGTGAAAATGATGGCGATATCGAATCCCCGATCAAACGCCAGGGCGATCACGCCAATAAAGGCCCGCGTCTTTCCGGATTGGATCTTGCCAAGCAACATGCCAGGTTTTCCGCTAGAGGTTTCCTGACGCTCCAACCGGTCAACGACTCGGGTCACGCATTGCTCGAGATCATCGTCATCGCCCCGACGCGCCTTGAGCCTGGAATAGAAATTACTCGCCATGACGCGAACCCCCCCTGAACCGCAAATAATCTTGGGCGACCTCTCTCTGAAGAGCCCGCATTAAGTAACGATGTTGGATAGGTATTGAAGGACCTCGCTCTCGATCACTCTCGGGGTCTCCGCGCGGGGCTTGCAGCGCGCCGCCCATCCGCGACCCGGGTGCAGCACATCCCAACGGGGGCAAACACCCGCGTAACGCCCCTTGCCTGGATCGTGATTCCCAAACCCATCAACGATCTTGTTCCACGCCGGGGCAAAGCGCGCGATCAACAACGATTCGGCCAAGGGGATCCAAATGTCATCCACGACCAGGAATCGGCAGTGAAAGTCCCCGGCGGCGAGATTTTCCGCGGATCGCAGGCTTTCTCGATGCTCGGCGAGCCGTTTATAAAGCGCCTTACCCATGGGCAAATTCAAGCCTATGTCACCCTTGCGCGCCCCGGCGGGCACCGCCTTCCCCACGTAAATGGGGATATCCAGGCGTCCGTCGCGATTGCACGCGCTCAAGGCCGCGTAGGCCGGGAAATCACCCGCGTAATAGATTGCGTATATGCCGGCACCCTCGAATTCGGCCAGGGTCTCCAGAGGCCGCGCGGCGCCCTCGAGCATGGCGTCCATCACGCTCGTGCCCAAGTTTTGCTTGTCCAGGGGGTTATAGACCCGAATATCGCTCACGCTACCCGGCCCCGTTGCCGACGGATCGCTCCGGCCATGTCGGCAGCAATCAGCTTTTCGGCGACGCTGCTCGCCACTACCCGGGCGAGAGCGACCGGCACCGCGTTGCCGAGCTGGCGCATCGTCTCCGTCCAAGACCCATGAAAGACGTAGCCATCGGGAAAGGTCTGGAGACGCGCCGACTCCCGCACCGTGAAATAGCGGCACGCGCCACTGGCGTCCACGAGCATGTTCTCGCCCCCTGGAACGCCATGATCGCCCGCCTTGAGGGTTTTGGCCGGCAGGTCCAAGGGACTCCCCGTGTGACCGGGGTAGGCGCGCGCGCCGGGCTGGTAGACATGATTCGCCAGTATCGCCCGGGGCCGTGACTTCTCGGACGAGGTCAGTCCAACAAGCGCGTCTCGCACGGTTCGCCAGGGAGCCAGGGTCTCGGCCAACCCAATGCGGGGTTGCGCCCGCTCGCGGTCGATCCGGGCCCGAAGGCCCACGGGCGGACTGGGCCTGAGGCGAGACGGGACAGAGTGGCGCTCCCAATAAGCCCCGGTAACCCATTGATCCCGAAACAGCATCTCGGGCGAATGCGTCTCTCTCGGAAAACTCCATGTGATTCCGATGTCATCCCGGAAGCCAACGATAAAAACGCGCTCGCGCCGTTGCGGCACGCCGTAGTCCGCAGCGTTCACGAGGGACGGCACGACGTTATAGGCGAGGCCCTGGCCGTCATGGAGGCGACCAGAGGTCTTTTCTCGCTGTAGCCGCTTATGATGGTCACGCCAGTCCTCGCGGCGTCGGCGGGTGACGGTGGGAAACTCGAGCTGAAGTAGGATGTATTGGTAATAATTCGCGAACGCGCTCCGCGTAAGGCCCTTGACGTTCTCGATGATGAAGGCCCGTGGCCGTAGTGTCCGGATGACATGCGCCGTGGCGGGAAACATATCGCGTTCGTCGTCATGCGCGCGGTGCTTCCCGCCAAGAGAGAAGGGCTGACATGGGGGGCCACCCGCCACGAGATCAAGGCCCTCCGGGAATGCCGAGAGATCCAGAGCGCGGACATCCCCCTCGATAAGGGGCCAAGCGCGAGCCAATGGGAAATCGCGCGATTGGTTCTCGCGTATGGTCGCGCAGGCCCACGAGTCCCACTCGACCACGCCCACCGACTCGAATCCCGCGAGCTCCAGGCCCATGGCCAGCCCCCCCGCGCCAGCGAATAACTCCAAGGCCTTCATGCGCCCTCCAGGAAGATTCGCGCTACCTTCTCGATCCGGTCCAGATTCGACAGTTCGCACTCCCAGATGATCATTGAGCGCCAGCCTAGGCGGTTCAGTTCCCGCAAGTGGCGAACGTCCCGCGCCCTATTCTCCTCGAGCTTGGGCTTCCAGAACGCTAGACGCGACTTCGGCCAACGAGCGAGCCGGCAATTCGCGTGTCGGTGCCAAAAACATCCATGCACGAAAATCACGCGACGGCGGGACGGGAAAACAAGGTCTGGCCGACCAGGCAGATCCCGCCGATGCAACCGGTACCGAAATCCCATGCCATGAACTAGTCTGCGGACAACCCACTCGGGCTTTGTGTTCTTGTCTCGCACGAGACTCATTCTGTGGCTGCGCTGACTAGCGGTTAGCGTGTCCACGTGGACCCCCTTATAACTATCGGGATGGTAGCCGGTCGCCCCGATGGACGCAACGCGGCAGCCGCTCTCTTGGCAGCCGGCGCCGCGAGTTACACTCGGAGCCCTTGGCGGTTCGGTCCGGTCGTCAAAAGCACGCTACACCCGGTAGTGCGCCACGGTAGGCCTCAGAGGCGTCTCGTCGCGCGGCATTCGATCTGGTGGCCCCACGACCGGCACCGGCCCCGACGCTTTCTCATTAACAAGGGCAGCCTTGCGCGCGGAACTCCGCCTATCGAACCCAGGGCGGCCGCCTAGTCTAGCCACGCCTCCAGGCCAGACCAAAGCGTGCCGGCGGCCTGCGTGACGATCACCCACGGGGTTGGCCTGGGCTTCACCGAGTTGGCGGCAATGTTCGCCCGCTCCCAAGCATCCCGCGTACCTAGACTGGTATTAGCCATGTGGTACTGGGCCGTTGGGAGCCGGTACGCCACGCCGTCGTCACCAATGATCCATCGAACGAAGCCTAGCCGTTCCATGGCGTCATGCAGCCTTTCGTAATCCTCTTCGGTCGCGCGGTGCAGCTCAACCCTTGCAATGTAATTCGTCATGGTCCCCCATCACTCACAGCCCGTCCGCATCAATTGAAAAAAATGGGTCCCCCAGGTCGCTCGCCCGGAAATGGCGACAGCGCCCCTTGGATGTGTAATCCGGCTGCCGGCTTCGCGAGACGATTTGATTATTGCCCTCCAACTCAAGCCATTGGTACTCGCGGCGATCCTCGGACCAAGGCGTGAGGAGCCGCACGAATTCGCCAACGGCTAGCGAAGCAAGGATCCCGTTGATCCAGACAACCTGCGGATTGACCCCTGCGTCGCCATACTTATTCTCCTCCCGATCAAGTCGCTCCTGAGTCAAGTACCCCAGACACCTCATGCAGGGGCCACCAGGCAGGGTCATTATCACTTGGCCCGCCACCGCGTATTGCTCATCGGCGATACACGTCACATCCATGCCAATGTCGATGTACGGCAAGCAGAAGCGGCGCGCGGCGCTCTCGAGATACATACGCTGGCGATAACCGTCGACGCAGCCAAAGAGGGTGTGCGCATCCTTGAGAAGGTCGTCCGCGGCCTGCCACTCGGCTTGAACCGCTTCGACCTCGATCCATGGACGCACGCCCTTGATGACACGTTCCGCGATTCTCACTTTTGGAGCACGCTCCTCGACGTCCTTATCGGTGGCACCGACGAGCCGATTCAGATTACTGGCCTCGATCTCCTGGGGATCGATCAGACGAATATGCCCAACGCCCAAATGCGCGAGCTGCTGCGCTATATGGGACCCTCCTCCTCCCAAACCGACAATCGTGACGCGTGCGTCAGCCAGGGTCCGCTCCGCGTCCGCGCCAAGGAAACCCTGACGACTAAAATCGCGGCGACTCGTCATGCGAAAGCCTCCATGCAGCCCCAGGGGCCGTTAGATCAATACGCACCCGCTGGCCCATGACGTTGAATTCGGATACACCCACAACCGTTCCGGGAGTTAACCACGCTCGCGCCACCGCGTGATCGTGGCTGAGCACGATCGCTCCATGCGGCAACCGAGGGCGAACCTTGAAGAAGTCTGGGACGAAATCCGCCTGCCCAGCCAAGTCGACCGGGCTGAAGCTTGGATGACCGACATGTTCGTGAAGATGCACGTGGAACATGCCCAAGGGTTGCAAGAGGGCGAGATCTAGCGCCTTTCGGATAGCATCGTGGCCCATCATGGCGCCCACGCTCGGGTCATCGACGTAGTCGCCATCAGCGACCGGATGATAGCCGTCGGCGAGAAGCACGAGATATCTGGGCGTACTCGCGGCCCGGATGGATATAAACCCCACGCGCTCGGCCGCGAAAGGGTGCGGCCGCGAGAGATCGCCCCTCACGCCCCAAAGAAAGCGCTCGGTCATCCTGAGGATGATCCTCAATGAAATGCCTCCAAATGACCGGCCAGAATCTCAACCGGCGGTTGCGCGGGCGTTACGCCGCGCCACGACCAGGTAAACCATTGGCGCGCGAAAATGTACGCCGTCCCATTCCAGTTGAGACCGAGCCCGAGGTTGACGGGCAAGTACAACCTCGTGGGATAACCCGCGTTCGGGTAATTGAGGCATAAAAGCGCGTCCATCCGCTTCTCGGCTCCACGGGCCAGAAAGCCCAGCCCCTCCATGTAGACGTAGCGGCGGTCACCCTCGGTCATGTATCGAACCGCGCCCGCGCAGAGCGCAGCTACCAGCGCCAGGTCTTGCCCCATCCCATCCCCGGAAACTGGAACAGCAGCCACGTCAATCATCGGGAGGAGCCTCCCGATCGGGCATGGGTCATGAACTCATCGTTGTCATGCACCTCTATAGTGGCGCCATCATCCAAACCCTTGAGCCCTTGTGGCGTGATCTCGGCCATTACCTTCGCCGGGTTGATCTCCAGGCGCGATTTGAGATCGCGCACGATCCAAGCCCCCGCGAGAACCTTGCGCTTTTCCCCATCCAGGGAGATCGTTATTGTGTGACCGGATTCATCGGATTCAGCTGACATGGGCAACGACCCTCGATAATCTTTGCCCGGGAGCCTAATCAACCATAGGGGTTAAGAACGCCGGTCCAAATTGGCGTTGGGAGAGGTGGCGGGCTTGACCTCTCGCTTGCAACCACTATACCTATTGATACTATACCCGTCAAGTTACACGATGGGTCGTGAAACTATGTTGGGATATTAGATGCCAGGACAAGAAGACATTCGGTGGGGATTGGCGCGGCGATTCGAGTTCATCGAATGGCGGGCATATTGGGTGGGCAGGATAAATCGTAGGGACCTCGAGGAGCGTTTTGGGGTCTCCACCCCACAGGCTTCGGTGGACCTGCGTTCGTACCAGGAGGCCGCGCCGGGCAATATCGAGTACAACGCGACCGAGAAGGCGTACATGCCCACAAGCGCCTTTGCACCCAAGTACTCGAGGCTGTCCGCCGACCGATATCTATTACAACTAGGCGCGATCGGAAATGGCGCGATTAGCCCGGCCGATACGTGGTTCGGAAGCGCGCCTCCGGCCGACGTGGTACCGCCGCCGGAACGAAGAGTCGAGCCCGCCACGCTGCGCGCGATAGTCCAAGCCATCGATGGCTCAAAAGAGCTCGATGTGCGCTACTTGTCCCTTACGAGCACCGGCCGCCGGACCATTGCCCCGCATTCGCTGGCATTTGACGGGCATCGCTGGCACGCGCGGGCATGGTCGGTCGAACGCCGGGACTTTCGGGACTTCGTTTTGTCAAGGATACAAGACGTTGGCGAGATCCGGGGCTCCAGCGCGGATCCGGCGGACGATATCGAGTGGAACACGCATGTGGAGCTGAAGGTCGTGGCGCATCCCGCGCTTTCCGAGCCCCAGAAAGCTGCTGTGGAGCGGGATTTTGGCATGACGGACGGCCTTCTGGTCATGAAGACCAGGGTGGCGCTGGCCTTTTATGTCATCAAGCGACTGGACCTCGACTTGGATCAAGCCGGCATACCTCCCGAACGAAGGCAAATATTTCTAAGCAACCGAGGGGAGGTGGAGGAGGCCCAGCGCATCGCCAAGGCGGAGGGCAAGGCGCGTCGGTCGGCCAAAACCTAGCCTTCGGCAGTGAAGCGGGCGGCAACCGAAGTTAGGACGCCAAAGCCGCTCCCAAATTGCCGTCCTTGCGGAACCCCACTAGCACCCTGTCGGACTTGAGTCTGCAAGAGAGGTGACAAGCCGCCGTGTAGCCGAAAAAATGGGCGATTTCTTGCGCAGGAAGCATACACCACAGGATCCTGGGATCTAGCCGCTTGATCAACCCGGCAGATAATCCACCTAAGGATCGGGAGATTCTGTCCAGGGGTTGGGGTCCACCTCTCAACGCAGCCCTCGATCCCTTAAGCGAAAAACGCAACATCGCATGACTCAGGCGGCCACTGCCTTGACACGCACCGGGTGGAGGCCATCCACGGTAAGCGCTTCCCGACCCGTGCGCTCCTGCGCCAGACCGTATTCGAGTACATTGAGGTTGGACTACAATCAAAACCGCCGACACTCTGCCTGCGGCTATCTCAGCCCGGCAGTGTTTGAGGCTCAACAGGTCGCTTAACCGCGTGTCCGTTGTTAGTGGGCAGGATCAGTCCCTTCACGTATTTGCCGACCTGTTCCATGTAGTCGTGCCAGTCGCCCGTCGCTGGCGAGGCGGTCTTATCCCCCTCGCGTCGCCAGTGATTGATCATCTCCGCAACAAGTTCGGCATGGTAGTCGTAGTGGGCGCCACTCGCCCGGGGCGTGATAAAGGGTTTGTCCCGGGCCTTTGCCTCGATCAGCAAGACCGGGGCGTGTGTGTCTCGCGCGACGCCCAGGTAATCCATGAAGGTGGTGGTGCCGTTCTTGAGGCTCACCTCTTCCGCCATGTCCCCATCGAGCTCAAGCTGCCAGCCAAGTAGCTCGGCCAGTGAATCGAGAAGATGGATGCGGGTCGTATGCTCAAGTAGTGCACCTATACCGGCACCAGAGTAGACTTCAGAAGCCCCATCACCTACGGTGCGCTGGAACTGTCTCAGCAGTTCGGCAAGGGCGCGCTGAAAAGCCGCTTCATCGATCTCGCGGGTCACTGGATAAGTTCGGGCAAGCGATACAGCAGTCGCCGCGCCGCAGGCCAGCCCGCCTCCATAAAAATTTCAAGGCAGCCAACCAAAGCTTGGCGACGCGCCTCGTCAGCGAATACTTCCTTGTTATCTGCCAGGAAAATCCCAACTAGACGCACCATCAGATCCGCACCCAGAGACTCGTACTGATAGCCACCCAGCGAGCCACCGGCACGGATGACGTGGGCCGTCAAATCGAAAGCCTTCGCCGCGCCATAGGGGGCAAGGACTTCAATCAACAGCATAAGATGGTAGATGGTGTGTGGCGAGGCATTGTCTCCAATCCGTTCGATCGTCGGGGCTATCTCCTCTAGGAAGGTCGCGAAACCGGCGTCACTGAGGCTACCGGTGCCTCCGCCCGCCCGGCCCGTCGCGAAGTAAAGTTCCGTGCCAGCTATGTCGAGGAGTTTCATATAGGCGCGCAGAGCCTCACCTTGCTCATCGGAAATCGTCACATTGGGGTCTAAGCGCGCCAGCGGTGCGCTTGCGGCTAAGACGATGCGCTGGAACAGGGCCTGGGCCCGATGACGCACGGCGATGTCCCCCGACTGGTCAGGGTGCAGCCCAATGGTAACCGTCCCTCTTAGCGCCATGACGATCTTGCCAAGCAGTCCCTGGTGCACGACGGGCTCCGCGATCCAGCGGTCAAGGATCATGGTAACAGTTGGGCCCGAATACGTGACCACCAGGATCGCGAGCAGGTCGGCCGCCAGCTCGGCGACTTTTTCCGCCATGTTTGTGTCGCTAAACCGCTTCAGGACCGCGAGCAGTTGTACCTCGGTCATGGCTGGGTCGGCATGAAGTACTCGGCGTAACTCATCCACGACCGCATCAAGGACGCCGAAATTCGTTTCGCGCCTGAGACGGTCGGCCAGACGGTCCCAGAACCCCTCCCGGTCGATGTCCCAAAGCCGGATAAGGTGGGTCGCGGCCTGGAGCCTGGTGGCAGGGTGTGGGTCATCAAGCAAACGGTCGATGTCGTTCTTTAGAGCGGGGTAAAGATCCGGCCGTTGCAGGCAGACATCGAGTACGGCAATAGCGGCGTCGACGCGCGCGGCGGGAAAACCCCATGCCTGCGATTCCTCGAAGCGATTTTCGGTGTCGCCGTTCACAAACGGGCTTTCCGAATGCATAGCGATCTGAAGAAGGGCGACGAACCGTTCGGCCGGATCTGGCTCTCCGGCCTCCACCACAAGGTGCCGGCCACGGGCGAGGCGAACGCAGCCCTGGGCGATAACACCCTCACCCATATGACGGAGGTCTGGATTGAGCTCGGGGGCTGGGGCGTAGAGGTTTCGCGCTACGGAATCAAGGACCGACAATCCTTTCCGTGTTTCGATTCCCGGCTTAGCGGACTGTCCCGGTTCCAGCCCGAAGTAGGCCTGAGCCTCTTCAATGGAGGTCATCATCATCGCGTTCGACGGGTGAGATTTGTCAAGATCTTGAATCAAGTCGAACGTACCCACGCGGCCCCAACTGGTGTTCACGCGAAACAGGCGGTCGTTGCTCTGGTCGACCGCTGTCGCTGGCAACGCCGCAAGCCGTGACTGAGCCTCTACCGTTACAAGCTGGTCCGCGCCGATGGCGCTGAAGAGTCGATCAATGAGCGCCTCCTTGGCCGCCGGTGGATCGGCGAACCGTGACAGATCGAAGGTAAGCGCCGCCTGTTCCAGGGCTTGTTTCTCGGCATAGGTACGTCGGGCATATCCCGCCGCGACCACGTCGATCGCATCCTTGCGGGTATCGGGTTCCACAATCCACGTTTCGCTCGCGGCAATCGGCCACAGGAAATCAACCAGTACGTCATCGCGCCGGATGGCACAGTGGAAGAGCCTCGACCAGAGGATCGCCGACGCCGCTGTCGATGCCAACCGCTCTGCGATGGAGATGGCCACGTCCGCCGACAGGGCGACGAGGGTAGTCATGAACTTGGCGACCAAAGCCTCGCCATCCTGCGCATAGGGAGCATTCATATCGTTCGCCCAGATGTAGCTCATGTCTGGTTTCAGGCGGACTGTCCGGTCACTAATCGTGCGCACGATGAGGTCTTGCCCCTCCCTTTCGCGCGGGGGGTGGACGCGTGCGATAAAGGCCTCGACCGCGCCGACAAGGGCCTCGACTGCCTCCACAGGGTGACTTCTCAGGAATTCGGGGAAAAACTCCGAGAGGGAATACCGCGCCATCCCGTAGTCTTGGTGCTGATTGGACGTAAAGGAGAGGATACGACTGTCCATTAGCCGCGTGATCTCATTGGAGTCGACGTCGCCGGCGTAGGTCTTGACGTAGACATGTGCTGCGAAGTCCGGAGCTGTTCGCACAAGCTTGCCGATTTCCCGACACAGTGCGGGCACGTCTTCCCAACTGTGCATTGCAAACCGGCGCGGATCGAAAACCGTATCCAAGAGGGCCCGAGACGCGACTGGGTCGGTCGCAAAGGTAGTGACGACTAAAGGGATAAGCCAAGCCGCTTGCGCATAAGGCTCCTCGTGATCGAAAGCGTCGCGCAATAACGCCCTCGCGGCTCTGCCGACTTCGGCGGATACTTGAGGTGGCTTGGCTGTATTGAGGAGTAGGTGGACCAAAACGCGCAACGGGCGAGAAATTCTCCGGACGCTGCCCGCAAGGGCACCTGCGAGAGCGACCCAGGGAGCGAGATCTCCCTTTGAATCGTCCTCGAGCCGGACCGCCAAAGCGGCAATTATGTGACCGAGGATGGCAGTGGCCTGTGCGTTACCGAAATCCACGCGCCGGGCCAAGGTCCTGGTATCCGCCACCGTTTCGGGCAGCTCGGCACTGAGTCGGCCCGCGGCGCTGCGAAGTATTGGATCCCCTTCGCTATCTGAAACGATCTGTTCGACTGCCTTCCAGTATCGGCAATGATCGGCCTCGGATGCCCATAGCTCCTGCAGGAGGAATCCGAGGGAGGGGGCCAGCATCAGTCCCTTGTCCTCCGATTTCAAGAACCTAACCCCGCCAGAGACGATCCCATCTGCGTCAAGCAGGAGGCGCGAGGCGACATAGTCGAACAGCAAGTGATGCCGAAACTGGACGTAGCGATCGTTTTCTACCCGGATCAGCACGGCGTGGATGCAAAGTGCGTCTAAGGCTTCCGGATGAGACTCTGCCGCAACGGCGGTCGGAACGCGCAAGGCCCTTGCGTCGACCATGCTACCCACCACCCGATGTAAACATACTTCAGCAGGAGCACCTAGTCCGGCGATTCGATGGTCCCAGTAGAGACGCAGGAGACCCGCCTGGTTGGCGAGATCGCGCAGGGCCCCCGAAACCACGCCGGACTGGATGAGATCGTTGATCAGTCGGGTATTGAACGGTACCTCCGCCAGCTGCCGAAGCTTCGTTGACGCGCCTTCCAGCGCCCGGCCAAGTGCTGGCGCCTGAATCAGGACCTGCGCAAACTCCGTCGGCGACCATTGCGGAACGAGCACGTGCCGCACCATAGAGAAGCTCGAATTCGGATCGCGATAGGCCTCGTCCGGTGGTCGCCCAGGGAACAGTTCACGGAAGCGGGTGCCCATGCGAAGGTCGAAGGTCCTGATCGATGCGACGACCTTCCAGCGCCCCTTGAGCGCCAGAACACGTTCGATTAACCCCCGGAACGCGCCCTCACTTCGGCCACCTCGCGTAGCGTCGAGGGCATCAATGATCAGCCAACCGTCGGTCGGCCCGTCCCAAGCCTCAAGTACATCGACCATGGCATTCTTGAGGCCTAGCTCGCGGCGGAGACCATCGAGATCATTGACGTTGTAGCGGTCAACGGCAAGCTCGACGACGTCCCCTCTCTGTCGCAGCTCCCGCGCAAGAGTATTGATGACGGCGCTCTTCCCAGCACCCGGCTCGCCGATGATGAGCAGCGACCCTGCCTCGGCTGCAGAGAGCACCGCGTTCTGGCACTCTCGCGAGATTCGGATCGTTTGCTGTCCCTGGTCGATCGACTCATAGCGCTCCAAAGCGGCCGCGATTTCCGTCGAATGCCTCTGAAGCACTCGAATGTCGTCGGCGTAACGCGGTGGCGCAGCCAGTTCAACGTGCTCCTGCATCAGCGCGCGGCGAAGATCGGTCAGATCCGCATTGCCACGCTCGGTCATCCACCGCTCACTGAGATTGCGTAAAGCGTGGATAAGGGCCCGCGACTGACCAGGCACTGTAATCTGGTCGGCAATCATCTCCATCGACCGGCCATCGGCACCCTCGAAATCGAAAACCCAAACATGCATTAGGCGCGCAAGGTCTGAAACGATCTCCGGCGTCCACGGCTCGCTGGTTGTATCTCGCCAGGCCGCTTCGGCGCATCGCTTAAATACCTTTAAAGCTCGCTCCTGAGCTTGAGGCAGAGCGGGTGCTCCTGGTTGGATGTACAGACGTAGCGCCTTTGGCAGGTCGATGCGTATGGTGGCTGGGGCAGTGGGCCCAACCGCGAGAACCAGACGATCGCGTTCCGGATTAAGTGGCCGATCCCAGAGTCGAGTTCCCTGGCCGTCCCTGCACACCAGCCAGTGCCGCACGAACTGTTGGACCGTTTTTGCGAACCCACCGTCGGGCACAGCCGAGAGGCTCACAGAGGTCTTGGCCTGGATGGCAATGAAGCCCTCGGCGGAGGTCGCGACCAGGATATCGTCTACCGGCGCTTCGGTTTCAAAACGCATCGAGACCGGCCGCATGTTACCAAGACCCAGGGCATGATCGACCGGACGCTGACTGAGGATGCCCAAACCGAAGAAGACGCCCAGTTGCGCCTGAAAGACTAGTCCGCCAGCGGCCGCCGCACCACCGCTGAAAATTGTCGGGGACTCAACATCTGTACGTGGTGGATTCGTCAAGGTCAACCTTCGCTTTGCTGCGGTGAATATAAGGGCGTACTTCGCGAATACCACGTAGCTCGATCGAGCGAGTGAGCTCGGGGCGAGTCACCTCACTTGCGCATTCCGGCCATTGCTGCCACCCCATCGGAGCGGAGCGACGCGGGGTTGGGTTTAAGTGTGGGTTTAGGTGTTTTCGGTCTCCTTTGGCCTCTTCAGTTTACGCATGGAATCGCCCGTCAGTGCCAGGCGGTAGCTGTGGTGCACGAGGCGATCTAGGATAGCATCCGCAAGCGTGGGATCGTTAATCCACTTATGCCAGTGTTCAACGGCAAATTGGCTCGTGACAATGGTTGAGCGACGTTCGTAACGGT
>JAJYGP010000091.1 GCA_021785035.1 Pseudomonadota bacterium
TGAAGGCGCGTTAGTGTTGCGTAAGTCCTTGATTTTATGGTGCCGGTGAGACGAATCGAACGCCCGACCTACTGATTACGAATCAGTTGCTCTACCGACTGAGCTACACCGGCTTTGGTGGCGCTACTATAACCTTTGCCTACGCCTGAAAGGAAGCTTAGCGGCCGGAATGGGCCATAGAACGAAGCCTCACGATCACTTCGACCCCATCCATCTCCGTACCCTGGGGTAAGGGCGGTATACCCTCGACAGCCATGGTGGGCGACTCAATATCTACAAGCTCACCGGTTTCGACGTTATAGAAATGGTGATGCGGGGCGGTATTGGAATCATACACAAGCCTGCTCGGGTCAATCACTACCTCGCGAATCAGCCCTTTTTCCGCGAAAACCCCCAAGGTGTTGTAGACGGTCGCCTTCGACACATGGGTCTCGTCCCGGTTCACGAGGCGGAAAACCTCCTCCGCCGCGAGATGGGTTCTCCGAGACAACATCAGTCGAGCGATCTCAACCCGCTGGCTGGTCGGATTAATCCCGCGGCTACGCAAAAGCGCGGCCAAATCCATGCCAAAATCGGGGTGCACCACTTGGTATTCGTGCTTCTCCATACCTTCATCCTAGCACAGGCTCCCTCACGGTGCCTCCGGGCACTCGGTCGGGGGCGTAGAACCCCGGATCCCATCGTGTATCACGCCCTAGCATGAGATCAGCCGCAAGTAAGGCCGAACCGGGTCCAAGCACAATGCCGTTGCGAAACTGTCCGGTATTCACAAAAAGACCCTGAATTTCGGGATGCTCGCCGATAAAGGGGACCCCAGTGGGGGACGAAGGCCTAAGCCCGGCCCATTGATGGGTGACTGGAAAGAATCGCAGTGCCGGTAAAAGATCGGTGGCGGCCGCCACGAGTTCTTCCCTGGCATCAGGCGTGATGGCTTTGTCAAACCCGACCTTCTCGATCGTGCTACCAACCAAAATCGCGCCATCGCGCCGAGGCACGAGATAGCGCGCATTCTTCAAAACCATGGTGGTCAGCGTATCAGGCCTCGCCTGTATGACGATCATCTGTCCGCGAACCGGCCCCACCGGCAGGGTCAGGCCATAACGTCCGAGCAAACCGCTGCTCCAGGGTCCGCCGGCGACAAGCGCTTGCCTGGCGCGAACCTCCTCGCCATTGACCACAAGGCCCTTAAAGACGCTCCGTTGCCAACGAATGGCCTCGACCCGCGCGCCTTCGTGCAGAGAAACCTTGAGGCGCTTTAAATCCTGAGCCAGGGCGCGTAGGAGTCGCGGGCTCCGCACCTGGGCCATCGTGGGCATCCAAAGACCCGCCTCCTTGCCTTCGTATCCGGCAATGGGGGCACCATCCTCCCGCCTCTCCAAGGTCACCCCAAACCGGGCCGCCCACTCTTGGGCGGCTTCACTCTCGTCGACGCCTAGGCGCAAAAGCCCGGATTCGATCCATTCGGAATCGACGCCTGTCGCCTCAAATAAATCCTGGCAGAGACCGGGATAACGATCCTGGCTGTAGCGGGCAAGCCAAGTCACGGGGTCCGGGTAACGCCACGGGTGTAGAGGCGACAAAATGCCGCCCGCCGCCCACGAGGCCTCACGCCCTATGGTACCCTGCTCAAAAACCACGACCTCGTGGCCGGCCAAAGCCAACTCACGAGCGGTGAGAAGGCCGATAATCCCGGCCCCGATTACGGCAATAGGGTCTGTGTGCACGCGCGTATTTTGACATTCAAACGAACAGGAAGAAAGGCGCCCGCAGGCCTTGGGTTAGAGCCAGAAAGATCCACGCCCGGGTTACGAATGCTCAGCACGGGGCTGCCGATGCAAGACCTTGGGCAGGGGGAATACGACAGTTTCCACCGGACCCACTTGTTCCTCGACCAGTTGCGCGCCCCACTCCAGAAGACGCGCGATCACGGCCTGCACCGAAGGCTCGGGGGTCGAGGCCCCGGCCGTCACCCCCACAGCGGCGTTGTCCGCAAACCAGCGACGATCTAAATCATCTGATCCATCAACCAGGTAGGCACGAAGACCCATACTCACAGCCAACTCCCGCAAACGGTTAGCGTTTGAGCTGTGAGACGAACCCACCACCACCATGACATCGCAGCGCTCCGCCAGACCCCGCACCGCATCTTGGCGGTTTTGGGTGGCATAACAAATATCATCAGTGCGCGGTCCGCAAGCCCCCGGGAACCGGGCCCGCAAGGCGCTCACGAGGCGCGAAGTATCGTCTACCGACAGGGTGGTCTGAGTCACAAACGCCACATGCGAGGGATCCTTGATCGGCACACACTCCAAATCTTGCTCGTTTTCGACGAGATAGACCCCGTCTTCCACCTGGCCAAGCGTTCCTTCAACCTCGGGATGTCCGGCATGACCGATCAATAAACACTCATATCCTGCCTGCCGCCAGCGCACCACTTCCTTATGAACCTTCGAAACCAGGGGGCAGGTCGCATCAAAGACCTCAAGGCCGCGCGATAGCGCCTCTTCGCCCACTGTGCGGGCGACGCCATGCGCACTAAAAACAACCCGGGCCCCCTCCGGAACGTCGTCCAGGTCTTCTACGAAGATCGCCCCGCGCGCCCGCAAGGCCTCGACGACCTTGTGATTATGCACGACCTCGTGACGCACGTAGATGGGGGCCCCGAACTCCTCTAGCGCGCGCTCGACGATCGCGATAGCCCGCTCAACTCCCGCACAAAAACCGCGCGGGTTCGCTACATACACCTTCATACTTACCCCTCGGACGTCAGCGCACGCCCGATTGCGACGATATCGACATCAAACACCAGATCGTGCCCCGCGAGCGGGTGGGTGAAATCGACCTCGGCCCCCCCTTCCGTCACCGCCACAATCCGGCCCATCACCTCACTGCCATCGGGCATTGTAAACCCGAATGCCATGTCAGGAATGAGATCAACGTCAGTGGGAAACTGAGCGCGAGGGAGAACTTCACGAGCACTTTCGTCGGCCTCACCGAACCCATCCGCAGCCGATACCATGAACTGTCCGCGCTCGCCCACCGCAAGCCCGATCAGGCAGCGTTCCAAACCGGGAACCAGATCTCCTCGACCAATTACGACCTGCCACGGCTGCCCGAGTTCAGTCCCGTCGATGCGGGTCCCATCGGTCAAAGACAAGGTGAAGTGGAACGAGACCTCGCAGCCGTATTCGATCCGCTCCATAAACGGCCTATTTTTCCTCACCTACGGCGGCGTTCCGCGACATCAAGGTATCCACCGCCAAAAGGATGGCCCCCAGGGTGATCGCGCTATCGGCCAGATTGAATGTGTACCAGTGCCACGAGCCGATATGGAAGTCGATGAAATCGACAACCCGTCCGATTCTGAGGCGATCGACGAGATTGCCAAGTGCACCTCCCAGTATGAACATCAGGGCCACCACCATAAGTCGGCTTTCCCGCTCTGCGCGCGCCAAGAACCAGACAATGCCGACCACCATCAAAACCGCGACAACCACGAAAAATAGGTTTTGCCAGCCGCTCGCATTGCTTAAAAAACCGAAGGCCGCGCCGCGATTATAAACCAGGGCCAAATTGAGGTAGCTATCGATACGAATAGGCCCGGAACTCAGATAGCGTACAGCCTCCCACTTGCTCCATTGATCGAGCCCAAAAACCGCCAAAGCGATCGCTAGATAACGCCACATCAAGCATATCTCCTAACTTTGGGCGCCCCGGTAATAGTCGCCATACAGCGTCCACAGAGATCCGGGTGAGAGGCCAAGGTGCCGACTTCAGGCCGGTGATGCCAACAGCGCGCACATTTCTTGTGATTGGAGGCCTTCACCATGACCAAGAGACCCGGGCGCTCGGTCGCGACCGCCGTATCGGGACGATCGGCGAGTGAGTGGATGCGCAACTCGGAGGTGATAAAGACGTAGCGCAGTTCGTCGGCTAGCCGCCCCAAGGCAAGCGCGAGTTCAGAACTTACATAAAGATCAAGCTCCGCGTCCAAGGAAGAACCGACGGCCCCGCTGACTCGTAGGCGCTCCAACTCCGGGCCGACCGCTTGGCGCAGCTCCAACATGAGGTACCAGGAGGCCAGATCCTCTGGAGCGCTAGCCAATCCCTTGAAGCGATGCCAGATAGTGAGAAACACGCTCTCGGCACGCCGACCCGGCATATGCTTCCATACCTCTTCGGCCGTAAAACTTAAGATCGGCGCCATGTGACGCACCACCACTTCCAGCATATGAGACAGGACAGTCTGCGCCGATCGGCGCTCGCGACTCGTCGCCTCCGAGGTGTAAAGCCGGTCCTTTAAGACATCGAGGTAGAAGCCGCCCAGATCCACCACACAGAATTGATGCAACCGCTGATAAACGAGATGAAACTGAAATTGATCATAGGCCTCCTGTAAGGAGCGATCGAGTTCCTGTGTACGCGCCAGCGCCCACTGATCCAACATGAGCAGGTCAGTCGCTGACACAAGATCGGTATCGGGATTAAAGCCAGCGAGATTCGCCAAAAGATAGCGCGCGGTATTGCGCAGCCGCCGGTAGCCCTCGGTCACCCGCTTCAAAATCTCCTGGGAGAGTGACATTTCGGCGCGATAATCAGTGGCTGCGACCCATAAGCGCAGGACGTCGGCACCGAGGCTCTTTGTGATCTCCTGCGGTTCGATCCCGTTCCCTTTGGACTTCGCCATCTTTTGTCCGGCGGCATCGACTGTGAAGCCATGTGTCAAAACGGCCTTGTAGGGGGCCCGTCCCGAATCGCCGACCGAAGTCAGTAACGACGACTGGAACCATCCCCGGTGCTGATCCGATCCCTCCAAATAAAGGTCAGCAGGCCGTGCGAGATCCGAGCGCGTGGCCAATACACAGGCATGCGTCGATCCAGAATCAAACCACACGTCCAAAACGTCCCGCACCGCTTCGTACTCGTCGGCCTCATCTCCCAGCCAAGCCGATATCGGGCGCTCAAACCATCCATCAATCCCTTCGACTTCGATCATGGCCGCGATCTGCTCTAAAAGCTCCGCCGTCCGCGGGTGGAGTTCCCCGGTCTTTTTATGCAAGAAAAATGGAATGGGTACGCCCCAGGCCCGCTGGCGAGAAATACACCAGTCGGGACGCGAGGCCACCATCTGTGCGATGCGCTGCTCGCCCCATCCCGGCATCCACCGCACCCCTTTTATGGCGTCCAAAGCCTGATCGCGCAAACCGTGCGCATCCATGGACACGAACCATTGGGCGGTCGCACGAAAGATGATGGGCGTCTTATGTCGCCAGCAATGAGGATAGCTATGGCTTATAGTCTCGACATGCCACAGCGCGCCCCGCTCCTTTAAAACCGCGATCAGCCGTTTCGCGCCCTCCACGACCGTGAGTCCCTCTACGTACGGGGTGCCCGCCACGAACCGTCCATCGCCCGCGACCGGGCCCTCAACGGGCAGGACATCACCGCTTATGCGGCTATAAAGCCGCGCGGCCTGATAATCCTCCTCACCGTGGGCCGGCGCGATATGAACAAGGCCAGTACCGGCCTCTGTCGTCACGTGGCTTGCCTCGATGACCGGCACCAAGCGCTCCAGAAACGGGTGCTGCAAACGCAGGCCCACCAGGGCGCGGCCTTGCACGCAAAGACCTGTCGGATGATCGACGAGCCCGTAGCGCGCTGCCACCGCATCGGCCAACTCGTCTGCGACCAACCAATACTCCTTGCCGCTATCCATGAGCCGGTAGACGATATCGGGGTGGACTGCGACCGCGCGATTAGCAGGCAAAGTCCAGGGCGTTGTAGTCCAGATAACAAGACCCACCGGCGCCGATCGCGGCGCTAGAGCGAGCCGCCTCCAGAAGTCCGCAAGGTCTTTGACCGCGAACCGCACATCAATGGCTTGGGTCGTATGTTCCTCATAATCGACCTCGGCCTCCGCCAAGGCCGAGCGGCAATCGAGGCACCAATGCACCGGCTTCTCGCTCCGGTACACATGTCCGCGACCCAGCAGGCGCGCGAGTTCGCGCACGATATTGGCCTCGAACGCGAAATCCATCGTGAGATAAGGCTGATCAAAATCGCCCAGTATCCCTAAGCGCTCAAAATCCGCCTTCTGGGTAGCGACCTGGGCTGCAGCGTACTCCCGGCAGGCTCGGCGAAAAGTGCGGGCATCAACGTCTCGTCCACACCGTCCCAAGGTCTTTTCAACCGCCAATTCGATCGGCAGCCCATGACAGTCCCAGCCCGGCACGTACGGGGCATCAAAGCCAGCGAAACCCTTAGCCTTGACGATTATATCCTTCAATGTCTTGTTGACCGCGTGACCTAAATGAATGGCACCGTTGGCGTAGGGAGGACCGTCGTGCAAAACATAGCGCGGGTGATCGGCATGATAGCGGCGCAACTGCTCGTAGAGAGCCATCTCTTGCCACGCCCGCACTTGTTCTGGCTCGCGTGTCGGCAAACCACCACGCATCGGAAACTCGGTGTGGGGCAATTGCAAGGTACTTTTATAATCCGCACTCATGACGCAACCTCGTAGTGAGCGAAAAAGGCGAGCGCGCTCGCGCGATCAGCCGTAATCTGCCTCTGCAATGCCTCCAGGGACGAAAACTTTTGCTCGGCCCGCAAACGTGTTAGAAAACTGACGGACAGCACCTGTCCGTACAAATCGCCGGTGAAATCGAGAACATGAACCTCAAGCAGCACTTGCTTGCCGCCCACCGTTGGACGCCGCCCCACGTTGGCGATACCGCGACCGATACGGCCATCAGGCCACTCGACATACACCGCGAATACGCCCATCAAAGGCGCAGGTTCGCGCATGAGGAGATTCGCCGTCGGAAAACCCAAAAGCCGCCCGCGGGCATCACCGTGAACTACGCGGCCCCGGTAACGATAAGGCGTACCCATAAGCCGCTGTGCTTCCTCAAGCGCGCCCTCCGAGAGTGCAAGACGCAGACGCGTACTGCTCACCCTATGGCCCGCCTCGGTAAAGGTCGGGGTCGGATCGACGGAAAAACCGAGACGCCCGCCGGCCTCCTTTAGCATCGCGAAATCCCCGGCCCGACCGGCTCCGAAGCGAAAATCGTCCCCTATCACAAGCGCTTGCACGCGTAGGGTCTTGACCAGAATGTCTTCGATGAACGCCGATGCCGAAAGCCCCGCCAAGCGGGCGCCAAAGCGCAACACCAACACGGTATCCACCTGGGCATAACGAAGGGCGCGGAGTTTTTCGGATAAGCGCATAAGGCGCGGTCGGAACTCACCCCCCCGAAAATACTCTTGCGGTTGCGGCTCAAAGAGCATAACGAGTGTAGGCGCACGGAAGGCCGAAGCCCGCTCTCGCAACGAGGCTATGAGACGCCTATGTCCACGATGAAAGCCATCGAAATTGCCAATCGTGGCCACGGCCCCCCAATGCCGTGGTCGGACGTTATAAAGCCCTCGAATACACTCCATGATAAGCGCTAACCGAAAACGTGAAAGCTTAACGTATCGCCTAGAAAGGGTCTAGGCGCCATAGGAAACGGGCACGACCTGCGCCCATGCGGCTACGCGCTCCGTTTATGCGAGAGGTCGGCCGAGAGACACACGGTACACCACACTCTCAAGAAGGAATAAGGTCAGCACGCCCAATCCGGGTCGAGTTCTTCGATGACGTCACGCAGCGGCCGGCGCGTCGCATAATCTTCTCGATACCCATGATAGTACCCAAGCTTCAACTCCGGGAATCGCCAGCAGAGATAGCCGTCGCCGGTATCGAAGTCCACAAGCCAGAGCCCCTTCACCACGACCCCGAGCCGTTCCATCTTCGCCACCCAGCGCTTCACCACACGCTCGTACTGCTCTTCGGCCTCATAGAGGCTCGCGCTCCCCGACGGAAGGGTCCCCAACAAGCGTCGCAAGGGCTCCAATTCGCGATAGGAAGCGTACGTAATCCTGCGTATCAGCGGAAACAATTCCTCAGCCTCTGCAAGCGTAAAAACGCGCGCATCTTCTGGTGAACCGATCTGCCAAATCGCTGCTTTCATGGCCCGATATTCCCACCCATCGACTTCAACCGTAAGGTTTGGGGACGCACCCCCATAAACCACATTACTGTACCATATACGATCAAGCCGACGACAATCCACCCGCCCAAAATCAAGGCCCTGTGGCCCCCTGAGAGAGCGAGAAAGGCGCCGATCTCGGTCCCTGCGTGCCACAGCACAAGAACCATAATAGCGCTTGCAGAACCCACCTGAACCCAGAGGCGTCCCCAGCCCGGATGCGGCTGGTACACCTGACTCTTCCTTAAACCACGGTATAAAAGCCAAGCGTTGAGACCGCCCGAGAGCGAGGTTGCCAGAGCAAGCCCGGCGTGGGCGAGCGGCCATATTAAAATCCCGTTCAAGGCCATATTAGAAACCAAGGCTATGCTGCCGACCTTCACCGGCGTCCGGGTATCCTGCCGCGCATAATAACCGGGCGCCAGCACCTTGATGAACACAAAGGCCGGCAGGCCGAGCGCAAAGGCGATGAGGGCACGCCGCGTCATCATCGCATCAAAGGCCGTGAAGGCCCCGTAACGATAGAGCGTAATAATGATGGGCGCAGACAGCACCAGGAGCGCGGCCGCTGCCGGTACCGCGATCACAACGACCCAGCGCAAGGCCCAATCCAGGGTCGCGCCAAACTCTTCCGTCGAGGCCTTGGCGTGCTTGGCTGATAGATGTGGCAAAATGACCGTACCTAAAGCGACACCGAATATCCCTAAAGGAAACTCTAAGAGACGATTGGCGTAATAAAGCCAAGAGATGCTGCCGGTCGCGAGGAATGAGGCCAAGACGGTATCGACGACAAGATTAATCTGGGCAATCGATGACCCAAAAATCCCCGGCACCATCAGATGAAAAACCCGTCGAACACCGGGATGCCGAAAGGAAAACTTAAAACGCGGCAAAAGCTTATAGCGGCGCAAAAAGGGGATCTGAAACAGAAGCTGCAACACCCCACCCACGAAAACGCCCCACGCAACCGTAACAGCGGGCTGCGCGGTATGCGGCGCTAAGACGCCGGCTGCAATAATGAGACTCAGATTCAAAAGCACCGGAGTAAAGGCCGCCGCTGCAAATCGTCCCCGCGTGTTCAGCATGCCCGCCGCCATAGCGACCAGTGAAATAAAAAGGAGATAGGGAAACGTGATACGCAGCAAGGTCACGGCGAGCTGAAACTTCGCAGGATCCGCCAAAAAGCCAGGAGCCAACACAAAAATCACGGCCGGAGCCGCCAGCACCCCCACGATCGTGACCGCGAGTAAGACCACAGTAAAAGTGCCGGCCATATGGTCGGCGAAAGTCTGGGCCCCATCGCGATCTTCAGCTCCCGACTCCTTGTGCCAATAGCCCGCGTACACCGGCACAAAAGCTTGCGAAAAGGCCCCTTCGCCAAAAATGCGGCGCAAAAAGCTTGGGATCCGAAAAGCTACGAAGAAGGCATCAGCAAGCGCCGTCGTCCCTAAAAGGCGCGCAAGCAGGATGTCCCGAGCAAAACCCGTGATCCGCGAAATGAGCGTCATGCCCCCGGTGGCAAAAAGCGAGCGCACAAGCCTATTAGCCACTCAATCCCCCTCGTTCCCCCGCCACACCCTGACCCCTCTCGTACCGGACATCGCCCTGGGGCCGCGTTGCTGCCGATCGCGCCCGCCTTTCGCCTTCTGGAGAACCCTTAAGGGTTCTGGGCTGCTCGCGCGGCCCCACCGCGATCCGGGACGGGTCGTGGCGCAAAGAGCTCGGAGTATACCCGAAGCCTTCCGTGAGAACCGTGGTTCAGGCGCCGCTTGCGGCTTTTTAAACCATGGTGGCACCCACCTTCCCTGCCCATCCTTTAGGACGAGTTCATCCGATTTCCCCGCCGCGGGCCCATCCCCAACAAAAAACGGCTAATTGGGGTCTTTTTTTGAATGGGACGGGGATATAACAGCTGAGTAGGGATCGCAAAGTCCCATCCGACATTGACAAGACCGGGGGCTCACGGCATAGTGTGCCGCTTTGTAAATTCCTCGTAAGGAGCAGGCGTTTGGCGAATACAGTTCAGGCGAAGAAGCGGGCTCGGCAGGCCGAAATTCATAGACAGCGTAACGTCGCGTTCCGTTCCCAAATGCGTACAGCGATCAAAAAGGTCCTGAAAGCGGCCTTAGAGAAAGACGCGGCTGGCGGGCAAATCGCCTACCGCGAAGCAAGCTCGGTCATTGATCGCGGCATCTCCCGGGGTCTTTTGCACCGCAACACGGCCGCTCGCTACAAGAGCCGCCTCAATACCCGTTTGCATCGCGCGAGCGCTTAAGCTCGTCTAGACCATCACGAGGTTATCCCTATGGATAACCTCGGGTTCGTCCTGATACCCCAATAATCGCTCGATCTCCTCGCTGGGGTGGCCCATGATAAGGCGCAGCTCGGCATCGCTATAATTGACCAGTCCGCGCGCCACCTCGTGTCCTTCTCGGTTCAGGCAAGCCACCATCTCGCCCCGCGCAAACTGACCGGAAACAGCTTGGACGCCCACCGGCAAAAGGCTGCGGCCAGCGTCCCTCAAGACCCGCACCGCGCCTTCATCGAGGGTGAGTTGTCCACGCACCGACAGATGCGCCGCTAACCACCGCTTGCGCGCCACGAGGCGATTGGCCGCCGGATAGAGGTAGGTACCCAGCGCCTCGCCCGCCAGAACTCGTGATAGCACGCGCGGCTCGCGTCCAGCGACGATCACAGTCCCTGCGCCCGAGCGCGCCGCTTTCGCCGCTGCGGTGAGCTTGGTCCGCATGCCGCCCCGTCCCCAAGCGCCGGGGTCTCCGGCCATGGCGATGAATGTCGGATCTCCGGCCGGGGCCTCGGACACCAAACGCGCTTTGGGATTCTGCCGAGGGTCCTCCTCGTAAAGACCTGCTTGGTCGGTCAGGATGATCAAAAGCTCGGCCTCGATCAGGTTTGCTACCAGGGCCGCCAGGGTATCGTTGTCCCCGAAACGAATCTCCTCGGTCGCCACCGTATCATTCTCGTTAATGATGGGAACCACGGACAACGATAGCAGCGCCCGGAGCGCGCTTCGGGCATTGAGATAACGGCGCCTATCGACAAGATCGTCGTGGGTCAAAAGCACCTGTGCTGCCTGCCGGCCGTGCCGCGCAAAGGCCGATTCGTAGGCCTCGATCAGCCCCATTTGACCCACGGCCGCCAAGGCTTGTAGCTCAAAGAGCGCCCGGGGCCGTTGCTTGATATGAAGCCGTTGCATGCCACAGGCGACCGCGCCCGACGACACTAAAACGACCTCACGGTTTTCGTCTCCGAGGGCAGCGAGTTGGGCCACCCAGTCGCCCAGGGCCGCGCGATCCAGTCCAGCCCCTTGGTTTGTGAGGAGACTACTCCCGATCTTAACGACCAGGCGACGCGTCCCCGCAAGCGTTTCACGCATCGAATGGTTCCGAGGGGAATTCCGGCGTCAAGGCCTTCTCGGTTTCGTGGCCCTTCTGTATCGCCGCCAAGGCCTCCAGCCGCTGCATGAGGCGGCCCATAAGCTCCATACAGCCCGAACCCTTAATAGCCGATACCGCCGCATAGGGACCGGTCCAGGCCAAGGCCTGGAGGAGGGCCTTAAGATGGCGTTCGCGCTCGGATTCTGGCAAGAGATCGACTTTATTGAAGACAAGCCACCGCTCCTTACCGCCCAAGTCGTCGCGAAAGAGCCGGAGCTCCTCCTCAATCACCCGCACGCCTTCCACCGGATCTTCAGCGGGGTCGGCGGGGGCCACGTCGACCAAATGCAACAAGAGCCGGGTCCGGGAGAGGTGCCGCAAAAACTGCATGCCCAAGCCCGCGCCTTCATGGGCGCCCGCTATGAGTCCTGGGATGTCGGCGATAACAAAGCTGCGATGGCGCTCCACGGTCACAACCCCCAATTCGGGATGCAACGTGGTAAAGGGGTAATCGGCGACCTTGGGGCGCGCTTGTGAAACGGCGCGCAAGAGCGTCGATTTGCCGGCGTTCGGCAAGCCTACGAGGCCCACGTCGGCCAGAACCTGGAGTTCTAGCTTTAATTCCCGCGCCTCGCCGACACCGCCGGGAATAGTCTTCCGCGGGGCTCGATTGGTGCTGGTCTTGAAATGGGTATTGCCGAGACCGCCACGGCCGCCTTTGACCACGAGTAGGCGATCGCCGTCGTGGGTGAGATCGCCCAGGAGTTCGCCGGTCTCGGTATCCTGAACCAAGGTCCCCACTGGCACCGGGATCACAAGATCGTCGCCCGCGGCGCCCGAGCACTGACGCCCCGAGCCTCCCTGGCCATTAGGGGCCCGGAACTGCCGGGTGTATCGGAAATCCGCTAGGGTATTGAGCCCGGTACGAGCCTCAAAATAGATATCGCCGCCATCGCCGCCGTCACCGCCGTCGGGGCCCCCACGCGGTATGAATTTCTCGCGCCGGAAGCTAAGCGCCCCATTGCCGCCATCGCCCGCCTGCACGTGGATGGTGGCCTCATCAACAAACTTCATGGAGCTCCCCCCTAGGACACCGGGGCCGTGGTACTGACCGCTAGGAAGCCGAAACGACGCTCACAGTCTTCCGTCGTTGGGGACCTTTGACCTCAAACACCACATGCCCCTCGGCGCAGGCAAAAAGCGTGTCGTCCTTGCCTATGCGAACGTTGCGACCCGGATAAAAACGCGTGCCCCGTTGCCGAATGATAATGTTGCCCGGCAAAACCTTTTCCCCGCCGAAGCACTTGACGCCCAGACGCTTCGATTCAGAATCGCGACCGTTACGAGAACTGCCGCCTGCTTTCTTATGTGCCATGAATGCTCCTTACGCCTGCCCGGCTTCTTCGCTCTGGCCGGCAATGGTCAAGATCTTCAATTCGGTATAGTTCTGGCGGTGACCCGCATGTTTGCGGTAGTGCTTGCGCCGACGCATCTTAAAAATACGAATCTTATCCCCGCGGCCATGGTTCTCAACACGCGCGGTCACGGTCTCCGCCAAAGTCGGGGCCCCGACCCGCACACCGGCCGCATCGGCGATCAGCAGAACCTTATCCAAGGTGACATCCTCGCCCACCAAAGCGGGCAGCGTTTCGACCCTCACGGTCTCCCCGACCGCCACACGATACTGCTTGCCACCCGTCTCGATCACCGCGTACATAAAAACTCCCCGAAACCGCTTTATACGTTGAAAGGCCGTTGTCGGCCCCGTTAAATCCGGCGATTCTAGTGATTTCGGGGGATGCGGTCAAATATATCCTCTTCTCAGGAGTAGAGGGAGGTCGGGGTGGCGGCGGTCCGCTTGACAGTACGCGCCCGACGGAAGAGCATGACGGCGCTTTCGCTAGGGGAGAGTACATGTCCACGCCTGCTCCAATCGACCGGCCCGCCTTGGATCTCGACGACATCCATGCCCTCATTAAACCTGAGAGCCAGGCCGTTGACCGCGAGATCGAAAAACGGCTTAACTCCGACATCTTACTGATCAACCAGCTCGGCCGCTACATCATCCAAAGCGGCGGGAAGCGACTGCGACCGGCGCTACTCTTGCTGAGCAGTAAGGCCTGCGGCTACGCCGGCACGGCCCATATCACGCTGGCCACGGTCGTTGAATTCATCCACACCGCCACGCTTCTCCATGACGACGTGGTAGACGGCTCGGCCATGCGTCGCGGCCGAGCCAGCGCCAACGCCGTATTTGGTAACGAGGCAAGCGTTTTGGTCGGCGACTTTCTCTACTCCCGCGCCTTCCAGATGATGGTCGAAATCCAGAATCTGCGGGTCATGGACATCCTCGCCGGGGCCACCAATACCATCGCCGAAGGCGAGGTCCTTCAGCTTCTCAATTGCAACGACCCGGACATCGAAGAGGCCCAATATCTGACCGTGATCCGCAGCAAGACCGCCAAGCTGTTTGAGGCGGCGGGAGAGCTTGGCGCGGTGCTGGGCGGCAGCCCCGAAACGGAGCCGCTACTTGCGACCTACGGTCGGCACCTTGGGACCGCCTTCCAGCTCATAGACGACGCCCTCGACTATGGGATCCAGAACGAGCGGCTGGGAAAAAACATCGGCGACGATCTCGCCGAAGGCAAGACCACGCTCCCCTTAATCCACGTCTTGCGCACCGGCACAAAGGCGGAGCAGGCTCTGGTCCGGACCGCTATCGAGCAGGGAGGGCTTGAACAGATCGGGGGGGTGATCGCCGCCATTGAATCCACTCAGGCGATCGCGTACACTGCGCGGCGGGCCGAGGGCGAGGCCGATTTGGCACGGGCAGCGCTCACATCTCTGCCTGACTCCCCCTACAAACAGGCCTTACTCGGATTGGCCTATTTCTCCGTTCATAGGGACCATTAGGACCCCCTGAACGGCGCGTTATTACGGGGTGTAGCTCAGCCTGGTAGAGCACTAGCTTCGGGAGCTAGGGGCCGGAGGTTCGAATCCTCTCACCCCGACCATTAAAGAGAGCGTTTCCAACACCCGTGGACCTCCTGGTCGAACTGTTGTTTTTGTGGGGCGCTATATGGCTCGTGCGGCGCCTCTTCCTACCCCACCCGCCCGTGCGGGGCGCGCCCCATCGCCCCACGGCTGTGCGCCGACGCGTGCGCACGGCGGGCGATATGGTCGCCTGCGACCATTGCGGGCTCTTTATTCCTCGATCCGAAGCCATGTCAGGCCCAAGTAATACCTGTTTTTGTTGCCCGGAGCACAAAACCGCGGCGACCGCCCGGCACTAAGACTTTGCCTTAACGGCCAATCTGTGCTAATTCAAGGCCTATGAGCGCCACCAATCATGCTTTAGATATGGCCCTGGACGGGGTCGAGACGCCGCTTCTCGTACGTGAACAGAACTGGCTGCTTTTGAGTTACTTCAACGCCTACCGGCTGACGCTGGCCTTGCTGGCCTGCGTAGCCGGTTTTTGGGCCGGGGCCCTGGCACCCTTCGGGAGCACCGATCCGCGGCTCTTTTTAATAGTGGCATTGCTTTATGCCGCCATCTACATCGTCGCCCTCGATACCACTCGTCGGCGCCTTGCCGATTTCGACACCCAGGCTGCGATCCTCGCCTTCTTCGATGTCGTGGCCTTGATTCTCCTTATGCATGCAAGCGGTGGGCTCGCAAGTGGTACCGGGATCCTTCTGCTGGTGTCGACGGCTGGAACGAGTTTTCTTCTCAACCGTCGGCTCACGATATTTTTTGCCGCCTTGACCACCATAGGCGTCCTGCTGGAGCGGGCCTGGCCTTATCTGACCGGCACCCAATCCAGCCTGCCTGCGAGTTATTCTCAAGTAGGCCTTTTCGGTCTCGTCCTCTTTGCCACCGCCGCCCTCGCCCACCTGGTCGCAGACCGCCTGCGCGTCACCGAGGCCTTGGCCGAAAAGCAGGAAATCGACCTCTTGCACATGGCGCGGCTCAACGAACAGATCGTGCAGCACCTGCAGTCAGGCGTACTCGTCCTCGACAAGACCGGGCATGTGCAGGTCACCAATAAGATCGCCTGCACCTACTTGGCGTTTGCCGATACCCGTGACCGCCCCCTCCTTCAAGCCCTGTCACCGGCCCTTCACGAACAATGGTTGGCCCAACAAAAGACCCCGCAGATCGGGCGGCGCCTTTTGTTATCGCCGACTGGCTATACCTTGCTCCCGCGCTTTAAGTCCCTCGGATCCGACGAAGGGGCGGGCACCCTCATTTTCCTTGAAGACATGGCGATCCTGAAACAACAGGCCCAACAGCTGAAAATGTCGGGTCTAGCGCGCTTGACGGCCGGCATAGCACACGAAATCCGGAACCCGCTCGGCGCCATTACACACGCTGCCCAATTGTTACTGGAAAGCCCGGACATCAAAAACGAGACCCGGGATCTGGCGAACATCATCGACGACCAGGGTCGGCGCATGAACACCATCGTGGAAAACGTCCTACAGCTAGGGCGCCGCGACCGTACCCACGCGACTCGCTTCGCCTTACATACTTGGCTAAAAAACACCCTGCCGGCCTGTGCGACGGCGCTCAATCTTCCGATGGGCGCCTTGAGTCTCGTCATAGAACAGTCCCAGACCGTATGTTTCGACACCGATCACCTCTTTCAGATCATCAACAACCTCTGTCATAACTCCGTAAAAAATAGCCCGCCCTATAGTGACGTGGCGATCATCAAACTGCTCGTCAACACCGATAGCGAGGGCCACAGTTATCTCGAGGTGATCGATTGGGGGCAGGGAGTTAAGGACACCATCGTCGAGCACATTTTTGATCCCTTCTTTACGACCACGGCACGCGGCACAGGCCTTGGGCTCTATATTGGCCGCGAACTCGCGGAGGCCAACGGCGGGCGTCTCGAACACATCCAGACCCCGGTGGGCTGCCGATTCCGATTGACGTTCGGGCGGCTGACCGACTGCACTGACACGGCCCTGGTCCCATGAGCGTACCCCAGGTCTTGATTATCGATGACGAGGCCGATATCCGCGCCCTGCTTGAATTGACGCTGGGACGAATGAACTTGGAAACACGCTCCGCAGGCGATGTGGCCTCGGCCTTCGCACTTTTGGCCGAATACCGCTTCGACCTTTGCCTGACCGATATGCGGCTCCCTGATGGCGACGGACTGGATATTGTCCGTCACATCGAAGAACACCACCGCGGCCTCCCGGTGGCCGTGATCACAGCACACGGAAGCATGGAAACCGCGATTGCGGCCCTTAAAGGCGGGGCCTTTGATTTCGTCTGTAAGCCCCTCAATATCAACGAACTTCGGTCCCTCGTGCGCAGCGCCTTGAGTATGTCGAAACAACCCGGAACCGGTGGCACGACTGCCGCCGCCAAACTCCTTGGCGACTCCGAGCAAATCCGCGCCGTGCGGACACTGATCGAACGCTTGGCTCGCGGACAAGCCCCCGTTTATATCAGCGGTGAATCGGGCACCGGAAAGGAGCTTGCGGCGCGCCTCATCCATGACCTCGGGCCACGTGCTGGAAAACCATTTGTCGCGGTCAATTGCGGTGCGATTCCCGAACAGCTCATGGAAAGTGAATTCTTCGGCCACCGCAAAGGCAGCTTCACCGGGGCCTTTACCGACAAGGATGGGCTCTTTAAAACCGCCCATGGGGGTACCCTCTTTCTCGATGAGGTGGGTGACCTTCCCGTGCCCATGCAGGTCAAGCTCCTGCGCGCGATTCAGGAAAAGGCGGTCCGACCCGTAGGGAGCCAGCAAGAGATCCCGGTCGATGTGCGGATCTTGTCGGCAACCCACAAAAATCTCCACGAGCTGGTCCGCCTTGGCTCCTTCCGTCAGGACCTCTACTACCGGCTGAACGTCATAGAGCTCGTGATCCCGCCCTTACGGGAGCGGGCCGACGATATTCCCGGCCTCGCCCAACACCTGGCAAGTAAGCTCGCTGCGGGGCGCACTCTACCCCTGACCCCTGCGGCCGTGACAGCCCTCAAGCGCTACTCCTTTCCCGGCAATGTGCGCGAGCTCGAGAACATCATGGAGCGCGCCTTGACGCTATGCGAGGGCCACGAAATCGATGTTTTTGATCTGAGACTGCCATCCGACCGCA
>JAJYGP010000087.1 GCA_021785035.1 Pseudomonadota bacterium
GACTACCGCCGCCTGGACCTATGCGGCTATGAGTCTCGGGGCGGGGGTTAGCGCCGGTGCTGCGAGCGCTGTCACGGCGGCGGATGGGGTGGGGGCGGCTGAGACAGGCGTTGGTGGTATTGGGGCGGGGGTAAATAGTGCTGTTGCGGTAGATGCTGCGAGTTCTACGCAGGCTGCTCGATTAAACATGCAACTTTCAGCAGAACAAGCTGCCGGTGTTCGAGCGCCGACGTCAATTGCCGGCTACTCAGACCATGCGCTTACACAGATTGCCAGTAGAGATGGCGGGATTGGCGTCAATCAAGCAGCAGTTAACGATGCGTTTGACGATCCTGTGGCGATTCAGTACGTTCCGAGTAAGTATGGCCCCACATTCAAATATATTGGCAAAGATGCGATAGTAGTGGTAAATCCGCAAGGAAATGTGGTCACCGCATGGGGAACGAGCGCAGCGGGCGTGGCTAAATGAAAATTTTATTAACTGATCGCCAGAAGGAAATTATGAATAGGCTGCGCGTTAAGGACGCAGGAGTGAACGGTGTCGCATTTGAGAATCTAGAAAGCGGTCAAATGAGCACAGAAAATATCAAGGCTCTTTGCGGCCTAATCAATGCGGAATTCATGATGGAAGGAATATTGCCAAGCTTTGAACCTAACGCGTATGGGATTGAGCTAGAAAATCTACTCGATGCGATTAATAGGCCTAGAGTGGGCTCGTAGGTGCCGAGGAGAAAGATAGCGCAGAAGTGGTAACTTCAAGCCGCGACATTACGCCGGGTGGATTCACACCGGGGAATATTCCCAGTCACCCTGCAATTTTGGGTTCCTCAGCAGAATCTGTGGGTGAGCTCCGGCTCTGGTAGCGCGCCAAGCTTATGATAAAGCATGATCTTTATGGCTTTTGGGGTGCGAAATCCATAGGATGACCTGATACTCGCCTTGAGTTTGTTGTTTAAGCCCTCGACGGCCCCGAGAGAAACCTCATCGCGGGCTGCGAACCAGTTCAAGATAAGCGGCTTGTGGACACGGATCATGCGCGCGATCTTCTTCATCAGTTCCAAGCGCGATCGCATGATTTTTTTGCACCATTGATCCATAAATTTTTCGGCCCATGCCGGCGAGAGGTACTCCCAGAAGAGCCGGGACTCCTCCTTGAGGAGATAAGCTTGTATGGACTTCAAGTTGTACGAGAGCAGATCCTTCAGCTTGATCGTTTGGTTCTCGGTCAAGTTCTTGGGACGCTTTAAGAGGCACCGGCGCGAGTTGTCAGCGGCAATGATAAATGTCCCCTAATCGGCAGGTACTTTTGTCCCTCAACCCGAGCCATCGGTAGGCTTCTCTGCGACTAAGCAAGAGGAGATGCCGATGTGCTCAAGAAGAGAGACTTCATGATGATACAAGACTTGATAAGGACAGGTTTGAGCCAAAAGGATGTCGCGTTGCGGCTTGGCGTGCACCCGAAGACGGTGCGCAGAGCCCTAAGACGGGGAAATGCCCCCAAGGGCGTAAGGCCTCACGCGCTTTGTCAAAGCCACCTGCAAGCGCAGTCGTAAAAAACAGGCGCGCCTGACCGTAGTCCTTCCGTAACAACGCGAGTTGTCCTCGCCCAAAAACCCCCTCGATTACGCCTGACGCTTCCGCACGCTGGTAAAGCGATTCCGCCGACCGAGCCATGGAGAGCGCAGCGAGGGCGAGGAGCCCGCGGGAGGCGTAGGGTCCTTGCAGGTGGCCGTAGGCCACCTGCAAGGACATCGATACGCCGTCCAGTTATTTGTGGGCGAGCCTCTTGTGCGCCGGAAAAGCGCACGGCTCGCCGCAGGATGGCCGCGGCCGTGCCGAAGCGGGAGCGGAGGCACAAAGAGTGCGCTGAGACCGAAGGCGCGAGGGCGACTTGGACGTCCCGTCGCGCATACTACTAATGGGATGGTCGCCCCCTCCCTTAAACGGCATCAGCTGTGCCAAATGGGAGGTTGTGACATACCACTTAAATTGAGAGGAGGCGACAATGAAGATACCAACGATCGGGATTGATCTAGCAAAATCTGTTTTCGCAATCCATGGCGTGAATACTCATGGCAAGGCGGCTCTTAAAAAACAGATCAAGCGTCATCAAATGCTGACGTTCTTCGCCAATCTGGAGCCCTGCCTCATCGGCATAGAAGCCTGCGCCAGTGCCCATTATTGGGCCCGAAAACTCTCAGCTCTCGGACACACGGTGAAGCTGCTGGCCCCGCAATTCGTGCGGCCTTATGTGCGGACTAACAAAAATGATGCCGCCGACGCCGAAGCGCTCTGTGAGGCGGTGGCGCGTCCCACTATGCGCTTTGTGCCAGGAAAGACAGCGGAGAGCCAGGCGCTCCTCGCGGTCCACCGCGCCCGCCAGGGATTCGTCAAGGCGCGCACCGCTTAAGGCCAATCAGATCCGTGGGTTGCTCGCAGAGTTCGGGCTCGTGATTTCGCAGGGTATCAGTCATATTGCCAAACAGATCCCGAGGATCCTGGAAGATGCCGAGAACGGCCTACCCGACACCCTACGCCCATTGATCGCGCGGCTTATCGCCCACTTAGGTGCGCTGGACCGCCAGGTGGACGAACTCGAAGCCCAGATCCAGACGTGGCACCGGCAGAACGCCGAGAGTCGGAGGCTAGCAGAGATACCGGGTATCGGCCCGCTCACGGCCAGTGCGCTCGTGGCTTCGATCGGGGACGCGAAGACCTTCGATAACGGCCGTCAGATGGCCGCTTGGCTGGGGTTGGTGCCAAGGCAGTATTCAAGCGGTGGCAAGCCCACGTTGCTGGGCATTAGCAAACGCGGCGACATGTATCTTCGTACGCTGCTTGTCCATGGGGCGCGGGCCGTGGTACGGGTGGCCGAACGCCGGACCGACCCTACGGATGTTTGGGTGAAGCGGCTGCTCGATCGGCGCCACCAGAATGTCGCGGCCGTAGCGCTCGCCAATAAGAACGCACGCACCGCCTGGGCCCTACTCGCTCACGAACGGGACTACCGGGCGGATTACACACCCGCGCCGATGACTGCCTAGAGGGGCAAGTGGGGATAAGGTAAGGATCGATAATACAGGAGGAGACTCACCACCGATTGCACAGGCCATCATGACGTGATGGCAATGAGGTTAGACTGTGACCGGGCCAGTCTGTGGCCCTCAGCGTGCTTCGAGCGCTTCGTACTAAGGAGACCCCGATCAGCGGATTCCATCAGGGACAGAGGCATAAGCCTCACCAAAGTCCGGATGTGGCCCTGCCCGCAAGGCGATGGCTGCAATCTTCACCTTCTTACCGTCATAACGTGAGGGCTTGGCAAACAGGGGGCGACCATGTATGAGGGCCAGCGCACAATCGCTCATCGAGATTAACCGGCACCCCGATACCCTGTTGGTGGAGGCATCCCAGATATGCCATGGCACGGGGCGACCCGCGATCCGCTAACACCTTCAGTTGCGCCGCCGCAGAAACCGGATCCACCTCGATTATGGCCATAGCTTGCTCCACAGCCACATCATCAGAGGAATTCATCGTCGATGCCTCGCTTGGTTTATCATTCATCGTGGGCCCTGCTACCCCTTATCACTTCTTTTTTAGAAGGGTCTTCAGGCTTTCGTGTGGGTAAGGGGGTCTTGGGCTTGCATCAGGCGCCCCCGCAGGCAAGTATGATACCCCTATGCGTGACACTGAACTGTACCAAAAGCTCTTGAGATTACCAGCGCCGTG
>JAJYGP010000071.1 GCA_021785035.1 Pseudomonadota bacterium
TGGACGCAGACGAGTACCTGCCCATTTCGGCCCAAGCCGAAATTCAGCGGGTGCTAGCGGCAGAAGAAAAAGGGATCGATGCCTACCGCATCCCGCGCCTCTCCAGTTACTGTGGCCGGTTCATGGGACATGGGGGGTGGTACCCCGATTACGTCATCCGGCTTTTCCGGCGAGGCCGTGCGCGCTTTAGTGACGACATCGTCCACGAGCGCTTGGTGGTCCAAGGAGCGGTCGGCACCTTGTCCTCGCCGCTTCATCACGAGACTTACCGCGATCTTGAGGAGGTCCTTCACAAAATCGACAGTTACTCGACAGCCGGTGCTGCGATGGCGGCTAAAAAGGGGCGTCGCGGGTCATTACCTCAAGCTCTTATACACGGCCTCTGGGCATTCATGCGCACATACTTTGTGCAGCTGGGTCTGCTCGACGGACCCGAGGGCCTGATGCTCGCGATATCAAACGCCGAGGTAACGTACTATAAGTACATAAAACTGCGCCTTCTGACCAAAACACGAGATCGAACATGAGCCTAGAGTGGCGCACATTGGCGCAACATTTTCCTTTTTACGGTCCTTTCGGCGATTGGCGGCTTTTCCCCTGATATGGAGATTTTGATCATTAAAACCTCGTCGCTTGGCGACGTGGTCCATAACCTGCCCATGGTATCTGACATTCGGGCGCGGTTTCCGTTGGCCCATATCGACTGGGTGGTCGAAAAGGCGTTTGCCGACATTCCCACCCTGCACCCGGCCATCCGCACGGTGATCCCCGTGGAGTTGCGCCGGTGGCTACGGGCACCTTGGCAAGCCCGGACCTGGGAAGAACTTAAAACATTTCGGAGATCTCTGCGACACACCCGCTATGACCTCGTATTAGATAGCCAAGGGCTTCTGAAAAGCGCGGTCCTCGCGCGGCAGGCCTTAGGTCCCGTTTATGGTCCGGACCGACGATCAGCCCGCGAGTCATGGGCGGCCCACCTCTACCAAAAAGGGATCCCCGTGGTGTGGGAACAACACGCGGTGTGGCGTAATCGTTCGCTCGCCGCGGGCGCCTTGGGATACCCCATTCCGACAACGGAACCCGATTACGGGCTCGCCCCCCTTCAACCGAAAACGATCCCGAGCGCAGCACCTTATTGCGTGGCCCTACACGCGACTAGCCGGGCCTCCAAACAGTGGCCTCAAGAATCGTGGGTGATGCTTGGTAAAGGTTTAGCGAAACATGGGCTTGGTACCCTCTGGCCCTCTGGGAACCCGGAAGAGGAGAGAGTGGCGCACGACATAGCGCGGGCTATAGGGCCCGAGGCGCAAGCGCTAGCACGTATGGGCGTGCAAGCGCTTGCGACGATCATCGCGACGGCACGTGGCGTGGTCGGGGTCGACACCGGTCTTGTGCACCTGGCCGCGGCCCTCAAACGACCCACGGTCGGGATCTTCTGCGACAGCGACCCTCAGCAAACCGGAGTCCTCGCCGCGAACGCAGCGAGCTTGGGGGGCTTTGGCGCGCGGCCTTCGGTGGAGGCAGTCATGCAGGCCTTGGGTAGTGCGGGTGTTTGGGCGGCGTCATGAAGCTTTATACCCTCCTCCTGCGCGCTGTGCTCCCGTTTGCACTCGCGCGACTGTGGTGGCGTTCGCGCAAACACCCGCACTACGCAGCCCGCTGGGGCGAGCGATTAGGCTACGGACCCCCGTTAGCCGCCGGCTCTGTATGGGTTCATGCGGTTTCGGTAGGAGAAGTGCGGGCCGGTGCGCCCCTGATGCGGCAGCTGCTGGACGAGCACCCAGACATCCCCTTGCTTGTCACCACGACCACCCTGACCGGAGCCGCCCAGGTCGAGATGTTATTTGGCCAAAGCGTCCATCATAGATTTGCGCCCTTTGACCTACCGGGCGCCTTAAGGCGCTTTTTGGAAACCGCGCGGCCACGCACGGCCGTGATCCTTGAGACCGAACTTTGGCCAAACCTGTTTGAGGCCTTACGCCGTGCCGATATTCCTTTAGTGCTTGCCAACGTTCGGCTTTCGGAGCGGTCCTATCGTCGCTACCGGCATTTTCGGCGCCTGACCGCCCATATGCTGGCGGTACCCGCGGTCATTGCGGTCCAGTCTTCGGCGGATGCCGGTCGCGTGCAGGCCTTGGGGGCCCCAGCGCAGCGGATCCATGTGACGGGCAATATGAAGTTTGAGATGAACCCAACAGCGAGTTTGCGCGAGGCAGCGCAAGCCTTGCGCTACGAGTGGGGCGAGCGCCCGGTATGGGTCGCGGCCAGCACCCATCAGGGCGAGGAGGAGATTGTCCTCGACGCTTATGTCCGCTTGCGAGCGATATTCCCCACGCTCCTTTTAATCTTGGTGCCGCGTCATCCGGAACGTTTCGAGGCCGTCGGAAAGCTGATAAGGCAACGCGGTCTGTCGGTCGTGGAACGCAGTCTCGGCTGGCCGGTAAACCCCGATATCGCGGTGCTTTTTGGGGACACTATGGGTGAGCTCATGCTGTTTTTTGCGGCCGCCGATTGCGCTTTCATCGGCGGGTCGCTGGTCGAAACTGGGGGCCACAACCCGCTTGAGGCCCTGGCACTTGGCGTCCCCACGGTTTTTGGCCCCCACATGTTCAACTTCGACGAAATCGGAAAACTGACGCGCGAGGCCGGCGCCGGCATCCAGGTGCGCGACACCCTGAGTTTGACCGAGGCCGTCGGACGCTACCTCGGAGACCAAGAGGCGCGATTTGCGGCCGGGCGCGCCGGAGAAGAGCTTGTGCTGGCCCACCAAGGGGCTTGCGCCCAGACCTTGGGGCTTTTGGAGCCCCTTGTTAGGCGCCCGCCATCGTCTTCGGCAGGTCCCTGATCTCGCGCGCAAGCTCCCGAAAGCGGACATGGTCCGCGCCACGCAGCCATTCAAACACCGTAGATTCGATCGACGCGATTCGCACCCCCTCACGGCCCAGCCGTTCCAAGGCCTGGGCATGGTGCAGGGGGTCACGACTCGCGCACCCGTCGGCCAGGACATAGGGGATCTTGCCGCGCGAGGCGAGATCAAAGGCGGTTTGCAGGACACAGACGTGGGTTTCGATGCCCGAGATCAGGATCTGATCACGATCGTCCGCAAAGACTGGCGCAATGTCGGCGTCAGCACAGCAGGAGAAGGTCATCTTATCGGCTCGATACGCATCGTCGGGAAGGATCTCAGCAAGCTCGGGGAGGAGCGGACCCAGACCCTGGGGGTACTGCCGAGTCACGACAACGGGGATAGTAAGAAGCCGCGCGGCGCGCACCAGCAGTGTGAGGCGTGGCAGGAGACCTGGCGGGCTTTGCGTCATGGCCGGAAAAAGCCGCGCCTGAAAATCGACCAACAATAAGCGGCTGCGCTCAGCCTCGATCAGCATATAAGCTCAGTAGCGGGCCATGGTCGGGTCTACGGTGCGGGCCCAAGCCTCGATCCCACCCTTGAGATTCACGACGTTCTTGAAACCGTTGCGCTCAAGGAACTGGGCGGCATGAAAGCTCCGCACCCCCGTGTGGCAATAGATCACCATCTCCTTTTCAGGGTCCAAAGTTTCTATCAGGGCCGGCACCTGCTGCATAGGGGCATGGAGGGAATCGGGTAGGGCACAGAGCTTGCGCTCCCATGGCTCCCGGACATCGAGGACGATCGGTTTATCGCCGGCCTGCAGCCGGGCGTGAAGCTCTTCGGGCGAGATCTCGCGCATAAGGGTGCTTTATTTCATTTATCAGAAGCGAAAGCGATCCGGTTGGGGGGCATTGATCAGGACCGGCACATCCGTCTCGAATAGCGACCGTTCGGAATAGCGGTCGGTTTCGTGGCGCGTGATAACACGCACCTCCATGGCGGGCGCGGCCCCCACAATCACGACCAAGCGGCCACCCACGGTCAATGACTCTCGAAACGCGGGATCGGGCCCCAAGGGCAGGGCCCCGCTCACCAGAATGGCGTCGTAGAGACCATGGCGCGGCCAACCCCGGGCCGCGTCGCCGACCTCGAGATTGATGTTGTTAACGTACAGGGCGCTCAGGTGGCTGGCCGCGCGGAGCTTGAATTCTGGAACGATCTCGACACTGTAAATGGTGTGTGCAAGACCGGCCATGACCGCGGTGAGGTAGCCAGTCCCCGTCCCCACCTCGAGAACCCGATCGGAGGCCGAAAGGACCAGGTTGTCGATCAATCGGGCCTCCAGCATCGGGGAAAACATGACCTGGCCACGACCGAGCGGAATACTCATATCGGCGAAGGCCATAGCACGGTACGCCGCGGGCACGAACTCCTCGCGTGGCACCTCGCGCAGTCGCGCCAGGAGGCGCTCATCAAGCACCTCGCAGGTACGAATCTGCTGCGCGACCATATTCTGGCGCGCCACATCAAATGATGCTTGCGGCATACAAAGGGGGGTCCGAAGCGTGAGTTTTTAGCGTAAGCCTTTTGCCAGAGAGACGCAAGCGGCTCCTTGCAATCGCTCCGAGAATCCATTAGTTTTGATCGCCCATAGGTCGACCTTACGGGTCGACGACCGGCGCCGTGCGCGCGCCCCCCACTCTTTAGAATAGGACCCCCGGGCGATGAACGCAGACCCTCGAACCCTGTCACCCTTAACGCGAACTCTTGATCAGGCCATTACTGCGCCTTTCCCGGCCTCGCGCAAAGTGTACGTCAAGGGCGCGCACGATAACGTCGCGGTCGGCATGCGGGAGATCGCGCTTGAGAGCACACCGGCGAGCCTCGGCGCGGAAGTGAATCCGCCGATTCGGGTGTATGACACCTCGGGGCCCTATACCGATCCGGCCGCGCACATTGATCTGGCGCGAGGGCTTGCGTCGCTGCGCCAGAAGTGGATCCAAGATCGCGGGGATGTCGAGACGGTCAACCTTTCTTCGCAATACGCGCAGGAGCGCGCGGCCGACAAGGACTTGGCTGACATTCGTTTCCCAGGCTTTCGCACCATGTGGCGGGCGAAGACCGGCGCCTGCGTGACTCAGATGCACTACGCACGCCGCGGCATCATCACCCCGGAAATGGAATATATTGCGCTTCGGGAAAACGCCGGTCTGGAGGCGCGGGGGGTACAGGCCATCACCGCCGAGGTAGTGCGCGACGAAGTGGCGCGTGGACGGGCCATTATCCCCGCCAATATCAACCACCCTGAACTCGAGCCCATGATCATCGGGCGGCGCTTTCTTGTGAAAGTGAACGCCAATATCGGCAACTCGGCGCTGGCCTCCAGCATCGAGGAGGAAGTGGAAAAAATGGTCTGGGCGACCCGCTGGGGCGCCGACACCATCATGGACTTGTCGACCGGCCGCAATATCCACGAAACGCGCGAGTGGATCATCCGTAATTCGCCGGTTCCGATTGGGACGGTGCCCATCTACCAAGCCTTAGAGAAGGTCGGGGGGGCGGCCGAGGAACTGACGTGGGAGATGTTCCGCGACACCCTTATAGAGCAGGCCGAGCAGGGGGTGGATTACTTTACGATCCATGCCGGCGTGCGCCTGCCTTTTATTCCCCTAACCGCCAAGCGCCGGACGGGTATCGTGTCGCGCGGCGGCTCGATCCTCGCCAAATGGTGTCTCGCCCATCACCAGGAAAACTTCCTCTATACCCATTTCCGGGAGATCTGCGAGATCATGCGCGCCTATGACGTCTCGTTCTCGCTCGGCGACGGGCTGCGTCCCGGGTCGATTGCCGATGCCAACGACGAGGCCCAATTTGCCGAACTAGACACCTTGGGCGAACTTACGCAGATCGCCTGGCAATACGATGTTCAGACCATGATTGAGGGCCCGGGACACGTCCCCATGCACCTCATCAAAGAAAATATGGATCGCCAGCTGAAGGTCTGTGCGGAGGCCCCTTTTTATACGCTAGGGCCGCTCACGACCGATATCGCCCCAGGCTATGATCACATCACGTCGGCCATAGGCGCGGCCATGATTGGCTGGTTTGGAACAGCGCTCTTGTGTTATGTGACGCCCAAGGAACACTTGGGGCTTCCCGACCGCGAAGACGTGAAAGACGGGCTTATAGCCTACAAGATCGCAGCACACGCCGCCGATCTTGCCAAGGGTCACCCGCAAGCGCAGGAGCGGGACGACGCCTTGAGCAAGGCGCGCTTCGAGTTTCGCTGGAACGATCAATTCCATCTTGCCCTCGACCCCGAGCGCGCCCAAGCCCTTCATGATGAAACGCTGCCAAAGGAGTCGGGTAAAGTGGCGCACTTTTGCTCTATGTGCGGCCCCAAATTCTGCTCCATGAAGATCACCCAGGAGGTGCGCGAGTACGCGCAGGCCCTGGGTACGCCGGAGAGTCAGGTCCTGCAAAAGGGGCTGGCGAATAAGGCGGCAGAGTTTGTCGAGGGGGGCGCTGAACTTTACCGGAAGGTCTAGGTGAACGCGCACGCGGGTGTCGGGGGTAGCGAACTGGGGCGCAGAGTGGCGCTCCTCACGGCGTTGCTTGCCAGCTTTGCCGCACTTTTAAGCTATGGAATCACAACCAGCCAGAACCACGCCATCGTTCTCAAAAACGAGGCAATGTTCGTGCTTTTGAAATCGACTCAGCTGCGGCTTCAGACCCGCGGAGCCGGATCCCGTATGCGCATATCTCGACAGCAGCGGGCCCTGGACCAGAAGGCCAATCGCCTAAACCAAGCGAGCGACCGACTGATGGGGCCGCATGACCATTATGCCCAGGCGCTTGTGGCCGGGGAAATCGCGATAGCGTTGGCGTCCGTGGCGGCGCTCACCGAAAGACGCTGGCTTTTTCATGGGGCGCTGGCCGCATCGGCATGCGCTTTTCTGCTGGGCGCCTTTGGACTGATGTCGTGAGCCAACCGTTTCCCGTTATGGTGGCAACGGATCGGGGGAAATGCGGTCAGTGCCCCGCAATTTGTTGCGGCTACATCACTCAGAAGATCCCGACTCCGCGCGCGCGGAGCGACTTTGAGCACCTCCTGTGGCAGGTCAGCCATCGCGGCATTGAGGTCTACAAGGACGAGGATGGCTGGTATCTCCTTATGCACACCCGCTGCGAACACCTCCGGGACGACGGGGCCTGCGGAATCTACGAGACACGCCCGCCGATCTGCCGCGACTACTCAAACGACTTCTGCGAATGGGATGAGCCGGCCGAGCGTCACTTCGCCTTGCATTTTCGGGACCATGACGCGCTTCTTGACTACTGCCGGGAACGGTTTCGCAGCTGGCCGCGCTCGGTGTGCGCACCTTAGGACTCGCGGCCTAAGCCGGCTCGCGGCACTCGTCATCGCAGTGCTTCTGGCCACGCCGGCCCTGGGCAAGACCGTCCCGCACATCGTCGTATCGACCGAGGGCGGGAGTTACCACATGGAACTTACCCTGGTCCTGAAGACCCCTATAGACCGTGCCTGGCACATATTGACCGACTACGCCGCGATCAAGCGTTTGAACCCGGACGTTCAGCGGAGCGAGGTGATCCGCCATGGCGGACAGACGCTTTTGCGCATGTATATCAAAAGCTGTGTGCTGTTTATCTGCTTTCCGGTTACCCAGACCGAGGCCATGACCAACCACAAGCCATTCGAGATCAAAGGCACTATCATTCCGGTGCTCTCAAGCTTTCGGGGAGGCTTCTCGCGCTGGCGCCTGTCCCCCACAAAAGGCGGTACCCGCGTCTCTTTTGAGGCGGTGCTTACACCGTCCTTTTATATCCCGCCGATCCTCGACTCCTGGCTTATCAAGAGCAAGCTTAAGACCGAAATGCGCACGACCGCCCGTCACCTCGTCGCTTGGGCAAAAAGGTCACATAAAGGCTGGGGCGTGATGGCCCTCGGTTCACGAAACGTACCGAGAGGCCCGCAGCAGCGATAGAGCCAGACACCGGGGAAGCGCTAGACTTTTCAGGGCGGGCGTTTGCTCGGTCGGAAAGCGAGCGGAGCCGCTGGGCGCGCGCTACAGAGCCGTGCCGGCGCGGGAAAAGATGTGATCAAGGCGCTCTAGGGCCAAGACGTGAGGAAACTGGCACCGCATCCTGTCCAGAACAGGCCTCGTGTTCCGAACGGCGTCTTGGCAACGGTTCAGAATAGGCACCATATCCTGGCGGGACAGGTGACAGGGCGTTTCACCAAAAACGAGCAAGTCTTCGGTGGTGGGCCAAGAAGCGGGGCGTTCTGGTTAAGGGGGAGGGCGGGCCGATCATCGCGGATCCAGACAACTGTGCTAACGACATCGTAGGCTGGCGCAAGCCTGGGGTCGGCTGGGTCGTCGTATACCAAGCCAAAATGTTTAAGGTGCGCATCGCCATTGCGCAGGACGGTATTCATGACGACCATGGTAAACAAGGTATCTAGCCCCGGCTCCTGACAGTACATCTTCAGAACCCCGGCGAGAGTCGCCATGTTGGACGCGTATTTGGCGGTTCGCGGCAAACCGGATAGGGCACAGAAATCTTCGAACCCTAGACGCTGCCCCTCTTTCCCCCAATCAAATTGCTTTACAAGAAGAGCGCGCCCGTTAGCGGCGAGCTTTGAGTCTACTGTGGGGATACCGGCCGCATGGCACGCCAAAAGACAAAGGTGTTCCACGATCGCGATACCGGGGAATTCTGAGGTCTCGAGTCTGACGATGGTGTCCCCCACAGGAAAAGACAGGGGTCCGTGCAAGGGCGCCGTGGCGAAGGCCTTGGGGAGTATCCCTGATAGCCCAACGTGGATGGCCAGTTGCTCAATCAACTGCTCTAGCAAAAGCGTCGTTGCGAGGGGTCCCTGAGGAGCTTCGATACCGCATGGCTCGCGCCCACCGCAGAAGCCGTGCTCAGGCTCTCTCCCCGCGGCAAAATCCGAACCCGGCCGACCGTGTTCTGGCCCACAAGCGTCAAGATGTCGAAATCGTCATCAATCTTGAGGGTCTTTCCCGCGATACAATAAATCGCCTCAAGAAGGGCCCCTTCTGGAAAGCCTACCTGCAAGGCGGGAGGGATGATCACAAAGGGATCCGAGTAATCTTCGTTCACGGGCATCGTAAGCGACACCGCATCCCCGGGTCGCTTATCGGGCATGTAAGAGAATGCATGCGCGCCGTTACCGAGACGATCGAGGCGTGCGACCTGGGTATCCTGAACGTAAATATTCAGCCCATCCATTCAAATAAGGCCCTGTTTGCGCATCACCATAAGTTGATAAACATTCGGGCGCATGGGCAAGCCGCCATCCGGCGCCCGTTCCACCTTGTGTTCTTGTCGGAGATCCAAGCCAATATCGAGCACTTCAAATACGGCCAAGAGGTTGGCTATGGTGACACGGCCGCTCCCCGCTTCGATACTCCGCAAGGTACCGCGGGCGATACCTCCCTCTTGGCAAGATCCCGCTGCGATAGCTTCAGGAATACGCGGCGCTGGATGACTTTGTGCGCAATCTTTTCGGCAAGGGGATTCGTAGCCAGGTGGTACAATTTATTGTACGGCGCGACAACTCTGTCAGAGTCGAGGCCCCTTCGTGGGGGATCAGCTGGCTTGGGAGACTCAGTCTACCGGGTGCCATCTCGCGGCTTAGGCGAAAACGCCACGTACAGCATGGGCCCGACAAAAAGCGAGGCCGCGACCGCCAGAACAAGCCCTCCCATCACTGCGGTCGCAAGCGGCTTCAAAAGATCCGTACCATGGCCTACGCCGATCGCCAAAGGCAAAAAACCCAAAACATCGGCGGCCATGGTCATAAGGATGGGGCGTAAACGACGGCGGGCCGCGAGCTCGACCTCGAGGCGCCCCGGAATCGGGCGGTAATGACGGGCCTGGCCGAAGACCAATATGCCGTTATTGACAACAATGGCAAACACCAAAAGGAGGCCCAGAAAAGACGTGCTATCAAGCGGGATGCCGCGAAGCCACAAGGCTACAAGCGCCCCAAAAGCACTCAAAGAGGTCGCAATTAACACGGCGAGCGCCGCGCGCTGCGTCCGCAGCTGATAACCCACCAAGACCAACAAAACAAGAAGCGCAAAAGCAAGCGTCAACTCCATTTGCGAAAAGCTTTTCGCCTGCTCCTTGTAGTACCCGCCAATGCTCGCGGTAATTCCGGGCGGAAGATGGGCCGTCGCTATAAGATGCCGAGCTGTCGCGGCCGCGACGCTTAACCCCATCGCCCGCTTCGGCCGTACCTGAATGTCGGCATAGGGCACGAGGTTTTGGTGGGTGATCACAGCCACCGAGGGGTTCATGTGCGCATGAGCAAAAGCCGAAAGAGGGGCGTACGCGCCGCCGGGTGCGTGCACGAAAAGATGCGGAAGGAGACGCCTCGTAACAGGCTCCGAGGATCGGAGGTTGACTGTAATCGGTAAGATTTGGGCGCCGCGCAAAAGAAAGCCAGCGGGCACGCCCCAGTAGCCGGCCTCGATCTGCTCACCCAATAGGGGCGGCGTCAGCCCGTTTTGGATGGCGCGGGTACGCGGAATAAAGGTGATCGCGGGGCCGGCCGAGGAGGTCGGAAAACTTACGTTGACGAACTTATGGCTCGATTGGAGAAGATCCTTCACCTTCTGCCCCCAAACCGCAAGGGTGCTCGCGCTGTGGCCAAAGAGATCAACATCGAGCGGCGAGTGGGCGCCCGACAGATTACCGAGCTGGGTCACGAGCAGCTGGTGGAGTTTCAGCATGGCAAGGCTGGGGTAGGCTTCGCGAAACATGACCCCTAGGTGATGAATGGTGGCGCGAGCCGAGGCCGTCGACTTTAGCGTAATGACAAGGTCGCCCTTATTCGGCGTGGCGCGTGGATTCCCGAGACTTTGGCCTACGACCACTGACACTGTTTTGACCGCCGGGTCGTGGGCCGCAATGGCGACCAATCCTCGGCCCACCCTGAGAGTATCGGAGGCCGAGCTCCCGACCGGGGTCCGGAACGGCACCGCAATCACGCCTTCGTTCCATGCTGGCAGAAAGGCCGTCGGCAAGACCCGAAAGAGGGCAAAGGCCGCCAAGAGCACAAGCCCGCTCGCCAGCACCGCAAAAAACGGACGCTTCAACGCGGTGCGGAGCGTGCGCGCGTAGCTTACGCGGGCGCGCCGCGCCAGCCGCCAGGATTTGGGCGTTGGTCGTCCGCGGCCCGCCAAAAAGGCCGCCAGCAACGGTGTCACGGTCAAGGCCACGCCTTGCGAGACAATCAAGGCCGTGACCAGGGCGATGGCCATCTGGCGAAACAAAATGCCGGTGGTCCCGGACAGAAAAATGAGCGGCACAAACACGAGGGCCGAGGTGGCGGTCGCAAAGGTCATCATGGGGAGGACCTCACCTGCGGCCACAAGGGCGCGACGACGCCGGTCCTCGGGAGTCCCCGAAGGCCGCGCATGCGTCGCCTGCTCAATCACGACGATGGCATGATCGACCAGCGCCCCGATCGCGGCGGTGATGCCGCCCAAGGTCATGATGTTGAGGCCGAGATGAAGCAGGTGCAGGATGAGCAGGGTCCCGGCCAGAGACAGGGGCACGACGACCAAGGTCGCAAGGGCGGTATCGAATCGCCGCAGAAAGAGCAACAAAACCCCGAAGGTGATTAAGGTCCCCAAAACCAGGGCCACCCACACATCGTGGAGACTTGCTACGATCAAGCGTGACAGGTCGTAGTCGCGCACCAACCGAACCCCCGAAGGAAGGCCCGCGCGTAAAGCCGTGATCGCATGCGCCACGCCGGTCGCGACCTTTTCGACGTTCGCGTTGGCCTGGGCGGCAATATCGATCAGGAGGCTGTGATGATAATGAGCGACGGCCGAACCGCGCACCCGCGGCGGGGGACCTACGCCGATGCGGGCCAGATCGCCCAAGGGAATGGTGGCGCCGGTGGCGCCCCCCAGGGGTACGGCCAAGTGCTGCAGATCCGCTACGGTCGCCGGGCGCCCCGCCGCGGTCAAGAGGAAGCTGCTATGAAAAGCCGCCATCACGCCGCCAAAATAAGGTCCTTGGTGGGTCTTTAAAAGATTCGCGATGCGCGCAAGTCCCAGGTGGGTCGCGATAAGACGTCTGAGCGAGAGAGCCACATGGACCTGCGGCCAACCGCGGCCGATCGAGGCCACCGTGTAGACTCCGGGCACATCGAGAAGGCGGGGCTTGATGGTGAAGGCGTAGGCCGGCAAAAGATCGCTGCTCGTCTGGTTTTGCGAGACCAGGGCATACTCCGCAAATGGGTAGATGTTCGGCATCATAAGGCGCACGGTCATATGCGCGCCCGGCGGCAAGGCCACTTGGCCTAAGCGCGCCTCAAGCCATAAATACGCCTCGTTGGGACTAAGGGCGCTATTAAAAAACACATGGATCTTGCTAAGCCCATTACTCGTAGTCGAACGCACCAGCGTCACGTTCGGGACCCCTTTCGCTGCCTGCTCCAAGGGTTCGGTCACACGCACCAACATCACGTGGACCGGGAGGTAGCCGTCACTCACCAATACCGACACGCGCGGGAAGTTGACGTCGGGGAATACGCTTCGGGGAAGCGAGCGGAAGGCGACGAGACCCGCCGCCAGAACGAGCAGCGCCACCAAAAGCGTCGTAAAGCGGTTCTCCCAGAGAGCTGTGAGGTAAACCTTCACCGCACCACCCGAACCGCGGTGCCGGCACGCAGGCGCGATACATGAGAATCGATCACCAGCGTGCCCGGCGTAAAGCGCGTCTTAATAAAGACCCGATGCACGCCGAGATGCGCGACCTGAACCGTGACAGGGTCAGCATGTCCGGCCTTCAGGAGATAGATGCGGGCGTGGGCGTGGCGAATAACCAAGGCGTGGCGGGGTACGGACAGGGTCTGTACGCGATGGCCGAACAAGACGAGGCGTATGACCTCTCCCGGACGCAGATCGCTTTTAATGCCGCGCACATAGGCGCGCACAAGCCCCAAGCGATCGACCCGTTCCGCCAAGGCGTAGACGCGGCCATCCTCGGTCGCCGGCTGTCCGGCTATCCCGACGCGCGCGCCCACGAAGAGGCGCTTGGTATCGCGCACGGTCAAGGCCGCGGTTTCATAGAGATGGCCGTTGCCGGCTAGGGCCGCTACATCCGTTCCCCGAATCAACCAAGCGCCGGGTGCCGCGCGATAGCGAACAGTTCCGGCAAAGGGGGCGCGGACGACGCCGCGCGCCAGCCGCCGCGCAGCCGCCAAAAAGGCCGCGTTGTCGGCCTTCCATGTGGCCTTCAAGGCCTGGGCTTGGGCGGCGGTAATCAGACCCTGATGCGCCAAAACCTCTCCTTGTTGATAGGCCGTGCGGGCCGCCTGTACGCGCGCGCTAAAGGCCCGAACCGTGCCAGCGAGGCTCGTTGGCAAAAGACGCGCGATCACAGCCCCGGTCGAGACACGACTCCCGGGAGCCACCACATACGGGCCCATCAACGCGTCGTAGGGGGCCTGCACGACCGTTTGGTCGGGGCCGTGAGCCCGGCCAAAGGCCGTGATCGTAGGCCGATAGGAGGTCAATTGCGCCTGCGTTGCATGGACCAAGAGCGGATGGGCGCAGGCCACACCCGACACCGCGAGAAACCCCCACACGCTGCCCTTCATGAGCGCCCGCCCGACCACGGTGTCGCGGTTGCGGTTTGGAGAGCAATGGCGGCGGAGGCCTGGGACAAGCGCAAAGCGGTCAATTGAAGACGCACCGTAAGAAGCTCCTTCATCAAGGTGAGATAAGGGAAGAGGCCAAGGGCGCCCGCCTTGTAAGATACGACCGCCGCATGGGCAAGCCTGCCGAGGTCTCGCCGGCGACCGCGCAAGTCTCGGATTTCGCGACCAAGGCTCTGATCGCGGGCCCGCAGTTGATAGATTTGTGCCCGCGCCGCAGCGAGCCGTGCGACATAACCCTTAAAGAGGGCGCGACGGCGCGCCCGAGCGACCGCCACCGCTCCGCGATTGCCGTTGAAAATGGGGAGCACGAGACTTAACTGGATGCCGGCCTGACTGACGCCCGAGGTATTCCGGGCCCCTGCGAAACCGACACTCAAACGCGGATACTGATCGAGCACGGCCCGCAAAAGGGCATGATCGGCGCTGTGGTAGGCGGCCACCAGAGCGACCAAATCCAGGCGCCTATGCAAAGCCGTTTGAAAAAGCGTTTGGGCTGATGCCTTCGGCAATACCGCGGCCGAAGGGCGCGCGATCGCGAACCGTGCCCCCGGCGGCAAGCCCAACTGCTGATTTAAGCTGAGCCTGGCGCTTTGCACAGAACGCTGCAAGAGCGCGGTCTTAAGGCGTAGGGCGTCCAGCGCAGTCTCCCAGGCCAGCGCCTTGGGCGCGGCAATGAGGCGGCGGTGCGCATCGATTTCTAAAAACCTCACGCGTCGTCCCCAAAGAGTCGCGGCTCGGCGTGCGGTTTGCCGCTCCTGATCGAGCCAATAGAGGCGACGGGCCGTTAAGCGGGCGTCATTGGCCGCGACCCACTCGCGCCACGCGATTTCGTAATCGATAGCCGCGGCGTGCTCCTTGGCGAGTCGGATATCGGTCTTGCGGGTCAAAAGCCGCGAGAGGTCCCATAAAAACCCGTCCGTGAGCGAGGCGCTTCGTCCCCTGGACCCCGCGCCATAAGGCCTAAGAACGCTGAATTGAACCACCGGGTCAGGCAAAAGTCCGGCCGCGAACACCTGGGCACGCGCGATGCGGGCCCGGGCGCGTAACGCCTTCAGCTGGGGATTGGCCAGCACCGCGATGACGCCGAGCTCTTTTCCAGTGAGAGGTTTACGAAAATTGAGCGTAAGCGGCGGCATGCCCGGTACCCGCAGGCTGCGGGCCGCCTGGGCGAGCGCCTTTTGGGTCGGGGCCGCCAAATCCGCGAGCGCCGGACCGCGTAAAGGTTTCGCCTCGTAACTGGCGCATCCGGCCAGCGCCAAAAGCGTCACGGCGACCCCGACGAGACGCATCCCTAGCCAACCGGCAACAGCGAACGAAACGAGTCGACGGCTGAAAACTCGGCGCAGTCTTTATCCGGCCCGCGTAGATCCGGCTTACGCACAGCCAGGAGATGGCGAATACCGTAGTCGCGCGCACAGCGCAAAACGGGCAAGCTGTCGTCGATCAAGAGAGTGGATGCGGGGTCGAACGGCTCCAAGGCCTGCAGTTGGCCCCAAAACGGGGCGTGCTCTTTAGCCAAGCCGAGATCATGGGCGCACACGACGGCGTCCATATACCTATCTATTCGGGTCTTTCGAAACTTCAGGCTGACCGTCTTCCCGTGGGCGTTCGTCACGAGGACTAGGCGCTTGCCGGCCGCACGCATCGCCTGCAGGAACTCTTCGACGTAGGGGCGAATGCTGATTCTGTTGGCCACTTCCTCTTTGAGTTGGGCGATATCAAGCGCGAGCTCGTCGCTCCAGTAGTCGACGCTGTACCAGTTCAGGGTGCCCTGGGCACGCTCGAAGCGTCGGGACAGAAGGGCCTTGGCCTCACTGACAGGAAGGCCATTGCATTCCGCATAGCGGAGCGGGACGTGCTCTTGCCAAAAATGGTTATCGAAATGTAGATCGAGCAACGTGCCGTCCATGTCCAGGAACGTAGTTTCTACCGAATTCCAGTCGATCATGGCGCGCCCTCAAAGCGTCATTATAGGGAGGAAGGGCGGATGAGGCTAGCGGACGAAACAGACCGCGTGCTAGTCTCGTTTTGTGTCCGAACCGGAAAACTGTCCCCTCTGCCAGCTTGCGCCGACCAGCCTATTGTGGTCGGACGCCTATTGCTTGGTCATTCCGGCGCAGATCCCCGGAATAGGGGACTTTTGCCGGGTGGTTTGGCGGGCGCACGTCCGCGAGATCACAGACCTCGTGGATGCTGATCGCCATCGGCTGCTCAATGTGGTGATGGGGGTGGAGGAGGTATTACGGGACCTCTTAAGACCGGTAAAAATGAACGTGGCGTCGCTTGGGAACCAAGTCCCTCACCTTCACTGGCACGTCATTCCACGGTTTCAGGACGACCCCTTTTTCCCCGATAGCGTATGGGCCGCCGAACGCCGTCCACCAGGCGTGCGTCAGGCCCTCTCCGAGGACGTCTTGCGCACCGCCCTGGAAAAGAGACTGAGCAGCGTGACGAAAACGCCTCTATAATCTCGACAAGGCCCGAAGATGGCCAGGGAGGGAACCATGAGCGAGCCGCTGTATTTGGCCTTAGACCAGGGGGGACATGCGACCCGCGCGACCATCTTTGACGAACAAGGGATCGCGGTCGCCCGCAGCCAAGTCGCGGTAGGCCACCAAAGCCACGCGCCCGATATCCTAGAACAAAGCCCGGAGGAGGTCGTAGGGTCGCTCGGCCGAGCCATAGAAGGGGTCTTGCGGATCTTGGGGACCGCGACCGCGCTTAATATCGTGAGCGCGGGGCTCGCAACCCAAAGGGCGAGCCTCGTCTGTTGGGATAGCCGCACAGGACAAGCGCTATCGCCGGTGCTGAGCTGGCAAGACCGACGCGCAAGCCCGTTTATAGCGGACTATGCCTCGCAGGCGTTCACCATCCGCGAACGGACCGGACTCATGTTGTCCCCCCATTACGGGGCGCTCAAGATGCGTTGGTGCCTTGAGCACCTCCCGGCGGTGCGCGCGGCGGCCAAGGCCGGCCACCTCATTATGGGGCCCTTGGCCAGCTTTCTCGCGTTTCGTTCCGTGGTACCGCAGCCTTTGGTCGCCGACCCCGCCAACGCCGCACGTACACTACTCTGGGGTTGGCGACGCAAAGACTGGGACCCCGAGCTTTTGCGGCTATTTGGTATTTCGGAGCAGACCTTGCCGACCTGCACCCCCAGCCGCTATCCCTTTGGTGGACTAAGAGCCGGCGGCGCCCAGGTCCCGCTCACCGTCATGATGGGCGATCAAGGGGCGGCCCTTTTTAGCGAGGGGACTCCGCACTCGGATACGATCTACATCAATATGGGGACCGGGGCCTTTCTGCAACGGCCGATCGCTCATGCGACAGTCGATTGGGGGCCGCTGCTTTGGAGCATAGCCCTTCAGGACGGTCATGACAGCCTACACGTCCTGGAGGGGGCAATTAATGGCGCGGGCGCGGCCCTGGCTTGGGGGAGCGAGGCTTTGCCTTACCGCGATCTGGCTCGGCACTGTGAATCGCTTTTGGAAGGCCACGATTCGCGTCCGCTGTTTTTAAACACCATAGCGGGCCTTGGGTCTCCCTACTGGCGCCCAGACTTGGCGCCGCGCTTCGAGGGCGAGGGGACTACGGCTGCGAAGGCGGCAGCCATTATTGAGAGCGTCGTCTTTCTCGTGAACGAAAACATCCGCGCGATACAGGCCCAAACCGGTCCGTGCGCGGGACTTGTCGTCACGGGCGGCATGAGCGCCTGTGACGGGGTGTGCCAAGCGCTCGCCAACCTAAGCGGTCTTAGCGTACGTCGTCCCGGCGAACACGAGGCGACTTCGAGGGGACTGGCCTTCCTGGTGGCCGGGGCGCCTGCAAAATGGCCCAAAAGTTCGGGCGAAAGAACGTTCGGGCCAGCCACAGACGAGGCGCAAAACGACCGCTACCAGAGATGGTGCGCGCTCATGCCCTCATGGCACCGAGAGAATTAAGCGGCGGGTGTCGCCGCGGGCGGCGCGTTCCGGCAAAACGCCCTTGAAACGCCCCATGACCTCATCTGCGGTATGCCGGTAAGCGGTCAGCTTGCCGCCAAAAATGCTGATGAGACGGGGCACGGGTCCGTCTGCCAAAAGCACGGCCTCGCGCGCCCGGGCGCTGAATCCTTGCGGGGTTCTCGGAAGCACCCTGAGCCCCGCGAAACTGTCTTCCACGGTCGGCGATAGATCCGGGAAATAGCTGGTCAGCACCTCCTGCAGGTAGGCGATCTCGTCCCGGGTCGCCGCCGAGAACGCCGGGTCGCCGACGTAGGCGGTCTCGGTCGTGCCGGTCAGTATGCGGCCGCGCCAGGGCATTACGAAAACGGCTCGGCCATCGCGTGGGGCTTCTGTATAGTAGAGTCCTTCGTGGAGGGTACCGGGGGTGATAATGTGGGCCCCTTGGACGAGATCGTGACGGAGTCGCGGTGGACCCGGCAAGATTCGACTCAGGACCTGTCCTACCCAGGGACCGGTCGCATTCACGAGCGCCTGGGCCGAACAAGACGTCACCGATCCCGCGCTCACGAAGCGAACCTCGTAGCGTGGACCCACGCGCTCAGCACCAATAAACCGCGCCCCGATGCGTATCTCGGCACCGAACTCCTGGGCCGAACGGGCCACAGCGCGGGTGAGCGCTGCATCGTCAGTCTGAGCATCGTAGTAACGAAACACGGCTTTGAGCCCTGCCGTCTTTAGCCCATCGAGCTTATCCCAGTCACGGGGCGCCAAGCGCTGAAATCCGCCGTGGGGGCCATGGGCTAGGGCCCGGTACAAGAGGAGGCCGGCCGCGATGCGCGCGGGACTTCGTCGCGAATGGGCGTACACCGGGATGTAGAAGGCCTTGCGCTCGACCAGGGGGGCTGCGATCTTCAGCAAGGTCTCGCGCTCACGCAAAGACTCACGCACGAGACCAAACTGTCGGGACTCGAGGTAGCGCAGGCCTCCATGAATCAGTTTCGAGGATCGGCTCGAGGTGCCGGCGGCAAGGTCCTCCTGCTCAAGAAGCAAGGTGCTGTATCCCCGCACCGCCGCGGCCTGGGCCACGCCGACCCCCTGAATGCCGCCTCCGATCACGACCACATCAAAACGCGCGCTCACGACGCCCCGGCTCCTAAAGCGGAGGCCAACTCCGCGATCGCAAAGGTCTCAACCATGGCTACCCCGCGAAGCGCAAGCGCGCGCGCAAAGGCTGCGTCATCGACCTCGTACACCACGAGCGCGCTGCCCTCGTGCCCCAAGGGACCGCGCGCCGGTAGCCCGTCTTTGTCACAAAAATGGTATTCGGGAGCCAAGGACTGCACGCCCGCATTCATAAACTGCCGATAGCGCGTGGTCACCACCCCGATCCGTGGCCAGAGTCCGCGCGCCGCGCGCAGCGCGGGAAGGGAAAAGGAGATCAACACGGTCTGGGCTAGGACCGGCTGCAAAACGCTGTAGGCGGCGGCAAGGACGGTCTTCGCACCAAAGCGCTTCACCGCTTGACGTTTGATTTCGACAAAGGCTGTGACCTGCGGGTGTCGGGCCAAAAAGGCGGCAAGATCGGCAAGGCTCGCCAAGGGATTGTCCTGGAAGCGGAGGCCGAAACGCTCCGGCCACGAGGCGCCGAGAGTCCGAATCGCCGCGTAGGGACGCTCATCTATCGTGCCGGGGACGCCGCATAAACGCAGGCAATCGTGGTCGTGGAACAAAATTGGCACTCGGTCGGACGTCAACTGGACATCGACTTCGACATAGCGCGCGCCCGCCGCAACCGCGGCCTCTAAAGCAGCGAGGGTGTTTTCGGGGTAGCGATGGGCATAGCCGCGATGGGCAACCAGTTCGACCATTAATGCCTTACCTATGGTCCACAATACACTCTCACCACCGAAGGCGGGGGCCTGCGGGCGAGCCGTACGCTACACCCAAGGTGCGGTTCTTTTCAATCAAAAACCCCTCCGCTAGTCTGAAAACGCCGCTGGCCGGATCCAGGAGCGACATCGGCGGCGAAGGGTTCCGCCCCGCCGGCCTCGGAAGGCGGTCTTTCAGGAACAAGATGAAGCCTGTCACCGAATCCGGCCAAAGAATGATTATTTATATCGTTGAGGTTGAGCGGCTTCGAGTTCAGAAAATTTGAAAATACCGCTATCAGGTCGCTTCTCAGGATAGGCTTGACTATCACAACGTTGATTTTATCTACTCAATTGAGCAGATGCGGGATGGTCACTATTACGTAGGTACAAGTGAATCAAAACATGGATTTTCCGCAAGTGTTGGACGGAGTGGGGGAAATCGATGTCAAAGAATTGACAGCCTAATCTGTAAAATCTTATTGAATACGGGCGCGGCTCGTCGCAAACGAATCACGGTTTCTGTCGGATTCTGGGTAGCTTGTGTCTTCACCAGGCCAATCGGAATGACATGCTTCGCAATTCATCGGTTCTCTAGCTATGTCGTTAAAAAAATTGAAACCATAAAGCTTCAGTTACTGAAGACTTATGGTTCAAATGACATGCGGGAAGTGGCGTAACCCATTGATTTCTTTGGTGCCCAGGGGCGGAATCGAACCACCGACACGAGGATTTTCAGTCCTCTGCTCTACCGACTGAGCTACCTGGGCGAAGCGCGCATTAAAGCCGCTCGTCTCGGCCGCGTCAAGGCTCGCCCGGCCCGGGCTCGTCCGTTGCGTCGCTTTTTGGCGTTTCGCGGGCTTCCGGGGGGACGCCCACCAAGAGATGCTCGCGCGCCCCCTTATAAGACCTGGGTAATGTGCGGGACCGCAGTTTCCTGCGCAAGATGGTCTTCGCTGATCGCGATGAGGTGTAGCCGATCTCCCGTGTCCCCATGCGCCCTCGGCCTCTCTCGAGAAGAGGCGGGGCCCGCAAAGCTAAACTTGTGCTCGACAAACTTGTGCTCGACAGGAGGATGGCGTTGGCGCACAGAAGACCCTAATTGCCGTATGATGACGGGATGCGCATTCTTCTCATTAGCCCGTACGAACTCGGTCGTCAGCCATTTTCTTTGGCACATCCAGCGGCGCTTCTGCGGGCCTGCGGACACAGTGTGGTCCTGGCCGACCTCACCTTGCGATCGATGCCATGGGAAACCCTGGCCCAGTTTGATCTTATCGGCATCGCGCTTGGTATGCATACCGCGACCCGCATTGCGATCAGTCTTTTGCCTAGAATGCGCACCAAGGCCCCCGCCGCTCGGCTTGTATGTTACGGCCTTTATGGGCCCCCAAACGCCGAAACCCTAAAAAATTACGGCGTGGATGAGGTGCTGGGCCCCGAGTTTGAAAGCGAACTGTTGGGGCTTTTGGCCCACCCCGAAACGCCTGCGGGGGTATCTGCGCGGGTCCGGTTCGTGGTTCCGGATCGCGCCGGATTGCCGGCCTTAAGCGGTTATGCCCACCTCATACTTCCTGGAGGCGCGCGCAAAACGGTAGGCTTTGTCGAGGCCTCGCGGGGCTGTAAGTACCTCTGCCGCCACTGCCCCATTGTGCCGGTATACGAAGGCCGCTTCCGCGCCGTCCCGCCCGAGGTCGTCATTGCTGACGCCGCACAACAGATTGCGCAGGGGGCCACCCACCTATCGTTTGGGGATCCGGATTTTTTGAACGGGCCGACCCACGCCCTCAGGATACTGAAGGCCGTACACGAAAACTGGCCGACCGTAACCTTCGACGCCACAGTCAAGATATCGCACATCCTGGCCTACGAAGACCTCATGCCGCGCCTCTCTAAGTACGGCTGCCTGTTTCTTACAAGCGCTGCGGAATCATTTGACGACAGGGTGCTCGGGCTTCTCGACAAAGGACATACCGCCCAAGATATCGCCCGGGCCGTACATATTACCCGGGCATCCGGCATAGCGCTCACCCCCACCTTCGTACCCTTCACCCCGTGGACAACGCTCGAGACCTACCTTGAACTTCTGATCCGTGTACGCGACCTCGCCTTGATCAGTAGCATCACGCCGATCCAGCTCGTCATTCGCCTGCTCGTGCCAGAGGGGTCCTATCTTTTTCGGATTCCTGGTTTTCGAGAACGGGTCGGCGGATTTTCGGGGGAGATGTTGGGGTATCCGTGGACCCATACCGACCCGCGCGTCGACGCCCTACAAAACCAAGCCCAACGCTGGGTCGAGAAGAGCGAGGCCGAAGGGCGAGGGCGCTTTGAGACATTCAGCGGGCTTTGGTCGTTGGCGCACGAGTCGCTAGGACGAGAGGCGCCGGCACTCACAGGCGAGCAGGCCGGGCCGACAAGCCCGCACCTTTCGGAGCCCTGGTATTGTTGCGCGGAACCCACCGCGGCCCAGCTTGCGGGCTGCGCCGTAGGCGGCTAAAGAGAGCGTTTTCTTAAAACACCACACCATCAAGGAGGGAGCGTGGACAATAAGAAGAGCGGCACCTTTATCGACGAGTCCGGAGTCAAAGGATATTTGGCGAAGCCGGCAGGCACGCCGGCCCCCGTTGTTATCGTTTTTATGGAGATCTGGGGCATAAACGACCATATCCAGTACGTGTGCGAACACCTTGCCAAGATAGGCTTTGCGGCGTTCGGGCTCGACTTTTATGACGGGGCTGTTTTTTCGCCTAGCGACATAGAGGGGGCTATCGCGAAACTCAAATCGCTTGGCGATCAGGCGATTATGGCCTCCCTGGGGCGGGCCGTGGATCACCTAAAGACACGGACGGACGTGAGAGGACAGGGGATTGGCGTCATGGGCTTTTGTAATGGCGGGCGCCTCGCCTTCCTCGCCGCCAGCAGCTACCCGCGGGACATACGCGCGGCGGCCTGCTTTTACGGTGGGGGCATAGACAACCCTCAGGATCGCTTGGGGCGGACGTCCCTATTGGCCACAATCCCCCGGATCGAGGCCCCACTGCTGCTCTGTTACGGGGCCAAGGACGCCTCGATCACGCCCGAGGAGCATGGACGCATCAGCGCGGCCCTCAGCCAAGCGAACAAGCGCTACACGCTGAGCGTCTTCCCCAACGTGGGTCATGCGTTTATGGATCGGCCGGATCCCGCCGAAAAGGTGGCAACGGAGGAGGCCTGGCAGATGACAAGCCGCCTGTTCGCCGGTCTCAGGAGCGGGGGGCGCTAGGCGCGATATTATGATGTTATTTGGTTCCCGGGGGCTTGAAGCCCTCGGGAATAGCCGAGCCCTCGCCGAAGAAGTAGCCCTCCATCTCCTTTTCCAAAAACTTGCGCGCTTTCGGGTCCATGGGGCTTAAGCGGTATTCGTTTATGAGCATCGTTTGGTGGGCCAACCACTGTTGCCATGCCTCTTTGGAAACGCCCTCGTAAATGCGTTTGCCGAGCTCGCCCGGGTAGGTCGGGTAATCGAGGCCTTCGGCTTCCTTTTTGAGCTTCACACACAACACGGTTCGACTCATGTGGTCTCCAAGAACTGGTTGACAAGGCGCCTGACCGGGGCCGGCATGCCGGGCTCGGCCGCGCACCGCTGATACCACATCATATCGCGGTTCTCGGATGCGCAGGTACCTATGTTCGTGAGAAGCACCGGCACCGGGGTGATAGATAGGGCGAAATGGGTAAAGACATGACGCAGAACTGCGCCGGGCGCGCCGGGCGCGGCCTCAAAACCGAGCGATGCCAAATAAGGGGTAAGGTCGGGGAGGGTGGGACACTCCGGGAGGCTCCAGAGACCACCCCACACCCCGCTCGCTGGGCGGCGCAGAAGAAGCAGGCCAGCGTTCGCTTGGTAGATAAGGGCCATGACGACCGAACGCTCGGGCCGTGCGCGCCGGGCCGGCGGCGGCTCCTCGCCTTTAAACGAGCAAGCTGAGACCAACGGGCAGATGGAACACTGGGGGGCCTTTCGGCAAACGAGCGCACCAAGGTCCATGATCGCTTGGGTGTAGTCGGCCACATCGTGGGTCGGCGTATAGGCGCGGGCATGTTCCCACAGACGGCGTGTGGCCTTGGCGTCCCGGTCCGTGATGCCGTGATAGCGACTCAAGACCCGGCGGACATTGGCGTCGAGAATGGAGGCTGGTATCCCGAAGGCAAAAGCCAGGATCGCCCCGGCTGTGGATAAACCGATCCCCGGTAAGGCCAAGAGCTCGGGAAGAGTCTGCGGGAATCGCCCTTGATGCCTATCCATCACAAGCCGCGCGCTCGCATGGAGATTGCGGGCGCGCGCGTAATAACCGAGACCGGACCAGAGCGCCAGGACATCGTCGAGCGGAGCCTGCGCCAGGGTCTCGAGGGTGGGAAAGCGCGCTCGGAAGCGTTCGAAATAGGGGCGCGCGGCGGTCACGGTCGTCTGCTGGAGCATGATTTCCGCAAGCCATCGCAGGTAGGGATCCGGAACCTGCCAGGGGAGATCATGACGGCCATGACGCTGATACCAGGCGAGCACGCGACCGGTGAAATCCATGATCAATGGATTCCGAGAAAACTTTTGAGGCGCCCACCCAGACTTTTAAACGCCGAGCCTAGGCCTTTATTGGAGCCGCTTAAGAGCCGGTTCAAGGAGATGGCGAAATGCACGTGGCCGATCGGCCCGCGGACGCGCACCGGCACCGTCAAACCACTCGGGAGGGTGACCTTCAAGAGGGTGTTCACCGTCTTCGTGGGAAGCAGCGTCAGGGTGCCCTGGCCGTGAACGGCCGCGCGCGAGGTATACAGCGAAAGCGCCTGGAGAGTCACGAGGCTATTCGCGATCGTCGCTTGGGCGTGCAAGCGAGTAAAGGCGGTGCCCGCTACCTTCTTCAGGCGATGCGGGCCCACGATTGCCTTCGGGTCTTTGGCGATAAAGTCGATGTCCAGGCCGCGCAAGGCACCGCGCGGCATATCGGCGGTGAGCCTTCCTGACGCGCTTTGTTCGATCGGCAAGAGCGTGATGCCGGAGCCACGAAGATCGGTACGGGCATTTAGTAGCCCGGAAAACTCCGGGAACATATGAAGCGCGCGCAAGAGCGCGCCTACGTGCACCTGAGAAATCCGGGCCGAAAGCCGCCAGGACAGCGGGCGGGCCGCCCTGAGCGCAAATCGCCCGGCGAAGGCCCCTCCATAGAGGTCCATCGTGAGCGGCTGTAACCGGATATGCCCAGCGTGTCCGCGCAGACCGGCGGAGACGCGAGTCAGGGTGAGACCGTGGGCCACTAGCCGGCCGATCGTCACGGTACCAATGACAGGTAGGCTAAGGAAAGGCGAGGGGGTCTTGGTACCCGCGTGCGGGCGGCGTGGCCCCGGGAGCGGCCGGGGCGCCGGGGGCGCGGAGGGCTTCTGGGGAAGATAGGGCGCGAGGACCAAGGAGCTGATCGCGAGATGCGCTCGGTAGAGAAGCGGGTGCGCCAGGCGCACGACTTGGCCGGTGACGAGGGTTTGGTCGAAACGAATCGTGAACGGCGCCAAGGACAACTGACCGGGGCTCAGCGTGAAAGCAACTCGGCCAGAGGCGGTCCGCAGGGCCTTCGGGTCACTGGGCCTATAGGACAGCCCGAGCGCTGCGATGAGGGGCCGGGGGGCAAATGTGGGAACGCGCAGATGCCCGTGGGCCTTAAGCCCGGACCGGGTCTCCGTAGCCTGCACCGTACCCAAGGCCTTCAGGGTCGCGATCGAGATCCGAAACGGGTTCAGAAGAAGGCCTTTGTGCTGACGGATGGCGCGCGCTGAAAGTCGAAACGGGAAGGGCCCGTGACCGGCTGTCTGGAGCGTGCCAGCGAGATGTATGGCCACCGGGCGTCCCGGCCGGATTTCCCCCAAACGAACATCGAAGTGACTGAGGATATCGCGGGCCCCGGTGTGTGCGTTGCGGTAAGTGACCGAGGCGTTTGTGACCGTAAGACCGGCCGCCCGGAGCAGGGCGAAGGCCGGGGCTTCGTGGGCCTCGGCGCGCGAGGCCTTTGTAGGCAAAGGCGACGTCTTCGGGGGCCGGATCAGAGAGGCCCAGTTTGTGTAACCAGCGGCATTCTCACGCAAATTCAGCTTAAGGCCGGTCACGACCACGCGCCGCAGAACGATGTGACCGGCTAGGAGCGGGAGGACGCGCACCTCGACTATCGCATCGTCGACCTGGGCGAGCGGTGTCTTGCCAAAGGTCGGGGCGTTTGCGAGCTCCGCACCATCGAGCCGAATACCGAGCCAAGGATAGAGGGACAAGCTGAGTCGGCCGATGGTCACGGGGCGGCCGCTTGCCTGAGAGAGAGTCTCCGCAATCTCGTTTTTGACCTTATTGAGGGCCACGATTCCAGGAAGCGCAGCGACAATCGCCAGGACCAAGACGGTGGTGAGACTCAGCGCGAGGACAACGGTGCGGGTCTGTTTTTTCACGAGCCAGCCTTTCCGAAAAAGGCTGAGTGTAGGGTTCGATCGGGCGCTCTGCAATCGGACCGGGTGCGGGTCATCGAAGAGGGGGGTGGAGCGGGTGAAGGGAATCGAACCCTCGCTATCAGCTTGGGAAGCTGAAGTTCTACCATTGAACTACACCCGCATAGCACATGGCGCAAAGAGGCCATACAATATACAACCATCTGAGGGATTGCACCATTACTTATGATTATCTACGTGAACGGGGCGGAGCAAGCCTTGAACGGGCCCGTGGCGCTGACCGCCTTGCTGGGCGACATGGGCCTTGGCGGAAAGCGGGTGGCGGTCGAGGTCAATCGCGAGATCGTTCCGCGCGCACAACACGACAGCTATCTTTTGCAAGACGGGGACCGCGTTGAAATCGTTCAGGCCATCGGAGGCGGGTGATGCAGAAAGACAAACTTGACCGCTGGCAGGTCGCCGGTCTGACATTCTCGTCACGGCTGCTGGTCGGGACCGGTAAGTACAAGGATACGACCGAAACTCAGCAGGCCATAGAGGCAAGCGGCGCCGAGATCGTGACGGTTGCGGTGCGGCGGACGAATATTGGGCAAAATCCTGGGGAACCGAATCTGCTCGATATTTTGTCGCCGGAGCGTTACACCATTCTTCCCAATACCGCCGGCTGCTATTCGGCGGAAGAGGCGGTGCGGACGTGCCGCTTGGCGCGTGAACTGCTAGATGGGCGCGCGCTTGTAAAGCTTGAGGTTATAGGCGATCGGACTAGTCTTTTCCCCGACATGGTGGAGACCCTTAAAGCAGCGGAAACTTTAGTTTCTGAGGGTTTCGCGGTTATGGTCTATACGACCGACGATCCGGTGGCCGCGAAGCGCCTCGAGGCGATCGGTTGTGTCGCGATCATGCCCCTGGCCGCCCCCATCGGCTCTGGGCTCGGTATCCGTAACCCGCTCAATATTCGCCTTATCGTCGAACAGGCCCGAGTGCCAATACTTGTAGACGCCGGGGTGGGTACGGCCTCAGATGCCGCCATCGCTATGGAGCTCGGTTGCGATGGCGTACTTATGAACACGGCAATCGCCGGGGCGGGCGACCCGGTGTTGATGGCAAGAGCCATGCGCAAGGCCGTCGAGGCTGGGCGGGACGCGTTTTTAGCGCAGCGCATGGCCCGCAAATGGGGCGCTGACCCCTCATCGCCCCTGACTGGCCTGATCACATGACAGTCGAGCTCGCGCCGCGGCGGCGGGTACGCAGTTTTGTGCGTCGCGAGCGCCCCTTGAAAGCGGGGGCTATAGCGGCCTATGACCGGTTGTGGCCGCGCTTCGGGCTTTCTGAAGCCACATGGGCCGATCTCGGGCGGGATCAAGAGGTGGTTCTTGATATCGGATTTGGTGATGGTGAGGCCTTACTTACCATGGCCAAGGCCGATCCGAGGCGACACTATGTTGGGGTCGAGATGTACCGCACGGGGATCGTGAAGGTCATGCGCGCCCTGGAAGAGCAGAGCGTAAGCAATGTTGGCTTGATCGAAGGTGACGCTCAGGCGGTCGTAGCCGGGATCGCGGACGCGCGGATTGATATGGTCTTGATCTTTTACCCCGACCCGTGGCCGAAGGCCCGCCATCATAAGCGGCGCTTGGTGCGCAGCCCCTTCCTGGCGGAGATCGCGCGCATCCTGCGGCCCGGCGGACTTTTACACTTCGCAACCGACTGGGCACCCTACGCCGAGGAGGTCGCAAGCCTGGTCGGCCAGCACCCCGACTTCCGGGAAAACAGCGAGGGGCGAGGGGACCGGCCGGTAACTCGATTCGAGCGACGCGGACAGAAGCTCGGGCACGACGCCCGCGATTTGCGCTTTCAGCGCCGATCAGTCGAGCAAACGTATGGCGTCGAGACGGGCCTTGTGTCTGCGGTGCCCCCGGTCCTCAAAACTTAAGAACTCCTGACCCTCAGCGGTTTCGAGGGCAAGGGCTACGACCGTGTCTTGATGCCATAGGTCCGCCTCACGCCAAGAAATCGTCAGCGGGGAGGACGTGAGGATGGCGCGCTCGTAGCGGTCATACAAGGCGCAGGCAATGGGGGTATAGAGGTCAGCCACAGGGCCTGGCCTAGACATCGAGGTTCAGAACCTGGAGCGCGTTTTTCTCGATGAATTCGCGGCGGGGTTCGACCTGATCGCCCATCAAGGTGGTAAAAATTAGGTCGGCTGCGACCCCGTCCTCGACGTTCACCTTGAGAAGGCGGCGGACCGTTGGGTCCATGGTCGTTTCCCAGAGCTGATCGGGGTTCATTTCGCCGAGACCCTTGTAGCGTTGGATCGCATGCCCGCGGCGCGCCTCTTCCAAAAGCCACTCATAGGCCTCCTCGAAACTGGCAATCGGTCGCTCGCGCCCTTGGCGTTCAGCCACAGCCCCGTCTTTGATAAGCCCGGCGAGTCGGTCGCCCAGGGTCCGCAGGCCCCGATACTCCGCCGATTGGGCAAAGGCGGCGTCGAGGCGCGAGGCCCGCACGCCGCCGTGCTCGGTGCGGACCACGAGGACCTCGTGGGTCTCGAGCTGAGGGCTGTAGACGGCACTTACTTCGTAGCGAGTGGTGGGGCTGCGAAGACCCTCGAGACGTCCTGCGAGTGTGCGCGCGAAGGCCACAGCCTCGGCTTCTTGTTTCAAGACATCGGTGGTCAAGAGCGGGGCATGCATGAGCTCTTTTAACATGGTCCGGTCGTGCCGGCGGCCAAGGCGCCTTAAATACATGTCGCCCCTAATGTATTCGTTGAAGAGCTTGGCCAGGGAGTCGCCCACGAGGGCCGCTTCGCCCGTCCCACAAAGGACGCTCGCGCCGTCCAGGGCGTTCTGTGCCAAATAGGCCGTGAGTTCGATATCGTCTTTCACGTAGCGCTCGTGCTTACCCTGTTTCACCTTATAAAGGGGCGGTTGAGCAATATAGATATGGCCTCGGGCCAGGAGTTCAGGCATTTGGCGGTAAAAAAAGGTGAGAAGCAGGGTGCGGATATGGGAGCCATCGACGTCGGCATCGGTCATAATAATGATCCGATGGTAGCGAAGCTTATCGGCGTTGAAGTCGTCTCTCCCAATGCCGGTGCCTAGGGCCGTGATCAGGGTTCCGACCTCAGCAGAAGAGAGCATTTTGTCGAAACGGGCCCGCTCGACGTTCAAGATCTTGCCTTTGAGCGGCAGGATGGCCTGAAAGCGGCGGTCGCGCGCTTGTTTTGCGGATCCACCTGCGGAATCTCCCTCAACCAAATAGAGCTCACAGGCGGCCGGATCCCGCTCTTGGCAATCTGCAAGCTTTCCCGGAAGGCCAGCGATATCGAGGGCGCCTTTGCGGCGCGTCATTTCGCGGGCGCGGCGGGCGGCCTCGCGGGCCCGAGCGGCCTCTACGACCTTCTCGGCAATAGCCTTGGCAACCGCTGGGTTTTCCTGAAGATAATAGCTCAGCTGTTCGTTAATCACCGACTCGACTGCCGCTTTGACCTCGGATGAAACCAGTTTGTCTTTGGTTTGCGATGAAAATTTCGGATCGACAACCTTCACCGACAACACCGCCGTCAGACCCTCGCGGGCGTCGTCGCCGGTCAGGGTGACCTTGGCGCGCTTCGCAAGACCCATTTCCTCTATGTAGTTGTTCATGGTGCGCGTTAAGCCAGCCCGGAAGCCGGCTAAATGGGTTCCGCCATCTCGCTGGGGAATATTGTTGGTGTAGCAGAAGACGTTCTCCTGATAGGAGTCATTCCACTGAAGGGCCAGGTCCACAAATACACGGTCGCGCTCCGCCTGCAGGGCGATCACCTGGGAGTGGAGCGGGTCCTTGTTGCGGTTGAGATCGGTGACGAAGGCCGCGATTCCCCCTTGATATTCGAACTGGTCTTCTTTGCCCGAGCGCTCATCGATCAATACGATGCGGGCCCCGGAGTTAAGAAAGGAGAGTTCGCGTAAACGCTTGGCCAAGAGGTCGTAGTGCATTAAACAGTCACTGAAGATCGTGGCACTTGGTTTAAAGTGGACGATCGTCCCGGTCTGTTCAGCCGGCCCAACCACGGCCAAGGAGGCTACGGGTTCGCCGAGTTCGTAGCGCTGCGCATACTGGTGGCCATCACGAAAGATGGTGAGTTCCAGGAACTCGGACAGAGCGTTCACCACCGAGATACCGACGCCGTGGAGACCACCCGAAACCTTGTAGGAGTTTTGGTCGAATTTACCGCCGGCGTGGAGGACGGTCATAATAACCTCGGCCGCCGACTTGCCTTCCGAGGCGATAATGCCGGTGGGAATACCGCGACCGTTGTCCTGAACACTTACCGAGTCGTCGGGGTGGATCGTTACTCGCACTTCGGTGCAATAACCCGCTAAGACCTCGTCGATGGCGTTGTCGACGGCCTCAAAGACCATGTGATGGAGACCGGTCCCGTCCTCGGTGTCCCCGATATACATACCGGGCCGTTTGCGGACGGCATCCAGCCCCTTAAGAACTTGAATACTGTCCTGGTCATATGCGGGTCGGGTATCCATCGAGGCTCTCCTACTGAATACCGCCAGTCTACCACAGGACAGACCTCAGGAGGCGTTGCTGCGACTTTGTTCCACGTGGAACACAGAGGCCGAAGAAGCGGGGGTCTCGACATCAAGAGCCGTCACGAAGGCCTGTGACCCTGCGGCCACCAAGACTTCGTAAAAGGCCTTTTGGCGCACGCCATCGAGCTCCGCCGCGAGATCATCAACCAACAAAACCGGTGGTCTGCCCGCTTGCTCGGCACATAGGGCAAGCGCCAGGCGCCAAGCACTTACGACCACCTTCTGCTGACCATGGGAGCCCACTTGGGTAAGGGGGTGGTCGGCCAGCACAAATTGAATGTCAGCTCTATGGGGACCAACTTGCGTATAACCCAACCGTTCGTCCCCCTCCTCAGACCGCAACAAAGCGGTCTCTAACGAGTCTTCGCCCCAGCCGGGGCGCAGCCTCATGGCCACCGGCCATTGTAACTGTAGGCGCTCCGCCAGCTCTTGAAAGGGGGCCTGTAATCGGTCCTGAGCGCGCAGCCAAAAATTCGCCAAGGTCTCGCCGGTTTGAGCAAGGCCTGGGTTAAACATACGATACAACCCCCGCCCCTCGCGCAAGGCCGCGTTCCGTTGCCGCAGCACCCGCTGATAGCGTCGCCAGGTCTCCAAAAACAAAGGTTCCACGTGGAACAATAGCCACGACATGGCTGCCCGTCGTACCTGGGCGTCTTGAAGCGTGGCGTAGTGGGTTTCCGGGCTAAACACGAGAACGGGAAGTCGCTCATAAGCCGTCACCGCCGACTTAAGAGGTTCCCCATCCAATCGCCAAGACCGCAGCACACGCCCCCGCTCGTAGCGCAATTCGCCCGCATAAAGCGATTCGCCGAATTTTAAACCGACCAGAAGTCGCTCGGCACCATGTCGAATAGCACCCCGTGCACTCCCGGGGCGCAAAGCCTTACTGGTCGCGGCTAAAGTAATGGCCTCCAAAAGACTGGTTTTCCCGGCCCCATTTCGCCCAACAATCAGATTAAGGCCTGCCGCCGGCTGCCAGCTCAGTTGCCCTAAGCTCCGAAGATTTTCGACCTCTAAGTTGGTAATAGCCACGCTACAAACGCATGGGCATTACCACATACACTTGGCTACCCACGTCGCCCGAGGACCGAATCCGACAACCGCTATTGCTATCATTCCAGCCAAACTCTACCTGTGGTCCGCTTAAAGCCCCTAACGCCTCAATCACATACCCAACGTTAAAACCCACCTCAAACTCCGGTAGCGTGGCCTCCACATCCAGTTCTTCTGTTGCCTCGTCATGCTCGGGATTGCTGGCACTTGCAACCACCAACTGACCAGTGAACTGAAGCCTAATACCCCGAAACTTCTCGGTCGATACAATCCCCACCCGACTTAACATCTCGCGCAAAGACTCGCGCGGCAAAACCACCGTTTCCCGCACGCTAGCCGGGACCACTCGGTTATAATCAGGGAACCGCCCATCAATTAATTTTGAGGTAAATACAAGTTGATCCTGCCGCACCCGGATATGGTTAGTCGACAGGTTAATCTCCACAGGTCCTTCGTCGCTCCCCAGTAAGCGCCCCAGCTCCGCCACCCCTTTACGCGGCACTATAACTTGTTTCTCCGTGAGATCCTGACCCTCGATAAACACAGTACACATCGCAAGCCTGTGTCCATCCGCCGCTACCGCCTTTAAACTCCCTGGTAAAGTCTCAAACATCAATCCGTTCAAGTAATAGCGCACATCCTGTTGAGCCATACAAAACTGGGTCTTATCGATAAGCTTCTTTAAATCCGACCGCGCGATCATAAAACCCATGTCCCACTGGAATTCCTTAAGGCTCGGAAAATCCTCGACCGGTAACGTGCTTAAGGTAAACCGACTCCGCCCCGCACTGATACGCACCCGATCCTGCTCTTTCTGGCAACGAACCGTACTGCCCGCGGGGAGGGTGCGCACTATATCCAAAAACTTCCGTCCGGGAACAGTCACGGCCCCTTGTTCTCCCACCTCGGCCATCGCCTTCGAGACCATCTCGATCTCGAGATCTGTTCCCGTGAAAGTCACTGCGTCCTTATCACAGGTCACCAATACATGAGACAAAATAGGTTTTGACTGGCGTTTCTCTACGACTCCCGCCGCCAAACCCAAAGCCTTTAGAAGCTCGTCTCTTGGCATCGACCATTGCATATACGCCCCTTTATCTTGCCCGTAAGTATTAAAGGTTTTTAATAATTCTTTTTAGTTGTAGTTATTACTATAGGTGCGCTTTTCTGTGTATAAGTGTTTTTCTCGCTTGTTTTACCGTCTAAAACGGTCTCGCATAAGGTCTGTATAAATGCCTTGGACCCTGTGTGTAAGACTGTGGACAAATGTGCATAAGAAACGGCTTTCTTAAAAAACCAACTATTACCCTTTTTTATCCACACCTTATGTCGTCAGTATCCGAGTTAAATTCGCGTAGTCCTCTTTAATCCGTGGATCGGTCTCTATCAGCTCGCTTACCTTACGACAGGCATGAATCACGGTCGAATGATCACGGCCCCCGAATTCCTTTCCAATCTCGGGAAGGCTGTGATGGGTCAGTTCTTTTGCCAAGGCCATCGCGATTTGGCGCGGTCTTGTCACTTGCCGCGAGCGACTCTTAGCACTCAAATCCGAAACACGTATTTTAAAATATTCAGCCACCATCTTTTGAATATTGGTGATTGTCACCAGCCGTTCCTGAAATGCCAGAAGATCTTTCAGGCTCTCGGCGGCTAAAGCGATATCGATAGGGCGGCCCGTGAAGTTAGCGCTCGCTATCACTCGCCGAAGCGCACCCTCCAACTCCCGTACGTTTGAACGGACTCGTTTTGCAATAAAAAACGCTACCTCATCACCTAAAACGATACCTTCTTGTTGTGTCTTTTTAATCAAAATCGCCACCCGGGTTTCGAGCTCGGGGGGTTCTATCGAGACCGTAAGGCCCGACCCAAATCGCGAGACCAAGCGCTCCTCGACGCCAACAAACTCTTTAGGGAAGCGGTCCGCGGTAATAATGACTTGGCGCTGACCTTCCAGTAGGGCGTTAAAGGTGTGAAAAAACTCCTCTTGGGAGCGTTCCTTGCCGGCGAAAAATTGAATATCGTCGATCAATAAGGCGTCGAGCGAACGGTAATACTTTTTAAAATCGTTGATGGCGTTGTGCTGTAGAGCCTTCACCATGTCCGCGACGAAGCGCTCGGAATGAATATAAGCCACCTTCGCATCACGCTTATGGGTTACGAGCAAATTTCCGGCGGCCTGCATAAGGTGGGTTTTACCAAGACCGACACCGCCATAAATAAAAAGCGGGTTATACGCACCGCCGGGGTTCTCACCGACTTGGCGCGCGGCGGCCCGCGCCAATTGATTCGATTTGCCCTCGATATGGGTTTCAAACGTAAAGTCGGGATTGAGCCGCGACCCTGGGGTGGCGGGCTCGCGACGCGTCATATTCCCGCCACTCATCCCGGTCCCGTTGACTGCTTTTTTGGCACCCGTCTCCTTGGCCGCATAGCTCCCGACCTGGACTGTGACCGTAATCGCGGCGGTTCCCCCCTGATATTGCGCGGCAAGTTCTGCTATCCGATCAACGAAGCGATCCTTGACCCATTCGGTCACAAAGCGGTTGGGGGCAAGAAGCCGCAGGCAATTTTTCTCCCACTCCGCCTGTAATGGCCGAATCCAGGTATTGAACTGTTGCGCCGAAAGCTCCTCTTCGAGCCGATCTAAGCATTTCTTCCAAATAACGGGTTGGCTCACGTTGCCTAAACTACAAAGAGGGGAGGAACCGCTAGTCTAGGGGCACGCCAATTTATCCACAAGATGCCTATTCACCGCTGACCATTCCCGCGCCGTTGACAAAGCCGCTGCAAGGCCGTAGTGTTCCCGCCCTTTGGCAGACTTTATTAAGGATGTCCCATGAAAAGAACGTTCCAGCCCAGTGTCCTTAAGCGTAAACGCACTCACGGTTTTCGCGCTCGCATGAGTACGCCCGGGGGCCGCGCCATCCTCAACGCGCGCCGCGCCAAGGGCCGCACCCGGCTTAGCGCCTAAGTTATCGCGTGGTTTTGGGGCCGGAGAGTTTCCCGCGCCGCGCGCGCCTGACGGACCCCAGCCACTACCAGCACGCTTTTAAGACCGGGCGCCGCGGACGCCACCCCTTGATCGGCGTGGTGGCTTTGACGAACAATGTGGGATACCCCCGTCTCGGACTCGCCGTTTCTCGTAAGGTCTCGCGCAAGGCCGTGATCCGCAACCGGATAAAGCGGGTGCTACGCGAGACCTTTAGGCACGAACAAAAGGGCCTCGCGGCCGTGGATTTTGTGGTTGTCGCGTACCCTGAGGCGGCCTTGGCAAGCCATGAAGAACTGACCAGCGCGTTCCTGCAGTTGTCAAAAAAAATGTGTCGAATATGCGCAAAATCATAGTCCTGATCATCCGCTTTTATCAGTACTTCCTGAGCCCGTGGCTCGGTTCGCGCTGTCGCTATTATCCCACATGCTCGCAGTATGCGATCGAGGCCGTGACTCTCCACGGACCCATCCGCGGGCTGTGGTTTGCGCTCAAACGTATCGGCCGTTGTCATCCTTGGCATGACGGCGGACACGATCCCGTTCCTCGCTAAGGGGTTTTGATATTATCCTATGAATAATCTGCGTCCCGCGCTTTACGCCCTACTGGTCGTCATCCTGTTCTTTTTGTGGACCGACTGGGAACATCGGGTGCCTACACCCGCGGCGCCTCCGGCGGCCAGCAACCCACTCATTCCCTCAACGCCCGGGACCGTCCCGCGCCTTCGGATCGCGCCGCCTTTGGCCGCGGCCCCCAGCGTGGCGCCGATCGCGAAGACGGTTCCCATGACACGCACGGTCACAGTTCGTACCGACACCATGATCGCGACCCTGGGGAGTCGCGGCGCGGATATCACACGCCTCCTCTTGCGTCACTACTCGGCCAAGAATAGCCATGGCCAACGCCGCTACGTTCTTCTGCGGCCCACCCTAGCTCACGAATTCATAGACGAGAACGGACTCCTCGGGCATTCCGTCTATCCGAACCAGAACAGCCTCTATACCGTAGCCCACCGCCATTACCGGATGGTGGCCGGCCACAAACACCTGCGCGTGCGCTTTAACTGGATTAAGGGGCCGCTCCAGATCACAAAGACCTATGTCTTTACGCGCGGCAGCTACTTGGTCCGGGTCCGTTACCACATTCACAACCTGGGGCCGGTGGCGCGTCACGTCTACCTCTACAATCAGTTTATCCATGGGCCGCCCCCCAAGACCCACTTTTATCACTCGGCCCCAATTTATATCGGGGCGGCGGCGTACACGCCGGCCCACAAATATCACAAGTTGCCGTTTTCGCGGATGGCCAAGCACCCATACCATCGGGTGGCCACTGGCGGCTGGGTCGCTGTGTCGCAACACTATTTTCTGGGGGCCGCCATACCTCCGCCTCGGGCCCGCGCCATCTTCTATAGCGCCGCCTTGCCGGGCCCGCGTTACCTTATAGGTTACAAGACCGCCCGGGCCCTAGTGGTTGCACCTAGCGCTACGGCGACCGTAAGCACGCGCCTTTTTCTCGGACCAAAGAAACCCTCGCTCTTGAAGACCGTGGCCCCTGGCCTACCCCTGACCGTCGATTACGGCTGGCTCACGATTTTAGCGCAGCCGCTTTATTGGACCCTCGCGCACATCGAGAGGCTCACCGGCAACTGGGGGCTTGCGATCATCCTGCTGACCGTGCTGATCAAGATCGTGTTTTTCCCGCTCTCGGCCACCAGCTTTAAGTCCATGGCGAAAATGCGCAAGCTTCAGCCGCGCATGGCGGCCCTCAAGGAACGTCACGGCTCGGATAAGGGCGCCTTACAACAAGCGATGATGGATCTCTATAAGCAGGAGAAAATGAACCCGCTCGGCGGGTGTCTGCCGATGGTGGTGCAAATACCGGTCTTTATCGCCCTCTACTGGGTCCTTTTAGACAGCGTTGCGTTGCGTGATGCCCCGTTCATCCTGTGGATACACAACCTCGCGGCCCCGGATCCTTATTTCGTATTGCCGATCCTGATGGGCATCTCGATGATGCTCCAGCAGATGCTGAACCCGGCCATGATGGATCCTACCCAGCGCAAGATCATGATGGCGATGCCGGTAATCTTCACCGTTTTCTTTCTGTTCTTTCCGGCTGGCCTTGTGCTCTATTGGGTCATCAATAACCTCCTATCGATTCTCCAGCAATGGTGGGTCATGAGCCGGATGGAGAAGGCCTAGCGAGGCTTATGGACACCGATACCATTTGCGCCATCGCCACACCCGCCGGGGCGGGCGGGCTTGGCGTGATCCGGGTATCGGGCCCCGACGCCGGGGCCCTTGCGCACGCTGTCCTCGGTAGGGTACCGCAGCCCCGATTCGCAACACTTGCGCGCTTTCGCGACGAGGCCGGCCAGGCGCTCGATGAGGGTATCGCGCTTTATTTTCCGGGACCGGCCTCCTTTACCGGCGAAGACGTTCTGGAGCTTCAGGGGCACGGCAGCCCCGTGGTGCTCGATAGACTCCTCAAGTCCTTGGTCGCGCTCGGCGCGCGTCTCGCCCGCCCTGGCGAGTTCACAGAACGCGCCTTCCTAAACGGTAAGATCGACCTGGTGCAGGCCGAGGCGGTTGCGGACTTGATCGCAAGCGCCAACGAGGCCGCAGCCCGGGCGGCCTTTCGCACCCTCCAAGGGGCGTTCTCCGAGACTTTGGAGGGCCTCCACCAACGCCTTGTCGTTTTGCGCACCCACGTCGAAGCGGCCTTCGATTTTCCGGACGAATCGTTGGACACCACCGCTGACTCCGCGGTCGGGTCTGCGCTTCAAGCGATCCGTGCCCTAGTCGCTGAGGCCCTGCGGCGCGGACGCGAAGGGCGGCTTTTGCGCGAGGGCGCCCATGTCGTGATCGTAGGCGCTCCGAATGCTGGAAAATCGACTCTCTTAAACGCCTTGGTGGGACACGAGGCGGCAATTGTGAGCCCCTATCCGGGGACCACTCGAGATCTTGTTCGCGAGACCGTTGTCTTAGACGGTCTCGCCCTGCGCTTGACCGACACTGCCGGACTGAGGGTCAGCGATGACCCAATCGAGCGCGAGGGCGTGCGGCGCGCAGAAGACGCTTTGGCTCACGCCGATTGTGCTCTCTGGGTGGTCGACGACACCGAGGACGAGTCCTCCCGCGTTCCTGTTCCGACCACCATTCCTACCCTGACTGTGTATACCAAGATCGATCGCAGCGGCCGCCCCCCGGGCGCGTGCCCCGGGGGCTTTGCCGTGTCGGCTCCGACTGCGGTCGGCCTAGCCGAGCTGCGGCGCGGTATTCGCACGCTTATTCTCAAGCCCGAAAGCAGATCTTGCGAAGAGGGGGCCTTTACCGCCCGCCGTCGCCATGTCGAGGCCCTTCAGTATGTCGCAACGGCCTTGGCCGCGGCCGAGGTTCGCCACCAGGAAGGTCAGATGGAGCTCGTCGCAGAAGAGCTGAGGCGTGCCCACGACCGCTTAGGCGAGATCACCGGGCGGTTTACAAGCGACGATTTACTCGGGCGAATCTTCGCTGACTTTTGCATCGGCAAGTGACTGCCCCCGCTCACCATGCCAAGTGGTAGCGCGCGGCCAGAAGGGCCGTCAGGGTTGCTGCCAGCAGCAACACCAAGGGGACCCCGGCGCGGACAAAGTCCCGGAAGCGATAGCCCCCGGCGGCCATGACCAAAAGGTTGGTTTGAAACGACATCGGGGTCGCGAAGCACAAGTTGGCCCCAAAAAGTACCGCCAACACAAAGGGTATCGGCACGACATGAAGGCTGTGGGCGAGGTCGATGGCGACCGGCGTGCCAATGACCGCCGCCACGACATGCGAGGCGGTGTTGGCTATGAGCCCCGTGAGAAGAATCAGCAACCCTACCATGAGCGCAGGTGGAAGTCCGTGTCCCAAGCCGTGAAGCACGGCCGCGAGATAAGAGGCGCCACCCGTGACGGTCAGTGCGAGACTCAGGGCCAAGCTTGCCACGATAATCAAAACCACGTCCGCGCGCAGGGCCTGCGCGAAATCGGCCCAGGTCAGGCATCCGGTCAAAAGCATAAGCAGCACGCCAACGACCGCACTGATGGCGATCGGCACAAGATTGAGGGCCGCCACTAGCACCACAAGCCCCATGATGGCGAGAGCATAGGGCGCTTTATGATTCCGGGGCAGATCGGTCGTCGCGTCCAGCAACAACAAACGACCGTTCCGCCGAATCTCGTCAAGACGGGCGCGAGTCCCATCGACCAACACCACATCGCCCGGCGCCAACACCACCTCATCAAGCGCCTGCTCGCCCGAGTAGGGCGCGCCCCGCCGGTAAAGCCCGATCGGCGAAAGACCGTAGCGCACCTCGAAAAAACTTCCAGCGAGCGTATCACCGGCCAATCGAGAGGCCGGCGTCACGACGACCTCGGCGAGCTGCCGGTCGGCCTTCGGCTCCTCGGCCGCGCCGTGACTCTCGCCCGCTGTCAGTACCGCCCCGAGCGCCGCTTCGTGCTCCTTAATCCGCTCAGGCCTGTCATGGATCACCAGGATGTCGTTCGCGCGCAGGCGCAGGTCCGGAAGCAAGGCAAGTTCGGGCCCGTCTCCGCGAAACACAGCGAGTAAGCGCGCCCCGGCCAAAAGCCCGCGCGCCGCAGCCAAGGTCTTGCCGGCAGCGAGGCTCGTATCGAGGAGCTGAAGACGGGCAGAAAAGGTGCGCGGCGATCCGTTCGCCACCGTCCGGGTCGTCGCCGGAAGCAGGTGCGGCATGATAAGCCACAAGTAGGCGATACCAACGATGGAGGCCCAGGCAGCGATTGCCGAGAATGCAAACATGCCCATGGGGGCCAGACCTTGCTGCTGCGCGAGGCTCATGACGATGAGGTTTGTGGACGTTCCTATGGTGGTGCCCATGCCGCCTATGAGGGTCGCAAAGCCCATCGGCATCAGAAGTCGGGAGGCGCTCCCTTGGGTGCGGGCCGCGATCCCGCTTAAAAGCGGAAGAAGCAAAATTACGATCGGAGTGTTGTTTACAAACGCGCTCAGAAACGCCGCGGATACCAGGGTCACGAGGATCGCAAACCGGGGGCTTACCGGCCATAGGCGGGCGAGCAGTCGCCCTAAGGGCTCAAGCCCCCCGCTGCTTACGACGCCGGCCCCCACGGCCATAAGTGCGACCACGGCAATAAGCGCTGGGTCGCTGAAGCCCGAAAATAAGCGCAGCGCCGAAAACGCGTGCCCCGCGACCACCAGCGGGCGCACGCTGAAATACAAGACAAGTGTTGCCAACACAAGCAAGGCCGAGGTTTCAAGTGCGATCCGTTCGTTACTAAATAACACCAAGGTCACGACCACAAGTCCGAGCACGAACAGGGCATGCTGATTGGGGATGGCCGGAAACATGCGGGGTTTCTCCTGGGGTCGTGGTCTTCGGTATACTCAAAATATCCTACCCGAACCGGTGACCCGTTTTCATGTCCGTTTTTTCCGGAAGGCTCCGTGTCAGACGTTGAAGGCCTTACCGCCGCGCGGCCGGTCCGGGCCGCGCTCGTGCTCCTGGGAGCGGCCATCCTCGCCTTAGTGTTGGCCAACTCCTCCTTCGGTCCCCAGTACACCGAATTTTGGCGCACAGTCTACCTGCTCCCCGGGGGGGTTGCCGTGACCGCCCAAGCCGTGGTCGACAAAGGCCTTATGACTTTCTTTTTTCTGGCCGTAGGCCTTGAGCTTAAGCGTGAACTGACCCATGGCGCTCTGCGTCACCCTAAAGCCATGGCCCTGCCGTTCGTCTCAGCGGTCGGCGGGATGGTGGCCCCGGCGCTCCTCTATTACAGCGTGAACCACGGCGGTCACGCTGTCCAGGGTTGGGCCATCCCGATGAGCACGGACATTGCGTTTGCGGTGGGCGCGCTTGCCCTCCTTGGTCGCCGGGTGCCACGCAACCTCATGATCTTTTTGCTGGCGCTCGCGATCGTCGACGATTTGGGGGCGATTCTCATTATCGCCTTTTACTACACTCGTACGCCGCGTCTTATTCCGCTGCTTGCAGCCCTGGGTCTCGTGGGCGCCCTTGTTTTTCTCAACCGCCGCCAAGTCCGCGGCCTTGGTCCCTTTCTCGCTCTGGGCACGCTCTTGTGGTTGGCCTTGGGGTTAGCGGGTGTCGACCCGCCGCTCGCTGGGGTTTTGGTTGCGGCGAGCATTCCCGCAAGCGGCCCTGCGCGCCAGTCGGGGGCGCCGCCGTTTGTATTGGCGAAGCGCCTCGAGCGCTGGCTTGCGCCCCCCATTACTTTCGGGATCATGCCTCTTTTCGCGCTCGCCAACGCCGGTTTGGCGATTTCCATCCAGGCCTTGACCGCAAAGGCCGCGATCACTGTCGGCATCTTTCTCGGGCTCCTCTTCGGTAAGTTTCTCGGAATCGCCGGCGCGGCTTGGCTCGCGCTTCGCGTCCGCCTCGCCCGCCTTCCGACGGGCGTCAGTTACCGCCATATCCTGGGCGTAGCTTGGCTTGGCGGGATCGGGTTTACGATGGCGCTTTTTCTTAACACCCTAGCGTTTGCCTCGGGAGCGGATCGGGTCGCGGGCAAAGTTGGTATCCTTGCCGCTTCGCCGCTTGCCGCGGCCCTGGGTGCAATCTGGCTTTTTTGGAGCCCGCCCGAGCGCCTATCCTTACCGAAGAAGTCAGGGGCGCACCGATCGGGGAGGCTGCGCACGCGGCCGAAAGGACCGCACCCGAAGCCTTAAGCGCGCCAAGGCCGCCGATCTCTGAGCATAGCGAGCCTCGATATAGGCGGCGGTGATCGCCGTCATCTGAAGATCGAGATCCGGGCGCGCGGCAACGGCCCGGGCGAGATAATCCCGTGGCCCTTCCGAGTCCCGGCGGGCAAGACCGATTCGGGCGAGGCGCCCGCAGTAAAGGCCGTAGGCGCGCAAGGCTGGATCCTGGGGTCTGCGCGTCCGCCCTCCCAGCGTTTTGAGCAGCGACGCGACGAGGACTCCAAGGGTCAGCGTAACGATCCCGAGCGAGGCAAGACCTGCATTCTTCCAGCCCAGGCGCCGCAGGAGCGCCGCTTGGCGTCGGGCATTGTAGTCTATGACCCAGTTGTCCCAGTTGGTCGTGGCCGCGTCCTGCCAAAGCCTGAGTTGGTGACGGAACGTCCCCCACCACGAGCGGTAGGACCCAGATTGACCGGCCCGCTCCTCCAGTAAGCGCCGCAGGGCGCCGACCCCTTCATGAAGGGCGCCCGGGGCCACGACCGCGGTCGGGTCCACGCGCCGCCATACCCCGCCTATCCAGACCTCGGTCCAGGAGTGGGCATCCCATTCGCGCACGATGACATCCCCTCCATCCGGATTGAATTCGCCGCCGAAGAACCCGACCACCACCCGGGTCGGGAGGCCTGCGGCACGCATCAGGGTCGCGAAGGCCGCCGCGTAGTCCTCGCAATACCCAGCGCGAACGTGAAACAGAAACCGGCGCACCGGGTCGCGGCCCATGGCGGGCGGGGTCAGTGTGTACACGAAATGGTGGCGTACGAAATAGGCGAGCGCGCGGTGCACGATCGTCGCGGGGCTTGCGCCCCGGCTTGCAAATCGTCGCGCCAAGGCGACGATCCTGGGATCAAGGTCGGACGGCAAGGCCAGGTCTTCCCGGCGCTCCGCGGGCGCAAGCGACCCGCGACGAACGGGGGCCGACTCAAGGCGATAGCGAAGAATGTGGCGGATCCTGTGTTGGGCGCGCACGACACCGCCGGCCATGATGGTGGCATGGCGTGGCGCGTCAACCGGCCAGTCCAAGGCCGGCAAAACGCGATTGCCTGTCGGGTTTAAGAGCACTGTGTAACGGCGCCGCGGCTGGCCTCGAGAGCGCCCGACCTTCCCTTCCGGCGGTCCCTCGCGCCAGACCCGCCCGTTCGTGGCGGCCAGCACATAGGCGCGAAAGTAACGCTGGCTCTTGGGGGGCGGGGTCCCGTGGAATATGACCCGCATGGCCACCTTGCGTGACGACAAAAGATCGCTCAAAGAGCCGGGGCGCAACACCGCGGTGAGCCCCGTCTGTCCTATGGGCACAGGCGCGCTGCGCCAAAGTCCTCCGGCGATACGCGGAAACACAACATAGGCAATCAAAGCCAGCGGGATGGCTTGCAACAACAATATGAAGGCCTGACGCCAGCGCCGCCGCATGGACAGGCCGACCGGCTGCGAAATGACCGACAGGGTCACAAAGGACGCCACCAGGAAGGCCAGCGCATACAAGCCTATAAACAGGCTTGGGTGCACCAGGAGGCTGCCTAAAAGGGCGATATAGCTTAAAAGCACCAATATGACCGAGTCCCGCTGCGACCGCGCCTCAAGCGCCTTTAGTCCCACCAACAAGACCAGAAGGCTCATGCCCGGACGTTCCCCGAGCAGCGTGTGGAAACGCCTGTAGACGAGGGCTGTGACTCCAAGCACCAAGACCCAGCGGAGCGTGCGTGACGGTAAACGAAGCCATAAGCCGCCGGCCCGCCAGGCCACAAACAGCGCGGCCGCAGCCCAGGTCCACCACGGCAGGTGGGTGATGAGCGGAACGAAGGAGCATGCGATCAGTGCGACGAGAATCGCCGGGAGCGCCTGCGGTCCGGCCTCCCTAGCGGACGGTGTCTTCATACAGGGCAAGCGTGCTGAGACAGGCCTCGAGATGCAGAGGTCCGGCGTTCGGAACAAGCGGTGGCCCATCGACCGTTAGGCCATAGCGGTAGCCCTGCTGTTCGGCATCAAGCACCTGCCGGCAAAGGCGGCTGAGCCGCTCCTCGATATCGCCAACCGGTGGAAGCGTCAGCCACACCTCCCGCTCCGCAAGCCCAGCGAAGCGCTTGACCATGAGGCCGCGCCCGGCGGCCACGGCCTTCCAGTGGATATGGCGTGGGCTCTCCCCGGGCCTCAGGGCCGAAAGACCCACAAAATCGCCGCCCCCCTCGGCGCTCACCCCGAGGGCTTCTTGCTCGCTGTCGGGGCTCGGGCGGCCGCTCGGCAGGGGGGCATGCGGGGCGGGTGCCGGATAGGCGATGGCCGGGTCCTCGAGCGGAATGTGTCGCGAAAACGCTCGCAGTAGGCCAAACGGATAGCGGCTGGAAAGGCGTACGCGGGGCGGTGTTACCGGGCCCCGCCGCCGGGTTTGCCAAGGGATATCGACCGTCCGATGTTCATGGGCCGCGAGGTCGAAGGTGCGGCCCGACCCGCGCTCTGGGGTTATCGTGATACCAAAGCGGGGAAGGGCGCTCGGGTTGACGATGATCACCCGGAAGGTTACGGGAGAGCCGACAAAATTCGCCCGCGGCAGGCCCTCGTGCACACTGAGCCCCAAAAGATTGCGCTGGGCGGCAGTTGAGGACAGGGTCGCCAAGGAGGCCAGCAAAAACGTGATGGCGTAAGCGAGCCCGTTACCGTAGTTGATAGCCGCCAACAACAGCACCAGCAACGTTGCCCCAAACCACAGCCCCTCGCGCGTCGGCAGTAGGTACACGGATCGGCGCCCGAGGGTCTGTGCGGGAAAGCTCATGGCACGGCCACGGTCTCGAGTAAATGGCGGATCTCGCGGTCCGGGTCGCCTACGTTCAACCTGTGGGCCAGCACCGCCGAGGCCACCGCTTGGATGTCTTCCGGCAGGGCATAACCACGGCCATCGAGCAAGGCGAAGGCGCGCGTCGCGGCCAAAAGGCCAAGGCCCGCCCGGGGCGAGAAGCCGCCGCCCCATTCCGGGACGGCGCGACTCGCGGCCAGCAGATCCTGAATGTAGTCGAGCAGTGGGCCTGCTACCCGTACCCGCCCGACTAGTTTGCGGATCGCTAAGACATCGGTCGGAGCCAAAAGGGGTGGCTGCGAGCGCGCCAAGGCTTGGCGGTCGCCGCCGACTAGGATCTCGCGCTCCGCCGCCCGGTCCGGAAAGCCCAGGGTCAATCGCATCAAGAATCGGTCAAGCTGGGACTCTGGCAAGGCAAAAGTCCCGATTTGATGGTGCGGGTTCTGGGTGGCCACCACGCAAAAGGGTCGCGGAAGGCGATGGAGGACGCCGTCTACGGTCACCTGCCCCTCGGCCAGGGCCTCAAGCAGGGCGCTTTGTGTCTTGGGAGTCGCCCGATTGATCTCGTCTGCGAGCAGCAATTGAGTAAACACCGGGCCTTTGTGGAAGGCAAAGACCCGCTTCTCCGGATCAAAAATCGACACCCCGAGAACGTCCGCGGGTAAGAGGTCGGCGGTAAACTGAAGACGTTTGAAGTCGAGCCCGAGAACTGCATGTAGGCCATAGGCCAGGGTGGTCTTTCCGACCCCGGGGATATCTTCGAGCAAAAGGTGGCCGCCTGCGAAGAGGCAGCAAAGCGCTAAGCAAATTTGTTGTTTCTTGCCGACCAAAATCTTCTCGAGCGCAACCCGAGCCGGCGCTATGAGGGCGAAAGGTGAGATAGGGGCGTCCACTAGGGCAGTATAGCGGGGCCCAGGCCCGCCTGCCTATAAAGCTCCCGGTCGCCGCGGTCCGACCCGAGGTCTCTCGCGCGCGCTCCGCCGTGGGCCCATGCTCATAGGCCCTTTTTCTGCCGGAGATCTCGATGCGCATCGCGTCTTTGTTGTTGGCGGCCCTATGGCCTTTGCTGCTGGGCCCGGTAGCGCTTGCCGGTAATGGCATTCCTCCCGAGCGCCACCAAGCCCGCCCGAAGAAACCCTTTATAAAGCACCACCGACGAATGCCCTCGGAGGGCGACCTGGGCCGGCCGCGCCGCCACTACGTCTCGCCCGAACGCATCCCGTTTCGCAATAGCCGCCATGTGTGAGGACTAGGGGTGGCCTGCCCTGGCCGCCGCCGGGTGCCCTCCCCACCGCTCTTTCGGCGCTCATGCTATCATTTGGGCGTGACGGAGAGGGGCGAGTGGAGTACGCAGAGCGCTACGAGGTGATTGTGATAGGGGGCGGCCACGCGGGCACCGAGGCGGCCCTTGCGGCCGCGCGCATGGGCCGCAAGACCCTGCTGCTCACCCACAACATCGAAACCCTGGGGCAAATGTCCTGCAACCCAGCTATCGGCGGGATCGGCAAGGGACACTTGGTGCGAGAAATCGACGCCATGGGCGGGGTGATGGGCCTTGCCGCGGATGCCGCGGCCATTCAGTGTCGGACCTTAAACGCCCGCAAGGGGCCGGCCGTGCGCGCGACCCGGGTCCAGGCCGACCGGACGCGGTATAAGGCCGCCGTGCGTGGCTACCTTGAGCGCCAGGACAACCTTCACATCTTTCAGCAGGCGGTCGACGACCTGTTGGTTGCGGGCGATCGGGTCGTGGGCGTCCGGACCCAAATGGGATTGACCATCCATGGCGAGGCCGTGGTGCTGACGACCGGGACCTTTTTGGCCGGTCTAATCCATGTCGGCCAGGCTCACTATGCCGGCGGCCGAGCGGGCGAGGCGCCAGCGGCGACCCTAGCCGAGCGTTTGCGCGCCCTACCGTTTCGGGTCGGGCGGCTAAAGACCGGGACCCCGCCGCGAATCGACGGCCGGACCATCGATTTTTCGGCGACCGAGGTTCAGGCCGGCGATGAGCCAGCCCCGTACTTTTCGTTTAGCATGCCCGCGCGCCCGCGCCAAGTTCCTTGCCATATCACCCATACCAATGAGAAGACCCATGCCATTGTCCGAACCGCCCTTGATCGATCGCCACTTTATACAGGTGCCATAGAAGGCGTCGGTCCGCGCTACTGCCCGTCCTTAGAGGACAAGGTCGTGCGGTTTGCGGACAAGACCTCGCACCAGATCTTTCTTGAGCCCGAAGGTCTTGATACCCCCGAGATCTATCCGAACGGGATCTCCACCAGCCTCCCGTTCGACGCCCAATGGGATTTTGTCCGCTCTATCCCGGGGCTTGAGCGGGCGGTGCTCACCCGCCCCGGCTACGCGATCGAGTACGACTACTTCGATCCTCGGGACCTTCGCCCGTCGCTTGAAACAAAGGCCCTGGAGGGTCTGTTCTTCGCCGGTCAAATCAATGGCACGACAGGATACGAGGAGGCCGCCGCCCAAGGTTTGGTTGCCGGGATCAACGCGGCTCTCAAGGTGCGCGGCGAGAAGCCTTGGTGGCCGCGCCGAGACGAGGCGTACATCGGGGTCCTGGTCGACGATCTTGTGACCCAGGGCCTAACCGAGCCCTACCGCATGTTCACCTCGCGCGCCGAGCATCGCCTGCTTTTACGCGAAGACAACGCCGACCAGCGCTTGGGGCCCACGGCCCGCCGCTTGGGTCTGATCAGCGCGGAGCGTTATGAGCACATCATGCGGCGCAACGCGGAGGTGGACGCCGAGAAAACCCGCTTGCGGGCCACCCTGGTGCGCCCGGGAGATCGGGCGCGGGCGGTCCTCGGCCAGGATCTGACGCGCGAACATCAGGCCCTGGAGCTTTTGAAGCGGCCGGGCGTCGGTTATGACGCGGTCCTGGGCCTGATCGAGAGCGATACGCCCGGGCTTTCTGACCCCAAGGCCCGGCAGCAATTGGAGATTACCGTGAAGTACGAGGGCTACATTGCCCGGCAAGGTGACGAGGTCTCAAAACAGGCCCGCCAAGAGGAGTTGGTCTTGCCGCTGGATCTCGATTATCAGGCGGTTCACGGCCTGTCGATCGAGGCCCGCCAAAAGCTCGCGCGCCATAGGCCGGTGACACTGGGGCAGGCCGCGCGGTTGCCGGGTATGACCCCGGCCGCCGTCTCCATCCTACTTGTCCACCTAAAGCGCCTGCGAGCCTGACATGGAAGTACTCGATGCCGCCTCATGGCGCCGCGCCGCGCTTCGTTTAGAGGAGGGCAGTCAAGCGCTCGGCCTGTCCTTGGACGCCGAGGTTCGCCTGCGGCTCATGACCTACCTCGAGATCATGGGCCGTTGGAACCGGGTGTTTAACCTCACCGCCATTCGCGATCCCGAGGAGATGGTAACGCGCCACGTGTTAGACAGCCTCGCGGTTTTCCCGCACCTCCCGGCGGGGACGGTCTTAGATGTGGGCAGCGGCGCGGGTCTCCCCGGTATCCCGCTCGCCCTGGTCGCACCCGAGCGCGGCGTGACCTTGTTGGACCGGTCCCATAAGCGGATCGACTTTCTTACCGAGGTGGCGGCCCAATTGCGGCTTTCAAACGTGGAGCTCGTGTGCCAGCGCGTCGAGGACCATAAGCCCGCCGCGCCCTATGACGTGGTCATGGCACGGGCCTTCGCGAGCCTCTACGACATCGTTATGGCCACCGATCATCTCTTGGCCCCGCAGGGTGTCGTGGTTGCCATGAAGGGCGCGTTTCCGAGCGAAGAGCTCGCCACGATCGTCCCCCCTTATCGGGTCGAGGCGGTCCACGCCCTTTTCGTGCCCGGTCTGTCAGCGAAACGCCACCTCGTCGTCTTGGCGCGCCACGCATGACGCGCATTATCGCGGTAGCCAATCAAAAGGGCGGCGTGGGCAAAACCACGACCAGCATCAATCTTGCGGCCTCCCTTGGCGAGCAGGGCCGGCGGGTGCTTTTGATTGATCTCGATCCCCAGGGTAATGCCACGATGGGGAGCGGGGTGACCGAGACCGAGGCGGGGGTCTATGATGTCTTGCTCGCGGATGCCGAAGCCGCGAGCGCCACCGTACACCTTTCCTGCGGCTACGACCTCTTGGCGGCCCACGCGGATCTCTCCGGCGCCGAACTGGAGTTGGCCTCGGTAGCACAGCGCGAAAGGCGGCTTGCCCTGGCTTTGCAGCCGCTGCACGATGCCTACGATTATATTTATATCGATTGTCCCCCGGCGCTCAGTCTGCTCACCGTCAATGCCCTGGTGGCGGCCCACGCGGTCCTGATTCCCATGCAGTGTGAGTACTACGCACTCGAGGGCTTGACCGCCCTGCTTGCCACCATCCGGCGGGTGCGCTCCTCGTTCAACGCCGGGCTCATGATCGAGGGCCTATTGCGGACCATGTTCGATGTCCGCAATAGCCTGGCAGTCGAGGTGTCGGACCAACTCGTGCGCCATTTCGGCGCGCAGCTCTTTCAGACCGTCATCCCGCGTAACGTGCGCTTGGCGGAGGCCCCGAGCCACGGCCAGCCCGTGCTTCAGTACGATCGGGCATCGAAGGGGGCCCAGGCCTATCTGGCTCTGGCTGGCGAAATTTTGGCGCGGGAATCGCCCTATCCCCGAGGAGATATTGGTTCATGAAAGAGAAAAAGCCGCGTCTTGGACGCGGACTCGACGCGCTCTTCGGCGATCAAGCTCCGGCCAGTCCGGCCGCCGAAATTTTTAGGGTCCTGCCGCTAGAGCGATTGCAGCGCGGCCGTTATCAACCGCGCACCCACATGGCCCCCGAGGCCTTGAACGAACTGGCCGAATCGATACGGGCCCAGGGGGTGGTGCAGCCGATTCTCGTGCGGCCGCTCAAGGAGGGCTTCGAAATCATCGCGGGCGAGCGCCGGTGGCGAGCGGCGCAGATCGCCGGTCTAAGCGAGGTCCCGGTTATCGTGCGGGACATCCCCGATCAGGCGGCCATGGCCGTGGCTTTGATCGAGAACATCCAGCGTGAAGGATTGAGCCCGATCGAAGAGGCCGCGGGCCTCAAGCGTCTACAGGATGAGTTCCACCTGACCCACCAGGAGATCGCTACCCATATCGGCCGGTCGCGGACCGCGGTGACTAATCTTTTACGGCTCCTGGGTCTTGAGGGCGAGGTGCGCGAGCTGCTCGAAAAGGGGCAGCTCGAGATGGGGCACGCCCGCGCCTTGCTCACCCTACCGCGTGCCGCTCAGCTGGCTCTGGCGCGGGACATCGTGGCTCGTGGCTTGACTGTGCGCGAGACCGAGCGCCGCGTCCAGCAGCATGACCGCGGCCCAGCGCCGAAGCTAGCCACGGCGGACCCAGATGTTGTGGCCCTGGAGCAGCGCCTGAGTGAGACGCTCGGGGCCCGGGTCCGTATCCAGGCCAAACGCACGGGCGCTGGGCGCATTACCATCGACTATCATAGTATGGACGAGCTTGAAGGATTGCTCGGCCGGATTTCCTAGAAGGGAGGTATTCATGAAGCCGTGGATCGCAGTCGCTGTCGTTCTGGTCCTAGGAGGCCTCACCTGCGGGGCCCATGCGGGACTCAAGGCCTTGCGCCGCCAAGCGGAAAAGGGCAGTCCCCAGGCCGAATTCCAGCTCGGGGAGCTTTATCAATACGGCGTAGGCCGGCCCGATCACCTGATCCGCGCCCTTGTCTGGTACGATCGCGCGGCGCCGCATGTGCCGCGGGCCGCGGTGCTTGCCAAACGCATTGCGGCTCGTCTCACGCCTTCGGAGCGTCGCCAGGTTGCAGCCTTGGCCTCGCCGCGCCTTGGCCCGCCGCGGTGAGCGGCCCCGGGACGTATCCACAAAACCCCACCCCTGGGCTAAACTGATAACGTTGACCACGACATAAGAGAACCCTTATACTGCGCGGCCTTTTAAGCACCCCCGAATAGGGACAATGATGACCAACGCTGCCGAGACATTGCCCAAGGGGGTGCGACGCATACTCCGATGGCAGGCCGGTTTGAGCGTGGCCGTTGGTCTTTTTGTCGTTTTCGGGGGGGCGCCCCGCGGGGGATTTGTGCCGTTTTTTTCGGCCCTCGCGGGCGGCGCAGTGGCTATGCTAGGAACCCTCCTCCTGGCTCTCACCATAGGTCGTGCTGACGTTCACAGGAGTCCCGCGCAGGCGCAGTTGTGGCTTTACGGCGGAGCGGCGGGGCGCTTTGTTCTGGCGCTCGCCCTGCTGGGCCTGGGCTTGGGGGTTTTGGGTTTATCGCCCCTGCCTTTTCTAGCGGCCTTCGCTTTAGGTCAGGTGGCCTTCATGGTTCCGGGAACCTCGCCAAGATTATGAGCACTAAAGCCGTCACCTTTGTGGAGGATCACCTCAAGAATCTGACGGTAGGTCACGGGTTCTGGTCGCTTCATTTAGACACCTTGGTGGTCGGTTGGGTCTTGGGGGCGGGCCTTGTCTTGGTCGGCTGGGTCTTGGGTCGGCGTCTGGATGAGCGGGTGCCGCATGGCGTCCAGAACGTCCTCGAGGCGCTACTAGAATTCGTTGATGACCAGGTCAAGGGCATTTTCCCGGTCACCGATCCGCTGATAGGCCCGCTCGCTTTTACGGTGTTTTTGTGGGTGTTTCTCATGAATGCCATGGATCTTCTGCCGGTTGACCTCTTGCCCACGATTGCCCGCGCCTTTGGCATACAACACTTCCGGTCCACGCCCACGGCCGACCCCTACACGACGCTGGGGCTCGCGCTTAGCGTGTTTCTTCTCACGCTCTACTATCACATCAGGAGCAAAGGTTTCTGGGGCTACTTCAAGACCTTCCTGATTCACCCGTTCGGGCCGTACTTCTTCCCCGTCAATATTCTCATGACCGCAGTCGAGGAGATCGCCAAACCCCTGAGCTTAGGTCTGCGGTTGTTCGGCAATATGTTTGCCGGCGAGCTCGTATTTTTACTGATCGCGCTCTTGCCGTGGTGGATAGCATGGATGCCCGGGACCCTCTGGTCGATATTCCATTTGCTAGTCATTACCCTTCAAGCGTTTATTTTCATGATCCTGACAGTGATGTACGTGGCGATGGCGGCCGCCGAAGAGGGCGACGCGCACTAAGTTTCCGTTCTTTCATTTTGACTTTGAGGAGTTGTTTATGGTGGATCCGCAGCTGGTCTCGGTAATAGGCATGGTCTATTCGTATACGGCCGTGGCTGTAGGCATCATCTTCGCGGGCGGCGCGATCGGCTCGGCCTTGGGCTGGGGCCTCATATGCTCCAAGTATATCGAAGGGATAGCGCGCCAGCCCGAGATGTTGCCCACGCTGCGTGTGCAAATGTTTATCACGGCCGGACTCATGGAGTCGTTCCCGTTTATCGCGGCGGCGTTCGCCATGTACTTCACCTTCGTGAACCCGTTTGAGAGCGCGGCGGTCGCGGCTATCAAACAGCTCGCCCACTAAGCTGTCTGCCGGAAACCATTAACCCATGCCTATATCCGTGACCCTCATTGTCCAGATGGTCACCTTCGCGGTGCTCATCGTTTTCATCAACCGTTATTTGTGGAGGCCCTTGACCGCCATCATGGCCCAGCGCCAAAAACGCATAGCGGATGGTCTCGCAGCGGCTGAGGCTGGTCAAAGGGCGCTCGCCGAGGTGGCCGAGCGCCAGGAAGAGGTTCTCGCCCTCGCGCGTGAACGCGCGGCGGAGATTCTCGAGCACGCCGAGCGTAGGTCCCGGGAGATTATCGAGGAGGCGCGCGAACGTGCCCACCAAGAGGGCGAGCAAATGCTGGCCATGATACGCGCTGAGGCCGCCGCCGAGACCAGCAAGCTACGCGAGCAGTTGCGTCAAGATGTGGCGCGGCTCGCCTTGGTCGGCGCCGAACGGATAGTCGAGCGCGAGATCGATGAGCGCCTCCACGAACGCTTGCTGCAAGAGGTCACGGAAAGACTGTGACGCATGATCAAAGCGAAGCCGTAGCGCGTCCCTACGCCAGAGCCCTTATGGCGGCGTCTGCGGGGAACAAAACCGCGGTCCAGGAGTGCCTAACGGCGGCCGTCCGCGCCTTGTCGGACCCCGGCGTTGCCTTGGCGATCGCCAATCCGCTGGTTGCGCGGGATGCGCTGGCCTTAGCGCTTACGTTTGATGCCCCGTGTGCGTCGGTGAATGGGCTCATTCGGCTTCTTTTGGAAAACCGCCGACTGAGCTGTCTTCCCAGCATCGCTACGATGTTCGCGGAATTGAAAGACGCGTCTGACAATGTGGCGCGGGCTACGATCACAAGCGCGTTTGCGCTGTCGGAGCGACAAGTCGATGATTTGCGCGCGGCGCTTGCGCGGCGCACGCAACGTCACGTGCAGCTCACCCTGGAAATCGACGCCAGCCTTATGGCCGGCATCATTGTTCAGCAAGGCGATATGGTGCTCGACGGGTCGGCTCGCGGCCGGCTCGAAGCGTTAGCCCATGCCTTAAGCCCCTTTTAGAGGAATACCCATGGCCCTTAAACCCAGCGAGATTTCGGACCTCATAAAGCAGAGGATCGAACAGCTAGCGCCCCCGACGCCGACCCTGACCGGAACCATCGTCAGCCTGAGCGACGGCATCGCCCGGATCTACGGATTAGCCGACGTCATGCAAGGCGAGATGTTGGAGTTTCCCGGTAACACCTATGGTCTGGCGCTCAATCTCGAACGGGACGCCGTGGGCGCCGTCGTTCTTGGGAGCTACGAGCACTTAGCCGAAGGCGATACAGTACGCGGAACAGGACGCATCTTGGAGGTCCCCGTGGGGCCGGAGTTGCTGGGTCGGGTGGTTGACGCCTTGGGCCAGCCTTTGGATGGCCGCGGCGACATCAATGCCAAGGCCGCTTCGCCGGTCGAAAAAGTGGCCCCGGGTGTTTTGGCGCGCCGTTCGGTCACGCAAGCGCTTCAGACGGGGATTAAGGCCATCGACGCCATGGTCCCCATAGGCCGCGGGCAACGCGAGCTCATCATCGGCGACCGCCAGACCGGGAAGACCGCGCTCGCGCTGGATGCGATCCTCGCGCAACGCGGCACCGGGGTCATGTGTATTTATGTCGCGATCGGCCAGAAAGCCTCGAGCGTCGCCGCCGTGGTCCATCGCCTGACCGAGATGGGCGCCATGGAGCATACCATCGTGGTGGCGGCGACCGCCGCCGACTCGGCCGCCATGCAATATCTCGCGCCCTACACGGGCTGCGCCATGGGTGAGTACTTCCGTGATCGCGGCCAGGATGCCCTTATCGTCTACGACGATCTGACGAAGCAGGCCTGGGCCTATCGCCAGATCTCGCTTCTCTTACGCAGGCCCCCTGGCCGCGAGGCCTACCCGGGGGACGTGTTTTACCTGCACTCGCGGTTGCTTGAGCGTGCCGCGCGCGTGAACGAGGCCTATGTCGAGAAGCAGTCGGGCGTCCAAGGCCGCACGGGCTCGCTCACCGCCCTGCCCATCATTGAAACCCAGGCCGGGGATGTCTCGGCATTCGTGCCGACCAACGTCATTTCCATTACCGACGGGCAGATTTTTCTCGAGACCGATCTCTTTAATGCCGGCATTCGGCCAGCGATCAACGCCGGCCTCTCGGTGTCGCGGGTCGGCGGCGCCGCTCAAACCAAGATCATGAAGCGCATGGGGGGCGGCGTGCGTCTTGCGCTGGCCCAGTACCGGGAGCTTGCGGCCTTCGCGCAGTTCGCCTCGGACCTTGATCCGGCGACTCGTAAGCAGATCGATCGCGGACGCCGGGTGACCGAGCTCATGAAGCAGACCCAGTACAATCCTTTGTCGGTCGCCGACATGGCGCTTTCGCTATTGGCGGCCAATAGCGGCGCGCTGGACGACTTGCCGGTCGAGAAGGTAGGCGCTTTTGATGGCGCCTTGCGCGCCGCTGCCCGTGCCGAGCATGCCGATATATTCGCGCGTATCAACGAGACCGGGGATTATAACGATAGCGTCATCGCCCATCTCACGCGCTTTATCGAGACGTTCAAAACCAAGGGCGCCTACTGATGGCCCAGGGCAAGGAGATCCGCAGCAAAATCAAGAGCGTCCAGAGCACACAGAAGATCACGCGTGCCATGCAGATGGTGGCCGCGGCCAAAATGCGTAAGGCCCAAGAACGGATGCGCAGCGCGCGCCCTTATCTTGAAAGTCTGGTCGCGATTATGGGGCATGTGCGCAAGGCCCATCCTGAGTACCGCCACCCGCTGATGGCCGTGCGCCCCGTGACGCGCGCCGCGGTGCTCGTGGTGACGTCGGATCGCGGTCTCGCTGGCGCACTCAATGTCAACGTGCTGAGGGTCGCGGTCGGGGTATTGAGGGGCTGGCAGGAGTCTGGCATAGAAGGGCAAGTGGCGGTTTTGGGAATGAAGGGGGCAGCCTACTTCCGCCGTTTGCGCGCACCGGTGATGGCCCAAGTGGTGCCGGTCGGCGATCGCCCGCAGCTCGAGTCCGTGCTCGGCCTCGTCAAGGTCCTTGCCGACGCCTATTGCGAGAACCGCCTGGATCGCGTGACGCTTGTTTACAATCGCTTCGAGAACACCATGAGCCAGAAGGCGGTGGTCGAGAATCTCTTGCCTTTGCCAGCATTGGATGAACCCGCTCCGGCAGGACGCTGGGATTACTTGTACGAACCGGATGCGCGCTCCGTTATTTCGGATATCCTCAAACGGTACATCGAGACGCGCATCTTCGGGGCGGTCATAGAGAACGTGGCAAGTGAACAGGCCGCGCGCATGGTCGCCATGCGCGCGGCCACGGACAACGCCGGGCGGCTCATAACGGATTTAAGATTGGCTTACAACAAGGCGCGTCAAGCGGCGATCACACAAGAGCTGGCCGAAATCGTGAGCGGCGCGTCAGCTGTTTAGGGGGTAGGATGTCAACCGGAAAGATTGTTCAGGTCATAGGCGCCGTCGTCGATGTGGAGTTCGACCGCGATGCCGTGCCCAAGATTTATGATGCGCTTGAGGTCGCGACCGGGGCTTTGGTGCTCGAGGTTCAGCAGCAAGTCGGGGACGGGGTCGTGCGCACCATCGCGATGGGGTCGACGGAAGGACTGAAGCGCGGTCTTTTATGCACGAACACTGGTAAGGCGATCCAGGTGCCGGTCGGCGCCGGCACGCTCGGCCGCATCATGGATGTCCTTGGTCGGCCGATCGACGAGCAGGGCCCGGTGCAAACCGAGACCGTGAGAGGCATCCACCGGGCGCCTCCGCGCTTCGAGGATCTGGCGGCGAGCACCGAGCTTCTCGAAACCGGCATCAAGGTGATTGACTTGATTTGCCCCTTCGCCAAGGGCGGAAAGGTCGGACTCTTCGGTGGCGCGGGCGTCGGCAAGACCGTCAATATGATGGAGCTCATTCGCAATATCGCCATAGAACACAGCGGCTACTCGGTCTTCGCGGGCGTCGGCGAGCGCACCCGGGAAGGCAACGACTTCTACCATGAAATGAAAGAGGGCGGGGTGCTCGACAAGGTGGCGCTCGTGTATGGCCAGATGAACGAGCCGCCCGGCAACCGGCTACGAGTCGCGCTCACCGGCCTTACGCTCGCCGAGCATTTTCGGGACGAGGGTCGGGATGTGTTGTTGTTCATAGACAACATCTACCGTTATACCTTGGCGGGCACCGAGGTGTCCGCGCTGCTTGGGCGCATGCCTTCCGCGGTCGGTTATCAACCGACCCTGGCCGAAGAGATGGGAACGCTTCAGGAGCGCATCACCTCGACCAAAACGGGATCGATTACTTCGATCCAGGCGGTGTACGTCCCGGCCGACGATCTGACCGACCCGTCGCCTGCCACCACTTTCGCCCACCTCGACGCCACTGTCGTGTTGTCGCGCCAGGTCGCGGAGCTCGGCATCTATCCGGCCGTGGACCCACTCGACTCGACGAGCCGCCAATTAGACCCCCAGGTCATCGGGGTCGACCACTATGAGACCGCGCGCAAGGTGCAGGCGATCCTTCAACGCTACAAGGAGCTCCAGGACATCATCGCAATTCTTGGCATGGACGAGCTGTCCGCCGAGGACAAGCTCATCGTAACCCGGGCCCGGAAAATCCAGCGCTTCTTGTCGCAACCGTTTTTCGTCGCCGAGGTCTTTACGGGAACCCCCGGGACCTACGTTTCGCTCAAAGAGACGATACGCGGTTTCCGGGGCATCGCCGATGGCGAGTATGACGAATTACCGGAGCAGGCCTTCTATATGGTCGGTACGATAGACGAGGCTTTGGCCAAGGGAAGAAATCTGTAAATCATGGAGACCTTTCGTCTGGATATCGTCAGTGCTGATCGCTCGCTCTTTACGGGCGCGGCCGCGTTCGTGGCGGCACCCTTGGCCGAGGGCGAGGCCGGGTTTTTGCCGGGTCACTCGCCGCTGCTTGGGAGGCTGAAGGCCGGCGCCTTGCGAGTTCGCGACGAAGCGGGCGTCGAGCAGGCGTTTTATGTGAGCGGGGGCTTTGTTGAAGTGCAGCCGGATCGGGTGATTGTTTTGGCGGACAGCAGCGAGCGTGCTGCCGACATCGATGAGGCGCTGGCTTTAAAGGCCGTTGAAGACGCCAAGCAGGCGCTCCAAGACCGTTTGGAAAAGGTTGAGTATGCGCGCGCCGAGAGCGAGCTTGCCGAGGCGGTCGCGCGATTGCGTGTAGCGCGCGTCCACAAGGGCTACAGCACGCGGCTGCCGCCCGATCATGTGGGGTAAGGAGGCATGATCATCACGACGGGCAGAGTCGTTTCCTTAACCTATGCGCTGCGCGATAGGCGCGGCGAGATTTTCGAGCGCGCGGACGCGCCCATCTCCTACCTTCATGGTTCCGGCCAGGACCTGTTCGATAAGATCAAGTGGGCGCTCGAGGGCCGGTCGGCGGGGGATTGGGCCGAAGTCAAACCCTCGCCCGCCGAAAGCTTCGGCTAACACGATCCCGGCCTCATCTTTACCGACGACATCGAGAACGCGCCCCGAGTTCCGGCGACCGAAGCTGAGGTCGAGGCCGAGAACGCCCAGGGTGAAGCCATCCATTTCATGGTCACTTCCCTGGAAGATGGTAAGTTCACCCGAGATACCAAACATCCGCTTGCCAATGAGCTGACCCGTTTCGATGTCACCATCGGGCCCATCCGTGATGCCACGCAAGACGAGCGCCGCCTGGGCAGGCCAGCACAGGCTATGCATGAGCGCTTCCGTCCTTCGGGCATTGCCTTTAGCCCGTAAGACCGCTCTAATAAGCCCCTATGCAGGGCTCGCTTTCGTCTCTTGAGGTGGTTATTTTGGCGGCTGGCCAAGGTCGGCGCATGGCCTCTGCCCGCCCTAAGGTTCTGCACACGCTTGCCGGCCAACCCTTGCTGGCCCATGTTTTGAAGGCTGCCCAGAATCTAAAACCCCGGGCGATTCATGTCGTCTACGGCCACGGCGGGGATGCGGTACGTGCGGCCTTCCCGCAAGCGCCGGTCAACTGGGTGTTGCAAGCGACCCAGCGCGGCACGGGCGATGCCGTGAGCTGCGCCTTGGCGCAGCTCGGGGCTGAGGCTCGGGTGCTGGTGTTGTTGGGCGATGTTCCGCTCATAACGCAGGCGACCCTCGAGGGGCTGTGCGCCCGATCCGCTTCGGGGCTCGCGCTTCTCACCTTCCATGCCCCGGGCCCCAACCAGTACGGGCGCATAGTCCGCAATAGCCAGGGTTTGGTGGAACGTATAGTCGAATGGCGCGACGCGAGCCCAGCCGAACGGGCCTTAACCGAGGTGAACAGCGGAATCCTGGCAGCGTCCGCCGAAAATCTCCGGCGGTGGTTGCCGCGACTGACCTCGGCCAACGCCCAAGGTGAACTCTACCTCACCGATATTGTAGCGCTCGCGCGGGCCGACAAGGTCGCAGTCGAGGCCATTCAGCCGACGACCTTGTACGAGGTCCAAGGGGTCAATTCCCGCAGCGACCTCGCCGGGCTTGAGCGAGCCTTTCAATACGAGTCGGCGCAAGCCCTTATGGCTGCCGGTGTTCAGCTTATGGACCCGAGCCGCGTTGATGTGCGTGGTACGCTGACTGCTGGCCGTGATGTCTTGATCGACGTCGATTGTGTCTTTGAGGGCGATGTCACGTTGGGCGACGGGGTGACCGTAGGCCCCCATTGTTTTGTTCGCAATAGCTGCTTAGGCGAGGGCGCGCAGATCGAGTCCCATAGCGTTATCGATGGGGCGCATATTGGGTCGCGCGCCCATGTCGGTCCTTTTGCCCGTCTACGCCCCGGTACCCGTCTCGATCAAGAGACCCGTGTCGGGAACTTCGTTGAAGTGAAGGCCTCGTCGGTGGGCGCCCATTCCAAGGTAAACCATCTTAGCTATATAGGGGATGCCACCATCGGCGAGCACGTGAATGTCGGGGCGGGGGTTATCACGTGTAATTACGACGGTGCCCGCAAGCATCGGACGATCATAGGCGACAAGGCTTTTATCGGATCGGACAGCCAGCTCGTGGCCCCGGTCGAAATAGGACAAGGTGCCACCATAGGCGCGGGATCGACGGTTACCAAGGACGCGCCAGCAGGCGAACTGACCTTAAGCCGCACGGCCCAAAAGACGGTCAGCGGTTGGCGCCGTCCGGAAAAATAGGCACCTGGGTCATCAAGGAGTGATTTATGTGTGGAATTGTCGGTGCCGTGGCTCAACGCAATGTCGTCCCTATCCTCATGGAGGGGCTGCGGCGCCTTGAATATCGGGGCTACGACTCCGCGGGCGTTGCGATCATCGATCGTAACCACTGCCTCGCTCGCACTCGCTCGGTTGGCAAGGTGCGGGACCTCGAGGCGCGCCTCGATGCCCAGATGGATGGTGTCACTGGCATTGCCCATACCCGCTGGGCGACTCACGGCCGCCCCGCCACCGAAAACGCCCACCCGCACGTCTGTCGCAAGACGGTTGCCCTCGTCCACAACGGCATTATCGAGAACCACGAGGCGCTCCGTAAGGAGCAGCTGAAGCTGGGTTACGAGTTCACCTCGGAAACCGATACCGAGGTCGTGGTCCACGAAATCTACCGCCGGCTCGAAGAGACCGGGGATTTGCTGGCGGCTGTGCGTGCAGCCCTGCCGGCTTTGCGCGGGGCTTACGCCCTCGGTGTTATCACAAACCATGAACCCAACCGGCTTGTGGCGGCGCGGCGCGGCAGCCCTTTGGTCATCGGCATCGGCATCGGCGAGCACTTCATTGCCTCTGATGTAGCCGCGCTTCTGCCGGTTACCCAACGGTTTGTTTTTTTGGAGGAGGGTGATATCGCCGATATCACTCGCGACGCGGTCACGATTTATAACGCCCAAGGCGAGCGCGTGGAGCGCCCCGTAAAGCAAAGCGAGCTGTCGTCGGATGCCGTCGCGCGCGGTGAATACCGGCACTACATGTTAAAAGAGATCTATGAGCAACCGCGCGCGATCGCCGACACTCTTGAGAATCGAATCGGGCTTCATCACGTCTATGACGAGGCCTTCGGGCATGGTGCACCGGCGATCTTCGAGTCGGTAGAGGCGGTGCAGATCGTGGCTTGCGGAACGAGCTATCACGCGGGCCTGATCGGAAAATATTGGCTGGAGGGCTTGGCCGGAATCCCCTGTTCGGTCGAGGTCGCAAGCGAGTTTCGTTATCGTAAGCCTCAAGTCGCTCGCCACACGCTCTTTGTGACCCTGTCTCAATCGGGCGAGACCGCCGATACCTTGGCGGCCCTGGCCCATGCCCAAGAGTTGGGCTTTGCCCACACCCTCAGTATCTGCAATGTCCCAGAAAGCTCGCTTGTGCGGGGTTCCCAGTTGACCCTTATGACCCAGGCAGGCCCGGAGATCGGGGTGGCATCGACCAAGGCCTTTACCACCCAACTTGTGGCCCTGCTCTTGCTAGTGGCGGTGCTTGGTCGTCGTCGCGGTCTTGGGTCGGACGGGGAGGCGCGCATCGTTGGACTCCTGCGGACCTTGCCGGGCTTGGTCGAGCAGGTCCTGGCCCTTGATGCCGATGTTCAGGCATGGGTGCCGTTTTTTGCGAATAAGCAGCATGCCTTATTCTTGGGGCGCGGCACTCAGTATCCGGTGGCGATGGAGGGGGCCCTGAAGTTGAAGGAGATTTCCTACATCCATGCCGAGGCCTATCCGGCCGGGGAATTGAAGCACGGACCGCTCGCGCTCGTGGATGCGGATATGCCGGTGGTGGCGGTTGCCCCCAATAACGAGCTTCTGGAAAAGCTCCAGTCCAATCTTCAGGAGGTGCGCGCGCGCGGCGGGGAGCTCTTCGTGTTCGCCGACGCCGATAACGGCATTCGTGAGGAAACCCAAACCCATGTAATCGTGGTGCCCCCAACCAACGATCTTCTGGCGCCTATTATTTATACCGTCCTTTTGCAACTTTTGGCCTATCACGTCGCAGTCTCCAAGGGAGCCGATATCGACCAGCCGCGCAATCTCGCCAAATCGGTCACCGTCGAGTAAGAATAAGGCCTGGCGACTCATGCGTGGTGGGATGAAAATAAAGTTGGCAACCAGCCAATAAAGATAATTCACGGTGGCAACTTTTCCGCATGTCCCAGAACCGACAGTGTCCAATGAGTACGGAGTGTGGCCACTCCCAGCCTTGATGCCTGTTCCGAAAGGCGGATAAAAGAAGGTCGCGGAACCGGCACGGGAAAAGATTACCGGCCGTGGCTGACAGTCAGGGACTTGCCTTCCGCAGGCCAATCTCACCGGGTCTGAGGATTTCAGACACGACGGACGCACCAGTTGCTCTCCGATCTCAAGCTCGCCGCGTTCTTTTTGACGCGAAATACTCAAGGTAGGAGCCGGATGCGTTAGCAGCGCCTGTCCGGATCTGTGCGGGGGGTGCCGAGAAATCGGCATTCCTACCGCGACCAGTTTTTTGCCCCGAAACCCCAGGCGACTCCTGTTTTCGGCCACTGCGCACAATGTGGGTGCCCCTGTGGGGTTTTTGTACGGCAAAAGACTCTCGGAGCCGACCGTCCGCAGCGCCTGTGTTCCCTCCTGTTAATGATCATGTGAATCCGCGCTTTGTGTCAAAAAAGCCCACATTTACATGATCATGGACACGTAACCCAAACCTTTGTGATTTTAACCCCGCACCCTGCTGCCGGTGCCGCTTAGCGTGCCTTCAGGACCAGGACAGAGAAGGAAAAACCAACCCCAGCGACCGCCAAAGCGCTCGTACCGAAGCCACAGCTGCATCGCCTTCGATCAGGCACTCAGGCGGCACGGTGCCTGACTTGTCGTGAATAAAAAAAGACTCCGCAGGCCGCTGGGAACCGTAGTGTGTACGGTATTGGTTCACAACCCCCTCGAGAGCTTCCCGGCCATAGGGGATGAACCGAATTTCGTCGCGGTCGCCCAGAAAAAGACCGGAACTTGCCATCCGTGTATAAAAAGCCGTCCAACTGATTTCCACGGCACGGAAATACTTCATTCGGGCAATTTCGTCCAAAGAATACCCAATCCAGACTAGGTCGTCCCGAACCCAAAGCTCGATGGCGCTGCGGGGCTTGGCGGCAGGGAAAAGCCCGTCCGATGGCAGGCCCCCAGATTTCTCGTAGATGGACACGGCCGTAGGGACCGGATGACGGACAGTCACCAGATAGTCAGCCGCGCCCTTGCCAAGCAGCATCTTAAAGCTCCCGGCCCAATACACCAGTTTGTGCATCTTCTTAGGGATCAGCCAGGTACCGTTAGGTTGACACACGCTCTTGTGACGGTAATAGAGGTGAGCAATGACCAAAAATTCGGCAACCTGGAACACGGCGTCCTGCAAATGAAAGTATGGCTGCGGACCATTGGGGATGTACCAATGATCGCGCATCTGCGGAAATCCGTCGTGAGCCAAGGCCTCCGATACACGAGTGTGGTCCAGGCCGATGGTACGCAAAAGCTCCTTTGTAAGATAACTGCCGCCACTGCGTGGGTAACCGATGACCAAAACGAAATGGCTGTGCTGCAGATAGTTGCGCACAGCGAGATACTCCCCCGACAACAGCGCGATCGCCAACTGCAAAAGATCGCGCAAGGCACGTTGGCTCAAAGGTGTCCGCAAAAACGCCTCTCCGAAATCTGGTAGCGGCTTTTTCGAATGCAAAAAATCTACCGTTTGGTCGGCCCAGTCGTAACTGCCATCCGTCCAGTCCGAAAACTGGGCGTTCATCTCAGCGAGGATACCCAGAAAGGCGACCGACGGCCGAAAGCGTAGGTGGATGCTCAGCGTCGGTGGCCAAACCGGTTGCGCGGCTTTCTCCGTCTGTGGCCGGGGATCAACTGCCACGATTCCGTCCTCCGACCTTTCCCCAACCCCTCTCGCTACACGATGCATTCAGTGCATCCGCCGCATGACGGTCAATCAAATTAACCGCACGCTTTGGTGCCCGAACCCTTAAGAAAGCTACGCCAAACAACGTAAACTTAAGGGGCCGTCGCAACATAAATTGGGTTTTGTAAGTGTATCCGTTTTTGCAAGGCCCCAGCATGGGTAGTCTCTCCCAGAATAAAAATAAAACCATCACGAATGACGCGCATATTAAGCCCTTAGACGAAATGCGGCTAGTCCTTGCGGAAATGGGAACCCGTAAACCGTAACTGCTCCACAAACCTTTCAATTGCCCACAACTTTATGTGCGTTGTTTCATAGTTATGAAAATATCTTGCGCTGATGAACGGACTTATGTGTAAATTCTTGGACTACGGAAGCGGTCATGATCACGAAGCGTGCAAGGCCATAAGCACGACTGTAAACAGTAAAAGACTGAAACTATGCATGGCGCCACCCCAATCGACCTCAAAGCTCTGGTGACAGGAGACCGAAATGTTCTGAAAACACTGATGAAAAAGACCTAATCTTGCCCCAGTTCCGTGAACACCGTATGTCCAAAAAACACTGTCCTCAAACGTCGTTGGGTCATGTACCCAAACGCCAAGTAAAAACGTTGCCGATTGTAAAACACCTCGCTGTATTCAAAAATAGCACGCCGCGCTTCCTCACGGGCGGCATAGTGGGTGCGGTAAATAAGCTCTTGCTTCAGGCTGCCAAAAAACGCCCCGAACAGGCATCGACGATCCTATGTCAGGCGCCGAGTGTCGCCTGTCGTAAATCGGCCAGAAACAGAGAATACAGTTTCCTCACAATATAGCGTTTCAGGCAGCGATGAATTTCCTTGCAGGACATGCCTTCCTTGGTGCGACGTTCAACGTACGCCCGTGTCCTGAAATGAGCGCGCATACGAATCATCGCAATGGTCCACAAGGCGTTGTTCGCAGACCGGTTGCCGCCCCACCCGGTTCAGGCGATGCCGTGTCGTCTTGCTAGACGATGCTGGCAGGCTGTTTGTCCCGCATAATGCCGCCAGCGCCGCCTCGCTTCGCAAGCACCCGGGATTATCGCCGGCGACAGTCACCAGGACGGCTGCTGTCTAAGGCCCGACACCGAACTCATCACGCAGATGCCGAGTATGCTGACTGGTCAGGCGCTCCAGCGCTGGCAGGCCTCCGAAGGGGAAATCCGCGCAGACGCTCGCCCTCACGCCAGGCGCGCAACGCCGGCCCATGCCCTGTCCCCGGCCGAGCGCCAAGCAGTGCTCACGGTCGCAAATGAGCCGCGCTTTGCAGCCATGCCGCCAGCACGCATCGTGCCGAAGCTCGCCGATGAAGGCGTGTATCTCGCCAGTGAATCGACCTTCAGCCGGGTCTTGCGCTCGGCAAGGCAGACTTACCATCGCGGCCGAGCGAAGACCCCGCGGCCTGTCCGTCCCCCCACGACCCACATCGCCACCGCCCCTCGCCAGGTCTGGTGTTGGGATATGACGTATTGACCGGCCGAGGTCGCGGGACGCGGGTTTACTCTCCATCTCATTCCCGATTTCTACCGCCGCAAGGTCGTGGGCACCACGGTCGCCGACACCGATGGTTCTGACCACGCAGCGCCTCTCGCCCGGCGTACGGCGCCCGCGAAAGGGATCCACGGTCTGAGAGACAAGCCCGTGCTCCACGGCGACAATGGGGCAACGCTCAAGGCCACCACGGTGCTTGCCATGCTCCATTGGCTCGGGGTAAAGCCCTCCTACTCACGACCGCGCGTCAGCGACGACAACGCCTTCGTGGAATCGCTTTTTTGCACCGCCAAATACCGGCCAGAGTTCCCGGAACGGGGCTTTGCGGATCTCGAATCCGCGCGCGACTGGGCGGCCACCTTCGTGCATTGGTCGCTCTGCGCGCAAGGCGATAACCATGACCATGCCCACAGTGGCATCCGTTATGTGAGCCCAGCACAACGCCATGCCGGAGAAGACATCGCCATCCAGGCTGCCCGTCATGCCCTGTATCAGGAGGCCAAAAGCCGCCATCCACGACGCTGGTCGCGACACACGCGTCATTGGGACCTGATCGGGGTCGTAACCCTCAATCCGGAGGAGGAGACACTGACTCACGCAGCTCTTGGTCCGTTAAACGAGAAACGCAAAAGCGCATAATTCAGGTGACAACTGCCTTGACATGCACCGGCAATGTCCCGGCACAGCGCGGTCCTGCGCTTCTGCAGGCCGGCTAGAAATCATCAGACCCTCGCTAACGTGCGCCCAAGCCTTGGCTTGTAACCTGCTTCTAGGCGCGCGCAACGCCCGCCTCGTGCGTAGACAGTGAACAAGCCCGCGCTTGAAAGCCCCTCGGCCCTAAATATAGAAAGCCTGGTAAATGGCTTCGTAAAAGATGTGCATGGATTCGTCTTCTGGAAAGTCGGTCTGTAGGCGGTTGGAAACCTGTTCGGGCGACCAACCCTTGACCCATTTGCGGTCACCGCGATGCGGCTTGTTTCTCGCTTTGAACGGCGCGCCCCTCGGCCCGAAAACGTCACGGCCTTCAGCGTCGCGAACCTTGCCCTCCAGACGGTCTTGTATGTAGTGGCGCAACCGGAGCTTAGTCACCAGCTTCAAAGGCTTGGGTCTTTTGGCAACCCGTTCCGCTTTCCCTTGTGCAACCGAGGCCCGATACTCAAGTCGGCCGCCACAAGTGGCAGCGTTACGTGTCAGTTCCCAGAAAACTATTGATGGGCTGCGCCCGATATGGCGAGCAATCTCTCGTGCCCCGATGCCCTGGAACGAAAATAGTCCAATCTCTTCTCGTTCCGCGAACGACAAGTACCTCCTGGATATCGGGCTCAACAGGGAAAGTGGTATGCCACCATGATGCCGGAACCAATAAGATCCTACTGCCTGCGACACGCCAACAGCCGCTGCAACCTTCTCGCTTGTCATGCCTGTTGCAATTTGCTCCCAGAATCGCCGCTCGATCTCACGCCGATGCGGCGGCGCATCTGGCGAGCGCATCGCTCCTCGCCCTGTCAACTTATGCACCAACCGTGCTGGTCGTCTCATGAACACCTCCTTGATCAAAGGTGTTGCGACGACCAGTTGAATCCGCCTAAGCGAGAAGCGCCCAAAAGAGGGGGCGACCATCCCATTAACTTGACAGACACGACTCATGTGCTCAAGCCCATCCGGGGGCTGCCGTTCTTCCCCTGGGGGTACGAGGGCGCAATCACCACGCAGAGGGCCTGACAGAGGGCGCAACTTTCTCCCTGTCCGCCAAAAACTGCTCGAAACAGATGCACTTTCTATGGGTCTCAAAGGTACCGGTGGCTCAGGTGCGCTGGCGCATAAGGTTTATCCCTTTTGCGTTGCGCCATTGTATTATAACGGCTTACGTAGGGACTGCATCAGAGGCGCTTTGAATCAAAGCTGCCTTAACAAATTTTCGCGATATAGGCGCAAAGTGAGGCCCGGATCTTAACCCAAAATAATGGGTAGGAAATTGTCTCAACGGTTGCTTCGGGCCACCATGACGCGATGGCAAGACAGGTGGGACCGTAGATTGTTTAATCTGGTTGCCCCAGTGCACTTCGAGTGCGGGAAAGTGATGAGACGCTATTTAGCGCATTCCACCAGGGACAGAAGCTGTAAGCCTCACCTAAAGTCCGGATGTAGCCCTGCCCGCACCGCGATGCCTGCATATCCCACCCTCTTCACATCATGGCATGAAGGCTTGGCAAACTGGAGGCGATGATGTACGGAGCAAGATCACTACTCGATGCCGGCGGTCTTCGGAATAAGGTCGCGCGTCGATGCCATGAGGACGGCACGCCCGTTCACCGCTTTCAGATGCTCCTCGCAGGTCTCGCCACGATCGCGCGCAACACGTGCCGCACATCGAGCGCCAACGATGCCCGACCTTTACCGTGACGATGCAGTCGAAAGCGCTCCGGAGACAAGCACCGGACTGGAAGTATTCTAAACGACCAGCTGGTGGTGTAGTCAGAACGCCGCCACCGGATTTCTCAAAAGGCTTGAATACCAAAGGAAATGTCTTTAGGCCGACTAGACAACTTGAGTTTAGCAGCGCCTGTCAAGAGCTGTGCGGGTGGTGCCAAAAAAATCCGCATTTTGTCACGACCGCTTGACCCTCGCATATCCAGTGCTGTATATGTTTCGGCCGTGGTGTTGCTAGGATAGCGCACCAGCCCAGCTAGGGCTTGTTACAAAATCGTAAACAAAAAAAGAGGAGGATGGGCGTGCGCCCTTACATGGATCGAAAGGGTCGGCCGACTCGCGGCCGCACAGCACCAAAATCAACCCCTCCTTCATTGACGCGACCTCCCGACAGAGGCGGACAGCATTTTCTGGCTGAAAGGCAGGCGCGTGTCATCGGCGCGGCAGAGCAAGCCGGTTGTACGTTAGCGAGATCGGCGCGCGCATGAGCCAAAGCCAAAGAGTCGTTGAGCTCGACAGACCCGTTGTTTGGGCTTTGGTTGGATCGGTGGTGGCCCTCTTTAGCCCAATTCCTTTGTATTTCCGTGTATATCCCTGCGTGAAGTCGCCGATGCCCAAATGTTCCGTCGCTGCGGTTGCGTGGATCGGTCCTGCATGGGTCTTTAGGGTTGGTGACGCGCCCAGCCTCGTGGTTGTTTGGCTATCTCGGGTCTATCGAGCCGTTTGCGCCGGTCGCAATGTTTTCCGCAGGTATTCGTGCTGTGGTTTGTGATGTTGGCTATAGCGGGAGGCCCCGCGCCTGTGTGCGTCGACTAATGGTGTGCCGTTTTCGCAAACGTTCATGGGTCCGAGCATCATCCCGAGGCAATTCTGTCCCAGTCATGCAATATGATGTTGACACAATGATATGGAATAACGACCGAAATCCGGTAGACGAGTCATTAAAGGAGATGGCGTATGACGACAGCAAGTGAATCCACCCTGATCGTGACCGGCACCACCACTCTTAACGGCTCGAACGACATCGTGATTCTCGAGCAAGGCGCTGCGTTGACGTTGGCCAGTGGCAGTGGTGACACGGTGATTGTGGCCGGTACCGCCACCTTCAACGGATCGAACGCTGCGGTGGTCCTTGGGCAAGGCGCTGCGTTGACGCTCACCGGCAGTAGCGACACGGTGTATGGGACGGGCAGCCTGGTGCTGGCCAACGCGAACATGAGCGAGACGGTCAGCGGCGGCACCGTGGACGTCACCGCCCAGGCGAGCGGAGATACGCTCACCCTGGCGGGCCAAAGCGCCACCCTGAACCAGGTGGGCGGCAGCGCATGGCAGGGCGTATCGGTGACGGGTGCCTATGACACACTGAACCTCGCCAGCACAGGAGAGACCGTCAGTGTCACCGGCACCTGGGACAATCTCAATCTGAATAGCGGCACCATCGATGCCAGCAGCTCCAGTGAGCTCACCGTCAACGGCACTGGCAACACCATCGATGCCA